>JAVBPH010000070.1:0-5018 GCA_031549725.1 Treponemataceae bacterium
GCTTTTTCAAAATGTCAAATTTTGAAAAAGCAACCTTAGATGTAAGTGCAGAAAGAATACTATTTTATTTATGGGTAAGGAAATAGCATTCTTTCTGCAAAAGCCTTTTTCAAAACTAACCGAGTTTTGAAAAAGGCTCTCCCTTTAATTCATTTTCAAAAGGCAAGGATTTTTATACGAATAAAATTGGATCACCATACGGGGACAGCCCCATCAAGTTAGTTATCGCCGGAACTATTGATTTTTCTTTTATTTGCATCCATATTTTATATATGAACATTCAGGCACTATCTATGGATGCGGCCCAGCAGAGAACAATGGAAATTGCCGCTCTGGGGGTTGAAAAAATGGCCCTGGGCGGGTTCAAGGAACAGGGAGCGGCCCTCATCAAAATGATCGAGTCAGCTTCGGTTATCACCGATCCTAATCTGGGCAACAAAATAGATATTTTTGTGTAAGGCCGGGCCTTTTTATCTTTTTTCTCAGTGTGGTATGAAATACCGCAAGCAGCGGATATGATCAATCTATTTTTATTGAAAATTTTAAATTCATGTTTTTTAATTCCCCAATTAAATTCCTTTACCTCTGGTTTTTTTGCATACCCATGAAGTATACTCAGCTTGTGAATATCATACTTTTTGACAGTTCCGAAGTGGGAAAACCCCTTTCCCGGCGGGATGAACGGACAATCCATCTGTTAAAAGTTCTCCATAAGCGGCCCGGCGACACCTTTGATGCGGGGATCATCGGCGGTTCCATCGGGACCGGCCTTATTGATACCGTGGGATTTGACGGGACCCTGCGGTATTCCCTGGATCTCCGGGAAGATCCTCCGCCCAGGACACCTATCCGGGTGGGGGTGGGATTCCCCAGGCCAATTCAACTGCGCCGGCTCCTCCGGGATCTGTCAAATTTCGGAATTGAATCCATCGATCTGATATCCACCGACCTGGGGGAGAAAAGTTACCGGGACACAAAACTTCTTAGTGACGGCGGGGCCAGGGCTGCCCTGGTTGAAGGGGCGGTCCAAAGCCGGGATACCATACTTCCGGAAATTCAGGTCTATGCATCCCTTGATTCCTGGCTTGAGGAATGTCCCTGGGAAACCAATCCTCCCAGGGCTTCAGCCTATATGAACCATTCCGCCCCCCTGCTGATTGCCCCGGATAATGTCCGCCCCGAGGGGGCCATGGTAAATCTGGCCCAAAGGAACCGGTCCATGATCCTGGCCATTGGTTCCGAGCGGGGCTGGTCCGACCGGGAACGGGACATTCTGGAATATGCGGGTTTCCTCCGGATGTCCATAGGGAAACGGGCTTTGAAAACCGAAACGGCCTGTGTGGCCGCGGTCGTATTGGCTATGGAAAAAATCGGGGTTCTGGGATAAACTCTTTCAATGAATCAGGACCAGGTAAAGAATATCCTCCTTTCAATAGAAGATGCCCCGATGGATTTCTCGGTTGTTTTTTCAGGAAAACAAAGCAGCAAGGTTAACGGCCTTTACAAACCCGAATCCAGGGAAATTATTATCCATAACCGGAATTTCAAGGACGATAATCTCCTGCTCTATACGGCCATCCATGAGTACGCCCATCATCTTCATGCCTGTTCCCGGGGGGGAGAGCTTTCTTCCCGGTCCCATACCGCCGAATTCTGGGCAATCTTTCACGGGCTTCTTGAAAAGGCCGAGCATTCGGGATCCTATAAAAATGTATTTGAGTTATCACCGGAACTTTCTGCTTTGACTGAAGTAATCCGTAAAAAATATCTCCAGGAAAATGGAAGCCTGGTTAAAGATCTGGGCAAGCAGCTTTTAAAAGCCCATGATCTCTGCAAGGCCATAGGTGCCCGGTTTGAAGATTACGTCGACCGGGTCCTGTGTATTCCCAGGATTGCGGCAAAAATGGCCATGAAAATGTTTGAGTATAATCTGAATCCATCCCTGGGTTCGGACAACATGCGTTTTCTGGCGGGAATTAAAAATGAGGATCAGAGGACAGCCGCGGAAAACGCCCTGATCTCCGGGAAAAGTCCGGATACGGTAAAAATGGAAACCAGAAAAAAACCTGAAGAGGAAGCCCCCAGGGATAAACTGGAAAAAGAAAAACAGCGGCTGGAAAGAACCATTGCTTCCTTAACAAAACGGCTCACCGAAGTTGAACATGAACTTGAAGATCTATAATAGCCTTCCGGCTGCCCTTTAAGTTTATGACATATTCTGCCGATAATTTCAGAACCATGTATATCCGGCCACCCCTTGTACACCCAGTGCTGAAGCTGGGTCTTATCACCCTACTACTGTTGACGTGTTTTCCCGCCCTGCTTTCATCGGAGAATATTACAGCTACTATTCCTGGTTCTTCGGAAATATACAGGAAGCCGGAATACCGGCCCTTCCCTTCCATTTATTATATAGAACAGTTAAGTGAATACTGGAGCCGGGAAGCATCCAAACCCTATTGGGTTCCCACTGATATTGAACTTGCCGGTCTTAGCCGGATACAGGAAGACAACAAATCCATTTTGCTCAATACGGATATTCTGGCTTTTTACGGTCATCCCATGTCAAAAAGAATGGGGATTCTGGGTACCCTTCCAATTGAGGAACTTGATGCAAGGCTCAGCAAACTGGCGGTGGAATACAAGGAATTGAACGGGGACCGGAATATACAAAAAGCTTTTTACATTATTTACGGAACCGTCTGGCCCAAAGGCGATATCGGTATTCTCCAGGATTCGGTTCTCCTCCAGTATATTGAGTATGCCATGAAACATGACATACTGGTGTTTATAGACCACCAGATTGGCCGGTTTGATCCGGTGGATTCCCTGAAAAAAATGCTGCCCTACCTGCGGTATCCCAATGTTCATCTGGCCCTTGACCCGGAATGGCGGACCGAAAAACCTATGGAAGAAATCGGAAGCATCACCGCGGCGGAAATAAATAAAGCCCAGGAAGTGATGGAAAATTATATCATTGAAAACAGGATCCCCGGGGAACGGATGCTGGTGATTCACCAGTTCAACAACCGGATGATCCTGCAGCGGGATCAGGTGAAAAGCAACTTCGCCCGGGTCCGGCTGGTCCATTGCGCGGACGGCTTTGGCAGCCCGGCCCTGAAACGGATGTCCTACAATGCAAACTCCAAAGCAGGGAATATTCCTGTAAAGGCATTTAAGCTGTTCTACAAATCCGGGATTGAAGGCGCCGGATATGATGATCCTATTTTAACTCCCAGGGAAGTACTGGAACTCGATCCCAGGCCCTATATCATCATGTACCAGTAGAGGCCGGGTTCAGACGCAACTTCCGGTGAAACCACCAGCTGTCATTTCATAAATCCTTATTTCTTCCCATATCCCTTTGATGCTTCGAAAACCTCAGTACAAGCAGCCCCAGGGACCGGAGATTCCCGGTGGTTGAGGCTCCCGAAACCACCCTCAGGGAGGGATATGCATTGGCAAACTATTTATGAAACGGGTTTTAAAGATTATTTTTCCTGGGCCCTTGGATACTTTAAGAGCCCCAGCACAGGGGCCTTCAGTGAACATGCTTTGATAAATGGAACCGGGTCCCCGGGATTCCTGTACTGAAACACCCGGTGGAACCGCGGAAAATGCATCCCCATCAAAACATCAGCACACCCCGCCGCAAGCAGCGTGTATGTTGGTTCTGTAAGGTAAGGATGATATGTGGGTTTCATACGCGCACAACAATTTCTTTATTACTTCAAAGAATCGCCCTAATGCTCGTACGCGAATGCGTACAGAGGATATGAAACCCGCCTGCGAATCAACCCCGATTATTAATACCCCTTAATTTTATCCACCACATTAATTAAAGGACGACCATTTATATACAATTCCAGATTTTTCAAAAATATATCCATACATTGTTTGTGATAATCAGAGGTGGCTCCGGCATAGTGACCGGTGATGATCACATTATCCATGTCCCAAAGGGCCGAGTCCTTCCGCAGCGGTTCCTCCCGGGTTGCATCGAGCAATGCACCGGCAATCTTTTTTTCCCTGAGGGCGTTTATCAGGTCATTCTCCCGGGTGGTTAATCCCCGGCCAATATTGATATAGACCCCGCTGCTTTTCATCTTTTCAAAAAAATGTTCCCCGATAAAATTTTCCGTCTCCGGTGTAAGGGGCAGAATATTCACCACAAAATCCGCATCCGGAAGCAAGTCCATTAATTGGGAGGAAGGTTTTACAGAAATTCCCGCATCATCCTTTCCGCCTTCCGGAACATGATGTCTTAGACCGGTCACCTCCATGCCGAATGCCCTGGCTATCAAGGCAAACTCCTTTCCGATTTTACCGTATCCCAGGATAAGCATTTGTTTTCCGGTTAACTTTATCATTCTTTCAGATCTGGGATGAAACCATTCATGGCTGCGCTGTGCAGCAAAGGCAAACTGAAGCTTCCGGGTGAACGCAAGGATCATACCAAAAAGATGTTCCGCCATCTGGGGACCATGTACTCCCGAAACGGAAGTCATAATAAAAGGCTTGGTTTTTAATTCGGGATATTTCTGGACCATATCGGCCCCGGCGGTCCAAAGCTGTACCCAGGCAAGATTTGACGCCCGGGAAAGCAATGCAAAGGGCAGATTCCCCGCTGCAATTTCAATATCATCAAGATTTTTTTCTATCTCGGCCTCGTTGGTACTGACCATCACATCCCGGCCGCTCAGGTTTTTTATCGTATCAACAATTCCCCCGGGCAGACGGTCCAGGGAAAGGGACATAAGTATTTTTCCTTTGTATTTGTTCATTCTTTAAACATACTCAACTCTGATACCTGGAACAACCCGAATAATAATTCTAATAAATTATATAGATATAAAAATTCCTCAAGAATTATGAATAGAGGCTTTTTCAAAATTTCAGATTTTGAAAAAGCAACCTTAGATGTGAGTGCAGAAAGAATGCTATTTTATTTATGGATAAGGAAATAACATTCTTTCTGCAAAAGCTTTTTTCAAAACTAACCGAGTTTTGAAAAAAGC
>JAVBPH010000100.1:0-33943 GCA_031549725.1 Treponemataceae bacterium
ATAGTTAAATGGTTAAATAGTTAAAAAGCCCGGATGGCGCGGACATTGCCGGCGCCAACCTTTCCGCCGTAGTTCTGGACGCCGTCGACGAAATTCTGAAGCCACGCAGTACCGCTATAGCCCTGCGAAGAAGACCAATAAAAGCCGGAATCCGGTATTCCAAGATCTCGCTTGTTTTTATAGAGCTCGTTTAATTCATCCTTACTCGGAAGGAACCATTTCCCTTCGGTGGGTGTTCCTGTCCCATATATACTACAGGCATAGGCTGCAGGCGCCTGGGTTGCTGCTTCTCCCGGGGTGGCTGCCGCTAATATTGCAGCGGCGTTTTTCCGCCCGGTACCTATGGCCGTTCCCGCCGCACCTGTTATATTCGAGTAGACCGGTGAGCCTACTGGCGCCCATACTAATGTTACAGTTATATTTGCTGGCGCTGCTTCAAGGTAGCGGCAGGTTCCCAGGCCCTCCACCGTAAAACCTGCTTCATTTCTGTAGAAGATTTTCCCGCCCCCGGGTCCGGTGGCACCTATAGCGTAGGGTTCCCACTTGGCGTACAGGGTTAAATTACCGGTTATGGGAGTGGTAAAATTGAATTTGTTTACCAACCCTGCATCATACCACCCTGCAAATACACATGCATATCCTGCTTTTGCAGGAACTGCAGGAGCGGAGATAGTCGTATCGCTGGGTATACCTGTTTTTGAACTAACAGCGCTTCCGCCGTTGCTGTTAAATGTTACGGTATAGTAGGGCACCGCATTAGTTGAAACTGTCAATGCGGCGCTCGCCGGTCCGGCATAAAAAGACGCATTTTCCTTTGACCGGGCAAAGATATAATACCCGGTTAACGGGGTTAATGATCCAAATACAAGCCCATCCTGCCAGCCCTCCGCAGGCGCAGAACCGGTTGTGTTTTTTGCATATTCAACGGTCTGCCCATTGCCGGGCAATGGTACCGCTTTGATGGTAATACTGTTATGCGTTTTTGATGCCAGGGTCGGAGCGGCGACCGCTGCGCCCGCGGATTTACCCACGCCGGGTGCAGCATCGGTGGTAACTGTCAATGCGGCGCTTGCCGGTCCGGCATAAAAAGACGCATTTTCCTTTGACCGGGCAAAGATATAATACCCGGTTGACGGGGTTAATGATCCAAATACAAGCCCATCCTGCCAGCCCTCCGCAGGCGCGGAACCGGTTGTGTTTTTTGCATATTCAACGGTCTGACCATTAGCGGGTGCGACAACCGCATTAATGGTAATACTGTTATGCGTGTTTGATGACAGGGTCGGAGCGTCAACCGCCGCGCCTGCCGGTTTGCCGCCGGTTACAGTGATAGTACCATCACCCCCGGGGGTGACGCCGTTATCGCAGGCGAAAAACATTAATGCAAATACAGTTAGGAAAAAAACAAGGTTAAATTCTATAATTTTTTTCATCATTTTATACTCCATTCATAAATTTTTTATCGGAAGTTTTTTGATACATATCATCTATACATAGATCTTTGGAATTCATTTAGGAACGTTGCTTGAATATAGGAGTAGAATCAAAATTCACGTACCATTTTACCATGTTCTGCGGTTTTTGCAACAGGATTTCAGTTAAGAATACACTGATTAATGCCCATAGAGCATTAATCAGTGTATTCTTTAATGTAGGTTTCCCGGCTTTAACAAAAAGCGTCCGTTTTAGCTGCGGTTTAATCCCATCCGGTATACCACTGCTTTCGGCCATGGCAAACCGGGGAATGTTAATCTGTCCTGCCCTGAAACTCGTATATGAAAGCGTACAGAGGGTATGCCGGTCCTGGTCGGATTGTGGCGGAACATGATCAGCTTTTTTTACATTCGGTTTATGGGCGGCGTTGATGGTGTATTCCCAGGAGGAATGGCCCCAGCCTGTTTTGGGGGATTCATATTCCTTTTTAGTATACCGGCAGCCGTTGATGAGGATATCCGCCTCCTTTAAGCAGAGATTCCCCCAGGATCAAGGTAAAAACCGGAAAATCAAGGGAGCTGCCCCGGAACTTCCCTTTCATTTTTTTGTGGCTTTCCAATTTATATTTGATATTTTAATTTTGCCGTGCTACATTTTTTTATATAAAGAGCAATAATGCTAGGGAAACACTGATTAATGCTCATAGAGCATTAATCAGTGTATTCTTTAATACAGGCAATTCTTTGTGCAACAAAGAATTGCAGAGGGAACCGCTGATTGGTCGCATATTGCGACCGGTTTAATCAGCGGTTCCCTAGTTCTTTTAAATTCACCATGGAGGATGTGCTTTTTATGAAGAAATTCAATGCTGTGCTGTTCATCTTAAGTATGTTAACATTGTTAATCACAATAACATGCTCAAATCCTGCTGGTTCAACCCCGTCCGACGGAGGCGGAGAAGGAATACGTTCCGTATATGCGGGCAGCCGCTATACGCTGGTGCTGAAAAAGGACGGAACCCTCTGGGCTGCGGGGACCCCGCATTTTGGACAACTTGGCCTGGGGGATACCATAAGTTCCCTGGGTTTCACCCAGGTTACCGAGGAAATCTCCGATATAAAAATGATATCCGCAGGCACCCACCATGTCATGATGGTTAAAACCGACGGGTCCCTTTGGGCTGTAGGGAATAATTGTGACGGCCAGCTTGGACTGGGGGATGCCAAAGAGAGAAGAACCTATACAAAAGTTGATGTTTCCGGCGTGGAAGCTGCATATTCAGGAAACGAACATACCCTGATACTCAAAACCGACGGGTCCCTTTGGGCTGCAGGAGATAATGAGTACGGTCAGTTGGGAATAGGGAATACCGATAAGCAGTATCTTTTTACCAAGGTTGATGTTTCCGGTGTAAAAGCCGTATTTCCCGGCCAACATCATACTTTGATACTCAAAAATGACGGTACCCTCTGGGCTGCGGGAAGCAATGCCTACGGCCAGCTGGGACTTGGGGCTAATTCCGGCCCATATACTTCCTTTACCCAGGTTGATGATGCAGGTTCCGATGTGCAGGAAGTGTATGTGGGATCCACCACTGTATTTTCACTGATTCTCAAGAAAAACGGAACCCTCTGGGCCGCGGGCCATAATATGTATGGTCAGCTGGGGCTTGGAACCAGCGATAATGTAAAGACCTTTACTAAAATTACTGACATTTCGGATGTAAGGGGAGTGTGTACCAATAATGACCGGACAATGGTGGTCAAAAATGACGGGACCCTCTGGGTTACCGGGAGTAATTCCTATGGTGTGCTGGGTCTTGGAACTGAGCCGAATCAACTCTTTTTTAAACAGGTTGAGAGTATAGGTTCAAATGTAACATCCGTCCATCCAGGGTATTCCCATACCATGGTACTTAAAAACGACGGAACCCTTTGGGCTGCGGGGGACAATTCGAGCGGAGCAATGGGTTTTGGGGATAAGTTAAGCAGAAATATCTTTACCCCGGTTCCTTTTAATTAGGCGATAAAACCGGGAAATTTTCCCGGCTTTTTTGACCGGATCCTGCCTGGACTTATTTCATAAATAGTCCGCCAAGGGCTATCTTCCCTCTTTCCGGGTCCTGTTCAGACAGGAGCATATCTGTCCATTATTTTCCCCTCAGGCTTCCAGCATGAGCCCTTCCCGGGCCATGGCGATTTCCAGGGAGGTTCTGCCTTCAATAAGATGTTTATATTTCATTTCCAGCTCCTTCAACTGGTCGTCGGTCCTGTTGGGGTCGTGGTGGAACATGATCAGCTTTTTTACATTCGCTTTATGGGCTGCGTTGATGGCGTATTCGTAGGAGGAATGGCCCCAGCCTGTTTTGGAGGCTTCATATTCCTTTTTGGTGTACTGGCAGTCGTGGATGAGGATGTCCGCTCCCTGGAAAAAACGGAGCATTTTTTCGTTTTCCTCCTGGGCAACCTGTTCCCCCTCAATGGCGGCAGCCTCGTCGTAACTGGGGTCGTCCGGGTTTGTGGGGAATACGTTCCGGAAGGGTTCCGTATCATAGGCGGTTACTATGGATTTTCCCTGGTATTCAAACCGGTAGCCCAGGCAGAGGATGGGATGGTTCAGGTACTTGGTGTGCACCACCAGGCCGCCGCCCAGGTCCAGGGTGGTTTCCTTGATCTGGTCATATTCAATATGGGCGGTTAAATCGCTTTGCCGGACCGGCCAATACCGGTAGGACAACTGGGCCCCGATGATGGATTCCAGGGTGTCGTCTTCGTAGGATACGGGGCCCCGGATCCGCAGGGAGGTGGAGGGGATAAAAATAGGGGTAAACATGGGGAATCCCATGATATGGTCCCAGTGGGTGTGGGTGATAAAGATGTCCGCATCGAGTTTTCCCTGGAGTTTAAAATCGTTGGCCATGAGCCAGTCCCCGAAGGGTTTTACCCCGGTGCCCAGGTCCAGGATTACCAGTTTTTCATCCGCCCGGATTTCCAGGCATGAGGTGTTGCCGCCGTAAATGACTGTTGATGGTCCGGGACAGGGAATGGAACCCCGGTCTCCCCAAAATCGTACTGATAACATGCTGTTTCCTCTTCCGGCAATATACTTAAAAGAAACTTACCCACAGTTATGCCCTTTGCCGGAGGCAATGCGGGAATGCGCAAGGGATAGGAATGGAAAGCCCGGAGACCCTGGACCGCAGGTCCAGGGTTGAGGACTTGGAATGGATAGCCCGGTCCGGCCGGCAGGCCGGATGCGCCCTGCTTATGTTTGTAATCCTTAAAAAACCCGGTTGGGTTTTAAAAGGCTACCTTCAACAATAAAAAACTAAAAAACCGTCCTCCGCGGATGCTTCCAGATACCCCTATATATTGAGGAATATCTTTGCTTTTTCTATTTCCTGGATAACGGTCTGCTCAATTTCGTCAAAAACATCCTTGTCGATATTCAGGTATTCCCAGAGCGCGGGATCGACCTTTTCGGGATACCGGTCCCCGGAAAAACCGATTTCCATCATATTGGCAAACCGGTTGGCCGCGATTACGCTGAAAAGTACATCCCTGTGGGGACCGTCGTAATCGGTATAAAAATGATGGAATTGTATGCTGTCCCCTACGGCGCCTTCCAGTTTCCAGGCATCCACAATTTTCCCGCCGGAAATACAGTGGTTTATCTGGAGGATCTTATCCTCCGCCTGGTAGAGGGATATCCTTTCCCGGTCGGAACAGCTGATGGTGGTCACGTAATCCTGGGGAAATACCGCATTGATGGGAATTTTCCCGATATCATGGAGGAGGCCCGCGGTAAAATATTCCTCAAACTGCTTCTGGTCCACGTTCCGTTTTTTTGCGATCATCTTGGCGGCTACCCCAACACAGAGGGAATGACGCCAGAATCCTTCCATATTAAGGGCCTGGTACTGCTTTTTTGAGGAAAAGTTTCCCAGGACAGCGGTGGATAATGCCAGGTTTTTTACCGTGTTTATTCCCAGCATGATGATGGCCCTGACAAGGCTGGTAACCTGCTGGCCTAATCCGTAATATGCGGAGTTGATCAGTTTAAGTACCCGGCCGACCAGAACAGGGTCCAGGGAAATCACATGGTTGAGGTCCGCGGGGCTGGTATTCGGGTTATTGCAGACCTCCAGAACCTTGGAAACCGTGGTGGGCAGGCTGGGCATGTTGGTGATGTATCTTTCGATGGTCCTTAATCTGTCTTCACTATTCATGGGTTTTTCCGCCTTCTTTCCGGGAAATGGTCTGCTGAAGTTCCGAAAGAACCGTGCCAACCTTTCTCTGGATTGCCGTGGTCAGGCCTGGGTCGGGAAGATCCGAAGCTAAAGAGCCCAAATAGGAAAGGGTTCCCGCAACCTTATCCGGTGCGGAGGCTTTTCCGTTTTGTAAAACCGCTTCTTTTTCGGGAAGTTTTTCCTTGATTCCCTTGAACAGTCCCTTATGGCCTTCCAGGGTGTCGATGATATATTCCATACTCAGCCGGATATCGCTTTCCTTGAAGTTGTCCCGGTCCTTTGAGGGAAGATCATCCACCAGATTTTTCAGGTAATTCATCAGATCCAGCATGTTTTTGGGGGAAACCTTACCGGGGGTCTTTTCCGGTTCTTCGGAAGCGGGGGCTTTTTCAGTTCCGTCCTGGGGAGGAGCGGGTTTTATGGGCGGTTCATCCCCGGGTTCGCCGGCAGGAACGGGTTCTTCCCCGGTTGGTGTTTCTTCTTCAGGAGGATTTTCCCCGGGTATTTCTTCTTCGGGTTCTTCGGGAAGAGCGGGTTCTTCCTCTGTTGGTATTTCATCTTCGGGAAGATATTCCCCGGGTATTTCTTCTTCCGGAGGTTCCTCCTCTTCCGGTTCTTCGGGAAGAGCGGGTTCTTCCCCGGGCGGTGTTTCTTCTTCCGGGGGTTCCTCTGCGGGTAATTCTTCTTCCGGGGCCAGATCCTCCGCATCCCCCGGGACCAGCAGATCCTCCTCGTCCGCGTCTTCATCTAAATTTTCATCTTCCTCGTCACCAAAAAGCCCGTTCTCCGGGGATTCTTCCTGGGGAGGTTCTTCGGGAAGCATTTCATCTTCCGGATTCAGCTCCTCATCCATGTCCGGTTCCAGTTCCAGGGGGGTAAATTCACCTTCGGATTCCTCATCCGGGGGCTGGTTATCCTCCAAATCCGGTTCGGGGGGTTCCCATCCCGGGTCAAAGGGCGGTTCCTCTTCTTCAAATAAAGGCTCCTCATAGGGAGCTTCCGGTTTGGTCTGGGGCGGTTCCTTTCCAGGCGGCGGATACGACGGCGGAGGCTGCTGAGGGTACTGGGGCTGCTGATAAGGCGGCGGAGGCTGATAGGGTTCCTGGGGGGGTGGATTTTGTTCCGGCACCGGAACCTGGGGAGATCCAATATCGGTCAGGGGCTGATCATCCTCAACCTGGGGTTTTCCCGGGAAATACCCGTCATCGTAATCATCCTTTTCGGCCAGGTTATCCAGGGAATTACCCTCGACCGCACTCAGCAATGATTCATATTCTTCTTCATCATCAGTCAGAAAATCCTCATCGTATATTTGCTCTTCCTCTTCTTCCGGTGCATCAATATCTTCTATAAATAGTTCTTCAATTTCCTCGTCGGTGGTGGGGGTTCTTTCTATGGAACCCATCAGGAGGGATGGATCCTCTTCCTGCTGGAGTTCATCCTCGGAAGTACCCGCCCTGAGCAGACCCAGATTCCGGTCCCACATTTCCCGGACCGAAGAAGAATAGGCGTTTACCGCTTTTTCATAAAAAGCCAGGGAGTCGTTCAGATCGGTTAAATCGTCCGGGGTGGCCCGTCCGCCCTGGAGGTTGACCAGTTTGTCCGCGGTGCGGAGGGCTTTTTCCAGTTCCCCCGCTTCCTTATGGAGCTCTGCAGCCGCGGCCAGGGCTTCGGTGTCGTTTGGGTCGGCCCTGGCGAGTTCTTCAAAAATCTGGATCGCGTGGGTCCGGCTTCCCATTTCGGCGTAAAGTTTTCCCAGCATCAGTTTGGCATTTCTGTCATTGGGTTTCCTGGCCAGGAATGCCATGATCCGTTCTTCCGCGTCCTTGTATTCCCTGCGTTTAAAATGGATATCCGCCAGGTCCAGTTGGAAGGAATTATTGTTCGGGTCCAGGGTGAGGATTTTCTCGAATACCTTTTTTGCCTTTTCATCATTCCCCATAAACCGGTAGGCGATTCCCGAGGTCCTCAGGGCCTGGATATTATCGGGTTCCCATTCCAGGGCTGCCTTGGCCTGTTCCTGGGCTTCGGGGTACCGTTCCATTTTCAGGTACAGTGATGAGAGCCTGGTTCTTACTTCCGCACTGTTGGGCACCAGTTTTACCAGTTTTTCCAGTTCCACCAGGGCATCCGCAAAATTCCCCGCATCCTCCAGGGAACGTTCCAGGTTCACCACCGCTTTAACATACTTGGGGTCCGATTCAATGGCCTGGCGGTAATTCTGGATAGCTTCCTTGGTCCGGCCCTGGTCGGCATAAACCACACCCATGTTGTTCCTGGCTTCCGCATTAAAGGGATCTATATTCAGGACCTGGTTGAAGGTATCCATGGCTTTTGCATGGTGGCCCTGTTTAAACTGGATGATTCCCAGGTTATTCATGGCTTCCAGCCAGCCGGGCCTGCTCCGGATGGCCGCATTGTATTCGGATGCGGCCTCTTCCAGGTGTCCGTTGGCTTCCAGGGCAACCCCGTAGTTAAAATGCAGGGTCGGGTTGTTCCTGTCCAGGGCAAGGCCCTTTTTGAATATATTAAAAGCCCGGTTGTATTCCCCCAGCCTTTCGTAGATGGTGCCCAGGTTGTTATAGGCCGGAACGTAATCCGGGTCCAGCTCCACCACCTTGGCATAGGCCATGCTGGCGGCTTTATAATTGGACAGCTGCTTGTGGATATTCCCGATATTATAGTGGAATTCCGCCCGGGTGGGATCGAGATCGATGGCTTCCAGGAGCACCCCCAGGGCATCCTGGAGTTTATCCTGCCGGCGGTAAATCACCGCCAGGTTGTTTAACGCCTCCACATCCTGGGGATTTTTTGCGAGGAGATTGGTGAATTCGTCCTTAGCCTCATCAAGCCTGCCCGATTTTGCCAGGGTGGTCCCCAGCAGCAGCCGGGCATCCCGGTCATCGGGCTTTTTTGCAATGTAGGTTTTTAATAAACGTTCCGCAGCCTCGTGATCGCCTACCCTGGCGGATCCCTTGGCACGGTCCAGCACATCCTGCAAGTCTAATGGGCTCATCGATACTCCCTAGATTCAGGTAAGAGGAAAGACAATCAGGTATTGCCAATCCGCCCATTACCTGTAACGGAATTTCCGCCATGTCAGTAAGAGGCGGAAAGAATCATTTTCAGAGGCCGGGCTGCAACCTCTTTGGAGAATTCCCCGATATGGGGCTGTCCGGCCCGGTCATAGGCTGCCACGGCAAAATAATAAAGGGTGCCGTTATCCAATCCATCTATATGTATTGATGTACGTTTTCCCACATCAATTGGAGATACTCCAAGTATAGCACTTTCTCCGAAATATTCACCCTTGGATGTACCGTAATATACCAAATATCCCCCCAGATCCGTGTCGGTGCTTGCTTTCCAGGAAAGATCCACCGCCCCGTCCCGGGGGGTGGCCTGGACCATGGCCGGCGGAGGGGGTGCACTGTCCCCCATGTAGGTTATCAGGATTTCATCCACATAGGGGGAACTTTCCCGGTCACCCCCGGGGTAGATATTGACCATTACCTGCATCCATTTCCCCCGGATATAATCCGGCAGTTCCGTACCCGGAACAAAGGAAATCCATCCCGTATCATCATGGGACCATTGGTAGGGATTATCCGATGTCCGGATAAAAAACTGCAGCGCCGCATCATCCGGAAATTTGGCTGCCCTGTCCCCAAGATAGGTGTTTTTTAATGATCCCGCCCCGGTGGAGGTGAGCCCGCAGGTCACATCGATTTTTTTTACCCAGCTGTTGCTGGTGCCCATGCTGATGGGGCCGGTCCTGAAACTGCCGCCCTGGGCAGGAAATTTTGATGTATTGGTATTTTCCAGGTAACGCCCATACCCCCGGAATTCATCCAGAAGTCCCGTATACCGGGATCCCAGGGCAAGCCGGCCCCCGTTCCCGATAATGGGATTGTACACCTCCCCCCCTTCATGGCCGGTGGAACTGGTATACACGATACCTTCAATTTTTCCGTTTACCAGGTATTCCATCCGTCCCGTACCGGAATCAAACCGGATAAGGTGGTGGCTCCAGGTTTTTGGAATCAGCGGGGCCGATGAGGTAACCGTAACCGCCATCCTCTGATGGTCGTCGGGGGAAAAGAAAAAATCTATAAAACTCCACTGGAGTCTGCTTTTTACGATATTACACTGGATCCGCTGGAAAACGCTTTCCCCCTGGGCGGTACGCCTGGTGGAAACCCAGGACATGATCTGCTCGCCGTTTTCAGCGTTCATGGGGTACAGCCAAAACTCAACGCTGAAATCCTTGAAGGTCTGGCCGGAAAATAAAAGCGCATCCTTTCCGGAGGGGACCACCACCAGGGGACTTTCATTGAAGGTCGATCCTGCTCCGGTAAACCGGGCAGCCCCGTTTCCCTGGCGGGCCATATTTCTGTCCACCATAGAAAGGGTTGGACCTATTTCCAGGGAATAATGCCCGGTGAGATCCCTGAACTGCCCCGGGGATGGTTCATCAAAGGATATTGCCAGATCCAGACTGGGGTCCCGGGAATCCACCGCCGAGGACAAGGCCATAACCCGGTAGGGCCGGAGGTTATCAAATTCCCCTACCCCCTGGCGTCCGGTAACCAGCTCCCAGCCGGCCTTCCCGCCCAAAAGGAGCACCTTTTCTTCATCTCCAAAGACATGGCTACCTGAAAGAACAAAAAGAGTATACAATATAATTGAAACGATGGCATCTTTTCTCATAATTACCTGATAATCCTGGTATAAAATATGGGCAAAGCTGATTATCCAGCAAAATAAAGGGTAGCCCCTTATCTTATCGGCATAAATAGGTATGGAACAAGATAATTTTTCAGACAATTACCTGAAATTAAAGGATTCGGTAAAGGATTTCCCCCAGGAACCCGGGGTGTATATCATGAGGGATGAAGCAGGCGAGGTCATTTATGTGGGAAAGGCCAAAATTCTGCGCCACCGGGTAATGTCCTACTTTGCAGGAACCAAGGATGTAAAAACCCGGACCCTGATGAAACACGTCCATACCATAGAAAATATTATTGTCCCCAACGAATATGAGGCGCTGCTCCTGGAAAACACCCTGATAAAGCAGCATTACCCCAAGTACAACATCAGCCTGAAGGATGGAAAATCCTACCCGGTGGTGAGGATTACCCATGAGGATTATCCCAGGGTTTTCAGGACCCGGACGATTATCGAGGACGGGTCGGTTTATTTCGGGCCTTTCCCCAATATCCCCGCGGTGGATGCCCTTTTGGATTTGGTGGATAAACTGTTTCCCCTGAGAAAATGCCGGGTTCTTAGGAAACGGAACCATCCCTGCATGTACTACCACATTGGCCGGTGCAAAGCTCCCTGCTGCGGAAGGATCAGCAAAGAGGATTATGCGGTACAGATTGACCGGGTAAAACGGATGCTTTCCGGTGAAGGAAATAATGAATCGATTAAACTGGAATTTACCACATTGATGCACGAGGCCGCGGCGGAACTTAATTATGAACGGGCGGCCCTGTTCCGGAATGCCATAGAAGCCATGGACCAGCTCTACGAAACCGCCACGGTGGTGGATTTTGATACCGAAAGCCGGGATTATATTGCCTGGGCCAGCGAAGGTGTCTTTACCACCTTTACGGTTTTTTCCATGCGGGGCGGAAAAATGACCGGCCGGGATTTGTTCCCCACCCGGTCCGCCGCGGATGAGGACGATTCCCTGGATATTTTTATCACCAGCTATTACAGCCAGGCCAGCCCTCCCCCGCCCCGGATATACCTGGCTTTGGGAAACCGGGATTTTTCCGGGGTTAAGCGGTGGTTCCGGGAACAATTCGGTTATGAGCCGGAGCTGACCGGACCCAATGAAAAGCGCCATGAGGCGGTTTTGGCCATGGCCCTGCAGAATGCCCAGGAGGATATCCGGAAACGCCTCCGGGAACGGGGTGCGGGTCCTGCCCTGGACGAGCTTGCCCGGGTGCTGAACCTGTCCAGGCGTCCCGAACGGATAGAGGGTTTTGATATTGCACAGCTGGACGGGAAACACCCGGTGGCATCCCTGATCTCCTTTAAAAACGGCATCCCTGACCGGAAAAACTACCGTTACTTTAAACTCAAATCCGTGGTCGGCATTGTCGACGACTTTGCCTCCATGCGGGAAGCGGTCCACCGGAGGTATTCCCGGCTGATCCGGGAGGGCATAGAACTGCCGGACCTGATCCTGATAGACGGCGGCATAGGTCAGGTTAATGCGGCCCAGGCCATGCTGGACGAACTTGCCATGGACACCGACGTGGTGGGCCTGGCCAAACGGGACGAGGAACTATGGCTGCCCAATGCAAAGGAGCCTATCAAACTGTCCAAACGGTCGGAGGCGCTGAAGGTGCTTCAGCACGTCCGGGACGAAACCCACCGGTTTGCCACCACCTTCAACCAGAAACTGAGGTCCAGGGACCTTTCCTTCCCGGTGCTGGAATCCGTGGAAGGCATTGGACCGGCCAGGGCGGCGGCTATCATGAAAACCTATGAGACCCTGGAAGCCCTGGCCGCTGCGGAAATACCCGATATAGCGGCCCGGTGCGGCATCAGTGAAAATTCCGCCCGGGCGGTCAGGGCCGCGGTTAAACTGGCCCTGGAAGACCGGGAAGCCCAGAAAAAACGCCTGGAAAGCGGCAAAGGCCGGTCGGCTCCCAAAAACAGCCTTTCGGACAGGGATGCGGAGATTGCCTCATCCCTGGCAGCAGAGGCGTCGCGGAAGTACGGGGCTGGAAAAGATAAGAAAAATGATCCGGGGAAATGAAGAAGAAATCCGGGAAAGGGTACTCCCCCGGATCAAAAACCGAAGTTTAGGAAACCCCATTTATAGATAAAAAAAATACGCGGATCATGACAATTAGGCTTTCGCGTGATATTATATATATAAACACTGCTTTGTTCTTTTCATAAACGGGTTTTATGGTATTGCCGGAAGAAAACCACACATGGGTCTGCCCAGGGAGAAAGAACATGAAAAAAAGTATCAAAAGTCTACCCTTATTTTTATTCCTCTGTATGATCACCGCCTGTGACCTTTTTAACATTTCAGTTCCCGGATATATTGATGAATATATCCATACCGCGGAGGCAGGAAATTATATATTTGTCACACCTATAGTTGATACAATTGGATCGATGACGTATATTCCCAAAGATTTTGAAATGGAACTTACCATCAGGAATCCCCAAAGGTATACCCTGTGTCCCATCCTTGAGTATAAAGAAAATGGAGAATGGAAGAAGTTTCCCATCCCCGAGTACTATTACAATAATATTGTAGTACAATATCCGGCCGAAGGTGGTGCTCTCATAGAGGCAGAATATGACGCTGACAAAACGGATAAAGTAAGAATAAAGATTAACGATTCGGTTATAGGAAACTCATATACCCTCCGACTTTCCTTAAAAAATCTGCATTCCGGAGTAACCTATGACGGTTATGAACTGCCTCTCTTTACGTGCTTAAACAAACCGCATGAAGTGAAGAACCTGTCGGTTATTCCAAGAGCAACTAACCAGGAATCAACCGAATTCCATGGACTGGATCTTTCATGGGAACAGGAGTTATGGACAAAGGATGTGTCAGTGAAAGATATAAGTGATGCAGATAAACTTGTCATAAGCTGCGATGGGTTTGCATCCGAAACATACGGACGTACATTTGACAATGACCTTGACAAGTGGAGTTCATGGGAAACGGAGGATCAAAGTAAATCAATAAATTTTTCTGACCCTAGCTACAGGGTAACCTTTGCAGCGGATAAACAGTTAAACCCCCAGGCAAACTATACGGTAAACCTCCTTTTTACAAACGAAACGGGACTTCAGCGGGGTCAGACAAAAAGCTGTTTCACCGGAAACGGGAACGTACGGGTGGATATAATAAACGGGGCAGGAGAACCAACCGGGTCAACCCAGCATCATTATACATTGCAGGCAGCTCTGGCCAGTATATCAGAAAATCAGACAGCGGTTATTACTTTGACTGATACTATTCCTTCCCTGGAAGCATACATCATAGACGACAATAAAAAAATAACCATAAAGGCAGAGGGGTACAGGACAATCCAGCTTTCAGGAACCGGGAGCCTGTTTACCGTAGAATCCGGGACAACGCTCATACTGGAGGGATCCGCCGGCAATATCCTTACCCTTGCAGGCATTGGGAATAATAATAAAGCGCTGGTCTGGGTAGACGGCGGAACCCTGGAAATGAAAGAAGGCGCTGAAATAACCGGAAATACAAACAGCGCAGATGGCGGCGGAGTACATGTCAGCGGAACCTTTATCATGACGGGAGGGTCAATAAACAAAAACAGAGCGTCCTCCGGAGGCGGAGTGTATATAGAAAGCGGAGGAATCTTTACTATGGAAGGCGGGATAATAGGAGGAAGTCCAACCACAGAGGGAAACAGCGCCGGCGAAGGCGGGGGAGTATGTGTTACCCAGGGCTCTTTTGAGATGAAAGGGGATGCAAGAATTATTTATAATAATGTATCCGGAACCATTTCAAAAGGCGGGGGAGTATTCTTATCAACCTCCGGATCTTTTGACATGAGCGGAAATGCAGAAATAAGCAGCAATAGCTCCACAGGAAGCAACTCCAAGGGGAGCGGAGTATATGTTGATTCGGGAAGCTTTGATATTAGCGGGGCCGCAAGAATTGATGTTAATAATGATATATACCTGTCTACGGGACAGGAAATAGATGTTGGAGTTTTGACAGGAACAGGTACCATTGGAATAATAACACCGCAAAATTATAGAGACACACCTCCTGTTAAGGTATTAGCAGGGGAAGCGGAAATACTTAGCGGCGCTTATTCAAGATTCGGTGTAACACCGCCTGGAAGCGGTGTTATTTGGACTATAGATTCCCTAGGAATGCTGAAGAAAGCCGTGGCAAGTCTGCAGGTAGGTATGGGGACGCCGGTTTATTATGCAACTTTAGGGGAAGCTTTTAATGCGGTACTCAGCGACCAGACAGTGGTCATTACATTGCTTGCGGATATTCCTGATCAAGACATATCAATTTCAGCTGGCACAAATAAAAACATTACCCTTGTTCCGGGAAGTGCAAGCAGAACAATAAGTCTAAATAACTCCGGCAACAGCTTATTCACAATACTTTCGGGGGTAAAACTTATACTTAAAGGAACATCAGGCAATAGCCTTACCCTTGCTGGAATTAGTGGTGGTGGAGCTTATACCGATAGTCCTCTTATTACAGTAAACGCCGGCGGCATCCTTGAAGTAAACACGGATGTTTTTATTGAAAAAAACAGAAACTATGAAGGCAATGGAGGAGGCGTATCTGTATCGGGCATCGGAAGTTTCCTTATCATGAATGGTGGAACAATCCGTGATAACGAATCAATAAATGATTGGGGAGGCGGAGTATATGTAAATGGCGGGACATTTACTATGGCAGGGGGAACCATCGAAGGAAACAAGGCACTCAAAGGCGGCGGCGTATATGTAAATGGCGGAACCTTTACCTTGAAAAGCGGAACCATAAAGAAGAATAGTGCAAGCACGGACAGCGATGGCGGCGGAGTATATGTAACAAATACCGGAAAATTCATCATGGAAGGCGGCATTATAGGAGGAGACAGCGCTCTTGATAAGAATAGTTCCAGATGGGGAGGCGGCGTATATGTAGCAGAGGGTGGAATCTTTACCATGAAAGGCGGAGACATAAAATACAACAGCGTAACACAAAATGGCGGCGGTGTTTTTGTAAAGCAGCCTGATGGAAGCTTTACCATGGAAGGCGGAACTATAAGTTTCAACAGTGCTACCGGTACTACCAATGAGGGGTGGGGCGGCGGAGTATACATGAACGGCGGAACCTTTACCATGAAAAACGGTTCTATAAATGGGAATGATGCAAAACAAGGCGGCGGTGTTCATGTATTTGGAGTCGGAAACTTTACTATGGAAGGAGGGTCCATAAGTACCAATACCGCCTCCTTGGGAAAGGGCGTATATTATATGAGTACCGGAACCTTTACCATGAAAAACGGAGCAAGGGTTAATACGGATAATGATATATACCTGCCAACGAACAAAACCATCAATGTTGAAGGTTTTACCGGGACAGATACCATTGGAACAATAACGCCGGAAACTTATACAAGCATTCCTGTATTATTCGGAACTGCACAAAATTTATTGGATTGTCACTTAAGGTTCAAGGTAAAACCAGATGCAGGAACTCCCTGGCTTGTAAGTTATGAGGGCAAGCTCCAGAAGGATCCTTAAAAGCGGTATTTCCAGTCGTTCCAACGAAAAGGGAAATAATAACCAGGTTTGTCCAATGAGCATCCGGCCTATTGGACACGCCCATTACCCGGCCACTTCAAATAAGCCAGGAATGACAACGCTGGACCTATGTTATTAGCCTGTCTCACTGCACCCGAGGATCTACTGATCCCTTATAGGCAATACCACCTGCCTTGGATCGAGTATAGCCACGCTGGTCCTTTTCAGGTACCTCTGCATTGTCAGGAATCCATTTTCCACCTGAAGGTATATTGAACTGTACCGCCGTTATTTCCTTTACCATGATGGTTTTCGTTCCCGTGGACCCCACAGTATCACCCAGGAC
Organism: Treponemataceae bacterium; assembly: GCA_031549725.1. Lineage (GTDB taxonomy): Bacteria > Spirochaetota > Spirochaetia > Treponematales > Breznakiellaceae > UBA937. The sequence goes on from JAVBPH010000100.1 coordinate 16,305, forward strand.
ACCATGTTCGGTATTCCCGTCCCCATCGGTTTCCTCAAACAATGCATTCATGATACCACCGTAGTTTGTTCCCCGGATAAGGTTGTCCGCACTGGCCAAATCTATGCTATCCCCTTCTATTTCACTAACCGCACTGCCATCAATTAAGTAGTTTCCCGCAAAAATACTGCCGAAAACCGTCGGAATACTGCTACTCTGATTGTACATCCCTCCTCCGATGTTGCCGGTTCTGTTCCCCGAGAAAGTACAGCTGATGAGGACTGGATTGCTACTGCTCCAATTGGCCATCCCGCCGCCGATGCCGGTACTGCTGTTCCCCGAGAAGGTACAGTTGGTAAAGACCGGACTGCTGCTGTCATTGCTCAACCCGCCGCCGCCACTGGCATTGTTCCCTGAGAAGGTACAGTTAGTGAAAACCGGACTGCTGCTACTCTGATTGTACATCCCGCCGCCGATGCCGGTGCTGCTGTTCCCCGAGAAGGTACAGTTGGTAAAGACCGGACTGCTGCTGCTCTGATTAGCCATCCCACCGCCAGTACTGGCATTGTTTCCTGAGAAGGTACAGTTGGTGAAAACCGGACTGCTGTCGGTATTGTACATCCCACCGCCTAGATCATAGGTGGCGCTATTCCCTGAGAAGGTACAACTGTTGAGGACCGGACTGCTACTGCTATTGGCCATCCCGCCGCCGAACCAGGTGGCGTTGTTTTCCAAAACGGTACAGTTGTCGAGGACCGGATTGCTGTTGGCATTGCACATCCCGCCACCATTGTCGGTGCTGTTGTTCCACGACAAGGTACAGCTGTCAAGGATCGGACTGCTGTTGGCATTGTACATTCCGCCACCATTGCCGGTGCTGTTGTTCCACGACAAGGTACAGTTGTCAAGGATCGGACTGCTGTTGGTATTGTACATTCCGCCACCGCATTCATGGTTGGCGCCTCCATTGGAACTCCCCCCGATAACCGTCACATTTTCCAATACCGCCGTATTATCCAAACCGGTCCCCTCGGGATGGTAAAACACATGGTACACATTGTCTGCACCGGGAACACCACCCGTTACCGGCCCCCCGGAAAGGAAGGTTGTGCCCCCAAGGGGATTTGAATCTTCTTCATTGCCCAGAAAACCGCCGATTACCGTTATTCCGTTCCTCAGCGAAAAGTGTTTCAACCGCACATCGGTCTGCACACCGTCCAGATTAGGATACCCCTTGGGGCTGTAGGTCCCGGCCTTGATAAGCACATGGGTCTTCCTGCTGCCCCGCAAGGCCGCCGCTTCGATGGCGGCCTGCAGATCATTCGTTGCATTGTCCCAGGAGGACCCGTCCCCCTTCCCCACTGATACAGGAACGACATAAAGGGCAGAATCCAGGGGAATCACCGGGGCAGTAATAACCGATCCGCCGGAGGGGTTCGAACAGGAACCATGGATAATACAAACCGATAATAATACAAGGATACACGCGGGCATTTTCTTCATCACAATCTCCCACAATTACAGTTTTTATTCATCATTTTTTAAGCCGCAATATTTGATAACAACAAAGACTATTTCAAATCCTTCGGGATTTAAAAAACTCCATGCATTTTCAAATTTTCCAGTATACCACAGAAACCGGCTTCGCGCAATAAGTCATGTACTATTTGCCTGCCTTACCGCACCCGGGGTTCGTGCCATTATCGCAGGCAATAAAAACAAGCGAAAGTACCGCTGAAACAAGAATAATTCCTGAAATTTTGTTCTTCATTTTTATGGACCACTTGAATGAATTAGTGAAAAACCGGGAACCCGGTATTTTCCCGGAGCGTTTTGCCGGGGAATTTCCGCAGCTGCGGTCATAAGAATCCCTTCCCGCGGCAGAATTTTAGCATGGTTTGTGGTTTTTGTAAAATATTTTATGCGCAATTTTTATCGGGAATGGCGGATGCGTCAGGTACATACTATACTTGCACAGGTTTACGTTAGGATCTTTTCGGTGTATTACCAAATGCTTTTTAGTCCATGTTCCTTATATATCTCGATTTTTCTGTCTTTACTTATAAATACATATTTGTTCCTTATACATTGATACACTAACATCCGGTCAAACGGGTCCTTATGTATGTCTTTTTGGGGCAATTCAAAACTATGTAATGCCTCTACCGGATCCATGGGTATCAGAATAAATCCCATCTTTTTACAATAAGAAGGAATCATTTTAATATCCAATGAACCTAATACCAATTTACCTATACTAAATTTGAGTGCTATTTCCCATAGGGACACTGCGCTCACTAATACATCATTGGTTGTATCCTTAAGAGCTTCAACAACTTTATGGGATAATTGATTACTTTTACCTATTGACCATAATAACGTATGGGTATCAAGCAATAATTTCATTTTATTCCCAATAATTCTTCCGGGGTCATCTCAAAGTCATCCATAAACTCAATTTTGACTTTCCCATCCAATATTCCAATTTTCCGTTCTTTGACCGGCTCTTCCTCATATGGAACAATCATTGCGACAGGTTTTTTTGCCTTCCCATACAAAATCCCGACCTTACTTCCCTGTTTCACGTCTTCAAGAATCTGAGAAAAATTGGCTTTTAATTCTCCTACAGGCATTGATTTCATATATAAAGCATATTTCCATTTTAACAACTTGTCAAGTTTTTATTTGACAAATACAGCAATGCAGGTGCAGAAAGAATACTATTGTATTGAAATGATATTAATGGATCACACCTCAGGCAGCCCTTTTTCATTTTTCATTCTTTTCCCCCGTTATTTTCAGAGTAAGATCTAACCCATAATTTTTATTGGTGTATTGAAGAGCATTCTTATTTTAAACAATTCTTCATTTTCATGGTCGAAAAAACAGTATTCAAAAACAACATTCTTATTTTTTAATATTTCCAATGATTTCATTGACTCCAGTTCTGCAATCAGCGGATCAGACAAGCTTTCCTTTAGCCGGGGTATATCAAGGGAATTTTTATCATAAGTCAAAAGCCGGTACTCATATACGACGGTCTTTTCTTCAAGAAGGTACACTTTTTGAATAACCAAATCGGTACTGCCGCCAACAGGAATCGGACATACTCCATTCATATCATCTGTATATGTTTTGAGTGTGTGAATGAAATTTTTTTCTGTTTGAACTCTTGCCTGGAAAATACTATAACCGCCAAAGGCAGCTAATATTACCAGCAATGCTATTTGAATTATTTTTTGTTGTTTATTAGACACTGCGGCTATCCTTTATCCATGAATACAATTACCCGCGCCCAGGCGAATTTTATTAGGGGGTTATAAATCTTATAGGGGTTTCGAGAGCCTCAACCAACGGAAAACGTGGTATATAAAGCACCTTGTTATTTCTTATCAAGAATCCGATAACAAATACCAGGGATAGGGTTCCGTAAAAAGGGGCATTAATTTATGCCTTTTTTGATTTGACTGTACCCTTTTCTTTCAGCAGTATATTTAGTTCTTGTAACGATACATCAGCTTGGTCATACTTCTCCTTCGTATAATCCCCTTCCCCGTTTTCATATTGCTGGATAAACCTTGCCATTCCAACAGGACCAAGAGCCTTCCGCAGGGCTTTCAATCCTTCATTCCTTATTTCAACAAAACTTGTAACGTCCACCGGCACATTACCCATTATTAAGTACCTCCATTATACAATTAAGAAGGTTCATCACCTTTAGATCCAGGTTCATTTTTAAACATATCCAATAAGATCTCTTTCAGGGATTACCATTATATCAAACATTCTGAAGAGATATCATCCGTATATAGAAAAAAGGCTGCCCTTTCAGGCAGCCCATCGCTTAGCGTTTCTCTTTCACCTTCTCTTTTTCTTTGATGATTTTTCCTTCAAGCTTATCCATCATTTTATCGATGGCCGGATGGAGTTCAAAATCGTTTTCCTTTACATGGATTGATACACCCCACCGGAAATTTACGGTCGCTTCAGCCGCAAAATCCTTATCCTTGGTCAGGGTGAAAAGCATGTCAACAATCATGTTTTCAGCATTGTGGATCCGGGCAATCTTCTTGTTCAGGTATTCCTTGCCTTCATCCTTAAGTGTGAAATGGACTGCTTTCATCTCGATGTTCATGTAAACCTCCTAAGACTTGGAGCGGCTGGTAATCAGCCGCGTCCGTTGGGACAATTCCGGACTGCGGAATTGTCCCGTTATATTCAATATCGCCCAAGGCCGGAAAAAATACAAGAAAAAGCGCTACCGGGTGTAGGATGAACCCAGGTCAAGCTCCTTCCGGTACTTTGCCACGGTCCTTCTGGCAATAGGGATTCCCCGTTTGGCCAGGCGCTCCGCGATCTCCTGGTCCGACAACGTCTTGGCTTCGCCATGGATAAATTCTTTCAGTATCTCCTTGACTCCTTCCTTGGAATACCGGGACCCGGATGAACCGGCCCCGCTGATTGAATTGGTGAAAAAATGGCGGATTTCAAATATTCCCCATTCGGTCTGCATGTATTTGCCGTTGGCGGTCCTGGAAACGGTGGTTTCATGGACGCCGATCTCGCTGGCGATATCCTTCAAGGTAAGGGGGGCCAGGTATTTCGGTCCGTTGACAAAAAAGGACCGCTGGAATTCCACTATCGCCCGGGAAACCTTTAAAAGGGTATGGTTCCGCTGGTTAATCGACTGGATAAACCAGCGGGCTTCCTTGATATTTTCCTTAACAAAATCCCGGGTACCCTTTTCTTCGCCCTTTTCATCGGAGATTTTCATAAAAAAGGGATTAATCCCCAGCACCGGAATTTCTTCATCATTTAGTTTGATAACGAAGTCCCCATCTTTTTTGATAACCTGCACATCCGGTACCACAAAACGGGTTTCTTCCGAGGAAAACTGCCGTCCCGGGAAAGGGGAAAGTTCCTTGATCCGGTCAAAAATATTCCGGACATCATGTTCCTTTAAACCTGTTTTTTTAGCCACATCCTGGAAACGCCCCTTTTCCAGGGGTTCCAGGTATTCCAGCAATTCCTCAATCCCATCCGGCGGGTCCGGCATAAGCTGGGCCTGAACCTGCAGGGATTCCATGTAATCAAAAGTACATGTTCCAGGGGGATCAAAACTCCGCACCATCTCGAGGGCGATATCGATCTTTTTGGAATCGTAGCCCGTCAGGAGCAGATCCAGAGGTTCTATGTGAAAACCATCATCATTCAGGTTTTGGATAATCAATTCACCGATTTGGCGGGTTTCATCATCTATGGGCTGAAGCTGAAGCTGCCAGAGCAGATGTTCCTGGAGGGTTTCCGGCCTGGAAAGGGCACCCTCAATAAATTTATTATGTTCGTCCGAATCTTCACTGGTACCCCGGCGGATAAACCCCGGGTCCGAAGTACCTTCAAAATAATCATCCTCTTCTTTTTGGACTTTAACCCCCGCATCCAGGGAAACCACCGATGGATCGTTCAGAACTTCCAGGGCCGGATTCCGTTCAACCTCTTCTTCGATCCGCTCCCGGAGATCAATTATTGGAAGCTCCATCAATTTTATGGATTGAAAGAGCTGGGGGTTCATTTTGAGTCGTTGTTCCTGCAGAAATGACACTTTTTGGGACTGCATCGGCAAAAACTCCTTTCTAATGAATCATAACAATCATTACGCCCTTATGTTACCCACCAAAATATTTTTTAAAGGATCATTTATTTTAAATGATAGTACAGAACAATGATAATATCCATCAAAAACTATGGTTTTTCGATTTTCCCTTGAGGGGAAGGTATTTGTTTGATACCTACCGGTAGGTATAGAGGGAGTTTGGAACACAGAGGGGAGGATGGGGGTGTGGTCTTTGCCGCGGGTTACTGGGACCAGTTAGGATATTTTTATACCTACCGGTAGGTATAATATAGATAAAAAGACTGATTTATCAATTTTTGAAAGAGTTCGGAACACAGAGGAAATGATGGGTCCCCGGCAGTTCTTGTCCTTCCGTGGGCGCCGGGACTGGGCCAGTGAACTATATGCCTACCGGTAGGTATAGGAAGAGTTCGGAACACAGAGGAGACGATGGTTCCCCGGCAGTTCGTTGTTCCTCTTGAGGGTCCTCAGGGCCGGTCCGGCGAACTGTATACCTACCGGTAGGTATAGGAAGAGTTCGGAACACAGAGGAGACGATGGCTCCCCGGCAGTTCGTTGTTCCTCCATGGGCGCCGGGACTGGGCTAGTGAACTGCATACCTACCGGTAGGTATATTTTAGATAAAAAGACCTATTCATCAATTTCTGAATGAGCTTAAAACACAGAGGAGACGGTGAGTCCCAGGCGATTCGCTGTCCTTCCATGGGGTTCCTGTACCAGCCCAGCAAACCGTATACCTACCGGTAGGCATAGAAGCCCCCATCCAATCCCACCATCAGAAACCCTGGCTGATCCGGCCCTTATTTCTTTAGCGGCTGACACAGAGGGCAATAATAAATATTACCCCCTAAAAAAGCCTGTCTGACAATAACGGATCCGCAGGCCGGGCATGGGTCCTTCAGGGTTTTGCTGGACAGGATTGTCTTATACCCGCCGTTTTTACCAAAAAGGTCCTTTTCCGTATCCCGGCCGCCTTTATCGGCCATGGCTTTGAGGGTTTTCTTGACGGCTTTAAAAAGCTTTCCCCGGTCTTTTGCAGAAAGGGTGGAAATCTTATTCCTGGGATTTATGCCCGCATTAAAAAGAATATCCTGAAGAGTCCCGTTACCCAGACCTGGAATTCTCTGCTCTGTAGCAAGGAACGCCTTTGCCGACATTGAAGGCTTAACCCCGTCAAACAGGTTCAAAAAATACGGTTCATCAAATACATCCGAAAGGGGATTTGGTTTTTCCCTGGCTAACTTATAATAGGGATTATCATTTTTCCCGACAGGAAAAACCCAGATACCCCCATACATCTGGATAGTACAGGCCATGGAGGATCCATCGGAAAATTCCATAAAAAATTGATGCTTCTCCGGCAGCTTGTCCCCCGGTTCATAATACCGGATATTCACACCATCCCCAAAGAGAATCCTCATTTTACCAGCTTCTATTTCAACCATGCCCGATTGGGCAGCGGCATTGCCCAGGGTTTTGCCTTCCAGCATCGCCGGATAATCACCGGGGTCGCCCAGGAAAAATGCAAAACCGTGGGGAGAGGAAGCAGCCGCCACCCGGCGGATGAGTTTTCCCTTAAGGGTCCTGTTCAATTGATCTGCTATGGTTTTACTTTCGGGTATTTCCAGCATATATTCCACCTTTAAAATAAATTAAACTCTTTCCAAAAGAATAATCCTCTTGGGATTTCCAATATAAAAATTATAGCCTATTTAACATGACAACAGTATGTCATATTCATGCGAATAAATGAGAATCGGCCATCATTCGAAAATGTATGATTCTATTTCTCCTTTTTCGAAAGATAACACAATGCCGATTGGGATGTGGCATCCGCATGGAGAAGAAGTTCCTTCCCGTCATTGCCTTCCCGGTCTTCCACCATGATGATACATTTTTTCCATAGTTCGTTTTCCGGTTCCACCAGATGCAGGGAAGTGGCTGCATTGATCAGGAATTTTTCGGACAGGATGTTGCCGCTCCTTTCCGGGAATACCGCAAAGTAGAGCATATCCATCTCCACCAGGTCGTTGAAAAAATGGGTTCCCAGGGACACATCCGGTACCAGGCCGGCATGCATAAACGCCAGTTCCACCAGGACCGATACCCCTTTGATATCGTTAAACGATACGGGTACTCCCATGGCCGGGGTGGATGTGCCCCAACGCCCCGGACCGACGAGCATTACCACCGGGTTTTTCTTGATCATGGGGCGGTGGATAAGCTGGCCTATCAAACGGGCAGCGGCATAACGGTCCTGTTCATTTAGTTTCGTATATGCTTCGGGACAAACATAGATAAGCCGGTCCACCGGGGCAACCAGACTTCTTCCCACAATAGGCCCATCACTTTTAATAAAAACCCGGTCTTCCGGAATTGACTCAGGCAGAACTCCGATATCGCCGGATCCCATAATCTTCACCTGAAACGGACGGCACTGAACCAGATTGATCCGGTACGGGGAAGCACCGTCCCGGGCATCCACATTCAGGGTGAACTCAACATCCACCGTATGTTCGTAGGCCTCCTCCAAAATCCGGAGCATGGATCCCATCCTCTGACTGAAATCGGTATTTTCAAACAGGTTTTTGAAATCCAATCTCAGGGCAGATGTTTCATCCAACCCCAGTTCCCGGGCTTTCTGGGATGCATCATAATCGATACTGGCAAACAAATCCCTGGTACTTCCCGGGAGCCTTACCAGGGCTTCCTTTATGGATTTTGTGGTAAAACAGTTATTGCCAATATCTATCAGGTCAACCTTTCTTTGGACATATTTATGATCGTCCTCGGCATGTTTGTAGGGCCGCCTCAGGGGCTGGTTCAGGGCAACAATCCGGGTATAGTCATCGTCGATCCGGTCCACCGCCCTGGTCCCAAGACCAAAGGCGATCCGGAGCATCCCCGCATGGGGATCGATGGAACTGTCCCAGACAAAGGGATTGTAGGAAAAGCCCACCCCGCCCACCGGCGGAAAAAACCAGTCCCCCCAGGAATCCCCGGATACCCGCTGGACCAGCAGGGCCATCTGTTCATCCTCAAACAAAAGCCCGTGGTGCATCCGGTACAGCAGGGCATCCTCGTTCATGGAACTGGCGTAAACCCGGCGGACCGCATCCAGGAAAGCATCGAGCCGCTCCTTGGGGCTGCCCTGGTTGGCGCAGAACACGCTGTCATATTTTCCGGAAAAGGCGTTGCCGTAACTGTCCTCCTGGATCGAACTGGACCGGACAATTATCGGGGCCTGGCCGAAGTATTCCAGCATCTCCTGGAATTGAACCACGATGTAATCAAGAAACTTTCCATGGAGGATCCGTTCCCTGGCAATGGCTGCCCGCTCCAGGATCTCATCGATATTGCCGGCTTTCCGACGGAGCCACCAGCAGTCGTTCTGAATTACATAGGTATAGAACACATCGGATCCGATAAAAAACGAATCGTGGACTTCCAGAATTTTTCTCCAGGATGGATCCTTTTCCCTTAATATGCGCTGGGCCAAAAGGATTCCCCGGGCCTTCCCGCCGATCAGCCCCGACCCGATCAGACGTTTCAGGATATCCAGGATAAAGGGCAGATCAAAATAGCGCCGGGCCAGGGGAAGAAAACTTTTCTGCCGGGTGATAACCATATTGAGGAGCCGCTCAAAAAGGATCTCCCCTTCGGCCTGCTTGGGTTCACCCTGGGCCAGGGCGGCGATAATGGCACTTCCTTCATGATAACTGGCAGTCCAGGGGCCGAAACGCTGGATAGTAAAATTGAGCAGGGGCCTGGTGATCGATGCAACCACATCCGCGGTCTGGGCGCTGTTGGTCACCGGGATAAACATGCTCCCTTCCTGGGCATGGAGCATGTACATGGTGGGAGAATCCCGGTGGTCCACCTTCTGGGGCTGTATATAAGTGATCTCCCGGTTTTTCCAGATTTCAATAATCAACTGGGCACTTTCATAAATATCATCCGTGGCGTGACCCGAGTGGTGATGCTTGTAAAGGCAATAGTAAGCTAAAGATTTGATCCTGGTTATATAGGGACAAATAATAAGAAAAAAATTTGCCATCATCCGGTCGGAATACCAGTCCTGGGCAAGTTCCGAAAGGCAGTCAAAAATGTACCAGCAATTCCCTAAATGTTTTTCAATTTCATTGACCAGATCCGTAACAAAATATTCAAATCCCCGCTTAGGGTCTAATTTGATGATATGAACCTTATCAGTATTAACGGCTTCTTTTTCTATTAATGGTCTGTGGGGAGCAAACCGGAAATACATTACTTCCTTTCCGCTTTCCAGAGCCCCTTCCATAAAGGCTTCCGCAAATTGTTTGTAATGGCTTACTTCATCAACTTCAAACAACAGATTGTCGCCGGGGTACAGTCCTTTAAGAACAGAGTCAAGCCCGGAAAGTCCGGTGGTGTAATTGTTCATGGTTCCAGTATAAACGATGAAGAACAATATTCCAATAAGCGGGTCAAAAACCTTTTATTCGGAAGTCTGGTTTAATACGCCGCGGGGAGGTTCATTCTAAGACACATTCTCCCTGGGGGACCTTTGAAACCGCCATCAGTTTTGTAAATGCCTTTCCTCCGGAATTAAAAACAGCAAAGAGGGCGGTGTTCCCGTTTTCCCCGGCAATAAAAAAACGGCTTACGGTTCGGTCCTGCTGAACCACCTCGGTTTGATTCAGCAGAACCAGGAGGGCGCAGAACAGGTCATCCTCTTCCTGAGCCAGGTATTGAAAAAAATCATTTGGAAGTCCCGCATTTTTTTCCAGGAATTCAAAAAGTGTTTCAAACTCATTCCGGACATGAACCGGATCCGGGAATGGAATAAAATCGAGGGAAGTATGGATACTCCGCATGATAGGAATAACCAGAGGATTTCCGTCGGAGACATATAGACCGTCCGTTAATTTATACCGCGCAGAAATAATTTTTTTTATCTCATCTTTTCCTCTGGAAAATGTTTTTTTATAGAAGCTGTCCGGCAGGTCATCAAGACCATCAATATAAAGAAGAGTAAAAGCTTCCGTATCGATTTTTTCATAAATGGAAAAATCACTTTGTTCAAATATGAAATCTTCAAACTTATTGCCCGGCTTAGCCCTGGAAAAATCAATCTTCCCCAGGGTTTGCTGCACAAAGGCGATCCGGCGGTAACGGCTTTCCATTTTCCGGGATACGAGATTTTCTTTTTCTCCGGAAAAAAAACGTCCCAGGCCCTGCAGCAGGGGTAAATCCTCCGGCAATGCGGGCAACACCATAAGGAATTGTTTAAACAAAGCTGATTTTATTTTTCCTGATTCAAGCTGTTCAAGAAATTGACCGATGATTTGTCCCGGATCTTCCCGCATCACCCTACTCCGGACAATTCATGGAGAAAAAGAGTTGCAGCCTGGGCAACGTTAAGGCTTTCAATATTTCCGGATCCGGGAATAGAAACCAGGATACAATGTTCCTTAATATTTTGGGGAATACCGGTTTCCTCGTTTCCCACCACCAGGAGAATTCCCTTTTTATTTTTTTTCTCTTGCCTGATAATTTCCGGAAGATTCTTTACCGGCTGTTCCGCCCTGGGGTCCGCACCAATAACAATGAGCCCCTGGGATGCCATTTTCACAAAGGCGCCGGGATTCTTTACACTGAGGATATCCAGATGTTCCATTCCGCCTTCCGCAACCCGGTAAGCGCTGGTGGTAAGCCGGGCCTCCTGATCCTCCCCGGAGAGTACAATATAATCCGCGTTAAAAAATGCGGCACTCCTGATGATTGCCCCCAGGTTGTGGTCGTTTCCCACGGAACTTAGGAGCACCCCCAGCCTTCCCTGCTTAGACCAATCATTAAGTACTGTTTCATCCGGAACCGCAGGGATGGGCTGATGGATCATGGCAACCACCCCCTGGTGCCGGTTGCTTTTGCAGAGCCGTTCCAGTTCTTCATCACCGCAGATTTTATAGAGCCGCTTCATGGCGGCCAATTTTTTACATACCGCCCCGAAATCTCCCATCCGGTCTTCCCGGAGAAAAAGCCGGTTAATCTGTTCAGGATGGTATGTTCCCAGGGCGAGGACGGCATTAAATCCGCAGACCGCCAGCTCATCGGTTCTTTTGTTGCGCATGGGTAATAGTATACCTAATAGAAGCAGATTTGTCAGGCGGAACAAATCCTGATAATCCGGTTATTTTTCAAACCCCTTCACACAAAGCCTTCCGCAATATATTATTCGATATTATGGAAGCAATGAAACGGAATACCACCTGCGGCGCTTTAAAAAAAGCCGATGCAGGAAAAATAGTCATATTAAACGGATGGGTTCACCGCAAACGTGATCACGGCGGAATCTCCTTTATCAACCTCAGGGACCGGTACGGAATTACCCAGGTGGTGGTTGACCAGGATGCCCCGGATGAAATGAAGGCCCTCACCGCGGAATTGCGGAACGAATTCTGTATTGCCCTGGAAGGTCAGGTCAGGGCCCGGCCGGATTCCATGGTTAACCCCGAAATGCCCACCGGTGAAATCGAAGTGGTCGCTAAGAAACTGTCTATATTAAGCCGCTCCGAGGTCCTCCCCTTCCAGATCGATAAGGAATCCGACGCCAAGGAAGACCTGCGTTTAAAATACCGGTACCTGGACCTCCGTTCCGAAGGGATGCAGCGGAGGATCAAACTCCGGAATGATGTTACCTTTGCTGCCCGGGAATGGATGACCGGCCAGGGGTTCTACGAAATTGAAACCCCCACCTTTATCAGGTCCACCCCGGAGGGAGCCCGGGATTACCTGGTGCCGTCCCGGCTTTATCCGGGGAAATTTTATGCCCTCCCCCAATCTCCCCAGCTGTACAAACAAATCCTCATGGTTTCGGGGTTTGACAAATATTTCCAGATTGCCCGGTGCTACCGGGACGAGGATGCCCGGGGAGACCGGCAGCCCGAATTTACCCAGATCGATATTGAAATGAGTTTTGTAGACCGGGACGATATCCTGGCTATGACCGAAGGGCTCTTTGGGTCTGTCTTTAAAAAGACCATGAACATCGATATCCCCAAACAATTCAAACGCCTCAGTTACGATGAAGCGATGGAACTTTATGGTTCGGATAAACCGGACCTGCGGTTTGATATGCCTCTTCAGGAATTCGAAAGTTTTGTAGCAGCCTCGGGTTTCCAGGCTTTTAAGGATGCCCTGACAAAGGGAGAAGCCGACCGGGAAGCCGCCAAGGCCAAAGGAATAACCATCTCCGGAGCCGGGGTGAAAGCCCTGGTAGTTCCCGGGCAGGCCGGTTATTCCCGCAAGCAGATAGAGGAACTGGAAGCCCAGGCAAAGATCTACAAAGCTAAAGGGCTTGCATGGATGAAGGTAACCGGTACGGAAACCGAACCTGTCCTTGAGGGGGGTGTTTCCAAATTCTTTGCGGAACAGACTAAGAACATCCTCGGGAAGCTCGGTGCAAAAACCGGGGACCTGATCCTGATTGTGGCCGATGCCCAGCGGAAAATTGCCAATACCGCCCTGGGGGCGGTCCGGCTGAAACTCGGCAAGGACCTGAATTTCTGTGATCCAGCCCGTTTTGAATTTGCCTGGATCATCGATTTCCCGCTCTTTGAATATAACGAAGACGAGATGCGCTGGGAGGCAGCCCATCATATGTTCTCATGGCCCCAGAATCAGTATCATGCTACTATGGAACAGGACCCCGGGGCGGTAAAGGGTGACCTCTACGACCTGGTTCTGAACGGATACGAACTTGCCTCGGGATCTATCAGAATCCATGAACCGGAACTGCAGAAGAAAATTTTCAAGATTGTCGGTTTTGATCCGGCGGATGCGGAGAAAAAATTCGGTTTCCTTACCGAAGCTTTTAAATACGGTGCGCCCCCCCACGGAGGAATTGCTCCGGGTCTGGACCGGCTGGTGATGCTGATGGCAGGTGAAACTTCAATTAAAGAGGTTATTGCCTTCCCTAAAAATTCCTTTGCGGTAAGTCCCATGGATGATTGTCCCAACGAGGTGGATCAGAAGCAGCTGGATGAACTGCATATCAGGATAGTGAATCCGGAGAAGTGACCCTTTGAAACAATACCTGGATCTCATTTTTACTTTTTTTAAAATGGGATGTATTACCTTCGGCGGCGGATATGCCATGCTTCCGGTGATTGAGCGGGAGCTGGTGGTAAAAAAACAATGGGCAACCATGGATGAAGTTATGGACTACTTTGCCATTGGCCAGGTAACCCCGGGGATTATCGCGGTAAATGTGTCCACCTTCATTGGTTATAAACAGAAGGGGATTCCCGGCGGCATCCTGGCCACCCTGGGCTTTGTGCTGCCGTCCCTGATTATCATTACCATTATTGCGGCGTTCCTGCAAAATTTTGCGGATATTCCCGTGGTTCAGCATGGCTTTGCGGGGATAAGAATCGCCGTGGGCGCCCTGATTGTTGATGCGGTGATTAAACTGTTCAAGGGTGCAGTAAAGGATAAAAAAGCTCTGATCATTTGTATTGCCGCATTTATTGTTTCGGCGGTGTTCCGTTCAGAACCGGTGTTTATCGTTCTTGCTGGAGGCCTGGCGGGGTTTCTGCTTTACATGCCCCGGAAAAAACCGGAGCCGCCCCAATGATATACCTGATCCTTTTTTTGGAATTTTTTAAAACAGGTCTTTTTTCCATTGGAGGCGGCCTGGCTACCCTTCCGTTCCTGTATAAGCTGGCTGATAAGTACGACTGGCTCACCTATGAATCCATTGCAGATATGATTGCTGTTTCAGAATCAACCCCCGGGGCGATTGGGGTTAATATGGCCACCTATGCGGGATTTCACGCTGCAGGAGTTCCCGGCGGGGTAATTGCCACATTGGGTCTGGTGACCCCATCCATCATCATCATTATTATCATTGCCAGGATACTCCAGGCGTTTAAGGAAAACAAAACCATCAAGGCAGTTTTTTCAGGACTCAGGCCCACCGCCACGGGACTCATCGCAGCTGCAGGTTTTACGGTGATCAAGCTGTCTCTGTACAACAGCAATTTTAACATTTGGTATGAAATCATTAAATGGAAAGAGTTCCTGTTGTTTATACTGATTTTTTTCCTGATTTATACATTCAAAAAACACCCTGTAGTATATATCGCCGGGGCTGCAGCGGCGGGTATCATCCTGGGATTATAATTCCTGAATGAATTGTAAAGTATTCCTCTGCGTCCCGGGTTATTATACCGTTTTTGCAGCGGATGACTCCCCAGGTTTTTTTATCAGATACTCTTCCAGGGTTTTGTAGAACAGGTTTACATCAATCGGTTTTGAAAGATGGGCATTCATTCCTGATTCGGCGGCCATAAAGATATCATCGGTGAAAGCATCCGCGGTCATAGCAATAATGGGGATATCCTTCGCATGGGGCAGATCGGTTTTGCGGATAGCCATGGTAGCATGGTAGCCGTCCATTTTCGGCAGCTGAATATCCATCAGAATTAGTTGGTAATGCCCCGGGTCGGCTTCGGTAAATTTTGTCAGGGCTTCTTCTCCGTCGAACGCAGAGTCAACCTGCGCTCCTGTACGTTCAATCAATTCCTGGGCAATCATTGAATTAACCGCATTATCCTCCACCAGAAGAATCCTGTAGCCGGACAAATCCGGGGGAGATTCGAGACTCGTTTTAACAGAGGGGGAATCCTTTACCTGGATAAGCCTGGACAAACCATTGTAAACATTTGAAGACAGCAGGGGTTTTTCCAGCATATAGTTTGCATGGTAATCCTTGAATTCCTCACTGTAGTATGAAGCTCCTGTGGGAATGGTCAGGATAAGAAGCGTTTCGGGTTTGCGGAATTCAAGAAATTTACCCAGGAAATAATTCAGCTGCTCAAAGTCCCATCCGCAGCAATCAAGAAACAGAAAACGGTAATCATTTTTTTTCAACAGCATTAATGCCTGGTCAAAGCTGTTTGATATTTCCACGGCAAATCCCATTTTCTCCAGCATAGAATAAGTCAGCTCCGCATCCTTCTGGATGGAATCAAGAATCAGCACCCGGACATTCTGGAACTGTTCATACTGATATGCCACTGATTCAATCTCGGCGTTTATTAAAAAGGGAATTTCCACCACAAAGGTGGATCCCTTGTTTAATTCACTATGTACCGCAATGGTGCCTTCCATAAGCTGGATTAAATTCTTTGTTATGGCCATACCAATACCCGTACTTCCAGCCCGGTTAATCTCGGAACGCTCTTCCTGGATAAAGGGCTCAAATAAATGTTCCTGAAATTCTTTGCTCATGCCATATCCCGTATCGGAAATGGTAAAGCGAATCCGGATCCGGTCATTTTCGGGCTGACTTTCGGTAACTTCAAACTGGATGGTTCCTTCATCCGGTGTGTACTTGATTGCATTGGAAAGAATATTCAGTAAAATCTGGCTGAGCCTTAATCCATCCCCAATAAGTATTTCACTGGCAAACTGGGGAATAAACATTTTAAAGTTTTGTTTCTTTGCCCGGATCTGGGGCATGATTACCGTCTGGATATTGCTGAATATCTCACTGATTGAAAATGGTTTATTAAAAACCGAAAGGTTGCCGCTTTCAATCTTTGACATATCCAGGACATCATTGATAATCATCAGCAGGTGTTTGGATGACTGTTCAATCTTGTCCAGGCAGTCTATCACCTTATCCTTATGATCAATATTAATCTGCGCCAGGGCACACATACCGATAATTGCATTCATGGGAGTCCGGATTTCGTGGCTCATTCTGGAAAGGAATTCACTCTTAGCCCGGTTTGCCTTCTGGGCGCTCATCAGGGCGCTGACCAGGTTTTCCTGGGCCGTTTTTATCGAAGTAAAATCATTAATGGTTATCACATAATGGGTTATCGTATCAGCAACGGTAACAGGATTGATGACCAGGTTGAACCACATCGACCGGTGTAAGACCGGGTTTACGAAATTGATTTCCCGCTCAACCTTCTTTTTAACCAGGAAGTTATTATCAAATATTTTAATAATGGATTCTTTCTGAGCCGGCTGTACATATTCCAGAATAATAAACGGAACTTCCTCAATAACTTTTGGAGCCAGCCCAAGGATCCGTTCAACATTTTGTGATATATAACTATATGATTTTTTCTTAAAATCATATATCAGAAAAATATTATCCGTGTGATCCGAAATACTGGCGAGTACAAAATCCATCCGGGCTTTGTCCCGGGTGCGTATCCTGGTCACAATATATAATATGATGCAAATAAAAATCAGCAATATGGCAAGAGCAAAAAAAAGAACATTGCTCAGTTTTAAAGTTCTTTCGGACCTGGAGGAGATGGTTTCAACGGTCTGCTGGGTAGATGATAAAATATCCAGACAGATATTTTCCGATTCCCTATACAGGGGCGTGAGTTGCTCATCTAAAAAATTTTGCCTTTCTTCCAGACCTGCTTCCAATGAAAGGCTATAAAATTCTTCTTCGGCTTTTTCAATCTGATGTATAATAAGCGGAAGCCTTTCCGGACCTTCCCCGGGTCCGGTATAATTGTTCAATATAAAATTGATATTATTATCCAATTTTGATTTTGTTAATTGCAGAGCGTTCCGGACAATATCAATATTCTGGGGTGAAATGTAATGGAGAATCCTGTTGATCCGGATTTCATGTTCATCAATGATTTCCCTTATTTCGTGGGTTGTATTTGAAATAAGAAAGGGATAATCCGTTAAGGACTGAAGATTATGATTAAGCCTGGATGTGATATTTAACGAAACACCCAGGAAGGCTAGAGCAAAAAAACAGGCAATACCAATTAAAATATTAACAGACGGCATTTTCAAAAACCGCATGAAGAACCTCTCATTCACAATAAATTTTTAAAAATTTACAAATATTTTGTTACATGAGCCTTTTTCAAAACTCGGTTAGTTTTGAAAAAGGCTTTTGCAGAAAGAATGCTATTTCCTTACCCATAAATAAAATAGTATTCTTTCTGCACTTACATCTAAGGTTGCTTTTTCAAAATTTGACATTTTGAAAAAG
>JAVBPH010000119.1:0-18975 GCA_031549725.1 Treponemataceae bacterium
AATTCCACCATTGTATCTTCATATGGACTGATATAAGCTTCTTCTATGTCCTTGGTTCGTATATTGTATACAACACCGCCCCCATAACAGCTGAGATATAACCGTTCCCCTTCACGGATTGCTCGCCGGATATTCAATCCAATATTTTCAGGTGGATCATACTTTCCAGTTTCTTCATTAAACATCACTAGAATATTAGACTCATATGGATTTTCCCTATAATAAAAACCACCCTCAACACGATATAGTCCATATCTAGAATTATATTCCATATCGTCAGGAACCGGATAGCTTGTTAAAGTCGCTGGATCGAACAAATACGAATCCCCACTTTTATTGGTATAATACAAAAGATATTCTCCATCCAAAAAAGATAATCCAACTTCACCTAATCGAATATTTGTACCATTTGTTATATCTTGTATGTATAATCCCTTATTGTAAATTACTGCAACACGGCATTGTTCAAATTCTGGAGCTTTTAGGCTTAAACCATTTTCCCCTTTAGTTATTGTGTTAATTACGTTTCCTTGAATCTGCAATGCATAAGCCAATGGTGCATTCACCTGTATTATCTTATCATTAAAACAAAAGAATCCGCGTAATACTGGTATATTCTTATTGATGTTGAAATGATTCGAAAATGATACTTCTTCTTCCTCTCCAATAAATTTAAGAAGATCTATAGAAATGCATTTATTTTTTCCCATATGCAAAATATATCTATCATAGTCATTCCATAATCCCTTATATACAGATGCAATAATGATATTATCATAGCCATAAATGGGATTTAATATACTTCCTAATATCAGGTCATTAATAGTAATATCAACATTTTCTTTTGTTCTGTATCGCTTGATATTATCCGATCGATTAACTATTACTAAATAATTACCAATAGGACCAAATACATATTCCTTTTTATATTCCCTCAATGCAACTTCATCTTTAACATAGTAACATTCAAATGGTCGAGCCTCTAAGACTATAGGGATAGACTTCAAAGACCTATTCGCTGTAAGACTAGCAATACGTTCTTTGACAACTTCTACAGACACATCAGTTATTTCTCTTGCTTTTTCATTAATGTCATTTGATGTAGTTTCAGTTGCATTCACCGCTATACACCTAAGCACAAGAATAATAAATATTAATTTATCATATTTTCTTTCTTTCATTTCTATCCCCGCCTTTTCCGGCAATCTTTAAAGAGTGGAACAAATTGGTTGTTAAAAGTTGTAATACCTTTACCCACTGAACAGGGATCGTATAATACCCTACCACCAGTGTTTTTAGAGTCATACGACTTAGCCCCCTATAATCCAAGAATCCGTCAATATTTTTGGATATGGTTTCAGTCTATACCCTTCATTGTATATCCCTGGAAGCTCTATATCCATAGCCCAGATATTTTTACCAGATAGAAGTTGTATATATTCACCTTCCTCTGGAGTTGATTTATATACATATTAATCTTTCTGTTGACCAAGATATCCAATTAAATTTCTCATTTTATCACCAAATATTGCAAACCACTAATCATCCTGGGTTTCCCGCCATTCTTCTGCCAAACTTATTCTGACCATAATTGAGGTTGAACGTCCCCGGGAATCCATCACCGACAGATTGTACTCCCCGGGGGTGAGCCGCCACAACAGTCGTTCGTTAGGCAGAACCCTTCCCAGGAAAGAAGCATTGGCAAACCAGAATAGCTCCCCGCCGTCCTGGTCAGCACTGGCCATCAGAACCAGTTCCCGGTATTTTTCTTCATCCTTACGGATTATGTATGTGGTGTTCGACAATGGAGAAATGATATCCGGCGGGAACCCTGTCCTGCCCCGGAGAATTCCCTCTTCCTCCGGCGGATAAGGAGGCGGGGTAAACCGCGGAAGGCCGGCTTGCTTGAAGGTTTCCAGAAGATCCGTTGGCCAGAACTCCCGGATCTCCGAGCGGATATAGGGCTTGCCGGTTTCATCGGTCCGGTAACCGGTCCTGGTATCAATGTAAACCCGGCGGTGGATATGGCAGCGGCTGATCGGGGAGACCCCGGGGATAAACCAGGTTTTTATCCGGTCGGGGCAATCCTCCCCGGGGATATTGCCCGAAACCGAGCAGACCTCCACCTCCGAAACACCCCCGGGCATAAAATCCGGGGGCAGGGTTCCAAAGCTTCCTTCCAGGGCATCTACAATATTGAATAAAAGAGGTGTGGCCATAAGCCTCCCCAGGAATGCGTTGTTTCCTTCCCCGGAAAAATTGCCAATCCATACCGCCAGAACATACCGGTCAAACACAGCAATGGACCAGGCATCCTTGAATCCGATGGAGGTACCGGTCTTGTATGCTACGGGAATCCTTTCTCCCCGGTGGTATACGTCTTCCGGGACGGGGTTCCGTTCCAGCATCCGCAGGGTAATCCATGACGATTCGGGGGAAAGGATTCTGGTTCCTTTGTTTTTCCAGTCGGTACTCTGATTTCCCTGTTCCGACAGGAACCGGAGATCCCTTTTAACACCCTGGTTCGGCAGGGCTGCATAAAGGCCAACGAGTTCCATCATGGTCAGGCCGGCGCTGCCCAGAACGATGGAAAGTCCGTAATGGTCCCGGTCCTTCAACCCGGCAATCCCCGCCTGGGACAAAAATCCGTAAAGATCCGGCTGTTTTATCAGCGAGGCCAGGTAAACCGCAGGAACATTCCGGCTGTCCACCAGGGCATCCCAGGCTTTAATCGGTCCCTTGAACCGGCTCTGGTAATTGTCCGGGGTATATTCGCTGAATCCCGTGGGGGTATCCTTCAGCATCATCTCAGGATGGATAAATCCCTGGTCTATGGCTAAAGCATAAATAAAAGGTTTCAGGGTGGATGCGGGGGAACGTTTTGAACTGGTCCCGTTTACCTGCCCCTGGATTTCATCGTTGAAATAATCCGCGGAACCCACCGCAGCAAGTACTTCCATAGTCGTATGATCCAGCAAAAGGATGCTTCCATTCCGGACTCCCCAGGTACGGTTTTTTTCCAGATATGAATCCAGCAGTCTTTCACACAGGGACTGATAGGGTAAACTTATGGTGGTAACCGCCTTGCCCTGGGGATCGGGGAAACGGATATTGAGAAATTCCGTATGATGCTGGGCCCGCCGGGGGAAACTGTTGAAAAGCAGCGGGGGAAGTTCCATCTCAGTCCGGAACAGTTCATCCCCGGGGTGCTCCAGGACCCAGTTTTCAAAAAGCAATGCCCGGGCATCCAGGAATTCCCGGGGAACCCGGTCACCCAGGGGCGCCCGCTTCCCCGGATTCTGGGGGATCACCACCAGGCTGAGGATTTCACCAGTGGTCAGGTCCCGGACATCCTTGTGAAAATAATACCAGGCCGCGGCAGGATACCCTTCGATATTACCGCCGCAGGGGGCAAGGTTGAGGTAGGCCTCCAGGATTTCTTCCTTGGTAAGGCATATTTCAAGAAACAGGGCTCCCAGAATCTGGGTCACCTTTCCCGGAATATGCCGGGTATAAAGACCGAACCTGAGCCTGGCCAACTGCATTGTGATAGTGGAAGCCCCCATCCGGCGGCTTTGTTTTATGTAGGTCTCCCATCCTGCCCGGGCCAAGGCCCCCGGATTAATGCCCCAGTGGCCGTAGAAATATTTATCCTCCTGAAGGAGAATCGCCTGGACCAGTTCGGGAGGAAAATAACCCAGGGGAGTCCGGATCCGGTACTTTTCATCTTTGGTAAGAAAAATGTTCAGGAGTTTCCCCTCCCGGTCCGTATAGGTCCGGGAAAAGGGAACATCCTGGAGGACTTTAAAAAAAATTGCGTTGTACCCTAAAAAAAGGATAAGTCCCAGAAGGAGGAGTCCCAGGACTCCTCCAATAATTTTTTTCCGGGACCACCGGAAACGTTTACTCATGGTTTCTTAATGGTAAATCCTGCCTGGGGATTCATAGCCCAGATTGATTTATCGTAAAGGGCCTCGGCAAACAGGGGCGGCACCGTAAAGGTCCCGTTGTTGATTGCCCGGGTGGTATACACAAAGCTGGCAACCTTAGGTCCCACCGACCCGTAAAGCACCAGCCGGTCCTCCCGGATATCCACGTAATCCGGGGTCCATCCTGTATTATACGTCTCCTGCTTGCGGATGGAAAGGATATCCGGTTCAAGCCCCGAAGGCAGCATATCCACCAGGGCCACATCGTAAATGGTCCTGTTGTTGAGGCTCCTGAAATTCAGTTTTACCTTCACCACATCCCCCACATTGGCGGAGGTAATTTTTTCATCCTTTTCGTTCATGAATTCCCGGTACACCTCGATGGAATTTTTTACCTCCTGTTTAGGAAGTTCCTGGTCAAACCCGGCCAGGGTAATCTGGTAGAACAGGTTGAGGTTGTCCTTATTTTCCAGGTGGATCGATACTGCATCATTAGAGAAGGGAACCGAGAACAGTTTGTCCCCCTTCGGGGTGAGGCTGCGTTTTTCCTTGTTCCCGAGAATTTCCTGAACCAGATAATTTCCGGTCGCCGCGGACGGCACAGCCTTAAGGTAACTGTTAATTCCCATGAGGGCATAGTTAGCCGAGAAGGATGTATAACGCTGTTCCGAAAGTTCCCCCGCAATGGAAACAAAGAGGGATTCATTCAGGTCCTTGAGCCGTTCCGGGAAATGCTTTGACAGCATATGGAGATACAGGGACTGGTACATCAGCTCATCCACATAACGGAAGGAATCATCCTTTTTCAATGACCGCCGGATCTTACCGAACAGGATCGAT
Source organism: Treponemataceae bacterium (assembly GCA_031549725.1). Classification (GTDB taxonomy): domain Bacteria; phylum Spirochaetota; class Spirochaetia; order Treponematales; family Breznakiellaceae; genus UBA937. The sequence goes on from JAVBPH010000119.1 coordinate 4,770, forward strand.
GCATCGGTTTTTTTCTGGAGCATCGCGTAGGTTCCTGCCAGGTAAAGCCCCGGAAGATCGGTTTCTGCTTCCTTGTTGGAACGGCTGATATCCTGTTTGAGCCCTTCGATCAGCGGAGTGGTTACCTGTTCATTCAGGGTCAGCACATAAATGGCGTAGGCCCGGGTGGACAGGGTATACAGGCCCGTTCCGGAATCCCCGGCCAAACCCCGGAGACTCTGGAGCAGGAGGTTCATCAATCCGGGGGATACAAAGTATCCCCGTTCCCTGGCTTCGGTGAGGAAGTGGGTTGCATATATCGTTATCATCGGGTCCGACGGAGACCGGGAAGTCCAGGCCCCCAGGGTATTATCATCCCGCATGCGCGCCTGGATAATACCGATAATCCGGTAGACCTCGGCATCGGCTTCTTCCCTGGTGTAGCCCAGGTCTGCAAAAAGATCCGGGTACAGGAACGGGAAGACCATACTGACCAACTGTTCCGTGCAACCATAAGGATAAGTCCTAAGGTAGAAGGACAGCCCCTTGGCAAGTCCCATGGGGAGGTACGAAAGGGATACATCCCTGGTATGGAATTCATCATATACCTTCCGGGGGATGGCCACATCGGCGCTCTTGTTTTTTATTGCGCCGGAATACAGCGAGACCCGGTAGGGAATAGCCGGACGGACGCTCATATATGCGGAAAGCTCGCTGGTTTCGCCGTTGTTGGAGGCAATAAACTTAAGCTCCGCACCGCCCACCGGCCCGGCGGCCTTAACGGGAATGCTCAGGGTTTCATCCCTTCCTTCGGGGATGGTTAAATCAAATTCGGATTTGCCCGAAAGTTTCAGATGCTCCGAAGGCACAATCCTGAGTTTTACCTTCCCGTTCTGCCCGGATCCCTTCTGGTTGTTGGTTACCGTGAGGCTCACCTCAAACTCGTCTCCCGGGGATGCCATCATGGGAGCATTGGGACTGAGGATAAAGGTACTCTGGATCAAAGCCCGGTCCTCGGCGGCGCCCACCGCATCCGGGGAAACCGAAACCCCCATCACCCGGAGGGTTCCGTTGAAGTAATCCGGCACCCGGTAGGATACGGACTGGACCTCCGGTCCGGCATCCAGGATACCCGACCAGAAAGCCACCGGCGCATTCTGTTTCCGTTTAAAGGGATTCAGGTTACGGCTCAGCGAATCGTACCCCTCGCCTCCTCCCATGGCAGCCATGGAACGGACGATGGCATAATTGGGAAGCACCAAATCCAGGATCTGGACGGTCCGCACTTCCAGGGCCCGCTTCCGAAGGAAGAAGGCCAGAGGGTCCGGCGTCCTGTAACCCGCCAGTTGGAGAATTCCCTCATCCACCGCATAAAGAATGATCTTTCCCCGCCGGGAGGTGGAATAGTTAATCACAAAGTCCTTCCCGGGTTTTGCCTCTGAAGGAATATCCAGGGTAATCCGGTTGGTCCGGTTCTCCTTGCTGATGGAGAACGGCACCGAGCCGTACGAAAGGGGAGACATGAAAATTTCCCGGGAATTCTGGGACCGGAGGTAAACCACATTCACATACCCGTTCCCCTCAAGGTTCTGGGGAACCCGGATGGTCTGCATGGTGGTTTCCCCGGAACTCTGGAACCATTTCCAGGTATACACCTTGTCCTGTTCAATGGTAATCAGCCCCGCCCCTTCATAGGGAGCCTTGATCATCAGCTCAATAGTTTCCCCGGGATTAAAGTCGGGTTTGTTCAGGGTTATTTCCAGCTCTGCGGTCCGGTTCAGACTCCGCTGGATATTCTGGGAACCGGCTATCGAAAATTTGATGGTGTTGTATTCCATCCCGTCTGGTCCGGTCAGGATTAACTCATACTCCCCCGCCTTGTTTGTGGGAACAGAATAATTCAATCCCTCCGCAGGGATGACAAGTTTCTCCGAAGAAACCGGGTAGGATTTCTGGACAGACTGGTATTTATAAACCCCGTTAGGCTGCTTTACCAATACCGATACATACCTAAGTTCCGATAATGACGCGGTAATATCCTGGACCCTGGTTTTTTCCAGTTTCGGATTAATGGCTATCAGGTTGATCATCCTCACGGTATCCCGCTGGATGTACCCCAGGGTTCCGTCCGCCTTGTAGCCTATCAAATAAGGCAATGGACTGATATAAACCGATGCTTCGGTGGATACATTCCTGCCGCTTCCCTTTTCAAATGCCTCGGTATAGAACCGCAGGTTATAGGTGGCTTTTTCAAATTTGGCCAGGTTAAGAACAAAATCTGCCTGCCCGTCATCATTGGTGGTTCGGGTTCCTAAAAATTCATCATAGGAATTTTTTGCCAAATAGGGGTCCCGGAAGGTATAATCCCGGTACTGCCGGAAATACTGGTGCCCCGGCACCAGGTTAATCTGGGCTTTCACCTCATTTCCCCGGGCGGGGGTTCCAAAAAGATTTCTCACCGTCACCAGGGCTTTCAGTTCCTGGGGATTAATCCATCCGTTCTGGGGAAGAGGATCAAACACCGCTGAGACATTGAGGGTATCCGGGAGGAATTCCTCAACCTTAAAAGCCTGGGAACCCAGGAGAATCTTCTGATCCTTTTTCTCATCCTTGATAATATAAACCCAGGCGGTATAGGTCCCGGTGGGGGACCAGTCGTAGGTTGAGTATTTAAGCTCCTCCACCCCCGAACGGGAAAGAACCGACCGTTTATTCAGGACCTCCGTCCCCCTGGGGTCGGTGATCCTGTATTCCAGGGGTGTCCCTTCGGCATTGGTTTTCCAGTCGTTGGCTTTGACGATCATGCCTATCCGGGCTTCATCCCCGGGCCGGTACAGTCCCCGGTCGGTGAAGATAAAAGCCCGCAGCGCCTCGGGATCGCTGGTGCCCTGGATACCGCCCACATCAAATGATGAATAGTCCAGTCCCCGGCTGCCCTCCCGGAAAGGCATAAAGGAAAGATCATCCCCCCGGCGGACCACAAATACCGTGGGGGTCCGTTCAAACTTGTAATCATCCAGTTTGGGAATCTGCATATGCCCGTCGGCTCCGGTCTCCCCAGAAATCAGGGGATTCCCGTTCAGTCCCAGCAGGGAAACCACGGCGCCTGCTACAGGATTCCCGGTAGCAATGGATTGGACAAACACATCTCTGGTTCCATCGGTATTAATCTTAACAAAGAACCCCAGGTCGGTGACTATAATAAGCCGCCGGTCCGAATAGTTCGAATACTTTTCGGTACCTTCAACCCGGAACATAAAAAGACCATTCCGCAGGTTTTTGGAAGGGATGGTTTCCAGGTACTTGGTAAAGTCAAAGGAGAAATAAGCCATGTCCCGGGCGCTCTGAACCGGAACAGGGGCCTGCTCCCGGTACTGCTCGGTGATATTGTATTCATTAAAGTTATAGTTCCGGAATTCAAGGTCCGATATATCCCCGTAGGTTTGGGAGATGAGATGATTAATATCATCCGGCCTGATCCGGCCAATCCTGAACTGCACATGGTCGATACCCCGGCTCAGCATGGCCAGCCGCCGGTCCCCGGAAAAGGACAGGATCGAGCCTTCGGATAAAATGGAAACTTCCCTGGGAAAATCCCGGACCCGGAAAATTGCTTCATAGGGTTCGGCCAGGTAGTAATTGCCGTAGAACTTAGCCTTATTGTCAATTTTTACATAAACATACCTGGAAGGATCCGCATTAAACCTAAAACTGTTTTCCGAATTGTACTTGAGCTGGTTCGGGATTGGCTCAATGTCTACTTTCCTGGAAATGCGGAGGACCTCCGGGACCATATCCTGAAAACTATTCCACCGGTAATCCTCCACCGCCTTAAGACCGGGAAGTTCGGGCTTATCCTTGGGCAATTCCAGGACCGTCATATTTTTAAGAAGTTCGTCCTGATCAATGGTCCCCTTGGTACTGAGGATAAAAACCTGTTCATACATCTGTTCGGGATTTTTTATCAGTTCATGCGTAAGATCCAGCACCCGGACATAGGTGGTCATCCCGGGAATTTCCACGGAAGTATCGAGGGAAGTTCCAAAGGCAGCGTTGCCAATATTACTTTTGATTCCCTTTTTCAGGGAAATCTTCATTTTTACAGGTTTTACAGGCATACCCAGGGGTTCGGATACAATATAAGCCTGGGTGAGTTCATCATTGTAAGTGATGGTAAACTGGTAATTTTTTGACTTCAGGGTTCCCGAATCGGCTTTTATGTCCGGGGATATCTGGATGGACTGTTCCAGGGAACTTTTATCCATGGGATAGTTGCTCTCCACGGTGAGCAGCACCCGCTTGATATCACTGTTTTCCGGATCAATATAAAATTCACCGCTGTTCAAGCTAATCCGGAAATCATCAATCTTAAATTTCATGGAAGAGTTGGTTTTGATATGCGCAGGGAAAAAATCCTTGGCAAAGGAAACGGTATAGTTCTGCCCGATGGTCCATGGTTCTGCGGGCACAAAAACAAGAATCGAATCCCCCGACCAGGACCAGGTTCCCTGGATAGCCGGGCTGATGCTTATTCCTTCGGTAACTTCCTGGTCCACCAGCTCCTTTGAAGCTACCGAACCAATAAAAGTAATCCGCAGGGGTTCCTTCAGTGTCATCTTCATATAATCGGAAGGATTATTAGCCCGGTAGGAAACGGCAAACTGCTGGGGCTTCCGGGATTCTATAAACCTGAAGGTGAGGACCCCCGCAATAACTATTAACAGACAAAAAGCCAGGGCTCCCGCAGCAATGATGCACAATTTTTTGTGTCCCGCTATAAAGGCTTTCACCTTTTCCCATACCCCAATGAACCTGGTGCGGACAGTATTATACCAAGGATTTTTACCGGACATACAACCTTCCTTATTATTTGAATTTCATCAACATTACCAATAGGCCGGAGAACATGGGATAAACGCAAAACCGGTATGGCTGCGGATTCCCAAATAGCATTCTATAAAAACCGGGGAGAATCTTCAGGATGTCTTTTTGATACTCCCTAGATATATTATATAGAGAAAAAAATAAAAAATCTATTATGGGGTGTATTGTAAGGTGTTATTAGATGATGGACATATATCTGTATAATATAAGTACTCCGGAATATCCTAGACAACTATGTTCAGGATATCCAGGAGTTCCCCGAGCCTGAAGGCTGCGTCCGGGGATGAAACGGCATCACCGATGGCGGCACAATCCATCCCCGCACTCCGGGCTGCCTGGACCCCGGAGAATGCGTCCTCCACCACCAGACAGCGGGAATTTTCCACTTCCAGAAGCCGGGCGGCGCGGAGGAACACCTCCGGGTCGGGTTTTGAAGCGGAGATATTATTTCCGTCGGAGAGAACATCAAAGAAATCTTCCAGACCGATACGGTCAAGAATAAACCGGGCATTTCTGCTCGAGGATCCCACCGCCCGTTTTATACCTAGTTCTTTCAGTTTTCCCAGCAACTCCCGGGCTCCGGGGGCCGCATCGGCGGGGGTCATTTGGACTAACAGAGTTTTGTAGAGTTCGTTTTTTTCGGCGATGTATTTATCCTTCTCAGATTGTTCCAGAATACCGTCATATTTTTCGAGGATAATGTCAAAGCTCTCCCGGCGGCTCACCCCCCGGAGGCGGTTATTGATTTCCTCGTTGAAATTAATATCCAGTTTAGTTGCGATAGCCTTCCATGCCTGGTAATGATATCTATCTGTGTAGCAGAGGACTCCATCAAGATCAAAGATGACCGCCCTATACTTCATGGGCCGCTTCCATTTTTATGGATACCTGATCATGCAAGTCATATTCCACGGAGTTGATATAAATTGATTTTTCCTCTCCCGACAGGAGGGTAAAACGGGCGCTTTCCCTGTCCACCTCCACAAGGATTCTGCTGCCCCGGAAATGCACTTTGAAGGAGTACCCCTCCCACTGCTCAGGCAGGGTAGGAGCAAAATGGATTCCCTTTTCTTTAAGCCGCAGTCCTCCGAATCCGTATACGATAGCCATGTAGTTCCCCCCCATGTTGGCGATATGGATGCCGTCCTTTGTATTGCGGTGGGTATCGAAGAGGTCAAGCTTTGCGGAATCGCCGAAGTACATGTATGCCTTGTCGCGGAACCCCAGCTTTGATGCAATGATACTGAAAATACATGCGGAAAGGGAGGAATCGTGGGTGGTGATTTTTTCATAATAGAGAAATGAATTCCGGATAGTTTCTATAGACTGGGCGTCCTCAAAAACAAAATGGGCAAGTACCGTGTCCACCTGTTTGCATACCTGAAAACGGTAGAGATACAGGGGATGGTAATGCATGAGGAGGGGAAACTTATCCTTTGGAGTGGCAGGGATGTCCCATACTTTTTTTGAAAGGAATGAATCATCCTGGGGATTGATTCCCAGTTCTTCATCATAGGGTAGGTACATGTTTTCCGCGGCATGGGAAAAGGCTTTTATTTCACCGGCGGAAAGGCCGATTTTTTCTGCCAATGGAGCAAGTGCCCCGGAGGATTCAAGGATTTCATAAAACACGCGGGCCCAGTAAAGATTGTACCGGGCACAGACATTTGTATAATAGTTATTGTTGACAATGCAGGTATACTCGTCCGGACCGGTGACATCGTTGATAAGAAATTTTCCCCTGTAATAATTTCCCGTATCCATCCATAGGCGGGCGGTCTCAAAAACAATTTCCGCCCCTTTTTCGGCAATGAATGATATGTCCCTGGTTGAAATGTAATAGGCAACAATAGAATAGGCAATATCACCGTTGATGTGATACTGGGCTGTGCCAGCAGGAAAATATCCGGAACATTCCTTTCCCATGATTGTCCGCCAGGGGTAGAGTGCTCCCCTGGAATGTCCAAGCATGCGGGCGTTTTTCCGGGCTTCTTCCAGGGTGTTGAATCTGTACTCAATCAGGGTCTTTGATATCTCTGGGTTGGTGAGGGTAAAAAACGGCTGGATATACATTTCCGTGTCCCAGAAAAAATGCCCTTCATAACCCTCACCGCTGAGTCCCTTGGCGGCGATGTTGCCGTACCCGTCCTTTGTAACCGACTGGATAAGCTGGTAAAGGTTGTAATGTACCGCCAGGGAAAGCTTCTCGTCTCCCCGGATTTCCAGGAAAGCCCCGTCCCAGTATTCCCGGAGGTATTCCCGCTGTTCCCGGTAAATATCCTCCACAGGGATACGGGTATGTTTTTCAATATCCTCCCCGGCGTGATTCTCGCAGTTATTTTGCCGTATGCTGTCACTGAACACGGTGTATTTATACAGTTTCACTGTTCTGCCCCGGACCGCCGCAGCCGAAGCGCGGGTGACAGTCCCGGTTTCCAGAGTTTCCGTGGTGACTGTCCCTTCGGTACCGGAAGCAAAACGGTTTTCCACCGCGGTACACACCGTAAGACCGGATCTTGCGGTACGGCTGACCACAAAGGATCGGCCATCCCGGAGTTCAACCCGGAAGGGGATAATATGCTTTACCGTTTCCGCTGCAACCCTGGGGTCATCGGGGTTGCTGTGGTTTGTCACCTCTCCCTGGTGGGTCGAAATAAAAAGAATGGATCCATCAAAGTTGAGGGGGGTAACCGCGTATTCAATGAGAAAAAGAGACAGCCGGGTAAATGAGGTAAGCCGCTTTATGATGATCTCCGCTTCCTTTCCATTGGGTGAACGCCAAAGTACCCGCCGGAGGGTATACCCTTCTTCCATGTTTAAAGTTCTTTTGCTTTCCAGAACCGTTCCGGTAAACATGCTGAACTCTTCGTCCCCAAGAAAGACCCGGATGCCCTGGGTATCCGCCACGTTGGGCATGGTCTGTTTTTCCTCCACCAGACCGTATAGTTTTTCCGCCTGTTTCATCTCCACAAAATCATAAAACCCGTTGATGTAGGCCCCCTGGATGGAAGGTATTCCCCCGGGATATCCCTCTTCAAAGTTTGAACGAACCCCGATATATCCATTGGCATTATGAAAGAGGGTTTCATTCAATATAAGAGAAGCATTATCAAGTTTCAGATCCGTTATTTCGTATATCATGTTATTTACCCGGTTACCGCTCCGGCAACTACACCCTTGATAATGTATTTCTGGGCACAGAGGTAAAAAATGATTACCGGGATAATCGTAAGCATCAGTCCTGCCATGGCCATGTTCCACTGGATTGTAAATTCCCCAAAGAATGAAGCCGTGGAAAGGGGGATCGTCCTGTTGATTCTGCTCTTCAGGACCAGGGAAGGCAAAAGGTAATCGTTCCATATCCAGATAACGTCAAGCACAATGACCGTCACAGTAACAGGCTTGAGCATGGGAAAAACGATTTTCCAAAAAACCCCGAAGGTACTGCAGCCGTCAATGGTCGCCGCTTCTTCCACGGAAAGGGGAATTGACTTGACAAAGCCGTGATACAGAAATACCGCCATACTTGCCCCAAAGCCAATATTCATGAATACCATTGCCCCAAGGGTATCCATCATAGGCAGCCCCGTAAGACTTTTGATCCAGCTCATTTCCTGCATCAGGGGCATCATCAGGGCCTGAAAAGGGATCAGCATGGTGCTGACAAATAACGTGAAGATGATCCTGCTGAGTTTATTTTCCCGCCTGGCAAGCATCCAGGCGGTCATTGACGCCAGGACCACAATAAAAAGAATCGAAATCGATGTTACCAGAAAAGAATTGAGCAGGGCATTGGGAAAGTTCATCTTCTGCATGGCGTTGATATAATATTCAAAACTGATCCTGGTCGGTAATGCCATGATATTTTCGTACAGCTCCGCCCGGTTTTTGAAGGAATTAACAAAAACTATATACACGGGAAAAAGGTACAAAAGGCAGCAGATAACAAGAATATAGCCAATAATCTTCCTGCCCATGGATTTTACTTTTCCCCTGGAAATGGAATTCATCGATAAAACTTCCATGTTTTTCATTACATCACCACCTCTTTCTTTTTCAGCATGGATACCTGAATGAGAGTTACCAGTGCTACGATAAGGAAGAAAACAATTGCTTTTGCCTGGCCATATCCGTAGTTATTGAGAGTGAAAATTTCATTGTAGATGTTCATAGCAAACAGCTCGGTGGAACTGTAGGGACCACCCCCGGTAAGGGAGAAGTTAACATCGAATATTTTAAAACAGTATGACAAGGTGAGAAACAGACAGATTGTAAAGGACTGCATGATGAGGGGAAACTTAACCTTAAACAGGGTCTGCCGGAAATTCGCACCGTCAATATAAGCAGCTTCAATCACCTGATCCGGGATCGACTGGATGCCGGTGATATATATGATCATGATATATCCCGCCATCTGCCAGGTGACCACCACAATCAAGGCAACCAGGGCAAACTGAGGATGGAGAAGCCAGTTAAAAAATATCGAGGTAAGCCCCGTCATTTCTCCAATTGCCTTAAAGGCGTCCCCAAGAATAAACTTCCATATATATCCAAGGATAAGTCCCCCTATAAGGTAAGGGGCAAACAGCATGGCCCTTATGGTATTTTTCTTTCTGATTTTTGAGGTCACCACCAGGGCAAAAAAAAGTCCCAAGGTGTTTACGGTAAGAATCGATAAAAGAGTAAATACGGTGGTTCTGCCTGCGGAGGCAAGAAATCTCATGTCTGAAAAAAGCTTGATATAATTTTCTAATCCCGCAAATATTTTGGGGTTAAGCGGCAGTCCATCCCAGGAGAAAAAGGAATATACGATACCATAGAAAAAGGGAACAATTACAACTATGGTAAAAACCAGAAGCAACGGCACCGTAAAGAGGGCGTACCATCCCCCTTTGTTTTTTTTATTCATATATTTCCCCCTCCAAAATCCTCGGTAAGGTCAGGGTATGAAAAATTATATTTTTCATACCCTGAAGGACACACTCTGATGAAGAATCCGTCCTTTTTCCACCCTGACTCAGCGGCCGTTTGCGGCTGCCCAGGCCTTATCAAGCTCCGTCAGGAACTCTTCGGGGCTCATCTTTGAAGTGAAAAACCGCTGGGCCACAGGAACCAGGTGTACATCCACGATTCCCGCAGGATACAGGTTGGTTGCCCAGGGAATTGTCTCCCCGGAGGTGGCGTACCGGGAAACCTCCGCTGAAAGAGGGTCCAGGGAACTGCTGGTCATACCTTTGACCACAGGGATAAATCCAAATTCTTCGGTTACGAAACGCTGTCCCGTGGGACTGGTATAGAGCCAGTTGAGGAAGGCCTTTCCTGCTTCCTTTTCCGCCTGGGGAACCTGGGAATTAATACACCAGACCGCAGGAACGCTGACCGCAAGTTTGGTATTGCCTTTCACCGGGAAACCCATCAGGCCCATTTCAAAATCCACATTAAAGTCCTTGAACATGCCATAGCACCAGTTTCCCTGATGGATAGCGGCGGTTTTTCCTGTGGCAAAATCTCCGCATTCCTTGTCATAGTTAACTTCCAGGGGATTATAGGAGTTATCCCGGATAGACGCATAAAAACGGGCAAACTCCTGAAACTCAGGGGCATCCGCCATTTTTACTTCTCCCCGGGCAAGTTTCTCCATGTATCCTTCCATGTCATCCATCACGGCGAATGGATGGTTGAGGATATGTCCGATGAGGAAATAGCTTTCCTGGGAAAGCCCGAATCCGTTGCGGCCCTTTGCCTTCTGGTCCTTGAGCATCTGTACAAAAGCCTCATAACTGTTCACCTTTGCGGGATCAATCAGGCTCTTGTTATACACCATGCCGAAACCTTCCACGGTATAGGGGATTCCGATTATCTTTCCGTTATGCCGGGAAAGCATGGAATCTGCGATGTTATTGACAAATGAAAGGCTGCTCAGATCTTCAAGGTAGTTAGCAACCTGGACCACTTCCGCTCCCGGGGCGAGGGAGAAAATCGTAGGTCCCTGGTTGTTGGCAAGCCGGGTCTTGAACTGCTGAAAATAGTCGTCGCCGGTGGTTCCCCAGACTTCCACTTTTATCCCGGTTTCCTCCTCATAGGCCTTGGCTGCGGCCTCAAGCTGGCCGATAATTTCTACCTTCGACTGGAAGATAACAATTTTTCCGCCTTCCGGGGTTTTTTGTCCTCCCCGGCTGCATCCTGCAAAAACAAGAACCAGCAGCGCCATCAGGCTGATACTAAGAATTTTCCTGGTCTTCATATAAGTACCTCCTACTTTCCACAATTTAGTAAAACGATTTACTTTATTATATCCCGATATCTCCATATGTCAACAAAAAAGTGAAAAAAATGTGGGTTTTATTGTTTTTCTCGGTTTATTTAGTAAAATAATGAGAATAAATGCATGTTTTTAGTAAAAGATTTTATTTAAAGTAGTAAAATTTTATCTCTTTCTGGTATTATCCATATGGGCTTTCAAAAGGACCGTACTGCGCCATTTTACGGCAGCGGATATTTTCATGACCTCAAAGTTCTTTTTTCCCCGGATATTTTCCAGCAGGGAGCGGGCAGCAAGGTATCCCCGTTCATAATTGGGGATCGAAACGGTGGTAAGGCCAAAGCTTTCCGCCAGCTCACAGTCATCAAACCCTGTTACCCCAATATCCTCGGGAACCCGCAGGCCCTTGTCCCGGAAGGCTTTTATGGCACCGATGGCCATGTTGTCATTCACACATACCAGAACCTCGGGCAGTTCCTCCGCCAGCATGACTATATTGGCCGCCTTATATCCGCTTTTTTCCCGGTAATCCCCGGAAAAGTAGTTCTGCCGGTGAAAGGGAATATGATTGAGGTCGAGGACGGCAGAAAAAGCCTCAAACCGCTCCCTGTTGTCATCGGTATTTTCCGGCCCTCCCACAAAACCGAATCTCCGGTATCCCCGGTCAATAAGTCCCTGGACCATTTCAGACATGGGATTATAGTTGTTTACCACAATACTTTTTATCCAGGGATTAGGGAGAATTCTGTCAAGAACAATAATCGGATAACTCTCCCGGGCTGCCCGAAGAAGGGTATCATTCTTCATTTTCTGGTCAAGGATAATCGCCCCGTCGGTCAGGTTGTTCCGGAGGTATTTTTCGCAGGACCGGGTGGTGCAGATAATGAGGTCATAATCGTTGGCCCCCGCATAATCACTGATCCCCTCAATGATTTTCAGGTAAAAACTACGGTCAAAGTCACTGAAATTGAAGAGGATAGTCCGGCTTTCCCCCTTTTTCAGGCTCTTCCCCGCGGCATTAGGCACATAATTCATCTCCCGGCAAAGCTCAAGCACCCGCTTCCTGGTCTCTTCCCCCACATTATCCCGATTATTCATTACATTAGACACCGTAGACACCGAAACTCCCGCTGCCTTTGCGATATCCTTAATTCCCACCATTTTTCACTCCGTTTTTCATATATCAACACCCCCGCCGCAAGTAGCGGGGTATGAAACCCGCCGGCGAATAAAACAATCATGCAGTAAAAAGAGCATAGTAAATTTTAATAAAAAAGACAATGTTTTTAATAAAATACCTGGGAATTCAGTGTAAATTAGTGGGGGTATTTGGGGATAGGTGTATGGTAATTATCAACACTGTACGTATAGTGTTATAGTTTTTTACTACTTTCTACGCAATTCTGCCCGGCCCGCAATTAATTGACAATTCAGGGATTCGGCCTAAGCCATTTTTTCTATTTTCACACCAATTCTTTTTCTCACGCCTTTTTAACAGAAAAGCTGTCTGCAGGTATTAAGGTTTTTCCCTTTTCTTCCTCAGACAGCTTTCTTTGTCCCTCTTTTGAACAATTTTTTCCTTCTTACTTTGCCAGTTTTCTACTTCCTTCTGCCTAATTTTTCACTTTCCGCAATTAGTTGACACTTCGGCTGCGGTTTTGACCGCTGATTCTCCACTGTTCAATGTGAACACGCTTTTCTTCTTCGCTGTTTCGTTTCTTCATCTGATTCCTCCTGGCTCAATGTGCTTTTTGCTTTGAGCTTGAATCAGATTTTAATCCCTATCCTGTTTAGAATAACAGGGGGTGAGTTTTGACGGATACGTTGCACCTATTCAGGTCTTATTACCTATTGTGGCTTAATCGTGTTTACTTCTTGGGGTAAAGTCCAGTATTCGGGCTTCAAGGATTTTTCCCTTTTCTCCCTCTTACAGCTTTCTTTTTTCTCTGCTTGTCCCGCATTTTCTCTTTTTACTTATTGTTTTCTACTCAATTCTTCACTTCCTCGAATTAGTTGGCACTTCGGGGTGTTTTGACGGGTACACAGCTTTCCTTCTGCTTAGGATATCCCTCATATTCTCTGTTTACTTACTGCTTTTTTACTTCTTTCTACTCTTTTTTCACTTCCTTGAATAAATTGACACTTCGAGGTTACTTTGAGACATTTTTTATATATTCTTCCGCTTGATAAGCATCGACAGGAAATTTATCTCGAAAAATTGAATTATAATAAAATTCACTAATAGTACTTTTCATATCCACAAAAATTTCATCTACATCAGCATTTTCATCTTCAAACAAGATATCATGGAAAATGAAGCCAACATGTAAACTCATCAAATTTACAGCTATAGGATCACCATTCAAACCATTTCCAATAATTAAATACTTCTTTCTATATTTTTCATGATTTAATATTTCTTTATTATTCCTTTGAAATGTATTTACTTTATCAAAAATAACTTTTTTAAATGTAATAAAATTACTATAAGAATTTTTCTCAAAAAAATCGTATAGTTCCTTAGGCAGATTAATTGATTTAAAATATTCTTTTGTTTCTTGAGAAATCGATTCTTTATAACATCGTTGTTGGTCGGTTAATTCCTTTACCTTTTCATAGTATTGGTTTTCATCCATGTATATATTCCCTCCATCAATTTATCCAATTTTATTTTCATAAAATACAATATTTTCAATACTTTAATATTTCAAGAGTATTTAATCCAAATTCATCAAGTAAACTGCCCGCAAATTGGTATGCATCTTTTGCAGTTGCATTTGGATTATTTGTTAAAAAATCTGCCCATCTTCCATTCCACCCTCCAGGAAGTTCATTAAACCCATTTCCATGTATCCCTCTCAAATGAGTTGTATTTTGAGGTACTGAAATTGTAAAGTCATCAATATTTGTTATTCCCAGGTTTGCAAAATCCGATCTAAAACCGTCAAAACTCACCCCTTGCGAATCCGAAAAACCAAATTCAGGACACCCATATCCCTTTGGGACTGTAAGGCTCAATGCTAACATTCCAGGGTAATAATGCCTGCCAGTCATCCTGGGATCTGCAATAAGGGGCTTTGA
>JAVBPH010000114.1:0-28950 GCA_031549725.1 Treponemataceae bacterium
AAGCTGTTTCCCCTCGGTGGTTATCCCCTTGGAGGCATTGAGTTTGATGTTCTTTCCCTTAAACTTCACTTCTTTATCACAGGACAGGGCTATATTCTTCTTTGCTTTAATCGAAATACTATCGTCACCGGTAATTTCCACGGTTTTCTCTGCCTCAATGTGTACACCGTCTTTCCCTTCGATAGTCACATTCCGGCCCTCTATAGTGATATTTCCCAATTCATTGATAAATTCCATACCTTTCGCATTGGTTAATGCCAACCGGATTTTTCCTTCGGCAGTGCTTAGGATGATTCCTTCTTTTCCTTCCTCATCAATTAATTCCAAACGATGTTTTTTGCTCTGGAAAAGCATGCTGTCCGCAGAATTCTTGGTGGAATGTTTTGGAGGCCGGGCTTTAAGGTCATAGATGCAGCCTAATACCGCTCCATGGGAATGGCTGTGGCCGATAAATACCAGCACTACCTGGATGCCGATATCCGGAAGGTACCACCAGCCGGAGTCCTTGGATGCCCAGGGACGGATTACATGTATCCATCCGGTTACTGCTCCGGGAGCAATCATATCGCAGGCGACCCTGACCCTGCCGAGCTTTAAAGGGTCCTTGTTATCGGACACTACACCGTATTTAGGCAGGGCAAGTTCACGGATTTTCCTTTCACGGAACTCCAAAATGCCGTCGGCCCCTTCCCGGGGGTCGGGTTGGTCTTCCAACAGTTTCTGTATTTCATGCTCTAAGTTCATCATAGTAAGCCTCCTATAGTGTATGTAAAACGATCTTTTAATTAGAAATGATTGATTTTTGGATATTAAGAAGGGTATTAAGTATTGTACTATAGGATTGTAGCACAGTGTTCTGTGTTAGTATAGGATTTTTAAATTAATGTGCTTTTTTGTTAAGCATATTACAAGCCATATTAAACCACTATTAGAGCAAAAATGAGAAATAATTATCTGAACGCCTGAAAGAGAAAATTGTAAATTGAATTTTCGTATTATGCTATACATCCCACTATAGGTTTGTTTTTAAACAAAGCATTTTTGTTACTATTATTACTGATATGATTGAATAAATCAAACCTGATTTATTCTCAAGAAAAATGATAATGAGGTTTTTTCAAAATTACGAACCTCGCGGTCCGGCGGATTTTGAAAAAGCCTTATTTTGTTTACCATGTATTTTATCGTTGGTAAGAAGACAGAAAAATACCATGCTATATTTCTTAACAAATGGGGTTGTTGATTTTATCATGTACCGATAGTTCAATTATTTCAATATCTCTCTCAGTCTTCCAGTTCGGGGATACTTTCCTTCATACGGGCCATAAAATCTTCCCCGGTTATTCCTTCCCGGAGGCAGACAAAAACCGTATTATCCCGGCCTGCAATGGTGCCCAGCACATCATCCAGCCCGAAGTTGTCCACCGCCAGGGCCACCGAATCGGAATGCCCCGAATAGGTTTTAATCACCACCATATTGCCGGACCAGTCGATGGATATATAACCCCTTAAAAAATCATGGATATAGGTCTTTTCAGTTTCCTGGCGTTCGTCATCCCCCGGAAGGGAATACACATACCCGTTATGCCCGTCGGAGATTTTCCCCACCTTGAGTAGCTTCAAATCCCTGGACAGGGTTGCCTGGGTTACCAGAAAGCCCTCTTTCTGCAGGTGGCCCAGGAGGGTTTCCTGGGATTCTATACGGTATGTTTTTATTAATTTTCTGACTGCTTTAAGGCGCGCCAACCGTTCTTTCACACTCTACTCCGTTCTGTGGGCTTTCCGCAGAAGAATCGAATAATTATTCTTACTATCTGCATAAAGATACAATGCCGTTTGGATTTTTTCAAGGTCAATATTGAAAAAGCTGGCATTTTTCATGGATATATGTATATATTTTCCTTGGAAGTTTGATACAAACATAAAATATACCGATAATTTAAGTACAATCTGTATAATTACATTATCGGCGGAACAGCAATTATTAGCTGTTCCTTGTATGGGAGATTCTTAGATGGACAACAATCACAATTTAGACCAAAATCCCGATACAAAATCAAATTCAGATCAAAAAACTACGTTATTCAGACTTAATAAAAATGATGGGATCCTGACCATTACTTATAGTGAAGGTAATATTGAAGCCCGGGGGGATTTTATCCCGCCGGCGGGGGATGGCCAGCTCCTGACCGCGGAATACGTATCCGAAGCTCTTGAAAAATTCAATATAAATCATGGGGTTTATTGGGAAAATATCCACGAGGCACTGATGGCCGTCCTGGGAGCCGACAAACCCGTAAAGGATATCCTCATAGCCCGGGGAGAACGGGCAATCCCCGAAGTCCCGGGTTATTATGAAATTGACCCGTCCCTGATTAATCCGGGACTTCCAAGTCTGGATATTCCCCGGGTGGATTACAAATCCATATCACCCTTCACTATGGTTAAAAAGGACCAGGTGCTCGCGGTATTAAAAGATCCGGTGGAAGGACAGGATGGCATAAATATCCACGGGGAAGTTATCCAGAAGGAAACCCTGCATATAAAAGGAGTTGCCGGAGGGCAAAATACCAGAACCGAAGATAATAAGATAATATCAAACCTGGACGGCCGGCTGATCAATAACGACGGGGTTCTCATGGTTGATGAAGTCCTAGTCATAAAGGGAAAGGTCGGATACGCCACAGGGCATATTTCGTTTCCCGGGGATGTGATTATTGAAGGTTCCGTGGCGGACGGGTTCAAAGTTTTTTCCGGCGGATCGGTCCTGGCAAAGGAAACCCTGGACGCCACCGAGGTAATAGCCAAAAAGGACCTGATTGTCAACGGCGGTATTATTGGTCATGGCCGGGCACTGCTTAAGATCAGCGGCAACGTTAAGGCCAGGTTCATCCGCAACTGCCGGATGGCTGTCAAAGGAGAAATCCATATTGAATCCGAAATAGTCAATTCCAGCGTTTTCACCCTCCAGTCCCTGAATATGGGGGATAAAGGCAGCATTGTTGGCGGGGAGATTTATGCGGTTCATGGGATCAAGGCAGCAGGTCTTGGGAAGATGTCCGGGAAAAGTACCCGGATCCACTGCGGTATAGATTTTACTGTCCAGCAGGAGCTGGAAAAAATGAACTACCAGCTACGGCTTATTACCGGCAAGCAGCAGAAATTAAAAGAAATAATTGCATCCTCCCCGGGGGCCGCCGGGGCAGGTCCGAAAATAGAAGAATTATCCACCCGGCTGCAGGAGGAGTATGACAAAGTCTATACCCGCATAACCGAACTGCTGTCAAAACTAAATGCGGATGAAAATGCCATAGTTGAAGTAAAGGGTGAGATTGCCCCGGGAACGGTCATAGATATCTGCGATGTCGCCCTGTATGTGGATCATCCCATAAGGAAAGCAAGGATCAAACTTTCAAAGGAACAGGGAAAACTGATATCCGGTCCTATCACCTGAGTTTTTTCGTATACATTTTTAATTACAGGTAAGCGATCTCCTTATTATTTCAATTAGGGAATACCCCAAATATCATTAAAGAATGTCTTCCCTCACCGGTGGTTTCGGGAGCCTCAACCACCGGGAATCTCCGGTCCCTGGGACTGCTTGTGCGGAGGCCCTCGAAGCATCGAAGGGATCTGAGAAAAAATAAGTATTTTGAAATGACCTCTAGAATTGATCGATACCAGGTTGGTTATCGAACAGCTATTCAACTAAAATCGTATTTTATTACTCCATTCAAATCCAGAACTTCCTTTACCAGGCCCTTATCAGCTAACTTTTTCAGTGTAGCTTCTGCCTCGTCAAGCTCTAAATTTGTCTGAGTAATAATCTGGCGCATGGTTAAAACAGGAGTTTTTTCTGCGGCGGTAAGGATTTGCTTCTCCGGGGTTACTTTTTCCTGCGACAAAGCTGAGCCCGGTAGATTTACAACAATGTTCTGCCCCTGGGGCTGCCCGGTTTTTTGAAATAAAGCGTTATACACATCAACCTGGTTAGCCAGGGTAAAGAGATCCACCAACCACCCAATTCCGAATATACCAAAAGTAAATATATATTAAATACCCATGCCTATTTTATTAAGGTAAAACTTATGCGCCCCAAATACCCCTAAAAAAAACCATAAAAGATATGCGACTCCCTTAGATTTCATACTTATATCCTCCAAAGATTACACGAAATACTTCCTATATATAATTCATGGAGATAGATATTTGTGTCAAGTTCTATAAGCGGTATTTTGTATATCAGAGTTGTCCGGCAGCTGAAGTTCCGAACAAGTCTATTGTCAAAAAGATAACAGACCATTAAGCTATGTTTATGTATCATGTGGGTATTGCGTATCTGCTCTGGTTTGTTTCCGGGTGCGGAATTCTGGGGCTTCACCGTTTTTACCTGAGGAAAATTCCTACGGGCCTGCTCTGGATGTTCAGCTTCGGTCTCCTAACGGTGGGCGCCATTTATGATTTTTTCACCCTTCCTTCCCAGGTCCGGGAGGCTAATATCCGGGAAGCCCTCATTCAGGACAAGACCATGCAAAAAAGAAGAAAACAGCGGATAGTACATGACGGGGTAACAACTATTATCAATCCCAGGGAAAGTGTGGAAAGGATAATTCTCAAGCTGGCAAAAAGAAATAAGGGAATTCTGACAATTACCGATGTAGCCCTGGAAGCCGATATATCCGTGGATGACGCAAAAAAAGACCTGGAAGCGTTGGTCGACAAGGGTATTGCCGAACTAAGGGTTAGGAAAACAGGGACTATCGTTTACGTTATTACGGAATATCTGGAATCCGAAGCACCCTTTGAAAGTTTCTGATTTTTTCAGGAGGTTCCCCGCATAGGAAGCTCCCTTATTATCTTTTCAGAATAACCTCGGTCCTGCCGAAGCCTCCCTGTTCGGGTCTTGAAAAATAGTAGTCCTGAACCACCGGCTGGCGCTTCAGAAAATCATGAACCCCCCGCTGGAGGATTCCATCCCCTTTTCCATGGACCACGGAAAATTCATAGAGTCCTGAAAGAACCGCCGCATCAATCTGCCTCTGTAAAACCTCCAGGGCTTCCTCCAGACGCATCCCCCGGAGGCTCAATTCAAACTTTGCCTCCGTACTGGATGACAGGTCATGGGAAACCAGGGGTTTTATTTCTTTTTGTCCCGACGGTTCCAGGGGGATAAGATCTTTTTCCGGCATGGTCATTTTCAGGGAACCAATTTCCACAATCCAAAACCCTTTCTTTGCAGGCCGGACCACTGTTCCCCGGCGTTTGAATTCACCCGCTAAAACCTCAGCCCCGGGTTCTATGGTTCTTTTGGGCATACCGCCCGAACCATCATCCAGGGATGCATATACCCGGGCCCGTTCCTTTGAAAGTTCTTCGGATTCCCTGGATAATGCGTCGTCCTCCAGGGCGGCGGACTGTTCCAGGTCAGAAAGGAATTCCTTTACCGCCAGGGTTTTCTCCCGGGTTATTTCACCCTCTTTGATTTCCCGGACCAGGTTTTCCAGGGTTTTCCTGCTTTCTCCAAGCAGCCGGTGAAGGCTGCCCACGCTGCCGGTTTTTAATTCCAGTTCCCTTTGTTTCAGCTGCAGCGCTTTGAGATCCGCCCGGCGCCGTTCCTCCCGGAGCTTCAGTTCCTCGGTTTTTCTGTGTTCATCCGCCGCATCCAGTTCCCGGTGTTTCTGTTTCAGGCCGGTGATTAAGGCGGAAATATCCGACCGTTCTTCATCAATATAGGAACGGGCCTTTTCTATAATTTCGTTCTTGAGGCCGTTCCGGCCGGCAATATCCACCGCCCGGCTTTCCCCGGGGATACCCATGATAATCCGGTATGTGGGGGACAATGTTTTCCCGTCAAATTCTACGGATGCATTCTCCACACCCTGCCGGGTATATCCGTAGTTTTTCAAAATACCATGATGGGTTGTAATTATCAGCATGGATTTTTTTTCGATTAAATAATCAAGAATTGCCATGGCGATGGCACTGCCCTCTTCCGGGTCCGTACCGGAACCAAGTTCGTCCAGGAGGACCAGGGAATTCTCCGTGGCGGTTTCGGTGATGGATGCTATATTTGTCATGTGGGCGGAAAAGGTTGATAAGGATTGACTGATGGACTGCTCATCCCCGATATCCGCATATACCCCGTCAAAAACCGGCAGCCAGGAACCTTCCTCCGCGGGAAGGGCCAAACCAAACTGGTTCATCAGCGCAAAGAGGCCCGCGGTTTTCAGGGACACGGTTTTGCCCCCGGTATTCGGCCCGGTGATAATCACTGTTCTGGTACCCCGGCCCATCTCGAAATCGATAGGGACCGCCCTGGTCCCCAGCAGGGGATGTCTGGCCATTTTGAGGACCAGCCCTTTACCGGATTCCGGATGTAGTCCGGGGTCCCGGGCAAAGGTTCCCCGGGTTTCAACGCTGTATCTGGCCCTGGCCCTGAGGGTTTCCAGGTACACTATTTTTTCATGCAGGTCCCTAAGGACAAAACGCTGTTCCGCGATCAGGCTGGTCATGTTTCTAAGGACTTTGAGTATTTCCGCATCGAGCCTTCTTTGTTCTATGAGGATCTCGTTGTTCTTTTCCACCACATCTTCCGGTTCAATAAAAAGGGTCTGCCCGGTGGAGGACACTTCGTGGACAATTCCCTTGATGCGCCCCCGGAAATTCGCCTTCACCGCCAGCACGGTTCTGCCGTCCCGCTGGGAGGGTAATGCGGATTGGAGCATCCTGCGGTTTTCTTCACTGCCGGTGTATTTTGAAGTGACCTTTTCCAGATCCGAGGCCAGCCCCTGGATACGCCTTTTTATTTCCCGGAATTCCGGCAGGTCCCTCAGGCCGCCGTCCTTATTTAAAACCCGGAAAACTTCCTTTGATACGTAACTGCAGTTGGGAAGATCCCTGATTAATTCCATCATAGAACTTCCGCTGGAACGATCTTCCCCGGAGGGACTGTCCTTTTTGCACCGCCCCAGCCAGGATGTTAGGGACTCCGCCTGAAGAACAAACAAACCCAATGCAAAGGCTTCATCAATTTCAAGGCTGGTACCGGCCACGTCAAGTTTCGGAAACAGGAACCCAATACTGGGAATTCCCGACCGGGGTTCATCCCTGCCGGAGGCAATACAGTTGCACAGGTCTTCAATTAAAAGTTTTAATTCGCTGACCTTCTCGTGGGTATCAAGGGGTATATCGTTTCTGATTATCTCCGCAGCCTCTTCACTTAAGGCCCGGTCTGCCACCCGCTGCCGGATGGTATCAAACTCCAAAAGTTTTAATGTCTTTTCATTCATCAATTCATTTTCCCAAAAGTTCATCCCTTATACGCAGGAAACTTTCATAACGGTCCTCGTGGATCACCCCGGCATGAACGGCTTCCATTATCTTGCAGCCCGGTTCTGTTTCATGGGAACAGGATAGACCAAAACTGCATTTCCCCGCCAGGGGGGCAAACTCCCTCATATAAAAAATTAATTCCTGCGCATCTATACCGTCCGGAACCAGCCGGCGGACCCCCGGGGTATCAATGATGATTCCATCCATACCGGCCAGTTCATAGAGCCTGGCCAGGGTGGTGGTATGGTTACCCCGGTCGTACTTTTCGTTCACATCACCGGTTTTAATATGCAATCCCGGGATCAGGGAATTAATGAGACTTGATTTTCCCACCCCGGACTGGCCAACCATCACGGATGTTTTCCCTTTCAGCAGGGACCGCAATTCTTCCATCCCTTCTCCGGTTTTTGCGGAAAGCCTCAGGACCGGATATCCTATGCGGACAAAATCTTCAAGCCGCTCCTCCACGTCCGGGTCATCCTCGGACAGGTCATATTTGTTGCAGACTACTATCGAGGGAATCTCCGCAATATCACCCTGCAGCAGGGCCCTGTCCAGAAACCGCGGCCTGAACGGCGGAGATACGGGACTGGTGATGCAGAATACCATATCCACATTTGCCGCAAGAAGCTGGGAGGCCTGGCCTTTCTGGTTGAACCGGGTATAGGCATTTTTCCTTTCCACAAGACTGGTAATAAGACCTGTCCCGGGATGAGAGGGGTCTTCATCGTATTCTGCAAGATCCCCCGGAGCCAGGGGATTATAAAAACCTTCTATCCCCTTCAGGACCTTTCCTTTTATCCGGCATTCCAATTTCTGTCCAGATTCATTCTTTATGGTAAAAATATTTCTTGATCCCCGGATAACTAGTCCTTTCATGACACTCCTTTTGCTGAAATACGATCCAAAACAAGCAATTTCATACCGTAGGTTTCAGCCCGCTGCTTCCAGACTGGCTGGGCATCATCGCCGCCGGTAATGATTAATATATCTTTTTCATGTTCCCCTGGGGAAGCCCTAAGCTGCCGTTCATCCAGAATTGATGTGAGTCTTTGGCTGATCCCTTCGATTGAGTCATACACTTTTATATCCGGTGAGGCCGCATCCCGGAATTCCTCTAAAAGGAAAAGAAAATGGGTACAGCCCAGCACCACCACATCGGCCCCGGCTGCCCTGAAAAGGTCAATATATTTTGATACGGTTCTTTGCTTTTCTTCGGGTGATGCGGATGCATATTGGTTCTCCACAAAATCCACCAGCTCCGGTGCGGCAATTCCTTTAATCACCGCATGGTTCCTGTATTTTTTAACCAGATCCCTGATATAAGGATCCTCCACGGTTCTCAGGGTTCCCAGCACCCCGATAATTCCTGTCCGGGTTTCCAGAGCCGCAGGTTTAACCGCGGGAACAGTGCCTATAAAAGGAATCCCGGGAAAAAAGGTTCTCAGAGTTTCCAAAGCTGATACGGAAGCGGTGTTGCAGGCAAGGACAATGACCTTGGGATCATACAGGGAAATCAGCAAACGGATTAATCTTTCCAATAGTGATATCAGGGTCTCCCGGCTTTTTGGGCCATAGGGAAAATTTTCCCTGTCTGCGGCATAAATAAATTTTTCATCGGGATTTACTGAACGGATATACTGAAAATACGGAAGACCGCCAATCCCGGAGTCCAAAAAAAGTATTGGTCTATTATCCATGGTCGTTTATGAAAAAAGATCCTCAAAAGCTTTCCGGGCTGTTTCCGCCCCATTCTGGGCGGCCTTTTCCCCTGGTGAGGGAAGTCTGAATTTTGGATTCAGGCTGTACCAATCACAGAAATTTCCCCGTTCCTGGTCGGACTGGGGTTCGGCATTTGACTCGGCACAGGCGCCTTCGGTCTTTGGCAGGTAAAAACGGCAATTTCTGCAGGAACGAAGATCCTTTCCGCAGTCCTCACATCTCAGAGAACGGCCAATAGGCTCAACATCTTTTATCGCCGATCCGCAATACCAGCACATACAATTATCATACTCCGGTATTCCGGTGCTGGCAAGGGGTATGATGATTCATTGTCAGTACCGGGTGAAGTTCCGGGGATTAATAGGTTCTGTTTTTCAGCTCCTCTTTTGCGTTTTCTGCGGTGAACACGATTTCATCGGTGATGATCCTCAGGGGGAGATCCTTCCCGGACATGAGGTCGGTGATAGCCTTCATGAGCTGTTCCCCCAGGAGGGGACTGCATTCCACCACACAGTTCATCCTTCCTTCCGCCACCGCCCGGACCGCCTCTTTCGTGCCGTCAATGGAAATAATCTTTACATTCGTCCCCGGGCTGATACCCGAGGCTTCCAGGGCGGCCACCGCACCGATGGCCATGTCATCGTTATGGGCGAAGATCACATCGATGTCCCAGGGCATGGCCGAAAGATAGTCCTCAATTACCTTCCGGCCGCCTTCGGTGGTAAAGTCCCCGCTCTCGGAATGGACAATCGCAAAACCCGGATGTTCCTCCATAACCATTTCAAAACCCCGTTTCCGTTCTATAGTTGGCGATGCTCCCAGGGTTCCCTGGATTTCAAGGATCCGGACTATTCCGTTCCTGCCGGGGGCATTATTTGCCGCCCAGCGCATGGCCCGTCTCCCTTCTTCAATAAAATCGGCACCGATGAAGGTGAGGGAATGTTTATCCGAACTGGTGGTGATTTTCCTGTCCGAAAGCAGTACCGGTATACCCGCCGCCGCCGCTTCGTCCAGCACTTCATCCCAGCCGCTGTCAATCACCGGGGATATGACAATCACGTCCATCCGTGCCCGGATAAACTCCCGGACCGATTCAATCTGCCGCTGCTGGGACTGGTTCGCATCAATCGCGGTAAGGTCGATGCCGAAATTCCGGGCCGCCTGACGGATGGATTTATTGTTCGCCAGGCGCCATCCGCTCTCGGTTCCCACCTGGGCGTATCCTACCCGGATTTTTCCCGCCGGAACCTGATACGGCCGTTCCAGGTTTTGCCGGTATGCTTCCAAATTGTCCGATGTAACATTGTGGCTGCGGAGTATGACCTGTTTCGGGACACCGCTGGCCCGGCCCAGGATGTCCATGGAAAACTGGATAGCCTCCCGTCCGCCGGTAGGACAGGTAATGGTCCGGTCAATGATATCCTTCGCGATAAGTTCCAGTCCGCCCTCGGGTCCGCTGAACCCGTCAATACCCAGAATTTTTATATGATCATATCCCAGGGCTTCCAGGGCCCGGTGGGCACCCAGGGCCATGTAGTCATTGTGGGCAAAGATGATATGGATATCCTTCAGTGCCGGGCCCAGGGAGCGGACCGCATCCTCCGCCGCGTCCCGGGATTCATTCTCCATCACCATATCCAGAAGGCGGAGGTTTTCCACGGAGGAGACCGCGGAAAGGTACCCCTTGCTGCGCTCGGTGCTGGTCATGGACCCGGAGCTCCCCCTCAGTTCGAGCACGGTACATTCCCGGCCCTCAGCCATTTCCTCCACCGCCTTCCCGGCCTGGCGTCCGACGAGTTCGTTGTCGGGGCCAATAAAAAGGGAATAATCGAAACCCTCCACCACCCGGTCCAGGACAATCACGGGGATACGCCGGTAAACATCCCGGATTACCCCGGTAAGATGTCCCGCGTCGCAGGGTGAAACAATAAGAAGGTCTATACCGTAATCCAGGAGCCGGTTTATATCACTTACCTGCTTGACGGGATCCGAGGTTGCGTCGGTAAACACCAGCCGGATATTGGGATATTTGGCGGATTCTTCCCGGAGTTCCCGGGATAACACCAGCCGCCAGGGGGTCCTCATATCCGCCTGGGAAACTCCGATGAGGTATTCCACCCGATCGTCTTCCCGGAAACCGCATGCGGAAAACAAACATATACAGGAGAGGATAAGCAGGACCTTTCTCATGGATCTTCCCTTCTGCCGTTGGCCTTCCGGTATTCCGCCGGGGATATTCCCAGAACGCGTTTAAAGGCACTGGAAAAATAATGCTGGGAAGTATACCCCACCCGTTCGGCAATTTCGTACATTTTCATATCCGTACTAAGCAGCAGCGCACCGGCTCTCCGGATGCGGGCCCGGGAAAGGTAATCCATGAGGGTCATCCCGGTTTCATGACGGAAAATACGGCTCAAATGCTGGGGAGAAATATGGAGATCCTCCGCGGCGCCCTGGAGGGAAAAGAGAGGATCATGGCAGTGCTGCTCAATGTACTGTTTTGCCCGGGATACCACCGGCGGAAGGCTTGCCTTTTCGGTGAGCCGCTCCAGAACTTCCCCATAAACCGAAGGGAGGGCGTCCGGGCTTTCTCCCTGTCCATATTCAAGGTCAACCTTAAGGGGAAGCTGATCCGGGAGATTCCGGTGGATATCCCTGATCAGATCATCCAGGTTATTCCCGCCGGGAACGGAGGATATCACCGCCATGTCTCCCCGGTCGGTACGGCAGCTTAGGGTGGTTCCCCAGGGAGAAAAGAATTCCAGGACAATACCCTCCGCGGCAAAGTAGAGCAGGGTTTCGTTCCATCCCTGTTCATGGTATTCCGCATTTTCATTTCCTGTTATATGGATCACCGTAATAAGATACGGAAGAGGAATTTCAATATCACTGAAACGGAGGTATTCTTCAGCCTCGGAAAAAAGATATTCGTTGTTGAGCCATCGTCTGAGGAAAAGGTCCGTGAGCATCCGGCGGTTCCGGTCCATCTCCTGCCGGGCCCATTCAAGGTATTCCGATTTCCGCCGCCGGTTTTCGAGATAGGCCTTAGCCCGGCCCAGGGCGCTGAAGAATGTATCGTCTTCAATCGGTTTTAAAAGATAATCGAAAACCCCAAGCCGCAGAGCCTTCTGGGCGTATTCAAAATTGTCGTACCCCGTAACAATAAGAATCACCGCATTTTTTGCGGCTTCTCCCAGTTCCTCGATAAAAGTCAGACCGTTCAGGAAGGGCATGTTGATATCCACCAGAAGCAGGTCCGGTCCCTCTTCCCGGGCAAGGTGGAGTGCGGTTTTCCCGTTCTCCGCCAGGGCACAGACCTGAAAATCGGGATCCGCCCCAATCAGTTTTGCGAGCCCCGTCCTGATGCGTTCCTCATCCTCGGCAATCAGAACCCTATACATTTCCGGCCTCCCCTGGAAGTGAAATAATGACCGAGGTCCCCTCCCCCGGTTTGCTTTCGATATGCATCTTCGCCCCTTCTCCGTAGGTGAGCCGGAGTCGCCGGGCAATATAATGGAGCCCGAAACTGCGGACTTCCTGGGTATCCGCAAAGCCTTCTATTTGTTCACGCAGCTCCGCCAGGGTATTCCCTTCTATACCCGCCCCATTATCCCGGACGGTCAGTTCCGCATAGTCCCCCAGGGAAGACCGGGCGGCGCTGATGATGATTTTTCCTCCTTCATGTTTCTGTTTGATCCCATGGTAAATCGCATTCTCCACCAGGGGCTGAAGGATGAGCTTCGGAACTGAATAATCCAGGAGGGTTTTGTCGACTTCCATTTCATAGGAAAGCTTATCCTTATACCTGGTTTTCTGTATGTAGAGATAGTTGGACACATGGGTGATTTCCTCCGCCAGGGTAATCGTATCCTTGCCATGGCTCAGCCCGATTCTGAACATCCTGGTAAGGGCATTCACCAGGTTTACGATATCCTTTGCCTCATAGTCCCGGGCCATCCAACCAATGGTATCCAGGGTATTGTACAGGAAATGGGGCTTGATCTGTTCCTGGAGGATTTTAAGTTCCGCATCCCGGGCAATCCGGTGTTCCGTGTGGACCTGGTTTATGAGCTCATCGATCCGCTCAATCATGGTGTTGAAACTTTTTCCCAGGGCGCCGATCTCGTCCCGGTGGGAACTTTTGAAACGGACCGACAGGTCCCCCGATTCGGCCCGGCGCATGAGGAACTGAAGTCCCGAAATAGGACGGGTGATGGATCTGGCCAATAGGATAGAAACAAACAGTATCAGGGCGGCCATAAGGGCGGTCCCCAGAATAAGAAGATAGGCTGCGGCGGTGAGCCCTCCCATGATTTCGTCCAGTACAAAGACCCCCACGGTTTTCCATCCCGTATAGGGGCTGACCATACTTTGGATATGGTACGTACTATCCTGTATTTTCGCCTGGACCGCATCCCGTTCGGTCAGCAGCTGGGGATTTATCCGGTACACCACGGTGTTCACCGGAGCATAAACCATATGGTCATCTTCATCGAGGATAAAAACAAAACCCTGCTCTCCGATGGACACATTATTGATGGAATCATTGATTATATCATGGCGGATATCGAAGAGGACCGCCGCGGTTTCCTTTTCCCCGCCGGAGATCATCCTGGCCATGGAAAAAACATCGTCTATGCTGTATCCCCGGTTATTCACGATGTTGCGGCCCAGGGCGCTGCTTATTAGGACCATACCTCCGGGACGGAGTTTTGCCTCCTGGTACCAGCCCTCGCTGGAAAAGGGATCCCGGGAAATACGGGACATCCCGGTGCTGATGAAGGTATCGTCATGGAAGGCCACGAGAATTCCGGCTATCTCCGGATGGGTCGAGGCCAGGTCGTTCAGGTTCCGCTGGAGTTCCTCCGGCGGACCAAAGGCGAAACGGCTCACATAATCCGCCAGCCGGTCCACGCTGGAGATATACACATCAATGGAATTGGATACCTGGCCGGTGATCTGGGCAGTATGGACCTCGGCGGTTTCCCGGATCTGGCGGAGGAAAATCGTCCCCACCAGCACCGCCAGACTGATGAAGGGGATAAGCGCCAGAGAAATATAGGATATCGCAAGTTTGTCCCTGAACCTGAAACTCAGGAACCGTTCCCAGAGCCGTATCATCCCGCTCCTTCAGATTTAATGCAGTTTCGGTCAAAAACACCGGACAGTTTATTATAGCACGTCCACCGTATTTCCGCGGGGAATCCTTCGATAGAAAACCCGCCGTTTCGTCCGCCTCCTGGACAGCAGAGATGATTCTTTAAACATTTTTCCGTTCCGTCCTAAGGGAAATCAAACGCTGGATAACAATGAAGATACACAGGAGTGCGGCAATGGTGACCTTAGTCCACCAGGTATTAAGGTTCTGGAAGGTGACAATGGTCTGAATAACCCCCTGGATGAGAACGCCGAACATGGTTCCGAACACGGATCCCACCCCGCCGGTCAGCAGGGTTCCTCCAATGACCGCAGAGGAAATGGCATCCATCTCAAGGCCCATATTCTGAAGGGAGTAACCCGCCAGGGTATAAAAGCTGAAGATCACCCCCCCAAGGGCAGCGCAGAAACTTGAAATGCCGTAAACAAGAATTTTGGTCCTGCCCACGGGAAGTCCCATAAGGAGCGCACTCTGTTCATTTCCTCCCACGGCGTACACACTGCGGCCGAATTTGGTATTCCGCAGCACAAAATACGCAGCCAGGATCACAAACAGGACGATGATCACATAGTAATAAAGTTTAGCCCGGCCCATCTGGATTTTCCCCATGGCCATAGCCCGGTAAAATCCGTTCTCAATAGCGATGGACTGGGTACTGATCACCACACACATTCCCCGCATAAAAAACTGGCCCGCCAGGGTCACGATAAAGGGCTGGAGCTTAAAACTGTGGATGAGGTATCCCATAAGGAGCCCAATCCCCAGACCGATGAGCAGTACCAGAGGAATGACCACGAAAGCGGGACATCCCACCTGTAAAAGCCAGGCGGAAAAGACGCAGGTAAAAGCCAGGGTCGAGGCAACGGAAATATCGATCCCTCCGGTGAGAAGTACGAAGGTGATCCCCACGGAGGTGACAAGCAGATAGGCATTATCGTTGAACAGGTTCAGGAAGGTTGAGAGGGAGAAGAAACGGTTATACCGTAATGACCCCGCCGCAAAGAGAAATATAAACAAAACAATGGTTATCAATAGGGATATATTTTTTATTCCCCTCTTTTTCACCGGAATCATACCCGTACCTCCCTGTTCCGTAACATCCGGGATGAAATTTTTTCTTTGAACTTTTCCGACTGGGCAAGGCAGATGGCGATAACGATCACCGCCTTCACCACCAGGGTAACCTCCGGGGGAACCCCCATGGCGTATACCGAGGTGGTGATGCTCTGGATAATCAGGGCACCGATCACACTTGCGGGAATGGAAAAGCGTCCGCCGCTCAGAGATGTCCCGCCGATGGCCACGGCGAGGATCGCGTCCAGTTCAATCAGGAGTCCCGCGTTGTTGGAATCCGCCCCCTTTATCCCGGCGCTTTCCACCAGGCCTGCCACGGCAGCCATGAAACCCGAAAAAGCATAAATAATAATCTTCACCGTATCCACTTTTATTCCTGCGAACCGGCTGGAAACGGCATTGCAGCCCGTGGATTCCACAAAAAGGCCGAAGGCGGTTTTCTTGGTGAAAAGCATAATCAGAAGCACAAAAAAAGCGACAATAAAAATGGGAAACGGAAGTCCCAGGATATAACCGCCGTTGATGAAATAGTAGGCGGCGGAATTAATTGTTACAATTTTTCCATTAGTGATGAGCTGGGCGATTCCCCGGCCGGCCACCATGAGTATCATGGTGGCCACGATGGGCTGGATCTTCACCTTGGCAATGAGGAAACCGTTCCATAACCCGCAGACCGATCCCGCAGCCAGAGCTAGGATTACCGCCGGAACAACATTCCCCCCGGCCCCGGCAAGAAGGCGTCCATCCACGATACTGCATGCAATGGCTCCGGAAATGGCCATCACGGAACCCACGGAAATATCGGTGCCGCCGGTGGCAAGAACCATGGTCATCCCCGTGGCCAGGAGCATAAGCTTGCTGCCGTTCCGTATAATGTCAATGATCCGGCCATACAGATGCCCGTCCACAATCCGCATCTGAAAAAATGCACCCTTAGATATGATGCCGTTGATCAGGAGGATGGCCAGCAGGATCATAAGGGGCCAGAAAAATTGATATTTTGTTACAGCCTTGAAACCCTTATGCATATTAAGCTCCCCCGGCGATGGTTTTCATAATCGCCGATTCAGAAATTTCCGATCCCTCAAGCTCGGCCACAATAACCTTGTCCCGGAGGATAACCATCCGGCTGCAGCAGCGGAGCATCTCATCAATTTCGGAGGAAATAAATATGAGGGACATCCCCTCCTCCGCCAGTTCGATAACATACTTCTGGATCTCCGCCTTCGCACCAATATCGATTCCCCGGGTGGGTTCATCCAGCATAAGCAGTTCCGGATTGGTGGCCAGCCACCGGGCAAGGATAACCTTCTGCTGGTTTCCGCCGGAAAGATTTTTGATTGCCTGGTCCCGGGATGCGGCCTTTATCCCGAGCCGTTCGATATAGTCATCCGCGACCCTTTCCGCTTCCTGGCGGGAAAGGGCCTTGAACATTCCCCGTTTTGCCTGGAGGGCCAGGATAATATTTTCCCTTACCGAGAGGTCCCCCAGGATTCCCTCGGTTTTACGGTTTTCCGGACAAAACCCGAATCCGCTCCGGATCGCCCCCAGGGGTTCCTTTATCCGGGCATCCTCCTGGTTTATTTCCATGCTTCCTTCGGATATATGATCCACCCCGAAGATCATCCGGGCTATCTCCGAACGGCCTGAGCCCAGCAGTCCCGAAAGACCGAGTACTTGCCCCTTCCTGACCGTGAGGTTCACATGGGAGATATGGGCGGTACCGCTTTCCTTGAGCACCAGCACCGCTTCCTTTTCTTCATTTCCCGGTTCAGTGGAAATATGGGTTTTTTCCAATTCGGCGTATTCCTTGCCGATCATCTTTGCGATGAGCTGAACCTTGGGCAGTTCCAAAGCATCATAGGTACCTGCATAAGCTCCGTTCCGCAGAACGGTTATGGTATCGGAAACTTCATAAACCTGGTCGAGGAAGTGGGTCACAAAAACGATCCCCATGCCGCCGGCTTTCAGCATCCGCATGATTTCAAATAATTTATTCACTTCCACCGCTGTCAGGGATGAGGTGGGTTCATCCAATATGAGCACCCTGGCGGAAATATCCACCGCCCTGGCAATAGCAACCATCTGCTGGACCGCCACACTGTAGGAGTCAAGATTCCTGGTCACATCCAGGGAAAGACCAAAGCGCCGGAGCAGTTCCTCCGCCTTCCGGTTGACCGTTTTCCAGTCGATCCTTCCCAGCCGTTTCGGCTCCCGGCCTATGAATATATTCTCCGCTACACTCAGGTTGGGACAGAGGTTCACCTCCTGGTAAACCGTGCTGATCCCCAGGGCCTGGGCTTCCAGGGGAGAACCGGGACTGGCCGGCTTTCCGCCGACCAGGATACTTCCCCCGTCCCGTTGTTCAACTCCGGTGAGCACTTTTATCAGGGTGGATTTTCCCGCCCCGTTTTCCCCCAGCAGTGCATGGATCTGTCCCGCCCGGAGAGTGAACTGTACATCATCCAGGGCGGTCACCCCGGGGAAAAATTTTGAAATATGCGACATTTCAACCAGAACTTCCGGGGGGATTTCTGTCATTTGGTCCTTCCATACCTGAAAACACCGTCCATCCATGTAAATAATTTTTGGGGGGATATCTGACATCTTATCCTTCCTTCCTAAAAATACCGGGGAACGTCCTTTCCGGCGTATCCCGGTGTCCGTGACCCGGCGGAGCATCATGGTCACACCGGTCACGGAAATAAAAGAAGGCCGGTGCCCCGCGGGACGCCGGCCGAACACATAATTTTTTAATATTTCCGGTTGGGAAGATCCTTAGCGGCGGTTTCGGCCCGGTAAATCCCTTCTTCGGATTTGATCCACTTGGGAACGGACTGGCCGGCCTTGAGTTTTGCCGCGGCGTCAAAGAACTGGGGACCCAGGAGGGGGTTGCATTCCACAGTCACGTTTGCCTCTCCGGCGGCCATGGCTTCAAAGATACCCCGGACACCGTCCACCGATACGGTTACAATGTCCTTTCCCGGGCGGAGCCCCGCTTCCTTGATAGCTTCAATAGCACCGAGCACCATATCGTCATTGTGGCCGTAAACGCCCTTGATTTCCTTGCCGTAGGTTTTCAGGAAGGATTCCATTACTTCCTTTCCCTTGGCCCGGGTAAAGTCACCGGTCTGGGAAGCGATGATCTGGATGCCCGGGTGGTTGGCCTTGATTTCATTTTCGAAACCGGTCTTGCGGTCGTTTGCTGCGGAAGCGCCCACGGTGCCCTCAAGCTGAACGATTTTTCCTTTTCCGTTGAGCAGGCGGCTCATCTCGATGGCGGCATTTTTTCCTTCCTCGATAAAATCGGAACCGATGAAGGTGGCGTACATGTTATCCGGAACCTTGGCCATCCGGTCAACCAGGATAATGGGGATCCCCGCATCCTTAGCTTCGGCAAACACCGCGTCCCAGCCGGTTTCCACCACCGGGGCCAGACCAATGACGTCAACGCCCATCTGGATAAATGATTTAATCGCCTTGATCTGGTTTTCCTGCTTCTGCTGGGCATCGGCGAATTTCAGATCGATGGTGTCGATATTCTGTCCGGCATAAAACTGGATGGACGCGGTTTCCGCATCCCGCCAACCCGATTCCTGCCCGATCTGGGCAAAACCGACCACCAGCTTTTTATTCTGTGCTTTGTCACTTCCGCCGCCGGCGAAAGCCGCCATTCCGCAGATACCTGCGATCAGTACCAGTGCCAGTAATTTTTTCATATCCGACTCCTCTTTTCTTTCTTTGATTTTGTTGTTTTCACAACAAGAACATGGTAAACCCGGAATTCGGAGCCGTCTTTACAATATTTTATCCGTTATTTGTGAATTTTTAGCGTGGGTTCATCGGGAGAAGTCATTTGTAGCCTGTTTCTTTGCAGATCCCCTGGAGAACCTCAGAGACCAGTAATTCCCGGTGGCTGAGGTTCCCGAAACCACCCGCAGGATATAAAGCTTTTTCTTCACGGGGCCCTTCGGGAGCCTCAGGGACCGGGATAAACCCGGTGGTTGAGGTTCCCGAAACCACCCGCGGGATTTATGGTTTTTTGATGGATCAAGCTTTGGCAATCACATTTAATCTCAAAAAGCGCTCCCCCTTGACATTTTTTGATCATTTTCATATAGTACTGACTGTGAATCACGTCTCCTTCGTCTAGGGGTTAGGACATCGGGTTTTCATCCCGACAACAGGGGTTCGAATCCCCTAGGAGATGTTATTTGAGCCTGTATGCCTTTTTAGGTTTACGGGCTTTTTTATTTGCATGTGGGTTGAATACCCTCTATACATTTTCTCGGAAGAACTTCAGGGCGGGATTGTCGATTTTCCCTTAATTCAAGCTGATATTCATCATTATTAATATAAACTGAATAAAGTTTATCTGACCGGGAAACGTCATTTTTTGGGGGAAGGGTTTTTCTTAATAAAAAATGATTAACTATTCCAGCGGGGCAAAATAACCCGTGGCGTCCCTGCCGGAACGTTCCAGGAGATACACCTCTGCTTCCACCGGAAGATAAGCCCGGCCAAAGTCCGTGGGCAGTCCTGATCTGTACTGGAACAAATAGGTACCATTGGGCCGCCGTTTGAGTCCTTCAATAACCGGCTTAATCCCTTCGGGTCTGTAAAGCGGCACCGCTTCCCCGCCGGTCTGACTGCACAGGTATTGGATTTCCGGATCCGGAGCATTTCCCCCCACAATAACCGCATAAAAGACTATGCCATTATTTGCCAGATATGCTGCCAGTTCGGAAAGTCCG
Source organism: Treponemataceae bacterium (assembly GCA_031549725.1). GTDB lineage: Bacteria > Spirochaetota > Spirochaetia > Treponematales > Breznakiellaceae > UBA937. Next base: position 20,041 of record JAVBPH010000114.1, read on the forward strand.
TACCGTTCAAATCCCAGCTGACCTATGGTTCCGGAAGTAATAAACACCACAGCCCGTTTTTTTTCACCCGGAAGAAGGTCCGTGGCGGCTAACCGCAGGCCCAGATCAAAATGCCAGCGGTCGGTATAGGAGGCGCTCTGCCCTCTGGCGGCGGTCTGGAGCAATGCGGCAGAACCGATCCGTTCTTTTACGGGCTGCTCCCCCGCGGATATCACCGAAACCACCCGGGTGGCGGCAGCGGAGGCATCCCTGACTGCCACAGCCAGGTCATCCTGCATGGTCCTCATCCTGGGGGACCGCTCGATCAGGATTGATATGTCCGTATTATTCGACTTGTAGGAGGCTCCCAAAAATTGCTGTTCCGCCACAACCCGGCCGTTTTCGCTCAGGATAAAATTATTAGTATCCAGTCCGACCAGGGGCCTGCGCATCCTGTCCTGAACCTGAACTTCCAGGGTCACCAGGGGGAACTGGTCCGATACCACCCGTTCAATCTGGACAAAAAGTCCCGAGGCCATGTCATCCATCCGGGTTAAAATGGATACTTCCCCGGCATCAAAATTGGCCGCCAGGATATTACCGTTCCGGTCCGTGTCAATTCCCACAATCCGGATCCTGGAACTTCCCACAGCCCCTAATTCCCTGACCACCCCCGTATCGGGATCAATGATGAGCACCCGGTTGGTATCTGCGGTGAGCAGCTTCCCATTTTCGGTAAACCGGATACTTTCCGGTCCATGCAGTCCTTCTCTGACCAGGGTTCCCTGGTATATACCATTCTGGTCGAAAAAATAAATTTCCCTGCTGATACTGTCCGCCACAAAAATCTGATTATCCCTGACGGCTATTCCTGTGGGGGACCGCAGTCCCGGGAAGCTTCCGGATTTTGAACCAAATGATAAAAGATACTGGCCTTCGGGACTGAATTTCGCGACCCGCACATTGCCGTAGTCCACTACATAAATATAACCGTGTTTATCTATACAGAGATTCTGGGGACCCACCAGATTCCCGTCTCCCCGGCCCTTGGATCCAATATAGGACAGCCAGGTCCCATCCGGTGAAAGGACGCTTATCCTGCCTCCCCGGTATTCCGAAACATACAATTTGCCATCCGGGCCCCGGGCTATGTCATAAGGCCGGTCAAACCCGTTTATGGGCCCCCGGAGTCTTTGCCGGATGATCCCGTTTACATCGATCCTGACTATTTCGTTGCTGCCGTAGGCTACTATCCAGGCGGAACCGTCATCCTGGGCTAAAATGGATGTGGGCTGCCGGTACAGAATGACCTCATCATTTTTCCCGGGATACCGCCCGGATTCCACGTAGCGGGCATCAAGGTCCAGTTCGGGAAACAGGCTTCTCCTGTTCCTGACTGTTTCAATCCGGCTGGCCAGCAGCAGCCGGCCCCCGGTACCGCCCTGGTACATTTCCATGGCGGACTGCCATTGCCGGAGGGCCGTATCCTCCATGCCCGAACGGTAATAGGACCGGCCCAGCCATTCCAGAATAAGGGGCTCCCCGGGCAGATAAGAAAGAGCCCTTTCAAAGGATAAAATTGCTTCATTAAACGAATACCGGTTATAGGCCTGAACTCCCAGACGGAATTCCTCCCTGGCAAAAACCGCATTCCGGTTATCCCCCGCAGGACCGGGACTCTGCTGGGCAAAAAGAAATTCCGTCCCCGCTACCAGCAGGAATGCAGCGATACATAAAATCATGACTGTTTTACGGATGAAACCTTTCTGCATCATGATGTTATTTCTCCAATAATGACCCGGATATGATGCTTAATATCCGGATGCTGGGGGTCCAGGTCAAAGGCCCGGCGGAGCCAGTTCCTGGCTTCTATAAGTTCGCCGTTTTTATAATAGGCCCAGCCCAGGGAATCCAGGTAAGCAGGATTCTGGGGCCGCCGGTCCACCGCTTTTTTACAGTACACCAGTCCCCTTATGGGATCTATCCCCTGGTCAACCAGGATATACCCCAAGCCATTCAGGGCCGTAGGATTATCCGGGTCCAGTTCCAGGGCTTTCCTGTAGTATTCCACCGATTTATCAAATTGTTTCTGCCCAAACGCTGCATAAGCCAGGGTAGTAAAAATCTGGGCAGACTCAAAGCCATTGTCAAGAAGGTGTTTAAGTTCAAACTCCGCCAGCTTGCTTCTTTGGGTGATGGTATAGATGTACGCCAGGGTCATCCTGCACTGGAAAGCCCGGAGGGGATCGGCTCCGGAGGTAACCACCTGCTCCAGGTATAAAAGGGCATCGTCAAACCGTTCGAGTTTCGTGTAGCACAGACCAAGGTAATAGGCTAATTCGGAGTTCTGCTCCGGGGAATACCTGTCCACATTAACCTGTAACAATTCGGCTATCGCCAGGTCCCACCGTTTTAACCGGAAAAGCCTGATTCCTTCCTGCAGGGTTCCCGCCATGGTTTCTTCTCCTATGCCTTTATAGGTCTGGGTGATGCCGCACAATGATCCGGTACATCCCCGCAGAGGTCCCGTCTTACCACAGGATGGACAAAAACGGGACTCACCGAAACCAGGTTTTTGGAAATGGCATCCCAGTCGGAACCTTCTTCCGCCTCGGTGTCTATTCCCCCGCCCTCTATAAAACCGTATACATGGCCATGGGGGGCATTAAAAACAGCCAATTTATCCTGATACCGCCTTCTGCAGGGAAAGGTCAAAATCATTCCTGCCGGGCCTTCACGGGTATTAGGAATATTTACATTAACGAAGGTATCCTCCGCACAGATTTCAATGAATTCATCAAGATGGGTTAATATAAAATCCACCGCCATATCCCAGAGAAATGGTCCGTTATGGCCATCCAGGGATAATGCGATGGCGGGAATGTCATTCAGGACTGCCTGGCGGGCAGCGGCGGCTGTCCCGGAATAGATGATATCGGTCCCCAGGTTTGCCCCGGCATTAATTCCGGAAATGATCAGATCCGGCTTGAACGGCAGGCCCCCCAGGGCGGCTACAATTGAACAGTCCGCGGGCGTCCCGGAACAAGTCCAGGTATCCTCCGAACGCCGGGTAATCTTAATAGGTCCAAACAGGCTTAACGAGTGGGAAACCCCGGAACGGTTTGAATCCGGCGCCAGGATGTATATTTCGTGCAGGTTCAGGGTTCTTAAGCCCGCCGCCAGCTTGATAATTCCATCACAATCAATACCATCATCATTGGTTAATAAAATCTTCATGAAACCTCATAATACCCGGGCCGCAGTAGCCGGCCTGATTTCATAGAGGACCGGCTTAAACCCAAAAATCCGCTCATAATCTTCCAGTCTCTTTTTATATTCATCTATAGCCTTTTCTGCAATGATTGTGTATGTACAACCCCCAAAGCCCTGGCCGGTCATTCTGGACCCCAGGACCCCGTCAATTTCCTGGGCCCTTTTCACTAACCAGTCTATCTCAGGACAGGATACTTCGTAAAGATCCCGGAGGCTTTCGTGGGAATGGAGGATAATCTTGGGCAGCAGGGAAAGTTCCGACTTTCTGAGAACGTCCTCCGCTTCGTATACCCGCTGGATTTCCTTTACCACATGCATGCACCTGCGCCGGACCTGTTCAGGCAGGTCCCCCATGGATTCTATCAGATCATTGCTGGCAAAATCCCGGAAGGATGCCCCTTCCCGCTTATAGGAAAGCAGTTCCAGACCTTTCCGCAGATCCTGCCGGCGCTGCTTAAGCTCGTCCTCCACGCCCATCCTGGGAACCTTGGAGTCCAGCACAAGAATTTTATATCCCGAGAGCGGGGATTTTATGGTTTTTACCTCAAGATTTACCTCATCCACCACCAGAAAATGATCCCGCTTGGCATTCAGGGCAATGAGGTAATCCATGGAATTGGTATTCTTCCCGAAAAAAGCCGCAGAAGATTTAGTAAGGAGACCATACATTTCCTGATCGGTTATTTTAGCGTTGAAAAAACCCCGGAGAGCCACCGCGGTCGCCACTTCAATAGCCGAGGAAGAAGCCAAACCAACCTGCTGGGGCACATCCCCCATCAGGGTAAAATTGAGGCCCTTCACGGAATATCCCAGTTCAGCAAACCCGTGGATGGCTACTTTCAGATAATTAGCCCAGCGGTCTTCCCTCTTGTACTTCAGATTAACCAGGGTCGTTCTTTTCCGTTCCCCCAGGTCCGCCGCAAAAAAACGGAGGGAATTATCCTTTCTCAGACTGATGGCTACTTTCATGGTCCGGTCTATAGCTGAGGACAAAAACAAACCAGCCCGGGGTTCCCCATGTTCTCCTAAATAGTGAATTCTGCCTGGAGCTTCGGCGATAATTAATTTTTCGGATTGGTCGGAATCGGAATCATATTCTGCACGATGTATTTCACCGATGTCCTTCATTTTTTCCCTCGCTGTTCAATACTAGGAGTCATGTAGCCCCTTTCTATATTATAGGAATATCTTTAAATATTCAATCAAAATAATATTTTGAAATGCGTTTGTAACGCAAAATTTGTGCTATTTTTAAATATATTTATAACGAAAACAAAATACTGCTGCTGTGTAATATGGATTTTCAATATATAACACATCCGGAATAAAAAACTTTATATGATTCTCCTCAAACACACCAAATCTTTAGATATTTTTATACAATAATATCATGTTTTTAAGAAAAAAACAAAAAATTACAAAAAAGATTAAGATTAAAATGGGAAATACATATTAAAAAGCCTGCTGAACCCTATGGTCCAGCAGGCTCCGGTATATCGATGTTTTTATTCGATAATCATAATGTTTACTCAAAAACTAGCGTAGATTCCTAATTAATGGTATCAAATTCAATCAATTTCTGGGTGCCGCTGGCAATAGATTCAGCATCATAGATATATATTTTATCCTTCCCCCAGCTTGTTATCCGCTGGGGGAATTTAAATCCCTCCAAACGGCTGGTGTAACGGTGTACTGGTTTATTGCCGCTGATATCAAAACAAACAATGATCCCGGGCTCACCATAGCAGCTCTGCAGTATATATAAATTACCGCCAATAACTTTCATGTCGTTTACGGAATAAACGGTGCTCCCAAACCTATCAAAAGTATCGCCACACCCGGTGGTGAGATCAACAGCAACGGCACTGGAAATAGACGCACCTGATGTATCCAGTACGGACGGGCTGATTTGATACTTGCTTAAACAGTAATCGCCGGTGATGCCGCCAGTGCTTGTTATCGCATATATATTGCCGTTTTTGTCTGCGGCAATGGGAGAACTGGCATTAATTCCATCCCCCAGGGTTTCTCCGGAAGGTAAATTAATGATATACACATCAAAAACCTGTTCCAAGCGTTCTCTTGTATATAATTTTATAAAGGATAACCGGGTTTTGTCTCCATCCGTAAAAAATAAGGCCTTTTTTCCTCCCGCATCATAGTATGCAAGACCAACAATATTATCAGGAATCGCAGGGATTCCGATAGGAAAGCCGATTTTAAACGGATCCGGATTATAAACCGGATCGAAGATGTCAAATGCATGGAATAAGATTTTGTTGGCAGATGGGCCAGCGGTATAGGCCATATACAAATTGCCGTACCTGTCAAAATCAAAAAAGGGCAAATAAGTAAGATAAAGATCCGAAGTACCGCTCATCTCCAGGATGGTTGACGATTCTTTTATCCTATCATCAATTACCTCTATATACATATTACTTGGACTAATTACAGAAGGAAATACAATATTAGTTTCCTGCAGGGAAATAGGAACATTAATGGTATTATTGCCGCCATTTACCGAAACACCGCGGACCGTTCCCGAGTAGGTCCGGCTGAAATAAGAGGGAGTTTCCGCCATTTTAATGGTGGGCTTAGCGGCGGCTTCCACAGAGATGGTATAGTTATTCCCCGCGGGAACCACCATGGATATGACCGAGGATGTATTCGTGATTGTCTGGGTTTTAACGCTGGTCCTGCCCTGGGAAACCCGGACGGTTACCGATTCAAACTCGGGGAATACGTTCAGAACCTCCGCGGCGAACCTGCCGCTGGAATCGCCAATGGAAAGATAAACCGTACCCTCCCCCCGGTTTTTGCTGAAAAAAGAATTTCCGCAGGAAAAAAATAGTAGCCCTGCTACTGTTAATAAAAACAATATAAGAAACTGTTTTGTTTTCATCATTATATTACACCGCCTTTTGGCTATGGTCCCGGAAGGACCGGATTTTACCATTCAAGTTGAATATGAATTGTTTCGCTGGAAGCAATTCCCTTGTCTTTTGAGGGGCCTGTCACCGGGTTGTTCCACTGGGCAATTCCCGTAGGCATCGGCGGCGCAGACTGGAGAGCGGACTCCCTGGGGGCACTGGCCGAACCGCCGGTATCACTGACCTGGCTGGTTTCGCCGGAAGAAACATCCACGGATTTTCCTTTGCTGCCGGAAAAACTGACCCGGCCGCCGGTAACCCTGAGGGACACCGAATCAAATTCAAAGGAGGTTCCCCGGACAGACGCGGTAGCCGACGGACTTCTTACGCTGAAATCGGTCTGCCCGCCTGCGGGTGGTTTCACGTCCGCCTGGACCCTTCCGGCACTCAGGTATACCTTTACTTCTTCCGAACTATCAGCCCGGGCAATTTCCTCCAGGGAAAGTCTGGTTAAGGGCTTAACCGTCAGGGTAGAATTTCCCAGGGAAAGGATGGCGGTGCTTTTAAAACCCGTGGAGATAAGGGTGTTCTTCTGGAGTACATCCCCCTTTTTTGCCTCTTTCCATACATCTTCGCCGGCTTTTTTTATTTCTACTTTGCCGGTAAAATCTTTAATAACCGCCTGGTAATTCTGGGCAAACACCGCCCCAAAAACGGTTAAAAACATACATAGGAATATTATTCTTTTCATACCCTCTCCCCTGTTTTTCTATTTTAAACTTACCACTTCAATCATATTATTTCCATAATATAGAAATAATAGTCACATTTTTCCATTTTTACCAATCAATTATCCGGTTTTCCTTACTAAAAGGAAAGAACCAGGATTAATGATGCCAGCCATTGAACAGGGGCATCATCCATGAAGGCTCCCCCCATCCGGGGCAGGAAAATCCCGGTTTCTGCAATCAATGCCAGATCCGACAGGGGCGACCAGATGGCGGTTACCGCAAATTCACCCCCCAAAAGGTGGGAATCCGAGGACGGATCTATGTCCGGGTCATACACCGTATTCAGGTCGGTTCTAATGAAATAATTGGCCTGGAATTCACCATACAGGGTTGGAAGCAGCCGGGCGCCGTACCCTAACTGCAGGAAAACCAGACCGCTGATACTTGGGGAAAATACCTCACCCACCGAAATATCGTTGATAGGCCGGTAGGGAATAAACGCATCCGTATCGCCGGAAGCCCACTGGGAGGAGGTAAACAGGTTATGGCTCCTGTTGTAGGGCAGGCTCCAGGAAAGATCAAAGGTTAAAGCCGATGCCAGCCTGAAGGGATCATCCTTGGTTTCTTCAAATGCTGCCACCGCATCAATTCCTATTTCGATGTTGGAAATTTGATTAAATGCATAGGACAGGGACAGGTACTGGGAATTAAGTTTAGGCTCATCCCCCCGGAGGTCAAACTGTCCCAGCAGCCCCAGGGTAAGCACATTCTTTGATCCAAAAACACCGTTAATCCCGTAATCCACCGCAGCCACAATCCGCCGGGAAGCAAAAAACACGTCATCATCGGCATAATCCATTAAATCCGCGGTGGTTAAAATAATCTGGGCATTCTTTTTGTTCAAAAGCCCGGTATAAAAGAGCGCCGCCCTGAGGGGATTTTCCATAACCGTAAAATTCGCCAAAACTCCGTCGTAAAGTCCCATACTTACCAGGCCTGATGCATCAAAAAAGGGAACCCGCCCGAACTGTAAATAAAAAGAATCATTCCAGGTATAGGTAACATCAAACCGGCCTACATCGGGAATAATATTCCATTCATCGTAGTTATATTCAAACTGAAAATTCCCGGACATATAAAAATCCGTTTTAGGACCAACACTGAAGCTAAGCCAGGGGATGACCGTGGTATCGTTATAAAAACCTTCCTGGGAAAATTTTGCTTCATCCTGCAATACTAGTCCGAAATCCAGGGCCCCCAGGGAGGCGGCTGTAAAAAACACCACAGAAAGAACGGTTACTATTTTTTTCATAGATTTTCCTCGACAGAATTTAAGATTCTTCCTAAAATAAGAATTAACCGTTCCCCCGATATGGTCTGGGAAGATTCGTTCTTCCCCTGGATAAAATTTTTATACATCATTTCCCTGTAGGCATAACGCTTATTGGGGAAGATGGAATACATGATCCCGCCTTTCAGGTCAAAGGCTTTCATGCAGAGCAGGGAAAAAGCTCCCAGGGTAATATTTTGGCTGGGCTCAATTCCCTCATCAATCCATCCCTTTGACTGGGCAGTTCTGAATGCATCCACTTCACTGATATTTTCAGGCATTACCTCCGCAGCGGAAAGAATAAACCGGGCAGCCAATCCATAGGACACTTCATCGGAATTAAGGAGAAGATCCATATCCGCAGCTATTTGAGCATAGAGCAGGGCGGAACAAAAAATCAGCGCCCATAGAAAGAATAGTTTCTTCATAAGTCTTACCCTTTGATTGTCAAAAACTTGCATCCATTTTGATTACCAGGAATTTTATTTAAGCAAATCGATGATTTTGTTGTCTTCGAGGATGGAATTATAACAAACGTCGACAAATTTATCAATAAACATATTCTTGATAATTATTTTATAGATATCGAGCCTTTTTCAAAACTCGGTTAGTTTTGAAAAAGGCTTTTGCAGAAAGAATGCTATTTCCTTACCCATAAATAAAATAGTATTCTTTCTGCACTTACATCTAAGGTTGCTTTTTCAAAATTTGACATTTTGAAAAAGCC
>JAVBPH010000066.1:0-11954 GCA_031549725.1 Treponemataceae bacterium
GCTTTTTCAAAATTTCAGATTTTGAAAAAGCAACCTTAGATGTGAGTGCAGAAAGAATGCTATTTTATTTATGGATAAGGAAATAACATTCTTTCTGCAAAAGCTTTTTTCAAAACTAACCGAGTTTTGAAAAAAGCTCAATAACAATCAGGTTTTGAAGTAATGGAAAATTTTATTTTTAACAATAAAAACCTTGGCTGACTACCACCATTCTTTAGTATCTTATAAGCAGACGGTAAAACATCTAGAGGCGGAGTTCAGCATACACAAAGAATAGCAACAGATTACCGCTCAGGTCCTTCAGGAACCACCTGTCTTCAGGTTCCAGAGTGAGTTCGGCTAACCGGATTTATAATTTTCATTTATAAATTTACAGGAGAAAATAACATGATCACAGAAACAATGTACGACTACATGCTGGAGCAACCCCGGGTACTTAACAGCATTCTGGAAAACCGCAGAACTAATACTGCTGTTTTTGTTGATGAATGGCGGAAACATCATCCTGACCGGCTTTATATTATTGGCAGCGGAACTTCCTATAATGCAGCTGCCGCGGCGGCACCCTTTATGGAAGCATTACTGGGAGTAGAAACCAGGGCTCTCACCCCAACATCGCTGCCCCGGATATACGGTGGTTCGCCATACACGCTGTTTGTTTCCCAGGGAGGAATATCCCCTAACACCATTGCCGCTATGGAACAATGGAAAAACACCCCATCGATTGCGCTGACCGGGCAGAATGATTGTAAAATAAACGAGATTACAAAGCATATCCTGATAGACTGCGGTCCGGAGAATGTGGGTCCTAAAACCAAGGGATATACCAGTACGGTCCTTACCCTTTACCTGATAGCCCTGGAAACCGCCGTGGTCGAAGGGAAAGTTTCTCCCAAAATTTACAAACATTATCTTCAAACCCTGGAAACGGCAATAAAAAATATAGTTCAAAATATCAGGGCCAGCGGGGTCTGGCTTAATTCAAACATAAATTCTCTTATCAGGATGGAAAAATGTTTTGTGGTTACCCCAAACAAAGGTTTGGCAGTAGCCCAGGAAGGAGCATTGAAAATTCTTGAAACCCTCCAAATTCCTGTGGAAGCCTTTGAATTCGGGGAATACCTCCGGGGTCCCATTTGTGCACTGAATAAAGAAATGGCGGGGATTTATTTTATCCCCGGATCGGATAATGAAATCGCCGAACGGATCGGGCGGATGGCCGCATTCCACCGGACCTTATCCCCCCTGGTTTTTTCCCTGGGACCTGATGGAAAGGACAAACGGGATTGCCAGCTTACCATCACCGGTGAATGGTATACCATACCGTTTGAATGGATTATTCCCTGCCAGCTTGCAGGAGCCAAGCTTCCTGTAATGCGGGGCATCAACGAAGATACCAGCGTCATGTTCCGGGCCCTGGATTCGGTGATGAACACCGAGTACAAGGGTGCCGTTTAATCACGGGTAATAATATAACCTGGAAATCTTCGGGATATTTGTTTGTTCTGAGAATATGTGAACTAAACATTAAACAATTCTCAAAATTATCGGGAGAAAAATTTGCTTGCCCCTCTCGAACATACTATATTTCATTACCCTTCATCACTAAGACCTGAAGGTCAAATCATGATTAAATTGACTAAGCCTATCCAGCATAGTATACTTTTTTTGCTGCTTATGGTGATGCCTATACTATGCGGGAGTATCAATCTGCTCCGCGGTACCGGGGGTCTCCCTGACGGTATGCCGTATATGTTTTTCCATAACAGCGCGGGTACAAACCTTGAGGTTGATGGTTCAACTCCATCCTGTGCAAGCAGTAGCTCAACGGTAGAGCACAAGGCCGTAGAAAGGTTCGATTCCTTCAACACTTTTTAGTGTGTCTGGTTGATATAAGCTGATCACTTACAAAAATGATCTGGTATATCCGGAACGGACCTGGGTGAAAAACCGGGGACCGGAAATTCCCTGTACTTCCGCGGATACCGTCTTCAGGAATATTGCAGCGGATCATCCTGTACAATTGTACTAAACAATGAGGCTTGAACGTACACGGTGGTTCCTCCTGAAATGTTCCCTGAATACTTAACCGGAAGTCCGAAAATCCTGTCCCGGCCGTCCCGGGATATACCATAATTTTCAGGAGGCATGTCCATGCGGATAGGTGAAACCGAAAGGGGCCTGGTCTTTAAACAGAATAATTACGAGCGTCTTTTGATGCCCGGAAGGTATATCCTTTTCAACCGCCAGGTACAGCGTATGAGTATAACCTCGCCCTTTAGCCCCGGAAGGGATATCCATCTTTTCCTTAAAGATGAAAAACTGAAAAACGAATTATATATCACAGAAGTGAATGATTATGAGATCGCCCTCCATTTTGTGGATGGCCTTTTTAAGGATGTGCTCAAACCGGGGATCCATGCATACTGGAAAGGGCTCAATATACATAGCTTTACAATCATCGATACAAGAAATCCCGAGATGGATGCATCATTTGACAAGAGTCTGCTCTACCATGAACAGATGCGGCCATTCTTTGTTGCATTCAGCATTGAAGCCCATGAAAAGGGTCTGCTCACCATAAACAGGAAGTTTATCCGCATCCTTGAACCGGGGGATTATTATTTCTGGAAAAGCAGCAATCCCGCCGTGGTATACAAGGCTGACATGCGCCGGCAGCAGATTGATATGACCGGCCAGGACATAATGACCAAGGACACCATTTCGATCCGTATCAATTTTGTCTGCCACTACACTATTACTGATCCCGAAAAGACCATTCTGGAAATAAAAAATTATGAGGAACAGCTTTATATCCTGGTACAACTGATGCTCCGGGAATATGTGGGAACCCTTACACTCAACGAATTGCTTGAGAAGAAAGAAGACGTAAACACCCATGTGCTTGATTCAATCCGGAAAGAAGCTGAACAGCTTGGTATATCCGTGGTATATGCGGGGGTTAAGGATATCATTCTTCCGGGAGACATCAAGGATATTCTGAACCAGGTATTGATTGCCGAAAAGAAGGCCCAGGCGAATGTGATTATGAGGCGGGAAGAGACCGCATCCACCAGGAGCTTGCTGAATACCGCCAAACTGATGGATGAAAACACCACCCTGGCAAGGCTTAAGGAGCTGGAATATATAGAACGGATCAGCGAACGTATTAATTCGATATCCCTCTCTACAAACGGCCGCATAATGGACCAACTGGCGGATATCTTTAATGCATCAGCAAAAAAAGCAGGAGATAAATAAAACTCCTTGCGGCGAGCAGCGGAGTATTAAACCAGACTTTCGAATAAACTAAAGACAGGAGTAAAAAATACCGGCGGCTTCGAAATCTTCCGCCGCCGGTAATTTCCAGCTGGTTCAACAGCAACAATTTACTTTACCGGTGTATAAAATTCTCCGCCGCTGAACCGGAAAATTATTTCCAGAAAAAACCAATCAAATGTTTTCACATCCCTGAAGAAACATATTTTGCTAATGAATAAGTAATTTTTTTCATGGTTATTTTATATAAAACTGGTATTTTCTTAATTCTATCAGCTGGTCATCAAATGCTGCCATAATCATCAGTTCATACGTACCCGCATCTTTAATTTGTATTTTATCAAGCCGGCCCAGAAATTTCTGGTTGATTTTATTTCCAACGGCAACTTCGGAAGAAAACATTTTCAGGGACGGGTTCAGCGGAGAATATTGCTTGTTAAGGAACAGCATGTCATCCCTCCGGATTTCCACATCTATACGGTTAAGCATTTCGCTGGTGTATTTCAGATCCAGGTCAATCCACAATTGATATTCACCGGGACTTTCAAAATAAACAGCTTCATCTATAGTTTTATTTAATTCCAGATCAAACCGGATTACTTCCTGCCGTCCTACTCCGAATATTCCCAGTCCTTTGAAAAAGGATACCATATTAACGGAAAATATGATCAATACCGAAACCAGCATCACCAGGCTGATAATCAGGGGCTTTCTGGAAATCTTTACGGGTTTCTCATGTTCATCAATAAGTTTATTAATGTAGTACTGCAGGTATACTATTCCCACAAAATCTACCAGCATTAAAACAGTTAATAAATCAACACTGATTTTATCATTCGCATTTTTTTCGTCCTGTATCTTTTTAACTTCTTTTCCTATTTTTCTTATGGTTCCAATAATCAATACAAACCAGTATATGGCCAGCGCAAAACAGGTTATAAAAGAAATGAAGAAAAGAATGGACCATTCTTCCAGTCTTATTAAATCAAATAGAAGAAAGAATAAAACCATATACGCAAAAAAGACCACCAGGAATTTTATGATCAATGGCTTGTATTTTATGACTTCCTGTTTCCGGTAATAGTTTATTTCCTCCACCAGGCTGAATATCCAGTAGATGAAATAAACACCACCGGATAGAAAGGTAAATAAAAATACTAGTCCGGGGTTTCTCTTTTTCATAATCTGCTCCATTACTGTAGATTTAGGGAACTGCTGATTAAACCGGTCGCAAAATGCGACCAATCAGCGGTTCCCTTCGCAGTTCTTTGCTGTACAAAGAATTGCCCGCATTAAAGAATACACTGATTAATGCTCTGTGGGCATTAATCAGTGTTTCCTTAGGGCTTTCTTTTGATCCTCTTCACAAAAAAACGTTTGGTTCCAGAATCCAATATAGCAAACAAAGTGGCGTACACATGTTTTATTTCGGCACCAAGTTTTATGTAATCTTTTTGATCATATCCTTTAACTTCTTCCTGTTTCAAAACCATCAGCCTTTTGGAAATTACCCGGTTCTCGATTCCCGCGGGATTAAAAAATACTTCCCAGGTATTTTTATCAATCAATACAAAATGGTTGTTCATGTTCCGGTAATGCCTGTTTTCCGGACTGTTTATTTTCTCAAATAAATCTCCGCCGGTTTTATCAGCCATGACAAGCCATGTATTTTCAACAGTTATACTGTTATATGCAACTGACTCATCAAACAGTACGTCCAGCAAAAAGTCAAAAGACAATTTTAAATCATCGAATTCGTGTCCGGATAATTCAACCATCACCGCCGTGAGAAAAGACCGGTTCTTGAATAACCGGTCTCTTGTTTTTCTGAAACTAACTATTATTTTTTTATTGCCCCGGGTATATTCTTTTTTATCCGGCAAAAAGCCATACAACACATCGGTCAGCATGTTATACCCTGTCACCCTCAAGCTTCTTAAGTTTAGCCACCCCATAATACGTAAGGGGGGTCATCAGTACTTCTATAGAACACTTAAAAATATAATTCGTCAGCACCAGAGAGGCAAACAATTCCCACCTGAAAACCCCTGCCAGGGAAGCCACGGAGAAAAAAACCAGAGAATCCAAAAGTTGTCCCACCAGGGTACTTCCAATGGTACGGGTCCAGAGCCATTTGCCTTTGGTGGCAATCTTCATTTTTGAAAGGACCAGGGAATTGGAAAGTTCGCCAATGCAGTAACCCGCCAGGCTGGCCGCCACCAGGCCAAAGGAGCTCATGCCTCCCAGGATAGCATTGTATGCGTCATCCCCGGCGTACCCATTCCAGAGTGCTTCCCCGGGAAGCCATTTCAGGATAAAAAAAACCAGACTTGCCAGGGCCAGGCAGGCAAACCCAACCCAGATAACCCGGCGGGTAGGTTTAAACCCGTACACCTCGGTCAGGATATCTCCGAACACGTAGGATATGGGAAACAGGATGGTCCCCCCGTCAAAAGACAGGGGAATCCGGAAAAGGGAAACCCCCAGGTCCACAATTTTTGCGCTGGAAGCAATGTTGCTGATAATCAGAACCGCCACAAAAAAGGCCATGATCAAATCCAGATACCTGTAACGGACCGGAGAAACCGATTGTGTTTGATTTGTCATAAATAAGATAATCTTCACTTCCCTGTTTTGTTGAAGCGGGTAGCAGGGCGACCGCTCCGGCTGGAAAAATGCCCCGCGCCGGTAGGAGCAAAGGCAATATACCACAGGGGTATGTCTAAATCAAGGGTAATAGGGAGCCCCCTTCCCGGTGGTTGGTGCCCCCGAAATCACCTGCCACGGTTAGGTTTTTTCTCCGCAGATTTCTGAATGGAGCCTTTAAAGGGAATATGAAAACAAAAAGCCTGTTCCCGGGAGAACAGGCTTTGAAACAATTCAACTGGCTTTTCTTATGCCCACTTAATCAGGCCGCTCCTGAAAGGATGGACCAATGCATCGTGTTTGGGCAATACCCGGACGGTATGACCCTGCATGCCTGTGGAGGCACACTCAATCTTCACCTGGTACCGCTGGAAGTTTCCTTCCTGTCCCATGGGTTTCATTTCGGCTTTCTGGGCTTTTTCTATGGAAGCACCCAGATTAGAGACCGCACCATAGTACAGCTCAATCAGCAGTTCGTCCGGCTGCAGGCCGCCCAGGTCGATCAGGGTATTAACGGTCAGGGAATCGCCCCGGTTCATAACCCTTCTGGCATTGGAGTCAACTTTTACAATCTTTATATTGTTCCAGGCATTCTGCAGACGGACCATGTATGCAGCCAGAGCTTTGGATTCACTGAAATCATCCTTGACCAGGCGGCGGTAGTTTTTCAGGGCCGGGAAGTAGAACTGGTTGGAATAATCCATGAGCATCCGGTGGCTGGACATGGATTGCCCGATGTGCATCATGCAATCCTTCATATGATGGATCCATTCCCTGGGCAGCCCGTCCCTGCCCCGCTGGTAAAAGAGGGGAATAATTTCCCGTTCCAGCAGGTCATAAAGGGCTTTGCTTTCAATCTCATCCTGCAGGTTGGTATCTTCGTATTCCTCACCGGCTCCGATGGCCCAGCCCAGTTCAGGGTTGTAGGCTTCGTCCCACCAGCCGTCCAGGATGGAGCAGTTAAGGACGCCGTTCATGGCCGCCTTCATTCCGCTGGTGCCGGATGCTTCCAGGGGACGCCTGGGGGTATTAAGCCAGAGGTCGGCCCCGCTGGTTAAGTAGCGGGCTACAGTCATATCGTAATTTTCAATGAATAGGATCCGGCTGGTCACATCGTATTTTTCCGCAAAATGGATAATCTCCCGGATAAGTTCCTTGCCTGGCATGTCCATGGGATGGGCCTTTCCCGCAAAGATAAGCTGGATGGGCCTATCATTATCCTTTACCAGCCTCAGGAGCCGTTCCGGGTCCCGGAGGAGCAGGTTACCCCGTTTATACGTGGCAAACCGCCGGGCAAAGGCAATGGTTAAAGCATAGGGTGAAAGGGCATCCTCCGCCTGCTGAACCCGGCGTTCCACCGCACCGGTTCTTTTCAGGTGCTGGCGGATCCGGTCCCGGACAAAGGCTACCAGCCGTTCCCGGCGGCGTTCATGGGTCCGCCAGAGTTCTTCATCGGAAATCCGGTCCATCCGGTTCCATATATCCAGGTCGGAGGGTTTGTCCTCAAACTGGGGACCAAAATACCGGTCCAGGAGGTCACACATGCTGCTGGCCACCCAGGTCCTGGGATGTACCCCGTTGGTAACATGCCCGATGGGAACTTCTTCCAGGGGAACCGCGGGCCACAATCCCTGCCACATTTCCCTGGAAACCCTGCCGTGAAGCCGGGAAACACCATTGGAATATGCCGCCATTTTAAGGGCCAGGACGGTCATACAGAACGTTTCCTGGTCGTTTTCGGGCTTTTCCCTGCCCAGGGCAAGGAATTCCTTCCATGAAATTCCCAGGATCTGGGTCCAGGAATTAAAGTATTTTGCCATCAGGGCAATATCAAACCGTTCATTCCCAGCGGGAACCGGGGTATGGGTCGTGAAAATATTGGTCGCCCAGAGGACTTCCTTGGCTTCCGCAAAACTGAACTTTTTATCCACCATAATTTCCCGGATCCTTTCCAGACCCAGGAAAGCTGAATGGCCTTCGTTCATATGGGTGGCGGCAGGATTTATCCCCAGGGCCCGCAAAGCCCTGATCCCGCCGATGCCAAGAAGAATTTCCTGCTGAATCCGGGTTTCCTTATCACCGCCGTACAGCGTGGCGGTGATATTCCGGAGATCCGGAGAATTTTCATCAATATTTGTATCCAGCAAATATAGGGAACTCCTGCCGACCTTAGCCTCCCAAATCTGGGCCATTAAAACCTGTCCGCCCAGGTCCACCGAGATTTTGATGGCGTTCCCGTCCTTATCGTTTTTCCGTTCCACCGGCATGTTATACCAGTCATTTTCCGGATAACTTTCCTGCTGGAACCCGTCGGCATTCAGGTACTGCCGGAAATATCCCTGCCGGTACAAAAGGCCAATCCCCACCAGGGGAAGCCCCATATCCGAGGAGGTTTTCATGTGGTCTCCGGAAAGGATTCCCAGGCCGCCGGAGTAAATAGGCAGGGACACATCCATCCCGTATTCCATGGAGAAATATGCCACCACATCTTTCCTGGAACCCCGGTACCAGGTATCACCTTTTTTATATCGCAGGAAACGTTTATAAACTTCGTTAAGAGCGGCCAGGTAGGAATCATCCTTAGCCACTTTTTCGAGCCGTTCCTGGCTCACCATACCAAGAACCCGGATGGGACTCTGCTGGGATTGCTGCCAGGCGTCATAATCCAGACGGATAAACAGCTGGATCGCATCAAAGTTCCAGGACAGCCAAAGGTTTTGGGCTATTTCCTCAAGAGGTCTTAACGCAACCGGAAGTTTCGGTTTTACGGTATAAGTGGATATATTCATGCTTAAATCTTAGACTTTTAGATAAAGATTGTCAAATTTTTACATTTTTTCCAACAAAAAAAGATAAAAATATGGGGAAAAAGAACAAATTTTTTAAAATATTAATCCCGGCGACCTAAAAAATGCCGAAGCTGCTTTAATTGGGTACCAATGAACAGGGAACCATAAATTGAAACGATCAAACCAATCATTAAACCGATGGAAAGCATATAGGATGAGTCCCTGGAAGCAGCAACTTCCTTGAAATTAAAGCCGAAAAAAGCAGAAACCAGTGAAACCAGGATAATACAGCCGGCAATGACCCATTTTTTAAATGAAACCCATTCATGAATTTCCAAATCCTCCGGAACGTTTTCTTCCTTGAGAACCTGGGCCATAATTGTCTCACTCATATCCGGAGCATCGTAGAAAAAAGCAGTTTTCATGAGCTCCCGGGAATCCTCATACTGCTCCATGGTTTGCCGGCAGTGGGTACAGAACAGGGTGTGTAAAAAGAATTGGAACCGGACTACCAGGGACTGGGGAGCATCTTCTTCAAGATGTATAACTCTGTCTAATTTTTCATGACATTTCATAATATCTCCTCCGTCAGCCCTAGCCTTCGGCAAATCCCCGGCTTTCCAATTTTTCCCGCAATATTTTTTTTGCCCGGAAAACATGGGACTTCACAGTATTAATACTATACCCCGTTATGACTTCAATTTCCTGATAGGAACGGTCATAAAAGAAATACAGGTCCACGCAAATTCGAAAACGTTCCGGAAGTTCTTCCATGGCTTCCCCGATTGCTTCCTGGGTAACGATCTGCAATACTTTTTTTTCCGGGGTATCAAAATCAGGCTGTTCCGCATTTTCCGCCAAACTCAGGTATTCCTTATTCCTTTTGATCCCGTTTAATGCCGTATTGTAGGCAATCCGGTATAACCAGGTCGAAAAACGGGCCTTTCTTTCGAAATGGGGAAGATTTTGAAAGGCCTTTAAAAAGACTTCCTGAACAAAATCCGCTGCATCCTCCTGATTGCGGAAAAAACTAAACCCCATGCTGAATACCGGTTTCTGATGCCGCTGTACCAGCAGCCGGAATAACTCCTTCTGGCCGCCCAGGATTTGTTCAACGATCAGCTGATCATCCAGATCAGCCCCGAAAGTCACGGGACCCTGTCGCCGCGCCTAATCCAGTAATATATCAATAACCCGGCTCCGATAGATAGCGGGATAAGTCCCCCCATCAGCCCGAAACCAAATCCCTGGAACATTACAAGGAACACCGTAAGGGTCAGCCCTACACAAAAAAGCAAAATACCAGCTAAAAGACTGAAAGACAGGAGGTCAAAATCATTCTTTATATACTGCCCGGCTTTTATCAGCAGGGAAGCCTTTTTGTAGCTCCAAAGCAGATAAAAAAATACCACCAGGGCGCCCATCACAATACCAACAATAGGAATGATGGATACAATAACCTGAGCAGCAGCCGATGATGTCTGATTCATAAATCAAAAACCCCTTTTAAAACGGTGACGACGACGTGATCAGTGTACTCTATTATCCACCGTGCCGTCCATTCAATTAGACACCTTTCCCTTGAAATAGTTGCAAGTTTTTATGCCGGATGGAGGGGGTATTATTGTTTATTGGGTGAAATTTTATCTTATTTGATTAATGTAAGGCTTTTTTACAGGCCCATAGGGAAGATTGTTCCCGCACACGCCATTGCGCTATATGTTTCTCTTTTTCTTCACTGCTGTATTTTCTTTTCATCTGATTCCTCCAAGCTTTTTCTCGTTGAACCAGATCTTATTCCTTTCCTCCTTTTTCATACAGGGGTAGCGTGTTTGACGGTTACCTTCAAACACCTATTCTTCTCTTCCCTCTTTTAACAGAAAAGCTGTCTGCAGGTGTTAAGGTTTTTTTCCTTTCCCCCCTCAGACAGCTTTCCTTCTGCTCCAGATATCCCTCTTTTTTCTGTTTACTTACTGCTTTTTTACTTCTTTCTGCTCATTTTTTCACTTTCCGCAATTAGTTGACACTTCGATATCAGAAGGGAGATACTTGAAATGTTCTAAGACGTTCGTCTTTTATAAATTTTTTTATATCAATTCTGCCTCTTTGTATTTTTCCTGTATCTTTATAATAGTCATACAACCCCTCAGAAAAAAACAAGTGTACATCTCCATAAGATTCTGGCATATCCCAAATGGAAGCTGTGGTCCATGTTGGGCTGTATGAAAACCGAAATAATATATAGTTGTTATTTCTACCCCACACAGATATTCGAGGTATTGTTGTTGAATCATCATAAGCTTTCATTTCTGCAGTTATAAATTTTATTCGATTTAAACCATTAAACAAAATAGCGTTGTTAATTACAACGGAAAAAAACATTTCACCCGGATCGCTGTCCTCTATTATTTCAGACAACTTTTTCCCGTAATTTGCATATTCCTTTGTATCCATACGTAATATTTGTTCGTCCCACAAGTATAAATTTATCCCGTCCAGTGGTATTTCTACTGCCGCTTCCATATTCCTTTTCGCTTCTGCATAAGTATAAGAATTAAGCTGTTCAAATGTTATATCTTTATCATATTTCCAAAAAACTATTTTTGCTTCTGAATATGAAAAGATATTGCAGCCCCCCAATAAAATGATACATACAGCAATTATTTTAATAGCTTTCATGTTTAATCAAATCCCTTATAATTTTGGTTGTTTCCTGACTTTTTCCAATTCTTCAACCATTTTGCAGAATATTCATCCATACTTATGTCCTTGTTTTCATTAATATCATTATACCTTCCCAGCATAGGATCTTCATATGCTGAGGAAAACATTACATCAGAAGGATATTGCTTATTAATCCACTCATCAAGTGTTGTAATACCTAAACCATTCCCTCCTGAATATGACGGATTTATAACATACATTTCATCGCCTATTTTAACCGCCGCCGCAATATGGTGTATAAAACGTGATCCATCGGACTTATTAGGATTTAAAGGTCTTTCTGCATCTACAAAACTTACGTCATATCCTTTTTCTAACAATGCATTTGCAATCAAACTGGCCCTCGCAAAACACCCATCATTTGGTAAAAGCTTAGTATATAGAGCCTTTTTCAAAACTCGGTTAGTTTTGAAAAAGGCTTTTGCAGAAAGAATGCTATTTCCTTACCCATAAATAAAATAGTATTCTTTCTGCACTTACATCTAAGGTTGCTTTTTCAAAATTTGACATTTTGAA
>JAVBPH010000031.1:0-11380 GCA_031549725.1 Treponemataceae bacterium
GCTTTTTCAAAATTTCAGATTTTGAAAAAGCAACCTTAGATGTGAGTGCAGAAAGAATGCTATTTTATTTATGGATAAGGAAATAACATTCTTTCTGCAAAAGCTTTTTTCAAAACTAACCGAGTTTTGAAAAAAGCTCAAATTTACAAAAAATACCGGATAATCCCAGCCTCTCCTTTCATTAACACCCTGTAATATGATATGATATTTATATCATATTACAGGATTAAAAAACCGCCTCAAGGATGTGGAATTTGTGAAATTTAAGAACATTGCTGCCAGGATCATTATTTCCGTTATTCCTCTTGTAGCATTTACAACTATTATCTCTGTGGTAAGTATTTACTATGCCATGAATGAACAAATTAACACCCAGTTTGACGAACGGATGACCGAGAGCCTGAGTTTAGCCAGACTCAATATATATGCTGAATTGATGATGAATGCAAAGGTTGCCGAAAGCCTGGCCATATATGCTGAAACCTGCGGCCGGGAAACTATTGAGAACGGGGAGCTGGCCCAGTTCCTTTTACGGTCCATTCCTTCAAACAAAAATACCGTGGGCGGCGGAATCTGGTTTGAACCCTATTCTCTTTATCCTTCGGAAAGATATTTCGGTCCTTATGTTTATATCAAAGATGGAAAAGTAATCTATGCTGCGGAATATGCCAGTGAAGTGGACTACCATAACGAAGAATGGTATATCAACGGAAAACAATCCCAGGGAGAGATAGTCTGGTCAAATGTTTACTATGATCCTGTAGCAGGGGTTACTATGATCACTTCTTCCCAACCTTTCTACCGAAGCAGCGGAGAATTTTGGGGAGTTACCACTGCGGATATGGCGCTTACCGATATTAAAGCTATTTCTGCACACATATCCATAGGTCAGACCGGTGCGGCTTTCATTCTTGGAGCTAATGGTGAATTCATTTCCTTTTTGGATGACAGCAGAAGTATCGATATGTCGATTATTGATGATTCAGATGAAGAACTGGCCGCTCTGGGCAGACGGGTGCTGAATCACAGAAATGGCGCGGCCTCCCTTATCTGGCAGGGACATCAGTACCGGGCTTTTTATACTAGCATGGAAGAAATAGACTGGCATCTGGTGGTCATCATCGATAATGCCGAAGTAGGGCAGTCCGCCAATGATCTGGTTTTGTCCCTGGCATTGTTTCCCGTGGTGGGGCTTATCCTGGTGACGGGAAGCATCTTTATGGTGGCCCGGTATCTGAAAAGGGTTATCAATAATGTAAATAGTTTTGCCGATCAGGCAGCCTCGGGGGATTTAAGCGAAAGAATCCAGATTACCGAACAGGATGAATTTGGAGTCATGGAAGACCGGCTTAACAGGATGATGGACAACATGGCGGAGATGTCCGAACGGTCCGAGAAAATGCTGGAGATGGCCCAGTCGGCTAACCGGGCGAAAACCGAATTCCTGTCAAAAATGAGCCATGAAATGCGCACCCCCATGAATGCGATTATCGGGATGGTACAGATCTCCGAACAGACCGATGACCGGGAAAAGCTCCGGAACTGTCTTTTAAAAATTGATCATGCGTCTAAAAATCTGCTGGAGCTGATCAACAATGTTCTTGATATGGCAAAAATTGAAGCGAATAAGGTGGAACTGGAGATTACCCGTTTTTCTGTCCGGGATGTATTTGAAAGTATTTCCAATGTATTCTGGGTAAAAACAGAAGAAAAAAATCTAACCCTTACTTTAAAAACCGGTGAATCCGTGCCTGAAAATATCTGGTCCGACAGGTTCAGATATTCCCAGGTGGTGACAAATCTGGTAAGCAATGCCGTAAAGTTTACCCCCGAGGGCGGGGAAATTTCAGTATCCGCGGAATTGCTGGAAGAAACAGAAACCGGTTTTATCATCAGAACCATGGTCAAGGATAACGGTATTGGGGTTCAGCCGGAAGCGGTGGATAAACTTTTTGGCGCCTTCGAACAGGCGAATAACAGTATTTTCAGGCAGTACGGCGGAACCGGACTTGGGCTTTCCATCAGCAAGAGTCTGGTTGAACTCATGGGCGGAGAAATATGGTATGAACCCAATGAAAATGCGGGCAGCCGTTTTATCTTTACCATTACAGCGGACAGAACCGGAAAGGACGAAACGGCTTCCCCGGAAAAACTGATACCCAAATCTTTTGACTTTCATGGCAAATGTATTCTGGTGGCAGAAGATGTGGAGATTAACCGGGAAATTGTGGCGGCACTTCTGGATGATACGGGCATTACCATGGACTTTGCGGAAAACGGTATTGAAGCATGCGACAAATTTGCCGGATCCCCTGAAAAGTATGATTTGATTTTTATGGATATTCAAATGCCAAAAATGGATGGGCTTGCTGCCACGAAGAAAATCCGTCAGATGGAAAAGGGGAAACACATCCCAATCATTGCCATGAGCGCCAATGCCTTTAAGGAAGATGTCCATGCCAGTCTGGATGCGGGTATGAACGGACATATTTCAAAACCCCTGGACTTAAATGTTGTTCTGGATGCCCTTGACTCTTTCCTCAGCTGAAGCAATAGTATTCTTTTTGCGTTTACATCCAATGCTACTATTTCATAATTATGAACCTTGAGGTCCGGCGGATTTTAAAAAGCCTTTGGTTATAAGAACTTTCCCTATGCATAAAAAATCAGGATAATTTCTTAGTCCCGGGTCTCCGGTTTCCCGGAGACCCGGGAAACATTATTTTTTCACAGGTACCCAAATCCAGCAGATATAATCATCCGATGATTGGTCGCCTTCGCCGTAAAGTTCAATGTCCGGGCCGTCGGCATACTGGTATCCGCTTTCCGGAAACCATTCGGTCATGATACGTTCCTGCATTTTTTGAATTGCCCCGGGCATGGGACCTTTGCATTCAAAAATAGCCCAGGTACAGGCCGGAACCTGGTATTCCTCCATCCCTTCGGGCACGGTCTTGGTACTGGACACGGCAATGTAATATTCGAATTTGCCCTCCTGCTGCCAGTCTCCCACGCTTACCCCCAGCACTCCCATGGGTTTGCCGTCCATCAATGCAAGCAGCCGGGGGATCGTACCTTTCTGGCTGTGCTTCTTCCAAAACTTGGGTACTTCAATAAAGCCTTCCCGCTTTTCCGGGTTCCAGGTCGTTTCCAGTTTTGTACCCACAATGCGGAACGTTTCCCATTCTTCAATACGGTAATTCATTTCGGTTTCACCTCGTATGGTAATTTTGAAGCTGATGGGCTGGTAGGCTTTAAGGCTTATTCCTTTCCTCCGGACCGCGGACGGGGCAACCCCATGAACACTCCGGAATGCCCGGTTGAATGCGGTGGGAGAATCATAGCCATAGCGCAGGGCCATATCTATAATTTTCTCATCGGTATTCTGCAGATCAAATGCTGCCTTGGTCATCCTTCTCCGGCGGATGTATTCCGCCAGGGGAACCCCCGCCATATAGGAAAACATCCGCTGGAAATGGAAACTGGAACAGCATGCAATCCGGGCCAGGCGGGTCAGGTCAATTTCTCCTTCCAGGTTTTCCTCCACAAACCGGAGGGCATCATTAAATCTGCCAAGCCAATCCATTTCATCATCTCCTTACCAACAGGGTAGTGGGGTTTGCTTTTTTTTGCCTCTCATTTTGTGCCTGATTTGGAGAGGTTATGCTGCGGGTTTCATCTGTAATGAAAGATTATAAATCCGGAAACTCAAATTTTTTCTTCCAAAAAATCATCCGGAATAGTATAACCGCTCCGGTCAAAATCGATAATCCCTTCATCTTTCATCTTGGAAAGTTCCCTGCTCAGGGCGCTCCGGTCCACGCAAAGATAATCCGCCAGTTCCTGACGGTTCAGGACAGCGGAGATCCGGGAACTCCCGGTTTTCTGGGCCAGCAGGGACAGGTAGGCCATCACCTTATCCCGGATCGTTTTCTTTGAAATTATTTCCAGTTTCTCAATAAATTGTACATTTTTTTCAGCCATGATGGCCATGAGGTTTTCGATAAGCCGGTGGTGAAACTCGCAGGAGGATGCGCAGGTCCGGAGAACCCGGTTAAGGGGCAGCAGCAGCACCCGGCTGTCCGTGGCGGCATAAAAGGATACCGTGGCGGCAAAACTATGGCTGCAGATAAAACTCTCCCCAAAAACTTCCCCCGGTCCCAGAACCGCAAAGATCGATGTGTTTCCCCACAGATCCTCCTTGGTCATGTGGATGCATCCCTCCAGGATGAGTCCCGCAAACTGCAGGTTGTCCCCGGTGAGGGATAAAAACTGACCTTTGGTGTAGGACTTTTCCCGTGCTCCAAGGCATTGAAGCACCGCAGGAATATCCCGGGATTCAATGTGCTCAAATAATGCATAATTTTTTAATAAGTTTACGGATGGTTTCATATAATATATCATACCAAATTTTATTAATTGTTGCAATTGCAACATACAGATAGAAACACCTGGGATATACTATTTCAGTACCGGCGAAATTCAACTCCGCAGCTTCATCCCGGTTATAAAAAATTCGGATAAAAAAATATATCATAAGGATGAAATATGAAAGTTAATTGCAGTACCTGCCTTAATTTTGCTTCGGATAACCAACTGCTTCAATACTTTATCGATATCATTGAAACCAAGGACCCCTATACCCAGGGGCATTCCCATCATGTCCGGGCCATCACCGAGGCCATATATGAAAGTCTTCCTTTGAACCGCCGGAATGAACTGCACCGGGAAAAACTTTTTACCGCCGCGTTGCTCCATGACATTGGAAAAATCAGGATTCCCGATACGGTGCTGAACAAGGCGGGGAAACTCTCCGAAACGGAACTTAAAATCATGGCGGGCCATCCCCAATACGGTAAGGAACTATTGGCTGGTACGGTATTCCAGTATCTGGGAGACTGGATTCTCTATCATCATGAACGGATGGACGGTTCCGGGTATTATGGAATTCCCGGGGAAATGATACCCGTGGAATCCCGGATTATTGCGGTGGCGGATACCTTTTCTGCCCTCAGGACCTACAGGGTTTACCGGCCCGCCAGGACCCTGGAAGAAACCAGTGATATTATGCGTGCCGCCGCGGGACATCAGCTTGATCCGGAAATCCTGGAGTGTTTTCTTTCTTTGAAACGGGATTTTCTGGAAAATCTGGAATGCCGCTGTGAGATCTGCCGGAGGCGCCGGGAAGCATTAAAGCAAAAGCAATCCGGGGAAAATGCACCCCCGGCTTTTCAGAAAGTTTTCTGACTTCTTAATTCTAACATACCCGGGCCCGGAAATATCCTTTCCGGGCAGGTTATTCAATGGGTGTAATCCTTGATAGCTATGCTGCTCCCAAGCTTATTGATGATAGCCGCTTTCATTTCCCTCCGGTGGGGGCAGGCAAAACCAATGGGGGATCCCTTGGTGATACAGGAAGCCAGGACAATGGTATCTGCTCCCCGGCGTACCATTTCGGCTGCCCGGGTAACTGCTTTTTTCCCGGGGCAGCCTCCGCAGGTGGTAACCCCGACAATTTTTATATCCCCCTCGGTATGCTCGAAGGCAAACTTTTTTTCCTGCATTGATGCCAGGCAGACCACTGCGGGACACATATCTTCGGTCTGCATACAACGGATTAATCCTGCTTTCATATATAACTCCTTGATGAAATAATATCCGGAAACTGAAGGCTCTTAGTTTTCTTTTTCCGGGGGCGGCGCTTTAAAGATAAAAAACTCCAATACATTTGGGCCGCCGCTGGAGATGTTCATTTTTATTCCCCGGGGAATAAAAATGATTGTCCCTGCTTCGTGGGTTTCTGTTTTTTCGTCCCCCAATGTTAGGTTCATTTTACCATGGATTATCACAAAATAAGTATTGGCGTTGGAGTCATGTTCCGGAAGTTTCTCCCCAAAGGGTAATATCACATGGTTCAGCATGGCATTTCCATCATCCAGAATTTTTTCAATCAATTTTTCGCTGGATGTGCTGAACTGGTAAAGAACTTTCATTTTATTTCTCCTTTTTTCGGAAATCTGGTTTATTACACCGCGTAGGCTTATTTTATGATAACCTGAAAAAAAGTTTAACTATGTTGCAAATGCAACATACAAGTAAAAAAAATAAAAGTATTCTTATAATTAATCAACAACCCCGCTGTAAGCAGCGGAGTATGTTGGTTCTGTAAGGTAAGGATTATATGCGGTTTTCATACACGCACAACAATTTCTTTGTTGCTTCAAAGAATCGCCCTAAAAAGCGTGTATTAAAACCGCCTGCGAATAAATGGATAGTAAGATCCGGTTCTTTTCAGGAAATGATCAAATAATTAAAGGAGTGTCCCATATGGTAAGAAGGATCATAAAGATAAATGAAGAAAAATGTAATGGCTGCGGCCTTTGTGCAGAGGCCTGTCATGAGGGGGCTATAACCATGGTTAACGGCAAGGCCAAACTCATCAGGGATGATTACTGTGATGGCCTTGGAAATTGCCTTCCCGCGTGTCCCACCGGAGCCATTACTTTTGAGGAACGGGAAGCGGCTGCCTATGACGAGGAAGCGGTGCAGGCACATTTATCCGCCGCGGGAAAAGCGGGTGTAAAGGAAAATTTAGCTCCGGGAAAACCCGCGGCCGGACCCGGGGCTTTTCATGGGGGATGTCCCGGAAGCAGGATGATGAACCTGAAGCGGGAACCCCAGTCCGGGGACAAACCGGTTCCGGATGATATTCCCCGGGAAACATCCGGCGAATCATCAAATCCCAGTATGCTGGGACAATGGCCTGTACAGATCAAACTGGTACCGGTAAATGCTCCCTATTTCCAGGGAGCCCATCTGCTCGTAGCGGCGGATTGTACCGCATTTTCCTGCGGGGACTTCCACCGCAGGTTTATGAAAAACCGGATTACCATTATTGGCTGCCCTAAACTGGACCAGGGGGATTATACGGAAAAACTCACGGAGATCCTCAGGAATAATGATATTAAGAGTCTCACGGTGGTTCGTATGGAAGTACCCTGCTGCGGCGGTATTACCCATGCGGCTACCGAAGCATTAAAGAACAGCGGTAAATTTATTCCCTGGCAGATTTATACCCTTTCATTAAACGGGGAAGTCCTGGACGAGTAAAAGCAACACGCCGCCATTAAATTTGTTATTACCCCTGTCTTTTTATATAATTAAGACAGGTAAAAAACTAAGGAGTATAAAATGACCAACATGTTTTGTTTCCAGTGTGAACAGACTGCTATGGGTAAAGGCTGTACTGGAAAAGCCGGGATGTGCGGTAAACAGGACCATACCGCTTTGCTGCAGGATGCTCTTACTGGAGCCCTCATTGGATTGGCCCGGGCATCAAAAGGAAAAAGTCCCGGTCCTTCCGGGGACAGTGCTGTGATTGACGGACTGTTCACCACGGTAACCAACGTTAATTTTGATGATGAAGCGGTTCGGCTTCAGGTTTCCCGGGTACTTAAAGAGAAAGAAAACTTAAAAAGCAGCGGGGCAGAGGATTATGCCATGGCGAATCTTTGGGATGCCCATGAGGATATCCGGTCCCTCAAAACCCTGATACTTCTGGGGCTCCGGGGAATGTCCGCCTATGCCCACCACGCCGCTGCCTTGGGATACACCGATCCGGAGGTGAACAATTTCTTTTACAAAGCCCTGCTTGCCATAGGTGAGGATGGAACCATGGACAGTCTCCTTCCCCTGGTGATGGAGACCGGAAAGGTAAATCTCCGTTGCATGGAACTTCTGGATAAGGCCAACACAGAAACCTATGGCACCCCGGTTCCTGTAAAGGTTCCTATGGCTATTGAGAAGGGTCCGTTTATTGTTATCACCGGACATGATCTTCATGACCTGAAACTCCTCCTGGAACAGACCAAGGGGAAGGGTATCAATATCTACACCCACGGGGAAATGCTCCCCGCCCACGGATATCCCAAACTTAAGGAATATCCCCATTTAAAGGGAAACTTCGGCACCGCCTGGCAGAGTCAGCAGAAGGAATTTGACAATATCCCCGCTCCGGTACTCTTTACTACCAACTGTCTCATGCCCGTAAAGGACAGCTACCGGGACCGGGTTTTTACCACCGCTGTGGTAGCCTTTCCCGGGATGATCCATATCGGAAACAACAAGGATTTTACTCCGGTTATTAAAAAGGCCCTGGAACTTGGGGGCTACAAGGAAAATCATCCCATGACTGGTATCAATGGAGGTACCGAGGTTACCACCGGGTTCGGACACGGAACAGTCCTGGGAGTTGCCGACAAGGTGGTGGATGCGGTAAAGTCCGGTGCGATTAAACATATCTTCCTGGTGGGAGGCTGTGATGGAGCAAAACCCGGCCGGAACTACTACACTGAATTTGTTAAGAATACCCCCAAAGACACGGTGGTCCTTACCCTGGCCTGCGGCAAATACCGGTTCAATGATCTGGATATTGGTGAAATCGGCGGGCTCCCCAGGATCATGGACATGGGACAGTGCAACGATGCGTACAGCGCTATTAAGGTTGCTTCAGCCCTGGCGGAGGTCTTTGGTACGGATGTTAATGGCCTGCCCCTGACGCTGGTGCTTTCCTGGTATGAACAGAAAGCGGAGGTTATTCTTCTTACCTTGCTTTCCCTGGGGATTAAAAATATCCGTCTGGGACCAACCCTTCCGGCATTTGTATCTCCCAATGTACTGGACTATCTGGTGAAGAACTTTAACCTCACTCCTATTGGAACACCCCAGGAGGATCTTCAGAAAATCCTGGCTTAATTAAAAAAAAGAAAAAGAAAAATGAAAATGCCGGTTCCTAGGGCCGGCATTTTTTGTCTTACTATAAGATTGCGTAATCAGTGTAATACGCTTTCATATGTATCAATCTAAAAAATACTATCATATCCCCGTTTTTCACACTGGCCTAATTTTACACCGGGTTTTGTTTTTCCATGAAAATCGCTGCCCCGGGTTTCATCCAGATTGTATTGTATGGTTTTTATCAGGAACCAATTTGCGGTACTGCGGTTATGGTAGCTGCTGTATACCTCCAGGCCGTCAAGTCCCAGGGGAATTAATTCATCAATGAGTTCAAACTTTCCCAGCAGATTAACCCCGGGATGGGCTAAAACCGCCCGGCCCCGGTTCTTGTGAATAATATCTATGATATCTTTCATTTCAGGAAATTGTATTGGTACATAACAGGGTTTTCCCTGGGAACAGTAGTCCCAGTAAAAATTGACATACGGATTGTCACTTCTGGGCCCCCCTTCCCGGTAGGGCAAAAGGATTTCCCTGGACTGATACGTTTCATTGTTCAACAGGGCTTCCGCAAAAACTTCCGGGGTCCACTGTTCACTCCAGTAGCTTCCCTTGGTGATTTCCCTCAATTCATTTTCCGTAAGACTGAAACCAAGACGGTTAATCAAGTCCAATCTTTCTTTGGACGTACGGATACATTGGCGGCGAATATTTTGTTCTATATCTTCAAAATCGGAGCTGGTATAATCCATGTCATAACTTAATACATGGAAATTAATTCCCTTATAGGTACAATCGATTTCTGCAGCCGGGTAACAATGGATGTGCAACTGGTTCGCCCTCTGTATTGCTTCATCAACACCTTTAACACAATTATGATCCGCAATGGCCATAAATTTTATACCCTGGGCAGCGCACATTTCCACAATTTTTGATGGTGTAAATTCACCGTCATCGCTGTAACAGGAATGAATATGCAGATCGATGGTTCCGTTCATAATGCTCCCTCTTATGCTTTTGCGGTACTCCGGTATACCAGGTTTACCATAATAATCATTATAACCAGCATGATACTCAGGTAAATTGGAAACAGATAATATCCGATATGCGCTCCAATCAAACCAAAAAACGGCGGCATAAAAGTGGTTCCAATATAGGCGCAGGCCATTTGCAGTCCCATAATTGCCTGGGAATGTTCCTTTCCAAAGGTATTCGGCGTTTCATGCATGAGGCTTGGATAAATCGGGGCGCAGCCCAATCCGATAAGAAATAAACCGGACATAAGTACCGCATCGGGGAGCGGAAATAAAACACAGAGGATTCCCAGGGCTATACATCCCTGGCCTAACCGGATCATGTGCTTCTGGATTATTTTCATCGATAAAAAGCCGGAGATAACCCGTCCAAGGGTTATACCTATGTAGAAGACGGCAATCCATCCCGCGGCGGTATCCGCATGTATCTGTCTTACAAGTACCAGGTAGGTACTGCCCCAAAGGCCAACGGTCGCTTCCAATGCGCAATAGCAGAAAAAGGAAATAACCGTTGGTTTTGCCCTGGGTAATTTCAGAAGCTCCGGCGTCCTGAGGAATTTCCGGTTTTTCTTTTCCTGTCCGGCAGGCTTTTCTCCGGGGACCCGTTTCCATAGGGGGTAAGAAAAAAGAAGCACCGCCACTAACGTAAACTGGATAATGCTGATGGTTCTGTATCCCGGTTCCCAGGAACCGGTCCGGGTGAGAAAAAATGACAGTATGATGGGGCCTGTGAAAGCACCAATTCCCCAGAAGCTATGCAGCCAGTTCATATGGGCTGCTTTGTAATGCAATGCAACGAAATTATTAAGCGCCGCGTCCACCGAACCCGCACCAAGGCCCAGGGGAACAGCAAAAAGGCAGACCGCTGTAAAGGAGCCGGAAAAAGAAATTCCTAAAAGGGCCGCCGCCGTCATGGTGACGCTGATTATAGTAACCAGACCCGTGCCTAACCTATGGATAATTCGATTGCTGAAGAGACTGGATACAATGGTTCCCCCGGCTATAATCATGGAGGCAATCCCCGCGTTGGATATGGGGACGCCGAATCCTTCATACATAGAAGGCCATGCGCTGCCAAGCAGAGAATCGGGCAAACCCAGGCTTATGAATGCCACATAACAAATAACTAAAAGAACAACCATGTGTATTTCCTTTTTTAGGGAATCCTTGACGAAAAGTATTTTCAATATAATAATAGTCTCAATTAAGTTGTAATAATATCAATATCATTTAAAATTTTATAAATATAGTGTCGAAAAAGGTGGTTTTATGGAATTAAGACGTATAAAAGTAGACCGCAATTTCCGGGAACGGATACAGTATAAGGATGCCTTTTTCCCGGTGGATATTTGGACCGATGAATACCGTATGTTTGTTGACCACACTCTGAACTGCCACTGGCACGGCGAATTTGAATATGGTTTTGTTCTTTCCGGGGAGCTTGACTACTATATCAATGAAACACACCTCTGAACCGCCCCGGGTATCCCGGAGAGCAGATTATGTGAGTCCTGCGCTTAACGGCAGGACCGTAGAACCATTATAATACACTTGTTCATATTCTGCAGGGGGCATATAGCCCAGGGGTTCCAGGATGCGTTTTGTATTGA
>JAVBPH010000008.1:0-46091 GCA_031549725.1 Treponemataceae bacterium
GCTTTTTCAAAATGTCAAATTTTGAAAAAGCAACCTTAGATGTACGTGCAGAAAGAATACTATTTTATTTATGGGTAAGGAAATAGCATTCTTTCTGCAAAAGCCTTTTTCAAAACTAACCGAGTTTTGAAAAAGGCTCATTTATAAATCCCTTTAGGAGCAAAATATGCATTATGGTTTAAAAATCCGGATAGAACCTTCAAGGACTTGTTCTTTCATCCACTTAATACAACCAACTGGTTTTTGTGTTGTACTATTTTTACTGTTTGGTATTTTTCTTTCCTGCCAGGGACCTGTGGGTTCATCAAAACCCGAGGATACGGATAATAAGACCTTTACATTTAAAGCAGGTGGTGTGGATATTAGTAACAGCGAAATCCTGCAAGCTGTTTACCTGGAAGCTGATGCGGCTTATCCCAACGGAGGGATCAGCCTGGACCTATCGGGCTGTTTCGGTTCGAGCATAGATTATGCCGATGTTTCTGCGAATATTAAAAGCCGTTTTGTTTCGGTGATACTGCCGGATTCGGTGCTGGATATAAATGATGCATCGATGAATGAAACAGGAGCTTTTAAAGGATTTGCTTCGCTTAAGAACATTTCAGGGGCTAAGGTAACTTCCGTGGGCTGGTTGGCCTTCTCAGGCTGTACTTCCCTAGAAACCGCAGAGTTTCCAGAGCTGCTGCAGATCGGCGGCGGGGCATTTGGCAACTGCCTTTCTCTGACCGCAGCAGACTTTCCTAAGATGGAGGCCATAGGCAGCAGTGCATTTTATAATTGTTCTTCGCTGACATCTGTAAATTTTCCGCAGTTGACGAGGATCTCCCAATATGTTTTCAGAGGCTGCACTTCACTGGTATCCGGCGGTTTTCCCAAGGCCACAATTATTTTTGATCATGCATTTATTGAATGCATAGTCTTTGAAAATCTGACACTGGGTCCCTCATACTATTCGGTGTTTAACGATATTTTCAACGGAATCTCCGGCAACACGATTACCATTAATGTTCCCTCCGCCAATATGGCAAATTACAGCAGCTGGGCAGGAACCGCATTTTTTGGACCCGATGTTACTATAGTAATTGCCGGATATTGATAATTCTACTGGGATTCAACCGGAGAAATTCCTATATTAAAATTATTCTTAGGGAAATATTGCGGTTTCCGGCGGAGTAAATCAGGAGGCGTCCTTACTTTTTAAGGATGCCATGTTTTTTATGATATTAATCACAAACCTCGCCGCAGAGCGCGCGGGGGCGGCGAGGTTTGTTGGTTCTGTAAGGTATGGATTTTATGTGGGTTTAATACCCATACAATTTTGATTTACAAGATTTTAAGAACGCCCCAGGGCCTCCCATCCGGGAGCGTGCAGAAGGTATTAAACCCACTTGCGAATAAAAAACTTTTATCCCGAACATGATAATAAGAAAGTCCATCTTCTTGACAAGCAGCTCTTTGCTTCGGTAACCTTAGGCCTATGCAGAACACTTCTAAACATCATGTGCTTATTAAAACAAGCCTCATCGCCCTGTTTGGGGCCCTTATTGCTGTGGGGACCTTTATTGCTATTCCCCTGCCCTTTACACCCCTTCCAGTGGTACTTCAGAATTTTTGTGCTGTCCTGGCGGGCCTTGTGCTGGGTCCCTGGATGGGTTCCCTGGCGGTATTGCTTTACCTTATTGCCGGAGCGATTGGAGCGCCGGTATTCTCCGGTGCCAGCGGAGGTTTGGTCCGGTTTTTTGGCCCCACCGGCGGATATCTCTGGGGTTATTTACTTTCCGCTTTAGTTGCAGGACTAATACTGGGAACACCCAAGCCGGAAAAACCTATACATACAGGGCGTTACATATTAGCCACCGCTTTGTCTTTTCTTGTCATATATATTCCCGGACTTATTCAAATGAAGTTTGTTCTGGATATTTCATGGGATAAAGTAGCCATCGCGGGATTTGTTCCCTTTCTTTTCGGAGATGTATTAAAGGGAATTGCCGCCGTTTTGGTTGCCCCAAGGCTCAGAAGGATTGTGGCGGACCAGCTCTATGGATAATGTTCTTTTTTCTATTAAAAATGTTTCGAAGATTTTTCCCAATGGAAATATTGCCTTGTCGGAAATAAATCTGGAAATTTTTGAAGGCCAGTGCCTTTTGATTGCCGGATCCAATGGTTCAGGAAAAACCCAGCTCATGAGAATTATCACCGGGCTGGTTGAGACCAGCCGGGGAACAGTTCTTTTCAAGGGCGCATCCCTCGACGGGTCCCTGGAAAAGGTCCGCCGGTCGGTGGGACTGGTTTTTCAGGATGCGGATGCCCAACTGGTGGGTGATACCGTAGCGGAGGACATTGCCTTTGGACCTAAGAATTTAGGGTTCCCCAAAAATGAGGTTGAATTCCGGGTTTCAGAATCCGCAGATCAAATGGGTCTGGGGGATAAACTGCTTTATTCCCCCAGGAGGCTGTCCGGAGGGGAAAAACGGCGGCTGGCGGTGGCGGGGATTCTTGCCATGGGTTGTGATACCCTCATTTTTGATGAGCCCTTTGCAAACCTGGACTGGCCTGGGGTTATCCAGGTATTAAGGGCAATAAAAAGCCTGAAGGAAACAGGAAAAACCCTTATCATCCTGACCCATGAACTGGAGAAGGTTCTTGCTTTTGCGGACCGGCTGCTTATCCTCCACCGGGGAATCATAAAAGATGATGGACCCCCGGAGGAAGTACTTAACAGGATCAAACCGGAATACGGTGTCCGGGACCCCAGAAAAAATTATTCTTCAATAAAGGATTGTTCATGGCTCGAAGAATGACCCCCTATGCCTACAGGCCGGGGAACAGCCTTATCCATAAAGCTCCGGCATTGATAAAACTGCTACTGCTTTTTGCGGTTTCATTCTCCGCATTTTTTGGGGGCTTTCCCGGCCTGGCCGCAGCATCAATACTGATAATTTCCGGAGCTCTTATTGCCAGGATAAACCCCTGGGAACTTATGTACGGCAGCAAAGCCCTATTGATCATGGCAGCGGCGGTGATATTGATCAGATCATTGCATTTTGATCAGACTGGTTTCTTTTTCAGCCGGGAAGGATTTATACTGGGCATTCAATTTTCCTGGGGCATGGTGGTATCATTTTCATCCGCGGCCCTTCTCTTTTCAACCAGTACCCTGGGTGAGATCCGGGATTCCCTTACCCAGGTTGAGAAAATTGTGCTTTGGCCTGTTTACTTTTTATCAGGATCATTAAAAAACAAAACCGGTTCGGTTCAGAAAAAGCAGATGGTTCAGCCTAAACTTGCACTGGGCATTTCCCTGATGCTGGGATTTATTCCGAGATTTTTTGAAATCTGGGAAAATACCCGGATGGCCTATGAAGCCCGGTCCGGAAAAAAAGGATTCCGGGAAATCATTACCCTGCTTCCCTTGGTCTGCGAAAGAATGATTGTAGCCGCAGCAGAAACTGCGGAAGCCATGGATAGCCGGGGAATTTTATAATCCCGGTTCCGCTAAAAAACAGGCCCCGGTCCGGGGCCTGTTTACTATGAATTATCCTTCAGTTACTTCTTGGAATTCCTGATAACCGCCTGGGCTCCTGCAAGCCTTGCCAGGGGTACCCGGTAGGGAGAACACGATACATAACTCAGCCCGGTCCGGTAACAGAAATCAATAGTCTGGGGATCACCACCGTGCTCACCGCAGATACCGATCTTGAGATCAGCCTTAACGCCGCGTCCTTTTTTGGTGGCAATTTCCATGAGCAAACCCACACCCTTTTCATCTATTGATTTAAAGGGATCGGTTTCAAAAACATTTTTTTCCAGGTAAACCGGCATAAAGGAACCCACATCATCCCGGCTGAACGCAAAGGTCATCTGGGTAAGGTCGTTGGTACCAAAGCTGAAGAAATCCGCATAATTGGCAATCCGGTCTGCGAGGAGCGCAGCCCTGGGAACCTCAATCATGGTTCCGATTCTTATGGGAATAGTAACCTTGGCTTTTTCCATGACGGATTTAATTATTTTTTCAGCACTGGGCCGGATCATGGCCAATTCCCGTTCATCACAGACTATGGGAATCATAATTTCGGGATGGACGGGAATTTTCTTCTTGACGCAGTCCACCGCAGCCAGGGCAATGGCTTCAACCTGCATATCATAAATTTCAGGATATGTTACGGCCAGCCGGCAGCCCCGGTGACCCAGCATGGGGTTTGATTCATGAAGACGGTCAATTTTAGGCTGGAGCACGCTGACAGTAATATTAAGCTGTTTTGCCAGATCGGCAATTTCAGATTTTGTATGGGGAACAAATTCATGGAGCGGCGGGTCCAAAAGACGGATTGTTACGGGCTTGCCGTTCATGGCTTTAAAAATACCAAAAAAATCTTTTTTCTGGAGAGGCAGGATCTTTTTCAGTGCCGCCTTCCGTTCCGCTTCATTATCCGCCAGGATCATAGCCCTGAAGTGGATCAGCTTATCCTTGTCAAAGAACATATGTTCTGTCCGGCAGAGTCCCACCCCATCGGCCCCAAAATCAAATGCCCGTTTAACATCCTCAGGCTGGTCGGCATTGGTTCTGACCTTAAAGCCCTTCACATCCCCCCGGACCGAAGCTGTCCGAACGTCATCACACCATGACAGGAAGAGACTCATATCCTTGGAGATTTTCGGCAATATCAGGGAAAGTTTTCCGCTGTACACGTTTCCGGTGGAACCATCGACGGTAATCCAATCTCCTTCCTTGAAGCTTGTACCGCCAATAACAACCTTTTTCCCCTGAACAGAAACACCCTTGGCGCCGGCTACACAGGGAGTTCCCATACCCCGGGCAACGACCGCAGCGTGGCTGGTCATTCCTCCGGTGGAAGTAAGGATACCCTCCGATACCACCATTCCGCCGATATCCTCAGGACTGGTTTCTTTCCGGACCAGCACAACCTTTTCTCCCTTGGCATACCACTCCTCGGAATCCTTTGCGGTGAAAACAATCCGCCCGCAGGCAGCCCCCGGGGATGCATTCAAGCCCCTGGTAAGGGACTTGGCAGTTTTAACGGCCTTGGGATCAATCATAGGATGGAGAAGCTGATCCAGATGGTCCGGGCTTACCCGGAGGATAGCTTCTTCTTTGGTGATCAGTTTTTCCGCCACCATGTCCACTGCGCATTTAACAGCGGCAGCTCCGGCCCGTTTCCCGTTCCGGGTCTGGAGTATAAAGAGTTCACCCTGCTGAACGGTGAATTCCATATCCTGCATATCCTTAAAATGCTTTTCCAGCCGGTCCTTAATTGCCACCAGCTGGTCATAGACCTTTTTATTCTTTTTTGCCAGGGTAGCAATTTTTTCAGGTGTTCTGATGCCTGCTACCACGTCTTCGCCCTGGGCATTCATCAGGTATTCTCCGTAGAATTGATTGACCCCCGTGGAGGGATCCCTGCTGAAACAGACGCCCGTACCGGAATCATCCCCGAAATTGCCGAAAACCATGGACTGGATATTAACGGCGGTTCCCCGGACATTCCTGATTTCATTGATCTGACGGTATTTGATGGCCCGTTCGTTCATCCATGAGCCAAAAACCGCATTAACGGCTCCCCACATCTGGTCAATAGGATTCTGGGGAAAATCCTTTTTGGCATGTTTCTTAACGATTTTTTTGTATTCATCCACCAGCTTTTCCAGGTCCTTTGCATCGAGACCCGTATCTAGCTCAACTTTTTTTGCTTTTTTCATGGAAGCCAGGGCATGCTCAAATTCATCATGCTCCACTCCCATGACCACATCACCATACATCTGGATAAACCGGCGGTAGGCATCCCAGGCAAACCGGGGATTTCCGGTTTTATTGGCCAAACCAACAACAGCCTTATCATTTATACCAAGGTTAAGGATGGTATCCATCATGCCGGGCATGGAGACCGCTGCTCCGGACCGGACTGAAACCAGAAGCGGGTCATTGGGATCGCCAAGTTTTTTTCCCATGGTCGATTCAAGCTTTTTAAGGGTTTCCAGTACATCATTTTCCAAACCATTCGGATATTTTTTGTTATTTTCATAGTAAGCAGCACAAACCTCAGTAGAAATGGTAAATCCCGGAGGGACCGGAATTCCCAGGTTTGTCATCTCAGCCAGATTGGCACCTTTTCCGCCTAAAAGATCTTTCATTTTTGCAGCGCCTTCGGCTTTACCTTTGCCGAAGAAATAAACATATTTTTGTTTATTCATTTAGTCCTCCATCATATCTGTTTTTTAACAATATCACATTTATGAAAAAAAGGAAGCCCCGACTGATTGCGAATACTAGAGCTCTGTCCTATTATATAAATATGGATTATTTAGATTTACCGGTTTATAAGCATAAAGACCTGATTTTGGAAGCCCTGAAGACTCATCAGGTAATTGTTGTGGAAAGTCCCACCGGTTCAGGGAAAACCACCCAAATGCCTGTCATCCTTTATGAAGCAGGTTTTACCCAATATGGAATAATCGGGGTAACCCAGCCCCGGCGGATTGCTGCGGTATCGGTCAGTGAATTTATCGCCCGGCAGATGAAAACCCACATTCCCGGTATTGTGGGCTACAAAATGCGTTTTGAGGACCGGACCAACCATTCCACGGCTATTAAAATCATGACCGACGGAATTCTTCTGCAGGAAATGAAACTCGACCCTTATCTGACAAAATACGGCCTTATTGTGGTCGATGAGGCCCATGAACGGAGCCTGACCATCGATTTTATCCTGGGACTGTTAAAACGGGTTCTGGAAGAACGGCCGGAATTTAAAGTGATTATTTCATCGGCTACTATTAATGCCCAGGTTTTCTCCGAATACTTCGGGGAATGCCCGGTGGTAAAAATTGAAGCCATCACCTATCCTGTAACCCTGGTTTACGATCCCCCGTCGGTTCCTTCTTCCTCCGACGGGTCGTCCCCGGGGCAGCTTGCGGAAGACGCCAGGTTTGATAAAATCCTTTCAATTATCGAAAGAGTTATCGGTGAAAGACGCAAGGGGGATGTGCTTATTTTTCTTCCCGGTGAAAAAACAATCAAGGAATGTATGACCAGGCTGATGATGAGTCC
The DNA here is from genome assembly GCA_031549725.1 of Treponemataceae bacterium. Taxonomy (GTDB): domain Bacteria; phylum Spirochaetota; class Spirochaetia; order Treponematales; family Breznakiellaceae; genus UBA937. Next base: position 7,067 of record JAVBPH010000008.1, read on the forward strand.
GGTGGGCAAAAATATTCATATCGTGCCCCTCTATGGCCGGCTTGGCAAGGATGAACAGGACCGGGTTTTTGAAAACGCCCCCTGGGGAAAAACCAAGGTGGTGGTGTCCACCAATATTGCGGAAACATCAGTTACTATTGACGGCATTACCACAGTAATCGATTCCGGTCTGGCAAAACTCAATTATTATAGCCCCAAAACCTTTACTTCCAGCCTTATAGAAGGCCCAGTTTCCAAGGCTTCCGCAAACCAGCGGAAAGGCCGGGCAGGACGGACCCAGGAAGGAAGCTGTTACAGGCTATACCCCAGAAAGGATTTTGAAAACCGGGCCCTTTTCACCACCGAAGAAATTTACCGGACCGATTTATCCGAGGTGGTCCTCAGGATGGCGGACCTGGGGATAACCGAATTTGAGGAATTTGATTTTATATCCCCCCCCAACAGGGAAGGTCTTCTGGCGGCCATTGAAACCCTTAATCTTCTGGATGCCCTGAATAAGGATCAGACCCTTTCGGATATCGGCAAGATGATGACCCAGTTTCCCCTGCCCCCCCGGCAGTCCAGGATTATTGTTGAAGCCGTTTTAAAATATCCCCATGTAACCCAGGAAACAATTATCGCTGCAGCATTTTTATCAACCCAGAGCCCCTATGTGCTGCCCCCGGGGGAAGAACTGGATGCCCGCAGGGCCCATCACCGTTTCAGGGACAGCGCCGGGGATTTTGTGTCCTACCTGAAATTGTATAAAGCCTACAAGGAAACCTACGATATAAACAAGTTCTGCGAAAAAAATTATCTGGATGAAAAAACCATGAACGAGATATCCAATGTGACGGAACAGCTGGAACAGATTCTGTCTTCCCTGGGGATTCCCACCCTGTCCGGGGGAGGTACCCAGGATTACCTTTGTTCCATTGCAAAAGGGATGATCCAGTTTGTCTGTGTCCGGGAGGGACGGGACATGTACAGAACCCTCACCGCGGACAGGATTTTTATTCATCCCGGTTCGGTGATGTTCAAAATGGATCCCCAGTATATTGTGGCCGGCGAAATTGTCAAAACCACCAGAATGTATGCCATGTCGGTATCGCCCCTAACCAGGGAAGCCCTGGAAAGAATTTCCCCGGATCTGCTGGATGCGCTCCGGGAAAAATCAGGCACCACCGAAGGCAGGGGAAAACGGTCCAGGGACTTTACCAATAATATTAAGATTGCCAACGAAATATTCGAGGTGATTACATTTAAGGGTAAAAAAATGGCCCTGCTTCCCTGGGAAAACCTGCGCAGAATAAAGGATGATATTTCCCGGGAAACCATAGGAATGTTCAGGGGTCTCCGGGGTTGTATTATCATAAACAACAAACATGTTCTGCTGGAAGGGGAAAAGCTTGACCTGATCCTTTCCCTGGTGGAAAACCTGGATATTGACAATGCATTGACCAGGAAATGGCCGAAGAAAAAAAACTTCAATTCAAAGGAAAAATTGGTTGATTTAATTGAATTATTACCGCTGCTGTTAACCCCCGCGGTATGGAAGGAAGGCAAAAAAGAGCTGGGGTTCATCTGTTTATTTACGGATGACCAGAATAATTACTGGTTCAAATGTTCCAGGGGATTTCACACGGCTTTAAACGAAAGTCTTGCCAGTGTGGAAGCCCTGATAGATGAACTGGATGACGAGGTTGATCTGGAGCTGAAAAATATGGTCAACCAGACCTACCGGCGGCTGGCTTCATTTTTGGATTAGTTATAGTGCAATCTTTAAAGACCTTAAAAGGCTGGTTCTTTGCCTATAAGATTCTGGCTACTTACTCATCCGCCGCCAATATATCTTAGATCAATTTATGGTAAACCAGATTATTTTATCCTTTAAATATCCGGTGGAAATTTTTCCCTGCTTCTCAATTATGTTTTTATACTCTTCAAATGCTTCAGGATTTAAAGGCACATCGGTATAATAAAAAACAAAAACCGCATCATCAGCAATAGTTCCTTTTATTTTTCTTTGTGTGGTTTTTACCCCTGGGTCAACCTTGAATGAGAAATCATATTTAATATTTGAAGGGTAATAGAATAAATTAATTTCAGGGACAGATAAATAGTAAACTGTTTTCAAATCGTCATAACCGCTAATGCCCGTATATTCCAGGTTATTTATATATACCGGATGCTCCAGCGTATTTGTGATTGAAATATTAATTGTCGTATAACCGCTTTTAAGAATATTCCACCTATATCTGAAAATAAAAAAACAAACCAGAAAAATAATTATTATTAAGAAAACTATTAAACCTATTCTAATTTTAGACTTATTCATTTTACTGTCAGGACCCCTTTTCAAATTTACTTTTTCAGCAAATCAAATATAGCATATCTTAAAACAGGGATAACTGTGAACTCCCGGGTTTTCTGGGTTCTTCCCGGGTTTCCGGGATCAGGTCCTCTATTTCTTTCAAAAACCGGCTGGGGGGTTGGTTTAGTTTGCGGCCCCTGAAAGTCCTTGAGGCTGCCCAGGAAAGGTAGAGCCCTTCCCTGGCCCTGGTCATGGCAACATAAAGGAGCCGCCGTTCCTCATCAATACGTTCTTCATCATGATCAAAAAGGGTAAACGGCAGGATACCCTCTTCCAGCCCGGCCACAAAAACATGGTCAAATTCCAGCCCCTTGGAAGCATGGATGGTCATAACCGTAACGGTTTCGGTTTTTATTTCCATTCCGTCCTGGGGACTGCCCAGGGCAAGGGTGTCCAAAAAAACAGCGGGATCATCGAAATGGGAAGCTAAAGCTTTCAGCCGCCGGAACCCTTCATCGTTTTTTAATGCGGCCAACCCTAATACTTCCAGGGCTTTTTCGATAAGTTCCGGTGGAGATCCCGCCGGAGAAAAATCAGCGGGAATTATTTCAGGGACCTGATTTTGCATCACCGGATCTGAATAAAATATTTGAGTCTCTGCTTTATTATGAAACACCCGTCGGAGGAACCGGATTACCGGCCCCGCGGGATCATCTTCCCACCAGGGTCTGTCCCCGATAACCCTGCAGGGGACACCATGATCCGCCAGGGCCTTTTTTATGGGATCCGCCATGGCGCCTGTACGGACCAGGACCGCACATTCCCCAAGGCTTTTCAGTATACCCTCCTCATCGGTATGGGATTTTTCTGAACCCTTCCTCTTTGTTCCAACAATTCCGCTGTCCATGGCAAAAAAACCGGTCCCGCCGATGAGCCGGGAAATCCTCCGGGCAATCCCCTCCGCCTCGGAAAGATCCGTAGGAAAAGCCGACCGGTAAATCCGGACCGGCCGGTTTTCTTCAGAACCCGTAAGTTCCGTTCCGGTAAGCCTGGAGGCAGCGCCAATAATGGGACCGGCGCACCGGAAGCTTCTGGATAAACGGTAAACCTCAGCTTTGGGATAATCCCGGATAAACCAGTCAATATACCGTTTATCCGAACCCCGGAACCCATAGATAGCCTGGTTCGGGTCTCCAATAACATACAATTCACCGGGACTTCCGGGAGGGGTTAATAAGCGGATCAGGGCATACTGGGCAAAATTAACATCCTGGTATTCATCCACAAAGATATGGCGGAACCGGTCCATGTAAGCCGCTGCGGTTTCCGGTTTGGTTGCCAAAAGCCGGACCGTCCCCGCCGGAAGATCATCAAAATCCAGGGCATGCAGTGAACGCAGCCGGGACCGGTATTCCCGGTAAAGGGTATCCGCTTCGGCATTGAATGGAGGTTTTCCGGAATCCTCCGCCAGGGAAATCAGAACCCGGGATAGGTCGGATGTGCCCAGTCTGGGATGCTCGTCCCCGGGCAGCAGAAGGAACCGTTTCCGGGCTTCTATATAGGCTTCAAGATTTTTTTCGGTTACCGGGGATTTTCCCGGTTCTTTTTTATTATAGCCGGCAACATCACGGATAATAGTCCTTCGTTCTTCATCATCCAGGATGATGAAGTTTTCCTGCAGTCCTGCGGCAGGTCCCTGTTCCAGAAGAATTTTCCGGCAGACCGAGTGGAAGGTTCCTGCGGTAATAGCTTTTGCTTTTTCAGACCCCAGAATTTTTTCCAGCCGGATCCGGAGTTCCTCCGCGGCCTTTACGGAAAAAGTCAGGGCCAGGATAGTTTCCGGAGCGGTTCCGTTTTCCACCAGCCGGGCAATCCGGGATGTGAGTACCGCGGTTTTTCCTGTCCCGGGTCCCGCCAGGATAAGCGCCGGTCCGCCGGGATGATCCACCGCCCGCTGCTGGTCCTCGTCCAGAACAAAGGATTTTTGTTTGCCCGGACTGGCCTTGCGGGATTTTTTTTGGGTTACCCGGGATTTTCCAGCGGATTTTGGATTCTTTATGTTACCAGGAACCGGTTCATCGGAACTATTTTCCGGAATATCCCCAAAAAGCCCCGGGGATTTTTTTGGTCCGGGAATATTTCCCGGAGCAAAGGCCCGGATTATTCCGTATTCCCCATCGTAACCAGGGGTAATAAACACCTTGCCTTCCCGCATATGTTCCACCGCCTGGGCCAGCAGTTCCCCGGGAACCCCCGGACAGTCCAGACGTTCCAGTTCTTTTGTACTTTTATCCAGGAGCAGGGAAAACTCACTTCCCCCTTTTTCAACCAGAACACCGTATGCCCGGTTAACACTTTTGGATGATGGACCGGTTTGGAGAAGTTCCCCAAGAAGTTCCGGCAGAGGAATCAGGGAACGGTAGGGCCTCCGGTTGGTACCGGAATAATCCCGGGGACAGGGGGCAAATTCATCTATCGTTCCCTGGGCAAGTTCCATAACCCTCCGGAGAACCCCCTGGGTTAGGGGTTTGCCGCAGACAGGACATTGGCCTTCGGCGGCCTGGCTTTCCTCGGGGTTCAGGTATATTCCGCAGGCTCGGTGACCATCGTAATGGTATTTGCCTTCCTGGGGAAAAAATTCAAGGGTCTCCGAAATGATTCCCGGTCCTGATGATGAAAATGCTCCAGCCAGTCCGGGGTATGAAAGAAAATCAGCTTCCAGTACGGTGGCTTCCCTGCCAAGTTTTTCCGGCGAATGGGCATCCGAATTGGAGACGATAGAAAACCGGTCCAGGGAAGCCACTGCCCAGTTCATGGGCGGGTTGGAGGACAACCCGGTTTCCACCGCATGGATATAACCCGCGAGGTCCCGGTAACATTCATCAACAGAATCAAACCCGGATTTTTCTCCCAGGGCTGAAAACCAGGGAGTCCAGATATGGGCAGGTATCAGCATGGACCGGTTGTCGGCTTCCAGAAGAATTTCCAGGAGATCCCTGGAATCGATCCCTAAAATAGGTCTTCCATCGGAACGGATATTCCCGACCTTTTCCAGTTTGGTCTGGAACAATGATGCAGCCTTGAAATCCGGGAGGATCACCACATGATGGACCTTGCGGGTTTTTCCATTATAACTGTAAATAGTACTGATCTCACCGGTAAGGATAAACCGGGGCATATCCGCGCATGCGGGATTGGGCAATCCTTCAGTAAAAGCCGGACCCTGGTCAAATGATTTTCTGGCACTTTCCTTGAGTACGTAACAGCCTTCTTCGGCTTCCTGCAGTTGGTCCCGGAGTTCCTCCAGCCAGAGCGGATGGGTACAGTCCCCGGTACCCACCAGATTAATGCCCTTAATCCGGGCCCAGCGGTCGAGGTACGGCGGGGTCAGTTTGGAACTGGTCGCCCTGGAAAAACGGGAATGGATATGCAGGTCCGCAATGATACGCATAAAATTATAATGGACAAAAAAATGTGTTAGGGCAATAACTTAGAAAATTATTTTTACCCGGAAGCCCGGGACCTCCGGGCCGGCATAATTCAGACTAATCCGCCTGACCAATCCCGGGGGAAGATTCCAGGGCTATCCTGTCCAGGGATGCGGCGATTACCCCATGGACTTTATCTGAAAGGACCTGCTTCTTTTCTTCATGGGGAAGATGAGCCGTCGGTATGGGTTCTCCAAAAACAATGTTGATAGGTACCTTTCGGATCAGATGGGTTTTTTCAAAAACATCGTAACTGCCGGTGATGGCCATGGGAACAATTATGGCACCAGCCTGGGTGGCCAGTTTGAACGACCCCGAACGGAATGGCTGCAGCCCCCGTCCTTTGCTCCGGGTTCCCTCGGGGAAAATAATCATCCCGCCGCCTTGTTTAATCCGCTTAATTCCAACATTTATAGTATGAAGGGCTTTTTTAGGACTTTTCCTGTCAATAAAAAGTCCCCCCAGAAGCCAAACCCAGATATTTAAAAACGGTACCAGGAGCAGCTCCTTTTTGGCAATAAACCCGAAGGGTCGGCCAATGGTTGCCAGGGCCAGCACAATATCAAAAATCCCTACGTGATTGCTGACAATACAGACCCCTTCATTCTTGGGAATATTTTCCCGGCCCCTAACCGTGAGGGGGCACCGGGTAAGGAAAATCATCAGTTTTGCCCAACCCTGGGCTGACCTGTATATAACCTGGGCCATGGGTTTTTTCAAACCAAAAAAGCTGAGAACAAAAGCCGTAAGCCCAATGGGTAATAATCCCAGCAGAGCTAATATCAGGATGAAAAAAACAACCACAGTTTTTATGAACACCATACATATACTCCTTACACCGGAACGCCTAAATTATTCAGATCCCTGCGTCCCTGGTCCGGATCTGTCCAAAGAAATCCCCGGATACCCGCCGCCAAAGCGCCGTCAATATTTTTCTGAATATCATCAAAAAATACCAGTTCCCCCGGTTCAGATTTAAACTCCTGTACAAGTATATTATAGATTTCGATTTCAGGTTTAATAAATCCGGTTTTACATGAAAAAATTGATATTTCCGGCAGCCGGAATACATCCAGGGTATTATATTTCAGGGACAGAAAATCATGGGGCATGTTGGATAATATCCCCAGGGTAATTCCCGCAGCTTTCAGATCCTCCATAAGCTTCACCGTTTTGGGGTTGATGCTGCTCCAGCTTTCCACATCGATTGCCACCATTTTCTGCAGGGAATCATCATCCAGCACCACCCCGGCGGTCTTAAGCAATTCCCGGTAGTATTCCCTGCCGGAAAGGGTACCCCGGTCAAATTCTGCCCGGCTTCCCCACACCAGGGACTCCAGGGTTTTAGCATCCATCCCTGCTATCGACGCAAGCTTCTCCATGGTATCTTCAGGCTGGTCATAGCTGATGACCCTTCCATAATCAAACACAACTCCCTTAATACTCATTCCACTTCCTTTATGTACAAAATATTGATAACAACCTTATATCACCAAGGCTGCCAGTTTTTCCCTGATAAATTCGCTTTTCTCTTTTAAACCAATGTTCCCGGTCTGGAGGATTAAAATGTTGGGCATCTTAGGATCCAGTTTTACCTTGCCGCTGCTTTCCTGCATGAGCCGGATAAGCCGGTCAATTTTCACCTTGGAAACCTTCCCGAATTCAACCCGGACCACCCCGGCCCGTTCCTTTAACGATGACACCGCAATTTCCCGGCAGATGATCCGGATTTCCGCCAGGGCCAGCAGGGACTGGGCTTCATCCGGCAGCGGACCAAACCGGTCAATCAGTTCCGCGTAGACCCGCTCCAGCTCATCCTTGGTCTGGATGGATGCAATCTTTTTGTATACCTCCATCTTTTCCTGGGCGGAATCAATATACGTATCCGGGATGAACCCGGTGTATTCCAGTTCAAGCAGTGTTTCCATTTCGGATTCATAGTTACTGTCTTCCAGTTTCCTGATAGCCTCATCCAGGAGCCGGAGGTACAAATCAAAACCTACGGAATAGATATCCCCGGACTGTTCCCTGCCCAGGAGGTTCCCCGCCCCCCGGATTTCCATATCCTTCATGGCAATCTTAAACCCCGAACCCAGTTCGGTAAAATCGGAAATAACCTGGAGGCGTTTCATGGACACCTCCGACAAAGCCCGGTCCCTGGGATAAAACAAATATGCATAGGCCACCCGGTCGGACCGGCCCACCCGTCCCCGGAGCTGGTACAGCTGGGAAACCCCGTACATATCCGCCCGGTCAATGATGATGGTATTCACATTAGGAATATCGATCCCGTTTTCTATGATGGTGGTGGATACCAGCACATGGAACCCCCCATGGATAAACCGGTGCATCACATCCTCCAGGTCCTTGGGGTCCATTTGCCCATGGGCGGTTTCCACCAGCATTTCCGGGACCAGCCGTTCGATGGTATGCCTTACTTCATTAAGGCTTTCAATCCTGTTATGAAGGAAAAAAATCTGTCCTCCCCGTTCAACCTCCCGGCGGATAGCCGCGGCCAGCCGGTCCTCGTTGTATTCCTCAATAATAGTCTCAATAGGATGACGGTTCTGGGGAGGCGTAGCCAGGATGCTCATGTCCCGGATTTTCAGAAGGCTCATATGCAGGGTCCTGGGAATAGGGGTGGCGCTGAGGCTCAAACAGTCCACGTTGTTCTTCATCACCTTCAGCCGTTCCTTGTCCTTGACGCCAAAACGCTGTTCCTCATCCACCACCATCAAGCCCAGATCCTTAAAAATTACATCCTTCTGGATAAGCCGGTGGGTTCCCACCAGAATATCCACATCGCCCTTTTTAAGTTCCTCGATGGTTTTTTTTATTTGCTTTTTATCCACAAACCGGGACAGCATCCCCAGCCGGACCGGGAACTGGGCAAACCGTTCCTGAAAATTTTCATAATGCTGTTCCGCCAGGATAGTGGTGGGAGCCAGAAAAGCCACCTGCTTGCCCCCCATAACCGCCTTAAAACATGCCCTGACCGCCACCTCGGTTTTGCCGTAGCCCACATCACCGCAGACCAGCCGGTCCATGGGATGGGAACTTTCCATATCTTCTTTTATTTCTTCCACACACCGGAGCTGGTCCTCGGTTTCTTCGTAGGGAAAGGCAGCTTCAAACATGGTCTGCCATTCGGTATCCCTGGAAAAGGCAAACCCCTGGGCGGCTTTACGTTTTGAATAAAGGTCAATCAGTTTCTGGGCAATATCCTCCACGGACTGCTTGACCCGGCCTTTCCGGTTTTCCCAGCTTTTGGAACCCAGTTTGTCCAATCTTGGGGGTGCCCCTTCGTTTCCAATGTAGCGTTGAACCAGGTTTACCTGTTCAATGGGAACAAAAACAACTTCCTCTTCCGCATATTCCAGCTTGATATAATCCCGCTCATGTCCCAGGGCACGGATCCGTTCGATGCCTCTGAAAAGACCGATACCATAATTTACATGAACCACAAAATCCCCGGGATTAAGCTCCACAAAGGTATCAATAGCGCTGCTTCTGGCTTGTTTCAGGGAACGGGGCAGCCGTTTCCTTCTGCCGAAAATTTCGTTTTCCTGGATAAGCATGAATTTGATATCCGGCAGGGCAAACCCCGCGGATAAGGGCATGGCCGTCACATCCACCGGCTCATCCTTCAGCAGTTCCTCCAGCCGGGAGGCCTGGGCCTCGGATTCGGCGGCCACCAGAAAGGTCCAGCCCTGCTTTGAAAGATTCCCCAGTTCTTCCCGGAGGTAATTGATGTTTCCAAAAAAACTTCTCGGGGGATCGCAGGACATCCGGATCCGCACAGCCCCGGCTTCGCCGCCGCCTTTAATTGACATAAAGGAGATTCTTCTTTTACAGGCAAGAGTAAGTTCCTTGAACTGCAGAAGCAGCCGTTCCGGTACGGGTACTTCCCGTTCCCTCCGGGCTTTTTTATATAAAGACTGGTATTCCCGTTCCAGGATTTCCTGGGCATTTTCCAGCCTTTCCCGGTCAAGAAAAACCACATTTGCGTCATCATCCAGGTAATCCAGGATATTGCCGGCCTTTTCAAAGGCCAGGGGAAAAAAGAGTTCCTCCCCGGGGCAGGTTTTCCTGGTCATCAGATCATCAATTATGGCCAGTCCCTGCCCGGAGAATTCATCAAACCCCGCCAGGTTTCTGCTTAACATATCAATCCTGTCATCGGACCAGACCACTTCTTTTAATGGCCGGATGATACATTCCCCTACCCGGCTTAAGCCGCTCTGGTCCGCGGGATCGAAGCGTTTAATTGATTCAATTTGATCAAAGTCAAAAAGTATCCGGTACGCCTCATCATCCCCGGCCATGAGCAGGTCCAGGACTTCCCCCCGGAGGGCAAACTCCCCGTGAACCTGAACCCTGGGGACCCGGGTATACCCGTAGGCGGCCAGCAGTTCCGCCAGGGCGGAGGTGTCGATGGTCCCCCCTTCCTTCAGCCTGGTCAGCAGGGACCTGAAATATTCCGGCGGGGCCAGGGGGGTCAGCAGCGCCCGTTCGGGAACCACAACCACCGGGGCCTGCCCGGTGAGAATCTCCGCCAATGCCTTGGTCCTTTCCCCAAACACCAGGGATAACGGGGCCATTTCCCGGTAGGGAATGCTTCCCCACCAGGGCATCTGCACCAGGGAAACCCCCAGGCTTTCCAGGTCCAGACTCAGCTCAGCGGCTTCCCTTTCGGTGGGGACCACCAGCAGAAGGCTTCTTTTATCGGTTTTATACAAATTTGCCAGCAGCATAGCCCCAAAGGAACCCTCGGCCCCGTCAATTTCCAGGGGAAATTTTCCCCCTCTATAGGCTTTTATCACCTCTAACATTGCCTGGGAATTCTGGATTTTCTTCTGGTATGCAGGAAAAGATAAGGTATTCATCACAATGTACCGATTACTATAATATATAGTATAAGCTTTTTTTAAAACAGTAGGATAACCGGGTAATCACCCCGGGTGATCCCTGAAATGGCTTCGGAAAAAACGTTTTAAATCCGTTTTTTCCATAAAATCCAGGGTAGCAGCTTAATATCTATGATATAATGAGACTGTTCCGGATAAATGGAGTTTCAGCATGAAACAACAGAGGATTGTTTTTTTTCTTGTATTAATTCTGATAGGTACTTTTCCGCTTTTCAGTGATGAATCATCCATCGGTATTAATATCCGCTATTACGATAAACGGATTTACTATATCCAGGATGACCCTGTCTGGGTCCAGGTTACCATTTCAAACAACAGTCCCGATACTTACCGGTTTAAACTGGCGGATGACAGGATTTTTTCAATTGATTTTGATGTAAGAACCCTGAACAACAGGACCGTGGAGGTTTCGGAAAATATTTTACGGAAAAGAACCCAGAATCTGCCGGTATTTTTCAGGGAAGTTTCGGTCGAACCGGGTGAATCCTTTTCCTTTATTGAGGACCTCCGGGATTATGCCATGCTGGACCAGGCCGGTTCCTATGTGGTACAGGCAAAGTTATATCCGGAACTGATGAAAAATACCCAGTCCCGGCCGGTTATGTCCAACCGGCTCAGCCTAAGCCTCAGAACCGCCCCCATCAGGGGTGCCGACGGAATTCCCCTGGCCCTGGATGTGGAAACCAATGCGGTGCTGGTCAGGGAAAAACTTCCCCCGGACGAAGTGGTACAGTACCTTATAACCGCCCGCCAGAAGGGCCAATGGGAAAAATTCTTCTTGTATCTTGACCTGGAATCCATGATTATTAATGATGCGGGCCGCCGGAGGATATGGCTGGTGGAATCCGAGGAAGGCCGGAAACGGATGCTCGACCGTTACAGGATTGATCTCCAGAATGCCACCACGGATGGTGATTTTTCCACCATTCCCCTGGAATTCAGGATTGAACGGACCAGTTACGGCCAGGAAGAAGGCACCGTAACGGTGCTTGAAAAATTTAAAACAGGAACCTATATTGAAAGGAAAAGGTATACGTATCACCTGCGGAAGCGGGATGATATCTGGACGGTGGTGGATTATACGGTTTTAAACCTGGGGACGGAATGAAATTATTATTAATCCTTGCATCAGATGAAATCCATGAGACTATTGCTACCTGTGTAAAACCCCTTGGATTTGAACTGATCCGGTACAAACATGTACTTAAAGCAATGGATAATATTGACGAAATTGACCCGACGGGAATTATTATCAGCGCCGAGGATTTTCCCCGGCACTGGAAAACCGTGGTTCAGTTTGTCCGGGCCGAAAGACCCAAGGAAACCACCCCTATTGTTATTTTACGGGGGAATAATTTCCCCCTGGAAGAAACATCCAAGGCCTTTTACCTGGGGGTCAGCGGTATCGTTTCGGAAAACCTGAATGAATCCATGGAAATTGACCGGCTTCTGAGTATCCTGGGACGCTATGTGCCCCTGGATGAAAAACGGAAAGCTAAAAGATACAAGATGGAAAAAGACAGCCATATGGATTTTATGTTTACCAATCCGAATAATGGCCGTATCATCACCGGAGAAATAAAGAGTATTTCCAGTACGGGAATTTCCTTCCAGCCCGATCAGCCGGGTCTGCTGGACAACATTTCCCTGTCCATGGACATTCCCCACTGTTCTCTCCGGATAGGTGAAGAAATTATTTCCCCGGTCTGCAGGCTGATCCGTTCCGGCAGGATTATTTCCCTGGAGTTTGACAGTATCAGCAAATCCGAACGGCAGCTGCTGAATGATTATCTGGAAAGAATTCCCCTGAGGAAACACAAAGCATTATCCGGGGAAAAGGAAAAGCCGGAAGATCCCCCCGGGAATACACCGGCCCAGTAAAAAGATTACCCCCGGTCCAATTCAAAAAAAGCATCCCCCACAAACCGGTTCAGAAAAACAAGACCTTCCCTGGTTAATGCGGTCCTGTCCTCCCGGATAAGTCCATTGTTCCGCCACCGCCGGAGGGTTTCCGGAATCAAAGTATCCCAGGTTCCGCCGGAACGTTTTTTTATCAATATGTCGCCCGGGCCTTCTATGTAACGGAAACCCATGAGGATCATTTCTTTGATAAGTTCCATCCGGTTTATGTTTTCCATCCGGGGTTCCAGGGTCCCGGTAAGAAATGTTTCTATATCCGCCGGAACCGTCCGCCGGACCGCGGTCCCGGTTGGATCATCAAAAATAGTCCCCGACGCTCCCGGTCCGGCGCCCAACCAGTTTTCCATCCTCCAATACCGGATATTGTGGAGGCATTCTCCGCGGGGTCTGGAAAAATTGGAAACCTCATACTGGACATATCCGGATTCTTCCAAAAGACTTTTTCCCAGCAGCCAGAGAGAATCCGCCTCGTCATCGCCGGGGAGAATTATTTCATGTTTCCCGGCTTTTTCTTTCAGGACGGTTCCCTCCTCCAGGATGAGGGAATACAGCGAAATATGGGCTGGCCCATATGAAACCACTTTTTTAATATCCTCATGAAGGGTCTGTTCATCCTGGAAGGGCAACCCGGTGATCAGGTCCACGGAAAAGTTACCCCTCCATACATCCCGCAGAAGGGAAAGGGCTTCGGGAACGGTCCGGGCAGATCCGGTCCTGTTTACAGCCCGCCGGCTTTTTGCTGAAAACGACTGAACCCCCAGGCTGATCCGGCTAATCCCGGTATCCATGCAGGCCTGTATAAAATCCCGGTTTACCGATTCGGGGTTTGCTTCAATGCTTATTTCCCCGGGCCATGTTTTTATGGCCGGGCTGATGGCCTTCATCAGCCGGGATATGCCGGAAGCTCCCAGCATGGACGGGGTTCCGCCGCCGATATATATGGACGGTATTGTATCAACAGAAAATTGATAAATCTGGTTAACCACATCCCTGGAAACTAATTCTGTATAACGGTTAAGCCGGTCATCATCTTTATCTGCAGCAACCGAATAAAAATCACAGTAATCGCAGGCGCCGGCACAAAAGGGAACATGAATATATAAGGATGCTACCATGGCAATATCTAAAGACGGCCAAACCGGCCGAAAGGCCAGTAACGGAATACCACCCGGCCTGTAATGGAATCCACATCCACCGGACCCCAGGTACGGGAATCGTTGGTGTTGCTCCGGTCATCGGAAAGAAGAAAATACTCATCTCCCTTCAAAACCACCGGGTCCATATTTCCGGAAAAAGGCAGGGAATCATCCCAAAGGGCTGAAACTTTCGGCGGGATTGTTTCATACAGCCGGGAAGATTCGGAGGTTAGTTCAAACTCAGTAAAATGGAAGGATTCATTGGCGGGTTTTATTCTCAGGACAAAATTAGTCATGGAAATTTCATCCCCCGGCAGACCAATCACCCGTTTGATAAATATATTGTTTTTCTGATCCAGGATACTGACCTGCTGGGCTGTAAAAAACCTGACCACCGAATCGCATACCCCAAGAAACACATTGGTTTTTCTCTGGGCCGACGTATTAATAACCACCACCTGCCCCCGTTTAAAAGGAGCCTGGGCGGATTCGGGAAGCATATGGTAAAATTTATAGGAAAGGACCACGAACCGGTCCCCCGGTTCAAAGTTTGGCTTCATACTGTCGTTCTGGATAACCCAAATAGAAAAAACGAAGGCGGTTATGATCGTGTACAGGATGCATATTCCCGCCAGCCAGAACAGGATCATCAGGATCCGGCTGCGCTGCTGTTTCTGGGCTGCATAGGAATATTTATGCCACTTATTAAACATAACCGTTCCTTTCTGTTCTAAGCGTACAGATTTATTTAACCAATCCTATACTGAATTTTAATTTAAGTAAATCAAAATTAAACTTAAGTACCGCCTGGCCCAATATTTTTGCTTCCCTGACAGGCCCGAAGTACCTGCCGTCGTGGGAATTATCCCGGTTATCCCCCAGGGGTAAAATCCGGCCCTCCGGAACGTACCATCCCAACCGGGTCTGGGCCAGATGGGTCCGGTAGTTTTCATTGCTGGGAAGAGCCGCACACTTCAGTTCCTGCCGGGCTTCATCGCGTGCAATACTATCGGGATATTTTATTGGCCTTTTCGGAACAGCTTCCCGGGCAATCGGTTCCGGGACATTAAGCAGCATTTCCATATAGGCGTCGGCCTTTCCCAAAGCCTCAAAAAAACGGTAATCCTCGTCATTGAATTCTCTGGTTATATGATGGTTAAATCCCCTGCCCTGGTTGAATTCGGCTTCGGAAACCCACCGGTCTTCACCCCGGAACAGGATACTTAAATTACCGTTGCGGCTGATAAACCGGTCGCCGGGAACACCCACGGCCCTTTTTATCAGGAAGTGGTGTGTCGGGGCTCCGGTCTCGTCCTTGTCAATATCCACCAGGGAAAGGGTCAGCATAAACAGAACCCGCTGTACCACATCAAAGGCCACCCCCCGGGAAACATAAGAGGGATTTTCAAAAATAATAATATCGTTCCGTTTCGGTTTTATTGGACTGGGGAGCTTCATAAAACCGGGTAAAAGTTCCGGGCCATATACAATTTTATTGACAAAAACCCGGTCCTTAATTAAAAGGGTATCAATCATGGACCCGGAAGGAATTTGATACAACTGGAAAAGATACTGGTTGATCAGCAGGACCACACAGGCGGCCCATAAAAAAGCCTCAATCCAGTCCACAGCGGTCAGCACCACCACCTGAAGAGTGGGGTCTTTAATATGCCTATTGATTCTTTCCCGGTATTTTTCCATTTTGAGGGCATGTTTTTCTTTTTTTTCCTGACGCTTTTCCCGGTGTTTATTCAGGAAGGATTCGGTAAAAAACTGGACCTGATCAAAAAAGTCCTTTGTATCTGTGTTTGCCATTGAGTAAAAATTATCACGAAGTACCAACGTTGACAAGGGTTTAAGAGGGACCTATAATTCGCCCATGCCCTCAAAAAAGAAAAAGGGAGAACCAATCTCCAAGGATACTATAACTTTTAAGCCGATTATGGGGATCAGGCCCGGGATTTACCTGACCGTTTTATATGTCCTGGCCCTGATACTTATTCTTTTTTTTCTCCTGATTTTTCCCGGTTTGGTAAACCGGCACAGCCGGGTTACCTTTACATCCAATCCCTGGGGAGCCGCGGTCAGGATGGATGATGTCTATATAGGAAGCACCCCCTTTACCATGAATATACCCAAAGGATCCCACCGGTTCACCCTTGTCCTGCCCGGGTTTGATAAAAAAAACCTGGATGCCACTATTCAGGGGAGAATTTTCGGGTCCCTGTTTTTTCCCAGTAAAATGACAATAAACGAAACCCTGAATACCCCGGATCCGGTGAATGCATTTACCCTGGGGGCCCGGTCTTTCTCGGAATGGAGCTTTGCGGGGGAAGGTATTGCCGTTTTCCAGCACCCCATGGATCTTTCCGAAGCAGCCTACCGGATAGGGCTGGTAAATAATCCGGCGGAAAGAACAAAAATAAATGAAATACTGAAGGCTTCCGCCCGGTTTGCCCATAGCAAAACCGCTTCCAGGGATCTCATCCGGGCTAAATTTATTATTGATAATAATGGAAAAGCAGCCTCCCCCCTTTCCGCGGTAAAATCCGCCCAGGATATTATTCAATACCTGGCGGATATCCCGGGATCATCAATCTGGCTTGGGGCCATGCTGCCCGGGGACGCATCTTCAAAAATAATCGATTCATCCTGGTATGAGGAAGAGGCGGAACTTTCCTTTAATCCTGTATACAGCACCGCCTACGATAATAACACGGTCAGGATTAAAAACCTGGTGTTCAGAAAAATTCCCGCGGGGGAATCCGTCATGTACAACCAGAAAATTGACCGGGATTTCTGGATCAGTGAAACCGAAGTAACCCAGGCGGACTGGGATGATTTTGTCCGGGAAAACCCCGAATGGTCCAAGGGCAATATGGATACTCTTATATCAGAAGGCCTTATCACCGACGATTACCTGATGTATCCCGACAGTCCTAATTATCCCAGACCAACAGTACCCGGGGTATCCTGGTTTGCAGCCAGGGCTTACTGTGATTGGCTTTCCCGGTCCCTGGGGGCCTCCATGGCGGATTATACCGTCCGTCTGCCCAGGGAAATTGAATGGGAATACGCCGCCCAGTACAGCAATAAGGTTTTGGCAGGACATGGAACGCCCCTGGTAAACATGCTGGGCAGCCTTTGGGAATGGTGCGAAGAACCCTATGTACCCCTGAATTACCTTCCCGCTTCCCCGGAAGCCATAGCATTGGTTTCCTCCCCCCAGAGACCTGTCAAAGGGGGAGCCTGGAATTTCCGGGGATCCGCAAATATCCTGACCAGGGGTTCCCTGGAACCCAAATCCTGTTCTCCATTTGTATCCTTTAGACCGGTAATTGCGTTTTATAACGGAAATACCCCATGAGCGAGGGTGTTAAGGTAATAGCTGTAAACCGCAAAGCCCGGCATGACTATAGTGTGGATGAAACTTATGAGTGCGGCGTTGTCCTGATGGGTACCGAGATAAAATCCTTCCGGGACGGGAAAATTTCCTTTCCCGATGCCTGGGCCGAGGTTGTCCAGGGGGAAGTCTGGCTCAGGTCCCTGCGGATATCGGAAAACCCCTTTTCTTCGGTGTTTAACCATGACCCGGACCGCAGAAAAAAACTGCTTCTCCACAGGGATGAAATAAAGCGGATTGCCCGGAAGGTTGATGAAAAAGGCTATACCCTTATTCCCCTGTCATTCTATTTTAAAAACGGCCGGGTAAAGCTGGAATTGGGCCTTTGTAAGGGAAAAAAGGCCTTTGATAAAAGGGCGGATATCCGGGAAAGGGATATTCAACGGGAGGTATCCAGGGAATTCAGGCAAAAGCTTGGATAAAACAGCATTTTTTTGCCGCTGCCGGCGGATATTTTGCTAATAAGCGGCTGGAATGTTGTGGGAATCCCCGGAACAGGATATATTATAAGTATGAAAAAGTATTTATTTTTCGTATTATGTTTATCCATATTCTCAACCCATGTAAGGGCCGATGAGGATAAGGCTATCGTAAAATTAATGCCTTTTTCAATCCAGGGCCTGGGGACCGATGAAGCTAAAATCCTTGAAGCCCTTATTCAATCTTATATTATCGATTTAGGCGACAGTACTAATTATAAGGCCGTTACCAATGACCCCCAATCCCAGGTTGAATCTCCCAATCCTGATTATATTATTGCCGGAAGTATCACCCTATCCGGGGATGAACGGATTCTTAAGCTGGAACTGGTGAATACCCAAACCGGGGAGGTCATGCAGTTTACCTCCAGCCATAAAACTACCAGCGATTTGGCATTAAAATCCCGTTCCCTGGTTCAGGAAGCCCTGTCCGGAGGAAACGAATCAAGCCAGACCGGCCGGGATATTTCCGAGTCCATCCAGGAACAGAAAATAGCCGGAACCTGGAAAGGTGATAAAGGTATAGAACTGGTCCGGCTCATGCGGAACGGAACCGGCATGGCGGTCTTTTCCTCAGGAGCCCAGATGATGCTTTCCTATTCCATCAAAAATGATGTACTCACCATTATGCAGACCTCCCCCAATGTGGACCGGTTTTACCATCCCGTACCCTACAATATTGCAAAACAGCTGGTACAGGTGGCGGAACCCATGGTATGGGAAATGAAACTGTACAATAACGGCATGAACCTCCGGGGCACAAAAAAAGCCACCGCGGTGGAATACGAAGGTGATACGGTAAAGGCTTTCTTATTCGGCACCATCAGGGATGCGGAATGGACCAAAATGAAGTAAGGGAACTTTCTAAAAACTTTAGTTTTTAGAGGTGCCCGTAATTCTTATTTAGTTCATTTGTTACTTAATTAAAACATAAAAGCGAACAGCCGGTCATTTTATTCATCCATATTATTTTTACGCATTCTCTTTTTTCTTAAATCCGCAGCAAAAAAAAGAACCAGGGTGAATACCCCCGCAAAAAGCGAAATAATATGAATATTTTTATCCGAAACCGGTTCAGGAATAAGCGGCAGAACCTGCTGACCCGCGGTGACACGTTTTTTTGAAGTCACCGGAAGCCCCACAATACGGACGAAACGTTCATCCCGGGTTCCATAACCAAGTTCCCTGGCATATACCGCAATTGTATCTGAATCATACTGCAAAGCAGTCAAAGAACCCTCCAGATCCCGGTTAATAGCCCTAAGATCATCCATATTTTTGGCTAACCGGTCCCTTTCTGACGAAATAACCTCATATGCGGAAAAACTAGCCGCCCCAAAAAATGCGGAAAGTAAAGAATATATGATAATTGATACCCAAACAGCTGTAAAACATTTAAAAACATTCATTATTCAGATTTACGGACTTTTTTAAGCTTTTCTTTAGTCTGCCGTTGACAGGGGAAACCCCCTAAGCTAACATAAGTAGTGGAAGTAAGGTCATTTTTTATAATAAAAACCTACAAATATAAACCGATATAACCGATACTCGATATATAGTGTTTTTAATAGGGGTGGAAGTGGGTTATGGCAACTGAAAAAAATCCTTCAATATATTATGACCGGGGAACCATCGGATCTTCAGATGAACTGGATGAATATGGCGTCTGGGTAAAAAGTGAGCCCCAGGACCTTTCATCAGTCAATAAAGAAAGCTCTGATATTCCGGAACCATCAATTATTGGTATGGAAGACTTACCGGACATTGACGAAACCCCGGATATCTCGTTTACCAATGACAGTACCGACATTCTGGATTTGCCCGATATGGATGAAAATTTCTCGGATGACCTGGATATCAACCTGAATCTGGATGATGTTCCCGGGGATATTGATATTCCGGTCATGGAAGATGCGGATTCCACCGGGGATATCCGGTTCTCCGGCAATACCGGAACCGAAGAAATGGACCTTTCCATTCCTGAAATGGAAGATACGGAACTCGCCGGGGATGACAGTTTTGACCTGGATATTAATTTTGATGACGACCTGCCCGCCGGGACTGACCTGCCAACTTCAGAAGCTGGCCTGGAAGAAGATGAAACTGTTACTATTTCAGAGACCGAAGATATTTCCGGCGAAGCCCATGGTTTTTCGGAAGTATCCATGGATGATTTCCTCTCGGATTCTCCCAAGGATGAAGATGTAATAAGCTCCGCAGATATAGATGAGGATCTGCTGGACATTAATTTTGATGATATAGACCAGGATCCCGGAAAAGCCGAGGACCTGCCCGATATCGATTCAATTATTTCCCTGGATGATGATGCTTCTTTCAGCGACGACGAACCCATCACTATTGATGATATAGACGAAGAAAACCGGGGTTCCATCAATTTTGATGACGTGGCTGCCCTGAGTGACGATCTTCACCAGCAGGATGATACCCCTTCAAAAACCGAAACAGAAGATATTTCCCTGGATGATGATATTTCTTTTGAAGAAGACGAACCCATCACCATCGATGATATTGATGAAGTAAACAGGAGTTCCATCAATTTTGATGGCATGGGCAGCAATATTCCCCAGGAGCCCAAATCCGAAAAAGAAGATGTTTCCACGGAACTGCTTCTTAAAATTGCCAATGAACTGTCTTCCATCAGGGAAGAATTATCCAGTCTTAAAAATGAATTATCTTCTATTAAGACCGAAGGTCCGGCGGAAGCTCCTGAATTTGAAGCCCCCCCGGAAGATTCAAAAGGGTTCTTTGATGAAGAAGATGATGACAAAATAGCCCTGACCGGGGATGAGCTGGATAATATTTTAAATACCGCAGACTTTACCGAAGAAGCCGGTGAGGATGCCAACAAAAATGAAACAGAATATTCCGTTCCCGAAGCAGAATTCCCGGCGGAAGAACCCGCTGAAAACGAACCCGAAGACTTTATAATGGACGGGCAGGATCTGCTTACCGGAGACGAGGATGAATTGAATGTTCCCGCGGAACAGGAAATCGACGAACAGGAAACCGAATTCGATGTATCCGACGTTTCCATGGATCTGGGGGATGATCTGTCCCGGACAGACGAAAACGGAAATACGGATTTTGAACTTGACCTGGATGAAGCATTAGGACAAAAGCCGGTTCCGGAAGAAGAATTTCCCGGAATAGATATTCCCCCCGAAGAAGAAAGTGTTCCCGAGGAGGAGCCCGAAGTATTAACCAGCCAGGCTCCGGTTTCCGGGGATGAGGGTGTGATAACCGAGGAAATCTCCTTTGATTCTTTTACTTCCTTTGATAAATCCCTTGCTGAACTTGAAGATGCGGAAGAGGATGATGGGGAAATTCTTACGGAAGTTGAAGATAAAGTTGAAACCGCCGAAGAACCCCTGGAAGATTATTTCCTGGATGACGCCAGCCTGGTACATGAATCCGAACTGGAAGAAGTGGATGATTTAAGCCTGGGAGATTTCTCCCTGGAAGAAAATACTGCCGGCCAGGCTGAAACAGAAGAAATACCCGATATCGAAAAAGAAGAAATTTCTCTGGATACGGATATTGAAGAAAAGGACACCGAAGAACTTAAACAGCTCCGGGAAGAAGGGGTTCTCCATTTTACGGAAGCTCCCGAGGACATATCATATCTTCAGGAAGAGGACCTGGAAAACATCGATCTTTCCGGTGCGGTCATTGATGAACCGGATTTCAGCGATATTGTGGAAAATCCCGTAAATGAACCATCCCTGGAAGATCTCAGTATCGACCTGGATTTAGAAGAAGAACCCCTGTTAACTGAAGATGGTGAAATCCCCCTGGGTGATACGGATCTTGAAGAAGAACACGAAATAGAACTTTCCATCCCTGATTTGGACGACAGTGAAACCAGTTTCCCCGGCCTGGGTCAGGATGAACCGGAAGAAGAAAGTTTTGCCCAGGTTATTCCGGAAGGTTTTGTGGTAGAACCCGAGGATTCCGAGATAGCCCTGGATGAATCGGAACTTGATTTTGAAGAGATAGAAACGGTCCGCCCGGAGGATGAACATATCCTTGCGCCAATGGAAGAGGATTCCCCTATTCTGGCGGATGATTTGGCGGTGGAAGAGGCAATTCCTGTGTTAGAGGATGAAGCCCTGTCATCAATGGCTGTTCCTGGCAACGGGGCAATTCCCCAGAATTTAAAACAGGAACTGAGAACGGTCCTTTCTTATATGGATAAATTGCTTGAGTCCCTGCCGGAAGATAAAATCGAGGAATTTGCCAAATCGGAATATTTCGATACGTATAAGAAATTATTTGAGGAGTTAGGTTTAGTTTAATGGGTCTTTTAAGCAGGGTAGCTTCCATGGGCACCCTTGATGAAATGGGGAATGCCCTGGTTGACCGTTTAACCAGGATTCCCCAGAAAAATACCACATCCGATACAGCTCTGAATATGCTTAAAACATATATTTCATTTAAAGCAGGGGCATGTCTTTTCAGAGATCCCGCCGGATATACCAGCTATTCAATCCTGGGTTTCGGCAAGGAGATGGTGCATATTCCTTTAGAGGTTCCTTCGGAACACGAGGAAAAGTTTTATAAGATCCCTGAAACCAACATTTCCGAATTACAGGACAGCGGTAAGGCAGATACCTATTATTGGATTTTTAACCTGACCGCAGAAAATCCTCCCGGGGCAATTCTTCTCCTGGCTGAAAACACCGGGTTTTATCCTGAAACAGTTAATCTGATTCTTGAAAAAGCTGGTCAGGTTTTTCTGCCCTTTGAAAAGAAAAAAACCAAGGATTCCCCCGGTGAAAATGAAACCATAAATGCCATCAATGAATATTTTGATGATTCCGGTCCTTTTAACTGCTGCATTTTTAATATTTCCGGGGACGGGAAAGTATATGATGATATGCTGTTGTCGGTAAAAAGTTTCGGCAAACTATTGCCGCTCCGGGGAAATAATTTTATTCTTTTATTCCCTTCAGCCATTGATCAGACTCTTTTGTTTCATCATTTGGATAAACGTTTCAAAATAAATATTGTAGAACAATTTCTTGCGGATACGCCCCAAAAAGCTTTGGGGTATATTCAAAATTATATCTGAACATGGATGAACGTTTAGCCCCATCAAAAAAAGGCACCACCACCGCATATTTCGGAACCACTGCCCTTCACTCTTCATATGACCCGGTAAAAGAATCCGAACGTTATGTTGAATCGCTGGAAATCAGGAGGAATATTAAGTACTTTATTCTGCTGGAACCTGTCCTGGGTTACATAATCCCGGTACTGCGGAACATATATCCAAAAGCAAAAATTATCGCTCTCCGGTGTTCATCATTTTTTGCGGGTCAGGGAACCCCCGACGCTGAATGGTCCCGGAACAGCGGCAAAACCCTTCAGTCATTCCTTGAAGACAGCATAAACGATGAAGATATCCCGTATGTAAAAATTATTGAATGGCGGCCCTCCCTGGATGCTTATGGCAGTGCTTATGTTTCGCTGCTGCAGGAAGCCAGCATTTTTATGAAGAGGGGTGCCTCCAATACGGCCACGGCCAAAGCCTTTGGCCCCAGGTGGATAAAAAACTGTTTCAGGAATCTGGCAGCCCTGGAAAAGGTTTTGACCTTTACTCCGGGAACCTGTTCCACTTTAGTCTGCGGAGCTGGTCCTGGACTGGAAACGGTTGTTCCCATGATTAAACAACTCCAGCAAAGGGAAAATCTTTTTATCATTGCGGTTTCATCATCATTTCCGGCTTTACATGCCCGGGGAATTATTCCCGGACTGGTGGTCGGCAGTGACGGGGGAAACTGGGCCAGGCTGCATTTTATTGAATCCGCCAGAATTTCTCCGGGGAATCATTTCATCGGTGCCGCCCTGAATGCCGCCCTGCCCTCCCAATGCTGTGACAATCCTGTCCTGGTACTGGGCGACAACAGTGTATGGCAATCGGTCCTGCTGCAGAATCTGGGTATTCCCCACATGCGTTTTCCCCAGCGGGGAACCGTAACGGCATCAGCCCTGGATGTGGCGCTGCAGATGACCACCGGACGGGTGTATGTTTCCGGTATCGGCTTAACCCAGGACGATCTCCGGAGCCATGCCAGACCATACGCCTTTGATATGCTGATCAGTTCCAGAACAAACCGGTTTCACCCTTATTATTCGGAAACCTTTAAACGGAAGAACCGGGAAGAAAATTCCGCGGCGCTAGGTATTTATGCGGACTGGTTCCGGCAATACCTGACGAACCATCCCGGAAGAATTTTTTCACTGGGAAAAAACCACAGAGTATTTCCGGAGTTTAACCAAACCGGCATATCCGGTTCATCCCTCAACAGCCGCTTCCCGGAATTTAATTTGGTATCCCTCAAAAAACATGGCCGGTCTCCCCTGGAAATACTGCTAAGCGCCATGGAGGAAGATCTTTCCGGAACAACCATCAAAAATGAACTTCTGGAACTTATTCAATTAGACCATGGACATAACGATATAACATCAGCACTAAAACAGAGTCTCACCGCCCTATCGGGAGCAGGAACCTAAGCATGGATAAACGGTATTATTTTGAAAGGAATCTTCTCAGCCTCTCCGGTTCCAATCCGGATTTATGCAGACGATTGACCGCAGCTGAGACAGGTCAGGGTTCTTACACATTTCTGGAATCCCGTTCCGGAGAATTGGTACCCGCAATAACAGACAATTCCGGCAAAGCCCATCCCCTGCATTCTCTGATTGATCCGGCAAAAGAAGGGGCCAGGCTGTTAAGCACCGTGGAAGATACGGGATTTTTGGTTATCCTTGGACTGGGCGGGGCGTTCCATATTACCGCAGCCCTGGCCAGGCCGGATATACTGCAGATAGTGGTGGTTGATTTCAACATCCATGGGATTGCGGAGCTGCTGGCATCAAAGGAATATGTTGCCATTCTTAAGGACCAGCGGGTTACCCTGGTGATAGACCCGCCGGATTCATGGATGGAAGATTTTATTTTAAAAAATTATAAACCCGCATTATTCGGAGGCATATCCATGCTGCCCCTGAGAACCAGGACAGACCTGGATCAGGACCAGTTCAATAAAACAGCCGATGAAGTAAAAGCGGCTATTGACCATGTGTCCGGGGATTTTTCGATCCAGTCCCTGTTTGGAAAAAGGTGGTTCTCCAACATAATCCGGAATTTAAAAACCGCAGAAAATCAGAAAAGTTTTATTCCGACGGTCCATCATGCGGCGGTTATTGCGGCAGGCCCATCTTTGGATATCCAGCTGCCCCGGTTGATTAATGAACGTACCTCGCTGTTTGTTATTGCTGCGGACACATCCCTGCCGGTATTGATGGCGGAGGGTATCACGCCGGATGCTATTGTTTCAATAGACTGCCAGCATTTTAGTTCCTATCATTTTATCGGGAACAACCCCGGGGCGGTCCCTCTGTTTCTGGATATGGCCAGTCCGGGGATAATCCCGGACCAGTCGGATAATCCCCAGTTTTTTACCAGCGGGCATCCACTAAGTCAGTATATCAGTCAGTACTGGAAAAGGTTTCCCCCGGTTGATACCAGCGGCGGCAATGTAAGTTATGCAGCCCTGTCATTGGCGGACTCCCTGGGGGCAAAGGTTATTGATATCTATGGAGCGGATTTTTCCTATCCCCTGGGAAATACCTATGCCAGGGGAACCTATATCCATAAACTGTTTGCCAACAAACAAAACCGCCTTTCACCCGCCGAAGCCCAGTTCAGTCATTTTTTGTTCAGGAATAAATCACTGCATAAGGTTGAAACCGGCAGGACCTGGTATTATCAAACCAGGATTCTGGAGGATTACCGGATACATTTTGAAAAGAAAATTTCCAGTCTTTCCAGCGATGTCAGGCAAATCCAGGGGACCGGGGTTTCGCTGGATATACAAAAAAAACAAAATTCCTCCGGACAGGGTGAAAATACCATCTTCCCCTTTTCCACCGGTATTCAGTCCATGACTGCCGGAGCATTCCTCGAACAGTACCACGATGATATAAAAAAACTTCCGCCCCCCGGGGACAGTTCCTTTTTTTCAGCGGGTGCAGGAAATTCTTCGTCCAGGGAAAATCATCTAATTATGACCCTGATGCCTCTGGCTGCATCATTCAAAAAAGAACATCCCAGGGAAGATATACATATGATTTTTGAAAGAACAAAATTATTTGCCCTGGAGAAAACAGAAAAGGTTCTGTCATTGAACATTTAAAACAGGTACTATAATTTTTCCCAATATAGTGAAGCATAACCCACAAAGGAATCGGCCATTTCAATATCCGCACTGGTATAGTATTCAGCCAGTTCAGCTTTTTGTATGCCCATGGCATGGGCATATCCCATGGCTCCCAGGACTGCCCCGGGGGAACAGGCGGAGTGGTCTTCCAGCGCCCTCTGCAGGGTCAACTCCGGGTTGCCCGCAATAACCCCTTCAAGGAAAGCCGCATCGTTTACATTTTTAACCCAATCCAGGGCGCCCGGTCCCTGGGGCATAAAATCGTAATTGATTCCATAGTGGGTAAGGTCGGTGGAACCGATGACCACAACTTTCTTCCCAAGTTTTTTCGAAACCGAAAAAATTTCTTTCCCCATTCTGTAGGAATCGATTTTTGAGGGAAATCTCATCCAGATAAATTTTGATGAGGGATAAAAATGGGCAGCCATGGGCAGCAGAACCTCCACGGTGTTGTCGGGATAATCATCCCTCCGGCCGCCAAATTCCCGGAACAAAACTTCCCGGAGATCCAAATCGGAATCCAGGTTTCCCAGGGGAGTGCTGAAAGCATCTTCCATAGCAAATAACGGAGGATAGGCGCCGGGTAAATGGCCGCCGATGATGACCACCGTATCCGCCCCGGGAGAAAGGGAGTTGATGGACCGGGCAGCCAGGGGACCTGAAAAATACCATCCCGCATGGGGAGCCACACAGGCAGCAGCCTTTCCCCGGGGAAACTTTTTTGTGGTATCCGACAAAAATTGTTCTATTTTTCCGCTGTTTTCGGGATACCAGCCTGAAGAAAGTGCCCTTTTTCTCAAATTCATGCTAAAATCTCCTATTTCTATTCTAGCATGGTAGGGAAAAACCGTATATAATATTTTTATGCGCAAAAAAATTACATTACTTATAGCCCTTGCCTGTATTCTCGTGTATGTAGTTGCCATCGGCTTTGGAGCCTTCCGGATCTACAGTAATATACAGGAACAGCGTATCCTGGTGCAAAAAGAATTTGCGGATATTGAAGATCTGGCTGCTTCTACTGCCCAGGGTTTGGGGTTCATGACCGAACCTTACAAAGAAGAAATGAGCAATGCATTGTTTGCGACAAAAACAATCCAGGCTGTTATTATCTCCGGATCGGATATCTACTTTGCCAAGGAACGGAGGGATGGAATTATCACTAACGTAAATGATAATCCCCGCCTTCAGATATCCCCTGGGCTGACCCAATATAGCAGGTCCTTTCATATCGATGGGGTAAGGAATCCCCATATCATAATGGCCGCGGATATATTTGATCAGGAATTTTTCATTATCACTTTAAAGAATACCCTGCTGCTTATACTGGGTGCCCTGGCGGTGGCGTTCCTTACCCTTATTATCGAAACCCTGGCAGTGAAAAATGCGGGGGTTCCCGCATCTGTAAAAGAACCTATAAACGAAAATAAAAAGGACCCGGTGGATTTTACCGAGGAAACCGAAGAGTTTGATATTCCCCCTATGGATATGGGCACACCGGATGATACTATTCCCCCGGATGAATTCAGCAGCCATTATAACGCTTCCCCTGAAGAAACCCGGGAGGGCGAAACGTCCCAGACAGGTCCCCAGGGACTGTACTCACCCCATGGAAATATCAGCTGGGAAGCCTACACCAGGGACCGGCTGGCTTCCGAACTGCACCGGTGCGCATCCTTTGAACAGGACATGGTTTTTATTATCATGGAATTCCGGGGAAACAAACAAAAGGATGAAGTATTTTTTAATGCATTCACCGAAATGGCGGTAAATTTTTTCGGTCACAGGGATCTGGTTTTTGAATGGAAGGAAGACGGTATTTCCATCATAGTTCCCAATATTGATTTGGACCAGGGATTTGCCAAATCCGAGGATTTCCATAACCGGGTAAAAACAAAACTGCTTTCTTCTTCATCCCTGGAATGTGAACTGTGTATTGGTCTGAGTTCCAGGGCGGGAAGGCTCATCGATGCGGAGCGGCTCATTTTTGAAACTTCCCAGGCGGCTGCCCGGGCTCTGGTTGATCCGGTGTCGCCGATAATTGCCTTTAAAAGTGATCCGGAAAAATACCGGGCGTTTATTGCATCCCAAGGTACCGAAGAACCTTCCGAATAGGTTCAGCCGGAACTTTAATTTTATTCCTCAGCTTCAAAATATGCGGGCTCCCGGAATGTACGCTCCTTAACCCACATGGGAATCAGATACACAAAGGGATTACCTCCGCTGACCATGGCCGGATACTGACCATTTTCGAGCTCCGGACCGAACAGGATGGTTACCCTGGAGAGATCCTCCAGGACCAATTCTGCTTTCCCAAAGGTGAACCGGTAATCATCCTGAGCAGATCCCACCGCAAAGCCGGCCCCTTCAATATTTACCAGGGATCTTACATAGGTTTCAACTCTATTGGTATCCGGAACCATAGCCGGGGATGAATCAATCCTCCAGGAGGATCCCGTATCATCCGCATATCTTGATAAGGTATAGGACAAATGCTGTTCCGCACTGGTAATGGTTACCCGCTGAACCATTCCGGGGGTCACCGGTTTTGGATCATCGCTGATCATCCTTAAATAAAACCAGGTACTCTGTTTGGAATCCGAATAATTGGTAAATTGATCCGCACCGGACCGCACTTCCTTTTTACCGTTTTCCCGGAGGTAAATTTCATTTCCCGTGGAATCCCCCGATCCAATAAGCAAATCCAGGAGGGGTATCTGGGAGATTCCCCCGTACACCGCAATTCTTGAAGCCACCCGTTCGGTTACACCAAGTTTTTCATGGGAAGATTCCGAATTAGCCCGTACGGGATATGGGGCTTTAGTAGAAAGAAGATCAAAAAGATTCTGTACCCTTTCCTGTTTTGCCGGATATTCGGTATTTCCGGCCAGGACATACCAGATATTATTTCTCCGGATTAGGGTGGTGGTTTCGGAAGCCAGGCCTGTTCCTTTTACAACAATCCGGTCCGCCTGGTCAATCCATTTTTTATCAAGCCATGTATACAATGAAGTTCTGGTGTTCATATTTTTTGGGTCAAATATAAAACTGGCAATAAGGATAAGGACCAACCCGGCGATCAGGGAGGTCAAAAAAATGAGTTTTGTTTTATACTTCATAGCATGCTCCATGGAAATTCATCCTTTCTCTGAAAAGCCAAATAATCTTGTTTTCCGCCAATGGTTTTAGGACGGGTTGCCCGGATTTCCATTACCGGATTTCTGCCGTTTCCTGACCCGGACAATGGCAACGATTATTATAACCAGGGGAATAATAATCACATTCAATGCCTGGGAAAACAACATAACATTCAGCTTTTTGTCGGGATCCGCAATGCGGTCAAGCCGCCCTTCCGCATCCATCCGGTTCCTGATTCCGATAACATCATCATCATTGCCAAGCCAGTCCGCAGCCTGGAGAAGGAAATTGAGGTTGTGTTCACTTCGGGTGTACTGGATAATACTTGTCCAGAGATCCGTATCGGAAACAACCATAATCCGGGAATCCCTTGTATGTCCCGGCAAATCCGGCAGCTCTTCATAACCGTCCCGCTGGGGTTTGGGAACTCCCTCAAACCAGCTGGGAAACTTTCCGGATAATGCAACCCCCAGGTTTTTAATGCCCAGGGTCGCCCCTTCTTCCTCATGCATGGCATATTCCATTTCGGGACTGGTAACAAAATCCCTGGTCATCAGCCAGGCCTCGGGGGTGCTGGTAAAAAGCACCTCCGCACGGATCCCCTCAGGTGGATTTAAACTGATTGGATGGGTCCAGAAAAGATCAACTCCGCCAAACCCAGCGGTTACCGGATGTTCCGGGTTACCCATCTGGGACGGAACACCTATCCATTCGGGATACCTGGCCATCCTGATCTGGGTATCTCCCTGGGGCCCCCGGGTCTGATAAGGGAAAGACAGGGCAGTCCGGTCCAGGACAAGCGACGGTTCCACTGTTGCTCCATAAAATGAAACCATGGCGATCAACCCCTTGTCCATCATCACCCGGGCGGATAATCCCTGTTCGGTATCGATGAAAATTGTTTCCAGTGCGAACAGCACCTTACCGCCGTTCTGGATAAAATAATCTATTCTGTACAAATCCCATTCATCCAGGTTTTCCATTCCGCCCAGGACAATCAACAGGGACAATGCTTCGGGAATTTCATCCCCCGGAATAATTTCCCGGACCCTGTATCCGGCCTGATTCAGAATCTGGTTGGCAAAGATATAATCATTGGACCAGGTTTTATCCGGCTCCGCGGCGATGACCCCCACCTCCCGGACAATTCCCCTTACCAGGGTACGGATCCTGGTGGTTAAATCGTATTCCAGGGTTTCCAGGGAAAACACAAAGGGAAGAACCTCCATCTCACCCAGGTATTCAATGGTAATTCCCGAGTATACCGTGGAGATACTGGCCTGGTCCTGGTCAACGGTCTGGATTTGCTGGGGAACAATTCCCAGCCGTTCCACCGAACCCACCATTCCAGCCCTGGAGGGATCCTTTATGGTAAGCCTGATTTTACCCTTGGAATAAGTGATATATTCCTCAAGCAGATCTTCGATCTCCCCGGGAATGGGATGGATTCTTGCCAGCTTGTCCGAAAGATAATAAGTTATATTTACCTGGTCCGGAATTTCCTGATACAAATTCCTGGATACCTTTGAAATGGTATAGGCCTTGTGTTTTGTCAGATCCATCCGGAACCAGAACCGCTGGCTCAGGATCAGCAGAAGAATTATTGCGATAACACTTAAACAGCTTATTATTGTTGCCTGCTTCTTCATGGTCAGCTCCATTTTTTGAACAGGATTACCCGGGTATTAAGAAACAGCCACAGGAATGTGCTGATTAAAAAAAATCCAAAATCCCGGGAATCAAAAAGCCCCTTGGAAAAACTTTCAAAGTGGAATGACAGGGAAATAAAATTAAACAAATCCGCTATCCATCCGGGCAGGTTCAGATTGCGGTTAAAATCCGAAACAAAAACAACCACCAGAAGGACCACCAGGGTTCCCAGGAATGAAGCCGCCTGATTTTTCGATAAACTGGACAATAACGTTCCCAAGGCAGTGGCGGAAGCCCCCAGCAGAAGGACCCCCACATACTCGGTAATGATGATTCCCGCCTCAAAATTTCCCAGGGACAATAAACTTAAGGGCACGGGAATCGTCAGCAGGATAATACCTGCCAGTATTCCGAAGGAGGAAAGGAATTTTCCCAGAACCAGATCCCATTCGGAAAACGGCAGGGTAATCAGTATCTCGGTGGTACCGGTTTTATGTTCCTCCGCCCAGCTTTTCATGGTAATTACGGGGATTACAAAAACAAATGCCAGAGGAAAAACCGCAAAAAAAGGACGCATGCTGGCGGTATCCATAGCAAGAAAATGCTGTACATAAAAAAACCAGATGGAAACAAACACAAGAAAAAACACCGCTATACCGTAGGCAGCGGGGGTAATACTGTATACAAATAGTTCTTTTTTGGCCAGAGCCTGGGCCCGTCGGGGTATGGTTATCATTCCGGGATTCCTTCTTCATTGGTAAGTTTAACAAAGATATCTTCAATACTCATGGTCTTCCTGTTCATGGAAAATATTTTCAGTTTTCCGGCCACAGCCCAGTCAAATATTTTTTCACCGTCCAGGGGATTTTCCCCGGAATCGGCGGAGGTGATGCAGACAGAATAGGTTTGGTTCCCCAGGTCTTTTATGGAAGCAAGTTCCGTATCTTTTCCCAGGCCGGGAATTTGCGAAACAATATCTTCCCGGCGTGGGGCTTTCAGGGTCAGTTCCCAGGAATCACTGCCCTTCATGGACCGGGCAATTTCCCCGGGAGTTCCCTGGGCAGCGATACTTCCTTCGTTGAGGATAAGCACCTCGGAACATACCGCTTCAACCTCCTGCAGGATGTGGGTTGAAAGGATAACGGTTTTGCTTTCTCCAAGTTCGGTGATCAATTTCCTGATTTCTATAATCTGATTCGGGTCCAGTCCGGTGGTGGGTTCGTCCAGAATAAGGATAGGAGGATCGTGCAGGATAGCCTGGGCCAGGCCAAGGCGCTGCCGGTAGCCCTTTGACAGGGTTTCCGCCCGTTTGGAACGGACAGTAACCAGGCCGCACCGGTCCAAAGCCTGATCAATATATTCACGTTTTTTGTTTTTTGGAATCAGCCGGGATTCGGCCATAAACTCCAGATATTCCAGGGGGGTTAATTCTCCATAGATAGGGACATTTTCCGGAAGGTAACCTATCCTTTGTTTTACTTCCTGGGGATTTTCTTCAACTGAAAACCCGTCAATCAAAATACTTCCTGATGTGGGGAAATGATACCCAGTGAGGGTTTTCATAATGGTGGTTTTGCCCGCCCCGTTGGGACCAAGGAAACCCAGTACCTGGTCCTTACCCACAGAAAAAGATACATCCCTTACTGCCTGGAAGGAACCGTATTGTTTTATCAGACTGCGTACTTCTATCATGCTAATCCGTTCTCCCTGAAAGAGAATTTATACTTTAAGGCTTTTTCAAAATTACGGCCCCTAGGGTCCGCCGGATTTTGAAAAAGCCACCTTAGATGTAACCGCAGAAAAACACTATTTTGTTTAAAGATAAAAAAGCAGTGTTATTTCTACGATGCATTTTTCAAACATAACCGGGTTAAAAACCAATTACCTGGCGGCATCTTTCAGAATTAAGGGAAGTCCCCAAAATACCGTTTTCAGAAATTCCCTTAATTTTATAAGTTCCTGACTTTATAACTCCCGGAGCTTATATTTGAAAACATCTAAAAACTTCAGTTTTTAGATGTTTTCATTTTAATAAAACCACCAAATTGTTCAAGGGGTTTCACAAAAAGGGATTTTAAGACATCCATTTTCAAAACCCGGTTAGTTTTGAAAAAGCCTCA
Organism: Treponemataceae bacterium; assembly: GCA_031549725.1. Taxonomy (GTDB): domain Bacteria; phylum Spirochaetota; class Spirochaetia; order Treponematales; family Breznakiellaceae; genus UBA937. The sequence goes on from JAVBPH010000008.1 coordinate 39,868, forward strand.
GGAGACTGAAAATTTAAAAAATCCGGTGATGAAAAACAATTCATAAAAAATGGTACGCATCCTAATCGATATATTCGATGGGAAACACCGCCCTGTCCCTGGAAAGAACCGTTTCCGGAAAAATCTCCTGGGCTTCCTTTAATACCTGCTTTAAATTATATTCGGTATACCTGGGGCTGTAATGGATAAGGGCCAGTTTTTTAACCATGGCGGCCTTGGCTATTTCCGCAGCCTGAACCGCGGTCATGTGTTTTTTCTCAATAGCACTTTCCAGGAGCTCGTGCTCAAACATGCCTTCACAGACAAACAGGTCCGAGCCCTGGACTTCCGGAGCAATTTCAGGAAAAGCCAGGGTATCCGTCACATAGGAAAATTTTCTTCCCGACCGGGGATTTCCCAGAACATCCCCGGGATTTACCTCTTTTCCCTGGGATGATAATACTTTTTCACCGGACTGAAGCTTTGACCAGAGGGGGCCCCTGGGGACTCCCAACGCTTCGGCTTTTTCCGGATGAAACATCCCGGGCCTCGGGTCTTCCTCAAAGGCGTACCCCATACAGGGTTTTGTATGACGTAAGGGAAAAGCCCTGACATGAAAACCATCACCCTCGTAGACCACCCCGGGCTCATCAATTTCTTTTATGATGATGTCGTAATTGATATACATATCCAATACCCTGCGGCTGCTTTCAATGTATTCGGCAATCCTGGGAGGGCCCACAATGGTCAGGGGATCGTCCCGGTCCACCTGGGATGAAAGCATCAGCATGCCCGGCAGTCCCGTTACGTGGTCAGCATGGGTATGGCTGACAAAAATTGCGGATATTTTTTTCCATTTCAAGTTTAATTTCCGCAGGGATACCTGGGTACCTTCACCGCCGTCAAACAGAAATAGTTCCCCTTCCCTGCGCAATAATACGGATGTCAAATGCCGGTGCGGCAGCGGTACCATGCCGCCGCATCCAAGTATAAAAGCTTCAAGATTCATTGATGATAGTATACAATTTGGAAAGCAAAGGTTCAACTACGGCGGAATTTTTAAAAATTCCTTTTTCCGGGTCCCTTCGATGCTTCGAGACTTGCCCTGGGCTTGTCGAAGGGGCCTCTGCACAAGGCCCCCCAGGGACTGCTCCCCTATCCTTCCTTGCCTTTACTGTCAAAATTGCGGGACCGTCTTACTTTTTTAATGCTTCTTATTTTTTTCCGCAGGGCTTCGGCTGTATTAAATAGCCCTGTCACAACCGGTTTGTAGGTATAATCCCAGCTTCCCGGCCGGTGAATAATTTTCCCGCCGAAACCGGTTTTAAACCGGTAAAGACCAGCCATGGGGTGTTCCGGGTCTTCCTCCGGGGGTATCCCGAAAAGATCATATTGAACACAGAAAAGCGACTTGGCATCCCTCATGGCCTGCCACTGAAGAAGATACGGCGCCATAAGATTCCTTTTATGGTCCGCGGAAGCGCCGTAGAGATACACCGCCTCTTTCCCGCGGAAAAGGATTATCACCCCGGAGATCACATCCCCTTCATGTTCCGCCAGATAGAGCCTTAATTCCTGGCCGCCGCCGGAATATGCTTCTGCATGTGTGAACAGGGTTTTATAATACTCCAGGCCATGAATGGCAATCCCATCCCTTTTGGCGGTTTCCTTATAAAGACGGTAAAATGTTTCCAGCCCTTCTTCTCCAAACGGTTTTACCGTAACACCTTTTTTTTCCGCCAGACGAATGTTGTACCGCCACTTGGGCTTCATGGACATAAGGATGGTTTCTTCCGGGGGTTCCAGATCTACCAGAACCGTGTCAGGTGGCTGGATGTCCGCACCGGCCCGGCGGAAAGGGGCATACATTTCCGGAGCCTTCGCACCGGCCCCCTCGCTGAACCATGGAGGATCAAAACGGATAAATGCGGTATCCTTGGGAAGAAGATGGCGCAGGGCCTTTGCTAAATCAACCAGGGTCCGGTTCCGCTGTTCATCATTTAAAATAACACCATCGGGAAATTCCGGTCCCCAGGGAACATATGAAAAGGATACTCCCTTAAAAAGCTTTCTCCTGATAACCATCAGGGGTTTTTGGCCTCCCTCAGCCCAATCCACCAGGAAGGCCCGGGCATTCCACCCGAACCGGGCTTTAAAACTGCCCCAGAATCCCGACTGCAGAAAACTGCCCGCAGTATTACAGGACGATAGTTCGGCAGGAACAATCCCCCTGAAGACCGACTGCCCCGAACCGGACATCAGCCCACCTCGCCATCTGGAATCATGCTTGTCCTGATGGCACCGCCGTTCAGGGTAAGTTTTTTCCCGTTCACCAGCACCTGGTTATGTTCAACCTTTATGGGAATTGAAAAAAATGTATCTATGGAAATCTGTTCCGGCGTATTCCCGGCACCAATACCTTCAATCATCACCCTGGTACCCGAGGGTATATCCCCCGCATCCAGCACCTCAACCCGTTCATTCCCGCCGGCATCCTTATCGGAAGCAGCCAGGAGCATCCCGTGGCTTTCCACTCCCCGGAGCTTCGCTTTTTTCAGGTTATACGCTACGATAATATGCTTATTCAAAAGCTGATCTTCCGTGTAATGCCCCACAAGACCCGATACGATGGTCCGGTCCTCCCCGTCAATATCCAGGCCGATGATATACAGTTTATCCGCCTGGGGGTGCCGGTCCACCTTCTTGATCCTGGCCACCCGGAGATGGATGGTTTGGGCAAACCGGACATCATCCGGCTCCTGGGGTTTATCCTTTGCCGGTTCCGGGGATTCCTTCTTTTCGCCCCCGGCCTTGGCTGCATCGTTTTTCCTTTCTTCCCGTTCCTTCTGGCTTCCTGAATAACGTTCCCTAAGTTCATTGATGGGATCATCCTCAAGCTTGGCGAAAAGCACCTCCGGGTTAACCACCGTATGGAGCCCCTTTACTTTGCCCAGGTCCTTCCAGGAAAGGCCGTCCTTGCCGATGGTCTGCCCAAAAAACGAAATGATTTTTTCCGCCGCCGCGGGCATATAGGGATGGATCATCACCCCAATGTCCCTTACTAAGTAGCAGAGATCCGAGATAAGCCTTTCCGCTGCAGGGGGATTTTCTTTTCTTGTTTTCCAGGGTTCCCCGTCCTGGAAGGTTTTATTTGCAAATGATGACAACTCAAAGATCAGCCTGAACGCATCCCGGAGTTCCGCCCTTTCCAGATGGGCTGCGATATCATTCTCATATTTCCTTACGGTATTCCAAAATTCATCGTTTGATTCATGGCTGGCGGGTATTTTTCCGTCATAGTAGCGGGATACAAAGGAAAGAGTCCGGTTTACCAGGTTACCCAGGTTTCCGATAAGTTCACCGTTGACCTTTTCCTGAAAATCCTTCCAGGTAAACAGTGCATCGGATTTTTCCGGACGGTTATAAAATATGTAGAAACGCCATACATCCGCCCCGATTCCGGTTTCCATCACATCCGTCCCAAAAACCCCTATTCCCCGGGATTTGGAAAACTTTCCGCTTTCATAATTCAGGTATTCCGAGGATGACATATGGTGGAGCATGGTCCATTTTTCCCCGGTTCCCAGAAGACTGGACGGGAAAATCACCGTATGGAAAGGAATATTGTCCTTCCCGATAAACTGGAAAAGTTCGGTTTCCTCCGGGTTTTTCCACCAGTTGTCGGTAAAACTGTGCCAGTCCCTGGACTGTTCCGCCCCCAGGTTTCCCGTGATGGAAATATACCCAATAGGCGCATCAAACCAGACGTAAAACACCTTGTTTTCATAACCGGGTTTTGGTACGGGAATTCCCCACTTTAAATCCCGGGTGATAGCCCGTTCCCGCAGACCGTCCCTGATCCAGGCCTGGGTCATCTGGATGGCATTGTTTGCCCAAAAACCCTTCACCGAAGCTTCTTTTATCCAGGCTTCCAGGCGGTCCTTTATTTTCGGAAGATCAATATACAGATGCTTGGTGGTTTCCAGTTTGGGTTTTGAACCGCAGCTGGAACACCGGGGATCCTTCAGTTCAGTGGGGTCCAGGAGTTTTCCGCAGTTTTCACACTGGTCCCCCCGGGCATCATCATACCCGCAGTGGGGACAGGTTCCCCGGACATACCGGTCCGCCAGGAACCGGTTGCACTGCTCACAGTGGAGCTGTTCGATGGTTCTTTCGACAATAAATCCCTGGTTATCCAGCTTTTTAAAAATATCCTGGACAATTTCTGTCTGGATGGGGGTGGAGGTCCTGCCGAATTTATCAAAATTGATATTAAACCAGCGGTAAATTTCCGCATGGATAGCAAAAAAACGGTCACAAAGTTCCCTGGGACTAATGCCTTCCTCGGCGGCCCTGGTTTCCGTAGCAGTACCGTATTCATCGGTTCCGCAGATATAAAGCGTTTTATAACCCCGGAGCCTGCAGAACCGGGCAAAAGCATCCGCGGATAGTACCTGGATAAGGTTTCCCAGGTGGGGGACGTTATTAATATATGGAAGTGCAGAAGTAACTAGTCTTTGTTTCATGGTTTTTAATATAGGGAGCCGGGGAGTGTCTGTCAAGGACCGGGAATAAAAGTGTAATGGGTAAAACACAGGGGGTTTCACATATAAAATAAGGAAAAAAAGTTAAATTAAGTATTTTCTGTTTTATATGTTATGTATAAAGAAAATGATTTTTGATAGACATTAAAAATATTTTCATCCAGGGATTGATACGTTTCATAATAAAGACCCAGGGTAAAACGTTTATAACTTCCTTCGATTCCTGTTTTTATATGATACTGGGCCAAACCTGTCTTATTGGTAAGATTTTCCCAAAGACCAAAATTAAAGAATATTTTTACCCAATCCCTGTATGAAACAGAAGTATCCAAATTCTGTATTGATCCAAATCCCATTCCCTGAAAATCAGTAATAATATAACTGCCCCGGTTATTGAACATCTGTTTATCAATCCTCAAACCTTCATTATAAAACAACTTAAAAGCCGGACTTAAGGAAATAATAACATCATTAAAAACCGCAACATCAAAATCCCCTTTTAGATAATATCTGGTTGTTCCATAGGATACCCCCGCCAGCGAAGACTGGTCCCTCCAGGGAATAGAAACATCATGGTCACATTCATGATAGACCCCCAGGGATAAAAACATGTATTTCAGTTCCGCACCGATAGAAAAATCTATTCGATAGGGACTCCATGAAAAAAGAGTTACCGGAGTATCATATACTTCTATATCAGTATAAATTTTCCCGTATGTCCCAAGATAAAATTCCACACCAAGTTGCTGGGTAAAAGTATTGGTTGTTTCAACAGTAAGATCATTTAATTTGGTTTGATTAAATGGCTGAAACCCTAGGGTTAAAAACCATACGGTTGTTAAAAAAAAGGTGCCCATTTTCCCTTCTGTTATTTTGTTTTTTTATTGTTTTTGGACTTATTTTGATTTTTTTCTTTGTTTTGAGCATAGGTTAAGCCATCTATTTCCCCGAGGATCAATATCTTATGTATTTCTGTCAATTTATTGAAATTGGTAATAAATGCTTCAATTTTTTTGTTATCGCAGTGCATGGTAAACCTCCGGAGTAAAAATTCGCTATGAGTATATATTATAATACCAAAGCGAATATTGTCAAGCTTTTCTAATAAAGAATTCTTATTCTTGCAAATGCAAAAAAAATGTGACATGGTTATTACTATGGATAAGAGAAATTATAAGGAAGGAATTGGCCAGCGCTTAAAGCTGTTAAGAAAGGAATTGCATTTAAGCCAGATGGAAGCAAGTAAAAAACTCAATATAGCGGTAGGTTACTATAGCGATCTTGAAAATGAACGCCGTCCCATGAATGAACGTATTCTCAAATTAATAATCATTACATTCTTTGTGAATGAAAACTGGATTAGAAATGATTCCGGGGAAATGTTTAAAAGTATGGATGCTCAAAAGATGGATCGGATAATATCTTTATTTTCAGAATTAAAACCTGAATACCAGGATTACATATTAAATCAAATAGAAGAACTTTTAAAAATTCAAAATACTTAAACCTTTTTTGATAAAAAACTACCGGTCATCAATCAGCATAGCATATTATATCATAAGAGGCTTTTTCAAAATGTCAAATTTTGAAAAAGCAACCTTAGATGTACGTGCAGAAAGAATACTATTTTATTTATGGGTAAGGAAATAGCATTCTTTCTGCAAAAGCCTTTTTCAAAACTAACCGAGTTTTGAAAAAGGC
>JAVBPH010000093.1:0-12047 GCA_031549725.1 Treponemataceae bacterium
CTTACCTCCTGTTTTCTTGTGGGCTTGAACTTCCACAGTTTACTTCAGGTAAGGTGTTTTTGTATAACAGCTTGTCTCCACCCGCATAGCGGGTGGTTTATTGTTGCGGCTAACGCCGCAACAGGGTCACGACCCTTTAATCAACAACCCCGCTTAAGCAGCGGGGTATGTTGGTTCTATAAGGTATGGAATATATACGGTTTTCATACCCCGCAAAACAATTTCTTTGTTGCTTCAAAGAATCGCCCTAAAGAGCTGGGTACCCGCAGGCCGCGTGAGCGGCCAAACAATCACTTCTTTGCAGAGCCCAGCCGCAGGCTGGATTAAACACGCCTGCAAATAAAAAAGCTCCGGAAACCCAATTGATCCCCGGAGCTGCTGCTTTTTTCTAAACGACTGTTATTCAATCCGTTTCAGGAGTTCCTCCACCCGGGATTTATACCGTTCCGGGGAACCCTCGGATGCCTGCCTGAGAAAGAACCTGGCATCTTCCTGGCGGCCCGCGGAAAGAGCGTTCAGCCCCATGGCGTACTGCATCAGAGCCTGGTCGGCGCCGTACTGCAGGGCGGAACGGTAATACTGTTCCGCCATATCATAATTTTTAGCCTCATAGGATAACAGCCCCAGATAGTAATAAGGTGCATAGTGGGTTGGCCGCAGTTCCAGTGCCCCCAGGAAAAAGAGTTCCGCCCGGACCTGTTCTTTAGCCGCATAGGCGGCCCTGCCTTCTTCTATAAATTCCGCAAAGGTTCTCCGGGAAGCGAAATATATATCATAATCCCGTTTCATGGTTTCCGAGCTGAGCCAGGAGCTCATCCGCTGCATCACCGCCCGGGTGTTTTCCGCGGCGGTGGCCCTGGGGGAAAGGAGCATAAACGATTCGAACAGGGTCCGCATATAATCTTCATTGCCGTTGTTCAGGAGAAACGACACCCATGCCCAGGATGCGGGCTGGAAGTGGTCCGGAATTCCGTCGATATCCGCCATGAGGACCGACTGGATGGATGGTGCACTGGCCCCCCAGCTTTTTACTGTTTCCAGCCATGCCAGGTTTTCTTCGTAGGTTAATTCATCCGCTTCTTTATCATAATCCAGGGTGCTGAAAAAAATGGCAAAACCCTCCCTCATCCATGAGGGAGGATAGGGGATAAATCCCCGGATAAACTGGATAAAAGCCTGGTGGGCCAGGAGTTTATGGGATACCCCGTCGGCCCGGTGGACGATCAGTTCCCTTCTTTCCGGCCGGTTGTAATGCAGGTAGATTGCACCTTCCCGGACCCTTCCCAACTGGGAAATTACATAATTATTGTACGCTTCCGCAGAACCGAAGGCCCTTACTTTAAAAAGTCCCGGCATGGTTTTTGTATCAAACCGGAACAGGTGATTAAATACCTCAAACATCAGGTCCATTTCCCTGGCCAGGAGCGCGGCATCCTCTGATCCCAGATCGGATGTAACTTCGTAATAGAGACCATTCCGGCTTTCCGTTTGGGCCGGAATAGTACAAATAAACATCCCCAGGAACAGCAAACCGCAAAGAAGCTTTTTCATCATAATTCTCCTAAATCTTGAGCCTTTTTCAAATTTAGGGCACCTCTAAAAACTCGGTTAAATTTTTAGAGGTGCCCTGGGAGAAATTTTTATTTCTTTATCCTATAACGAAATAAAAAAGTTTCTCCACGGTACATCTAAGGAAAACTTCTAAAAACTGAAGTTTTTAGAAGTTCCCTTTATTGAATGATCTTATCTATAATTATATTTACTTCTTCGATTAAAATGCCGGTAAACCGTTCAATGTTATCTATCAGGTACTGCTGAAGGTCATGGATATTCCCCGCCAGCTGGGTCCCGTAGGGCACATCAATGGTTATCACCAGCCGGTATCCCGCATCATCATCCCTGATGACCATCTTTTTTATCCTGATATTATGATTATACTCATCGATGCAGTGGATTACCATTTGGCTCAGGGCGGCTTCCGAAATGGAAACCCTGCCGCGTTTAGAATATTCCGGCCGGACCACGGATTTTTCATGGACCTGGGGGGCAACCCCAATTCCCTTGGGGCCCCGGTTTTTCCTGAAAATCCGGATGGCATCATAAAAGATATTTGGGTAGTTCCGTTTTATCTCAATAGACGGAACCGGGATTACGTGCTTCCCTTCGATTTTTCTGGTTCTGATGGCCTTTTCAATTTCTTCCTGGGTGGATATGTCTTCAATTTTGATGATCTTCGAAGGCGGCGGCAGCTGCAGCCGGGCGGCGATTTTATTCACCATTTTTTCGGATGTACCCAGAATAAGGACCTTTCTTACTTTCTCACCCTGGAGTTTCCGGGCTACCATGTCCCGTTCCGTTTTATCATCAAAAAGGGCTGCCTTGACCGCTGCTAAAAAGGTTTTTTCTTTTTTGGCGGAATGCCCGGCGAGGATGCGGTTATTTTTAATCAGCAGGCCATCATCGATGATATATTCGATATCATACTTTTGGGCAACCAGCTTGGCCCTGAAACTTTTACCGGTACCGCTTTCTCCAACGAGGGCGTACACCTTCATGCCTCTCAGGGTCCAGAAAAAATCCTTAAACATTATTTAGATTATACCATCAAGAAAGGAATGATGGGAGGGTTTCTGATAAAGTTTTTTTTATTTTATCACCAAAAATCAAAATTAGACGGTTTTCCCACTCCCGCGGAAGGGGGGCCTTCATTAACCGGGGCAGTTCAGGGGCGGTATCCTCCGGGACCGACAGCATCCAGGCATGGAGGAAAAAGCCGCCTTTTAAAAAGGACCCGCCGTATTTTTTATCCCCCGCCAGGGGATGTCCATGGATAGCTCCCTGGGCACGGATTTGATGGGTTCTGCCGGTTTCCAGCCCGATATACACCAGGGAATATGGATGTTTTACCCCCAGGGGATACAGGGTCATAACAGCATTTTGACCTTCCTGTTCTGCCCGGACGGTTTTTTTCAGATCCCGGTCCCGGTAAAGTTCATCCTGCCAGAGCTCTTCCTTTTCTAGGGTACCGTCCATCAATGCCAGGTAGTATTTTTTTATGTTCCCAGTCTGCAATGCTTGGCTGAAACGCCGGGCTCCATCCAGGCTGGACGAAAAGGCGATTATTCCGCTGGTGGGCTTATCCAGCCGGTGGAGCGGTCCGGGTTTAAACGACAGGGAAGGGGGGAGTTTATCCTGCAGCCAGGCTTGTACCATGGTTTCCAGGCTTTCCGGTCCGTGAACTGCCAGACCGGCGGGTTTATTAAGGATCAGCAGCCCCGAACCCTGGTATAACACATCCGGGGGGGCCATCTGTAGCGGGGAAACTGGTTTTTCCGGATGGGTTGGTTGCTCCGCCGGACCTTTTATCGAAAGGATATCCCCTTTCTGGACCCGGTCCTCCGGTTTTACGGGAATATTATTGATGCATACCTGTTTTTTTCTCAGTAACCGGTGGATAAATGATAAGGGAAAGTCTTTAAAAGCCTTTCTCAGGATCCGGTCAACCCTCCTGTTGTGATCATCCTGGCCAATGACCATTTTGAAGTCCATGCTATCCCCTTGAATGTGAATATATCATATAAACCCGCTGGTGCATATCTGACATACAGTTTTCAGGATCCTGGATTTCCAGGCAAAAATAAATTACTGGATATCCGTATGGGTGTTTGTTTCTTGCCCGGATTGCCCTTGACAAAGGGGGCCTTCAGGGTAAATGCTAATATGATGTCAGTTTCTGAATCCGTAAAATTTGACCACATTAGATTATTTTTCCATAATCCGGTTTTTTTATCCGCTGTTACAAGCTGGTTTCTTGCCCAGCTAATAAAAACCATTGTGGCGATTTTAAGATCAAGAAAACAATCCTTTAGGGATATTATGGAAACCCTCCTTTGGAGATCCGGCGGAATGCCCTCCAGCCATTCTGCGCTGGTGGCTTCCCTGACCGCATCCATCGGGCTGGCCGAGGGAATAGATTCAAATCTTTTTATCGTAACCATGTTTATTGCATTTATTATTATGAGGGATTCCCTGGGGGTTAGGCGTTCTTCCGGCGTCCAGGGCAAGGTTCTCAATACTTTAGGAAGAAGCGTATCGGAAAAATTGCGGATTGATTTTCATCCCGTCAAGGAAGTCCAGGGTCATGAACCGCTGGAAGTAGTCATTGGGTCCCTCCTGGGAATGTTGATTTCCGCAGCGTTCTTTTATCTTTAAAAACAGCCAGGGATTCATGCGGGTACATAAAGCAGGCATTATCAGAATTGCTATTACCATAATTCTCAGTGTTGTTTCTATTTTATGTGCCATCATCCTGATTCCCCCGGTTTCTGATTACGGATATGCGGTTATTAAGATTGATGCGGACATAAACGAAAAGGAAACGGTTACCCTTTTGAGCGGCGGGGGAATCCGGGACATAACAGCCCTGTCCACCCAGACGGTTTTTCTGGATGATTTCGGGACGCTGAAGGAAATTCCCCTGGATCAATATACCGATTACATTACCGAATTTGATCCCCGGAATGACGGATATTCCCAAAAGCTGAAAAGTTTTTTTTACCAGGCCGGGAAACAGCTTGTGTTTGTTCCTATGGAAAGCCAGGATTCATCCCCCGGGGTACTGATAAAAAACATCGATTCCCTGCTGGGAACCATACCCCACGAGCTTGAGTTTATTGGGAAGCCTTCGCTCCGGAAACTTCCCTGGGTTCTTTTTTTTGCGGCCCTGGCGGGGGTATTTTATTTTTTCAGGGATCTCCGGCCGGTGGTATATATATTTTTCCCTATGACGGGTTTTCTTTTCTGGGGACCTGCGGGGTTTATCCTGAGCGCATTGCTGGCCGTCCTGTTTTCCATCCTGGTAAATCCCCTGAGTGAATTTTTTACCTCCCGGTCCCTGGGAACAAAAAAAACAATTCCCGAACAGCTGTACATATACAGATATTCCTGGATTTCCGCGGGTGGGCTGGTGTTATTATATACCGTCCTAATGTTTTTAAGCGGTATCCCCGGGGTATACGGTTTTGTCCTGTTTGCGGGTATTTCCGGGTTGTTTGTGTTTTCCCTCCGGGATGAGGTGAACCGGGGAACCTCCGCTGAACATACCCGGTTTTTGCCGGTTCCCATATCCGGGGAAGGGAAAAACATCCTGCATAATGTTATCCCCGCGGTTCCCTTTACCCTGGCCGCCATGATCCTGCTGGTTTCATCGTTTTTTATTAACCAAACCTACAGCGATTTTGACTTTGACCAGACCAGCCTGGTAACCCAAAAGGATTTCGAAGAGCATGTCCGGTTTCAGCGGAATTTTTCTTTTGTTCCGCTGGGTGTAAAACCGGAGGAAAATCAATATAAAACATACCAGTTGGGGGATGACCGGCTCATAACCGGTATTGGTATGGATTATTCCGGAAACCCCGAATTGGCCGGACCGGCCTTGTTCCCCCTGCAGGATCTGACGGACCATATCCAGGGAACCCCAAAACAAAGTATAAGATGGTTTACTCCGGGAAATATTATTTCCGTAGTATGTTTTCTCTTTCTGATACCCTTTTCCTTTTTTTTAAAAGTCAAAGACAGGGGGAGAAAAAAAATAATAACTATGTATAATGATAAACGGATTGCAGCATGAAAATTTATTCTTTTCCCCGGGGCGGTATGGTTTATGAAGACAGTACAGTCCCGGTAAATACACAGAGCGTGGTGGCCTATTTACCGGCCCTTTCAATTATTCCCATGATTCAGCACAGCGGGAACAGGGCTTACCCAATTGTTTCCGTGGGTGATATGGTAACCGAGGGCATGCTTATAGGCAGAGGTTCCGGGAACGGTTCCGCCAATGTGCATGCCACATTGCCCGGCAGGGTTATCCGGAGTGTTCAATGGAGGATGTCCGACGGCAGGCAGAACGATGCCCTGGTGATCCGTCTGGAGGGAACCTTTGAAAAACTGGGCCGGAGACAGGAGATATTTCCCTGGAAAAGCCTTTCCTTTTACGAAATACTCCGGATTCTTTCCAATTATGGAATTGTCGAAATGGAAGGTACCGGCCGGCCGGTACATGATATTATCCATGAACTAAGGACCAGGAAGGGCTCCATGTCCCTGGTGGTCCGCTGTGTATTTGATGATCCCTGGCTTATCGCCGACCGGGTTCTCTGCCATGAAAAAATGGCCCAGGTAGCCGAGGGTGCTGCCATAGCAGCCAGGGCTTCCGGGGCTGCCCGGATTGTATTTGCCGTATCCCACGGAGAGGAAGAGCTGGGCAGCCAGCTTGCTTTGGAGGCGGAACAGTATGGCCTGCCGGTGAACATGGTGGTGGTGGGAAATAAATACCCCCAGCGCAACCGTCGGGAACTGGAACTGGTACTGAGGGCCTATGAAAAAAAAGAGAATGTTGAAATAGGTACCATTTTCCCCCTGGGGCCGGCGACCCTGGTTGCCATCCATGATGCGGTAAAATATAAAAAACCCGTTCTGGAACGGTATGTGGCCGTGGGTGGTTCCGCGGTAAAACAGCCCCAGGTAATGCGGGTCAGGGTAGGTACCAGGATAGGTGAAATATTTGCGGGATGCGGCGGATTTATCGATGAACCGAAACGGATTGCCACGGGTTCCCCGATTATGGGAAATGTGGTGGTGGATCTGGATGAACCGGTTACGAAAACCACCTATGCATTTTTTGCTTTCCTGGAAAAACAGCTCCGGGGCAGCGAACCCCGGAACTGCATCAGCTGCGGTGAATGCCGGACCGTCTGTCCCGTGGGGCTCGATCCTGAGGAATTGTACAAGATCAACCATTCCGGAAGGTTCAGCAATGCGGTGATAAACCGGGCAAAGGAATGCCATGGCTGCGGCTGCTGTGATATAACCTGTCCGTCCAGGATTCCCTTAAGTATATCGATTCAGAATTTAGCGTTAAGGAAGAAGTAGCATGCTTGGAAAATCCACCGTTATTGCCCAGCGTCCGCAGATAAACCTTTCCCGGCCTACCACCATCCGGATGTGGCTGGTAAACTGCTGCGCCCTTCTGGGAATCATTCAATCGGCTTTGACCGACCGGGGAGCTTCACTGGTGATTGCCCTAACCGCGGTAATCACCGCGGTGGTTATTGATTTTCTGATCAATGTTAAATCAAAAACATACACCCTGAGGGATGGAAGTACCCTGGTTACGGCACTCATTTTTACATTGCTTCTGCCCAACCAGATCCATCCGCTTATTGTAGTGGTGGGGGTAACCTTTGCTCTGGTGGTAATAAAGTACAGTTTTGGCGGCCTGGGCTCAAACTGGATGAATCCTGCGGTGGGAGGCTGGCTTTTTGTTATCTGCTGCTGGCCCCTTTTATTCAGCGAAGTCTTCAGGAATACCCCCTTAGCCATTATCAATGATGCCCTGGGAAGGAATATCACCGATCCCCAGGGATCCCCCATGACTATATTAAAGGTTGCCGGGTTTACCGGGACCGCCCAGGATACGTCCTTTACCTCCATGCTTAATTCCCTTTTCTTCAGGCTGGCCGGGGCAAAACTTCCGGATGGTTATATTGACCTTTTTATTCCAAAAGGACCAGGAATAATAGCAGACCGGGGACTTCTGGCGCTGTTAGTGGGAAGTATCATTTTAACCGCTTCCCAGATAAACCGTTTCTGGATTCCCGGAATTTACCTGGGGATCTATGCACTGCTTATAAGGATTTTTGGGGCAGTTCCTTTTGGAGGTCCCCTGGGCAACGGGGATGTGCTCTTTGGGTTATTATCCGGGGGGGTGGTGGTGACCGCATTTATCCTGTTGGTGGACCCCGCCACCGGGCCAAAGTCCAATTTTGGGGCGGTGATCGTTTCGGTCCTTGCGGGATGTTTCACCTTTATTTTCCGGTATCAGGCCATGGTTCCCTATGGGGCTTTTTTTGCCATTGCCTTTCTGAATATTCTGGTTCCCCTCCTGAGAGGCCTGGAAAGTTACTATTTTTATGAGACCAGGAGGACCAATTGATGCCGGATGATGTAAAAGACCCTTCCCAGCGGTTCAAGGATGTGTTTATCCTGGCTGGCTGGATCCTGGGAATTCTGTTGATTGGGGGGCTGCTCTGGTTTTTTACCCAGAATTTCCGGGATACCCGGATGATCAGAACCATTAACCGGGTTCTTATAAATAACCAGGAAAGCCGCCGTCTGGAATCCAGGCTTTCCGGAGGAACCAGGTCCGGAAAAAATTTCCAAAATTACCAGCGTTTTTCCCTGGCGGGTTCCCGGGGAGTGGCGGTGGTGATTACCGTTTACCCCAACAGCATTCCCGCATCCTGTGTGGCTCTGGTAAATTCCAGTGGAGTAATGGACAGTTTAATCCCCCTGGATGACCATTCGGTTCAGGCCATGGGAAGGATAGAAAAAAAGAGCCTCGATGTTTATAAAAGATACATCGAGGAAAACGAAAAACGGATCCGGGGCGGGGAGTAGCATATGAATCAGTATGATAAATCCAACCCATGGTGGGGATTGAATTCCCCCCTTATGTCCTTAACAGGCCTTGCGTTAATAGTTTCCGCTTCCAGCCGGCTGTCGTTTTCCATAACCGTGTCCCTGCTGCTGGTTGGCATCTATGCGGTTACCCTGCTTGTTATCCAGGTATGCAAATCCATAATCCCCGAAAAATTTAAAACGGTGATTGTGATTATGGCGGTTACCTTTATCAGCAGTTTGCTTTACCTTTTGATTACCCTGATAAGCCCTGTTTCAGCATTGGAATTGTATTTTATGGTTTTTCTGATCCCGGTAACTTTTTTAAGTTCCAATATTGTAAAACGGGTGGAACGTCTTTCCCAGGCAGAGGGTATTCTCCAGGGTATAAAAGAAGCATTAACCCTGGGGCTTATTATCATTGCGGTTTCCCTTATCCGGGAACCCCTGGGGTATGGGACCCTTTCTATCCCCATCATGGACAGGACCGTAAATCTCCTGCCCGATGCCATCCGGGACCGGGTGGCTTTCCAGGTCTTTGCCGCGTCCCCGGGGGTCTTCATCATTGTTGCCTACCTCATAGGCCTGATGCGTTTAATCTCCCGCCAGGGGATGGGAAAGGAGGATCAAAATGAATAATACGGCACTTTTGTCTATCTTTACAGGACTTTCTATAAACCTGGTGGTACAGTTCGGTTTGGGTGTCAGGGATATCATTGGTATGAAACATTACCAGCTCAGATTTTCCTTATACCAGGGGCTGGTTCTTTTTTTGAGCATTATCATTACCTGGCTGGGTTTTGCCTATATAATCATCCCCCTGGGATTTGGCTTTCTGGAAACCCTTTTGCTGCTCCCCCTGAGCATCCTGTTTTCTTCACTTATCGAAAAGGGGTTATTGGTTTTGTTGTCGAAATGGATAAGCCCCGCCAATACCAGTGTATTCTCGGCCTATAATGGGATGGTTTTTGGGGCTAACTTTTTTACCCTGAGGGTTGCGGGATCATTCATGGAAGCTTTAATCATGGCCGCAGGGTTTACCCTGGGATATATCATTTCCATGGCTATTGTCCAGGAAATAAATAAAAGATCCTCAATTGAGGCCGTGCCCGCAGCCCTGCGGGGGGCGCCGCTGCTGCTTATATCTATAGGTCTGTTATCCCTGGTTTTTTCTGCCGCCGCCGCATTTTTCCTGCAGATGGTCGAAATTTTTTGACCCGACGCCGGATTTAGGGCTGGGAAAAATCCCGCTTTTCCTCATGGTCAGGGCATAATTCCCGCATGGCGCGCCAACTTATAAAAAGATTTTTTTTTGACTTCCCATGAATGAAAAAGTATCATAGAATGGGTATAATTAAAATTGGCATCCTCTAAAAACTGAAGTTTTTAGAAATTCCCAATTATTTTTCCAAATTGTTCCGGTTTTAATAAGTTTAAGATTTATGTTGGTGGTTTATTGGCAAAATGAAGCAGGATATCAAAATAATATTAGGCTCCCACAATCACATACCCTACGGGGCCTGGGATGATGATTTTGAAAATGCCTATAATTTGAAACTCAAACCATTTATCACAACCCTTTATAAATTCCCCCATATTCCCGTGGTGCTCCACTATTCCGGGGTCCTGCTGTATTGGATAGAACGGTATCACCCGGAATTTTTTATGATTATTGAGGATATGATTTCCCGGAAACAGGTTGAATTCCTGGGGGGCGGGTTTTATGAACCCCTGATGCCCCTGGTTCCCCTTTCCGACAAAATCGGCCAAATAGAGATGCTCACCACCTATTTGCGGAAACAGTTCGGCAAGCGGCCCCAGGGATGCTGGCTTCCGGGGCTTTCCTGGGACCAGAGCCTGGTCAGTGCCCTAAGTACCGCCGGTATGGGATTTACTTTTCTGGATGACGACCAGTTTCAGCTTGCGGGCATTGAAAGGGCGGATTATCCCTGCATCACCGAAGATATGGGAAAAATTATTACGGTCTTTCCCATTTTAAGCCGATATAATGCTGCTTTTGCCGGAAATAAGGCGGGGGATGTGCTGGATACCATTATTTCCGGCGGTTCAGGGAACAATGAGCGGATCATATCAATTTTTCCGGAACAATTTTACCAGGGTGAAAACAACACCGCGGCGGCGGAAGTTTCCATGCACGAATTCTTTGAAGAACTTTCCCGGCGGTCGGATTCTATTACCTTCACGAGCCCCGGCAGGCTGCTGAAAAATCTGTCGTACCTGGAAAAGACCTATTTCCCCAGTTCCTCGGAACGGCGGTTCATGTTCTGGGCTATGGACAGGAAGTCCAGGAAAAAGTTTCAGGACCCGGAAACAGGGAAATCCAAGTCCGGGGTGTTTTATCCCGGTGGTCTGGCCAGACAGTTCCTGGTTCAGTATCCCGAAGCAAATGGGATTTATTCAAAAATGATGTATACCAGCATGCTGATTGGCCAGCTCCGGGGGGACAAATCCAGGAAACTGACCGCCAGGGAGGAACTGTGGAAATCCCAGGGGTATGATGCCATCTGCCATATCGGCGACGGGGGTATTTACCGCAGCAGCATCCGGAAGGCCGTGTACAGATCCCTCCTGGAAGCGGAAAAAATTACCCGGGAGAAGGGCGATTTTATTCCCTCCCTGGCGGTGTTTGATTTTGACCTGGACGGGGAGCCGGAATACCTTTTCCAGGATAAGCAGATTAACTGCTATGTGAAGAGTCCCGGCGCCGGCATATTTGAACTGGATTATCTTCCCAAGGCGTGGAACTACCTGGATACCTTTTCCCGGCGGCGGGAATCCTACCTTAATGATGAGGGTATAGAAGACGGTTACCGGCGTTCCGCTTTCCTGGACAGGCTGGTTCCCCAAAACATCACCTTCCAGGATGCCCGGAATGCTGATTTCGGCCAAAGCCGTTTTTGTGCCGCTGAACCGTATAATCCCCTGGAAATGGACCGGCTCCACCAGGAGGCCCGGTTTAAGCTGGATACAAACCAGAATGTTCCCTACGGAAAT
This sequence comes from Treponemataceae bacterium, assembly GCA_031549725.1. Lineage (GTDB taxonomy): Bacteria > Spirochaetota > Spirochaetia > Treponematales > Breznakiellaceae > UBA937. The sequence continues at coordinate 11,473 of JAVBPH010000093.1, forward strand.
ATTGAAATAGAAAAGTATTATCACCTGAAAAAAGATTCCATCAATATTTCTTACATCATAACCAACCAGGGTGAAGCGGAAACATCCTTTCAGTTTATCCCGGAAATTGACCTGTCCTTCCCGGGGGAAACGGAAAAATTCCAGCGGATTTTTACCCTGGGGGACAATGAAAAAGCTCCCGTCTCCCTTGATCAGGGAAATTTGCATGATGTCCTGGGACTGGAACTTCAGGATATAAAAAATGAGGTGGTCATCAACCTTACTTCGGACAGCCCTTCGGCTATGTGGATTTTCCCCATCCGGACCCGCTGCAGAATAAACGGTGAAATAACCGACCAGTACCAGTCAACCTGTATTATGCCGGTGAAACAGGTTTCCCTGAAACCGGGGGAATCCTATAAAACCCTGTTTAAACTGCGTTTTCATTATTGATTATGAGCCTTTTTCAAAACTCGGTTAGTTTTGAAAAAGGCTTTTGCAGAAAGAATGCTATTTCCTTACCCATAAATAAAATAGTATTCTTTCTGCACGTACATCTAAGGTTGCTTTTTCAAAATTTGACATTTTGAAAAAGC
>JAVBPH010000015.1:0-13237 GCA_031549725.1 Treponemataceae bacterium
CTTCCGGCTATAAGGTGGAAGGAAAAAGGTCTAAATTCCCCAGGTGAAAAAGGATAGCATTTCTAAAGCGATCACGATTTCTAAATCCACAGGCCATACGCTTTATACGTTGAATGCAATTATTCTTTGCTTCAAGCAGTCCGTTCGTGGTCTGCAGCCGGATGGCATTGAGGATTCCCCACAAATAGTTCCTGACTGTTTTTCCTGCCTGTATCATCTCGGGTATCCGGCAATGACTTATCCAATACAACAATTTTCTCCAGGCCTCCTTCGCCACATTCATATATATATAGTCCCACAGACTGTTTGCAGTTTCCTTGATCCTCCACGCCCGGGCTGTTTCCAACTTAGAGCGGGATAGGGTTAAAAATGCTTTTCGTTTCCCTCTCCGGTTATCCGTACGATTCGAATTAACCAGCCACTGAAAGCGGCTCTTAGTCAGCGGACTTTCCCCCAGCGTTTTTATCATTGAACGATGTTCCCGGCGCCGTACCGTATCCAACGCGGTATTCAGATGCTTGCTCACATGAAAGCGGTCAAAGGCGATCTTCTCTTCCCAGCCATCGATTGTGGCTTTTACCGCCTTGATGTATGGGTCCCACATGTCCATGGATATGCTCTCTATACCCCCTAAATCGATGCTCTTTTGCGTTTTTAGCCACGTTTCCAGCGTTGCTGCCTTGCGATCTTCCAGTACATCGATGACACTCCGCTTGCTCTTGTCCAGCACGATCGTTACATACTCATGCCCTTTTTGATATGAGGTTTCATCTATTCCAATATGCTTGACCTTTTCTTGTTTCCGCCGGGCAAGCCCTCGGCGTACCCCTCGCTGCATGATTCCGTCTACCTCGTCCCAGCTCAAGCCAAAGTTTTCCGCCACCGTCGACAGGGGACTGCTCTGCAGCCAGGTAATGACTGCCCGCTCAAAGCGGCTTGTGAACCGTGAATGCTTTTCTGCAAAGGGAATAGCTATCTGTTTTACTCCATCTTTTTGGCATCTCACTCTCGGCACATGTACTTCAAGAAATGTTTCATACTGGCAGGTGTCTAGATATCTCAATATCCTCACCCGATGATCATAGAGTTTTGTGCTGCGGGCGCACATCGGACAGGCTAATACCTTCGTGGGATCATGCTCTATCAGTACCGTTATTTTTCTTTCTACTTCATCCTTTACTACCGCAGTTACAAACCAAGGCGCATTCACCCCGATGATATCTTGGTATAATTGGCATAGCGGATCTTTCTTTTCCATGCGTTACATTTTACCGCTTTTTCTTGTTTTCCACTATATTCCCGGAAGAGCCGAAAAAGTTGTCTGGAACCGGTTCATCATCCCCAGGAATTGCCGGTTGTTCCTCCGGAACAGAAACCGAATGTACTTCTGTCTTAACGCATGCACCATAATGCAGGATATATGCAAAAAATAACATAACTGAAAATATGCGGCTTTTATCCTTCACTTATTCCTCCGGAGAAATTAAAATATCCCGAATCAACGGTGTAATATATAATTCCGGCGGATCAGACCGGAAATAAAAAAACAGCGGAATCTTTTCCGCATATATTGTATACTGAATGTATCAGTTGAAGTATACCCTAAAACGAAAAAGAGGTCAGGGATTTACCAAATGAAATACTCGTACCATAAAGCTGCAGTTATTGTTATCTTCGCCATTTTATTTTTTCAGGTTCACTCTGTTTATACCGAGAATTTTAAACCCTTCCGTTTTTTGCGGACCATTAAGACAGAACATTTTGATATTATATTTCCCAAGGAATCGGAAGTGACAGCCCATACCCTGGCGGGCTTCGCCGATGAAGTATATGAAGAAATTAATATTCTCCTGGGGATCAATCTCCATAAAAGGATTCCCGTGGTTATTACCCCGGACACGGACCAGTTTAATGGATACATGAATTCGGTTCCCTATCCTCATATTGTATTGTTTGATACTCCCATGGACCTGGAATGGACCAGCTATGAGAATTCCCTGCGCAGTCTTTTTTTCCATGAACTTACCCATGCTTTCTCCCTGAGTTCAAGAAGTCCCTTTTTCGAAACGGTCTACCGTATTTTTGGAGGCTGGGTGATGCCCACAAGTTTGAACACCCCCCAGTTTATGACCGAGGGGGTTACGGTCAGTTTTGAAAGTCTCGGCGGGTTTGGCCGGGCAAATGACCCTCTTATAAAAGAGGAAGTCCGCCAGGCAATATATGAAAACAAAACCATGACGCCCCTTCAGCTTTCAAGAATTTATGACCTGCCCCCAACCCAGGCGGCATACTATGAATACGGCGGTCTTTTTTCGGCTTATCTGCAGCAAATCTATGGCATGGAAAAATATGCATCATTCTGGCAGGCCATGGGAAGGGGATTCCGTTTTTCTTTTAATGTATACAACTCAGGAATGTACCGCCTGTTTAAGGATGTATACGGTATTTCATTTATGGAAGCCTGGACTGATTTTCTGAATTCCCTGGCTCTGGATAAAATAACGGAAAACCCCCGGGATATTCCCTTCAAATCGAAACGGCCTTTTATCAATGTGCTGGCATCCTCCGGGGAAGAAGTATATTTCGGGAACCATCTTGACCGGGAACTGCTGCGGTACAATCCAAAAACGGAAAAGATTGAAAAGGTCATGGCCATGGATTCGGTGGTCTATGACATGGGGGTTTCACCGGACGGGAAAACCCTGCTTCTTTCAAGTTACCGTTATAAGGAATCCCTGGCCACCGCGGTGGTAACCGAATACAATGCTTCCAACGGCTGGAAAACCGGCAGAGAATGGGAAAGCCTTTACCGGGGACAGTACTTCCGGGAAGGGGTTATTGGTATAAGTTCGGACCGGCACAACAACAATATTGTCTACAGGTCCTTTTCAGGGGAAGAAGAAATTCTTCTTCATGGGAACGAGGAACTGATGTACACTACACCCCATGCGATTAATGATGCATGGATAATCTATGTCCGGGCTGCCAGCGGAGTCCGGGAACTGGCCATGTTTAATTATGAAACAAAAAAAGAATACACCCTGAAAAGCGATCTGGAAGATGATACCCAACGGTGGAAATACATCCGTAATCTTAGGGTATCAAACGGCAAGGTAATGTTTGTTTATAACCACGATGACAGGATGTACAAATTGGGCATTATTGATATTTCCCAATTCAGAAATGAAGATTCTGTTATGAATGCGGTATTCAATTCGGCGGATTTTTCCGGAGGGGTATTTTTTCCTGTTCATGTTGATGGCACTATTTATTACAGGGGATACTTCTCCACCCAGGATAAGCTCATGCGGTTTCCCGAAACCATTCGGATGCTATCCGGAGCAGAAACCGGGGTAAGACTTGTGCCGGAGGATAAAAATATTCCCCCTGATCTTCCATCAGAAAAAAACGACGGGACAAATGATAACATACCCGCGGGTAAACCCTATTTCGGTTTAAAATACATGAACCCTCTCAGTTTATGGTTTCCCTTACCGCTTATCCGGACCACCGAATCATTTATCAGCCTGGACGGATTGGGGGTAATGTCCATCATGATGGACCCCGCGGAAAACAACATCATTTTCTTATCAGTCCTGGGTGACTGGGAAGCTAAAATGGCGGATATTAATATTCAGTGGTACAATTATTTCCTGGGGCTTCCGCTGAACATTTCCTTTGAAGACGGGGTTAACACCGTGACCGGCAGCGATTCCTACCGTAAGACCCAGGCTTCAATCTCCAGTACGTTTACCAGGGGCATGGGAAATGAGCGCAACTATTTCAGTATTTCAAATGGACTGGCTTTTTCCATGTATGCGGATAATCCCTTCGATGATACCAGCGCATATGCCTGGTCCTACGATGAACCGGTATTCTCCGGAGTCCTGGGGGTTGCATTATCCAGCCTGTACCGCTATGACTGGCAGCTTTTTGGTACCGGTGCTAATATCAATCTCTACGGCAGAACCCCCTTTACTTTTTTCCAGCCAAGGGCCGATGCCACCGCGGGGATTGCTCTGGAAAAAATATTTCCCCTGCGTTTCCAGTTCTACGGTGCCTGGGATGAAAGCGGTATGGATCTCCAGGGAAACAGCCGGTATTACAATTCCTATTTCCAGAATCTGGCATCCATTGAATATCCCAGCCCCGACGGACTGGAAACAGAATGGATTGCCGGAGCCGAGGCTGAGGTAAAACTGTTTGCCTTTGAGCTGCAGAGGAATCTTTCCCATATCTATTTCAACCGGATTTTCGGCACTTTGGCATACCGGGGTGTTATGTACGACGGACAGGGAATACCCGATGCGGAGGGAACCCCGGTGTATCAGGATCTGCTGCTGGCCCAGTCACTGATACTGCGCCTGGGATTTGAGTTTTCCATGGTCCCAATAAAGGCAGCGCCCTTAAAACTTACTCCTAATATATGGGGAGCCTGGAAAATATCCAATATGAATGACGGGAAAGCCAACGATTTTTATTTCAATTATGGATTTGAGCTTAACTGGTAATGAGAATATAAGCCTGTTGCCGGTTATTGCATTCTCCTTTTACCATAACTCATTTCATAAATAGTTTGCCAAAGCATATCTTCCCTCACCGGTGGTTTCGGGAGCCTCAACCACCGGGAACCTCCGGTCACTGAAATTCCCAAGGGATCCAAGAAGAAAAAAGTATTTATGAAAGGCTTCTAGTAAAAATCACTGTACCCTGGATTTTCTTTTTCCCTCTATCATTGCCAGGTATACCCCGGCAATAACCAGCCCCGCACCGATCCACTGGAACAGGCTGAGCCTGTCCCCCAGCAGAAAAAATCCGAAAATAACAGTAACCACAGGGATAAGATTAATAAACACCGATGCAATACTAACCCCCAGATAATCCATGGACATGGCGTACAGCCAATAAGCCAGGGCCGAGCAGCAGATACCCAAAAAAACAACATGCATCCATACTACCGGTGCCGGCCTTCCCCACCGGGACATTTCCATCAGGGCAAAGGGGATAAATCCGATAAAACCAAAAAAGGACTGCCAGAAGACAATGTAAATTCTCGACCGTGTGGAAAATAACTTTCTCGTTAAAAAGGAATAGAAAACCCAGCTGATTGCGGAACCCAGCATATACAGATACCCCGCAATACTGCCGGAAATAGCCAGGGATGCCCCCACCACAAACCAAACGCCAATCACCGATACCCCGGCGCCTATCCACCTTCGGGCGGTGAGGGTTGTTTTTTGGGGGACCGCTGCGTCAGGATTATCAGCTGCTTTTTTCTTTGCCCGGTGATACCCAATCGAGTCACCAATATATTCGGCCACCATGGTCAGCACCGGTACCGCCGCCACAATAATCGAGGCTTCAGAAGCGGTTACCATGGAGATGCCCGTATTCTCAAAATAAAAATAAAGGGTTACCCCGGTGATTGCCGCCCCAAAAAGCCAGGGAATATCCCTAATTACCAGCCTTTCCTTGGGGGCTAATTTCAGTTTCATGAAGTAAAGAAATACCAGGGCAATGGCAAACCTGACCATCCCCAAAGTCATGGGAGGAAACACGGCCACAGAAACTTTTATAGAAATAAAAGAAAATCCCCAGAAAAGAACACAGGCTATGATTGCAGCCAAACCCTTCTGCTTATTAGTCATGGTGAGATGGTAATTTATTTATGGATAATTAACAAGCACAAACGTAAAAAGCATATCCGTGTAACATGGAATGCGGTAATTCCGGATAGATTATTTTCCCATCATAATAATTGCCATCCCTTGCCTCGTTATCATCTTTTCAGTAATAATATGGGGCAAGGAGTATCCTATCATGAAGACATGCCCCTGCGGTTCAGGCCGCAGTTATTCCGAATGCTGCGAGCCATTTATTTCAGGCAAGGCGAAGGCTCCCACCGCAGAAGCCCTCATGCGGAGCCGTTATACCGCTTATGCGGTCCACGCCGTTGATTACATTGTAGATACCTGCATAAAAGATGAAGATCACGGCATCGATGTAAAACAAACCAGGGACTGGTCGGAAAAATCCGAATGGCTGGGGCTTAAAATAATCAGTACCAGCAAAGGCGGTCCATCGGATAAGGAAGGGACCGTGGAATTTATAGCGGAATATACATCCGGCGGATTCAAGGATAAACACCACGAAATAGCCGGTTTTAAAAAGATCAACGATACCTGGCTGTATGATAAAGGCCAGATAGTTCCCAAAACTATTGTCAGGGAAAGTCCAAAGGTCGGCAGGAACGATCCCTGTCCCTGCGGCAGCGGCAGAAAATACAAACATTGCTGCGGAAAAAACGCCTGAATCCAGGAAGTCCCGAGGACCTGCCGCCGCAGGTCCTTTTCATTTTTATCAATCGTTTTAATATACCCGTATGTGAATAATACGGCATGGACATTTCGAATCCAACAAATTTTCATGCAAGCCATCAACCCTATCATCCTTATTTGATCATATGATTATTCTTTCAGCAATTTTTATCTGGAGTTGGTTATTATAGATAATATATTTCTTTTTCAATCCTTTTCTATTATAATGATCAAAAGGGGCAATGCATGAATGCAACACTGAATATTATCAACAGACGGCGCAGTACCAGGGACTTTCTGCCGACCCAGATTAAAGAGAATGAACTCCAGGCTATACTGAAAGCAGGGATTTACGCTCCCTATGGAGATAAGGATTCCAGGATTTTTACGGTTATACAGAACAAAAGGATGATAGAGCGCATTAACCAGGAAGCCAAGGATGCGGTTATTACCATGGAACTGCCGGGGCTGAAACAGCTGGGAACCCAGAGCGATTTTAACTGCTTTTACGGAGCCCCAACGGTGGCGCTTATTTCAGGATCTCTGGGTTTTCCCGGATCGTCCTATGACTGCGCAGCGGCAGCAGAAAACATGCTGATCGCCGCCGAATCTATTGATATCGGTTCATGCTGGATTCATTTTTCGATTTTTGCCTTCAATGTAGAAAAGGGGAAACTATTACAGAAGGCCCTGGAAATTCCGGAAGGTTTTGAACCCATGGTATCCGTGGCTCTCGGTTATAAAGGCAATAATAAAAACGTTATTCCCCAGAGGGAGATGACTGGCATAAACTATATCCGCTGAGGTTATCCGCGGACGTCCATAAAAAACTGAAAAGTTATATGAACTGAAAGATAAAAAACAATGTACAGAGGTTACCTATGACAAAAAGATATCCCGAGGAATTCCTGGATAATTTAAGAAATCACCAATACACCATCACCGAAGATGGTCAGGAAATAACCTATAAACGAATCCCCGACTGTGAAAAGGATCATGTCCTGGACCAGCGGGTTTACAGGAGTCTTCATATTCCCATGCTGCTGGCAGGACTCATTCCATTTCCCAAAAATGCAAGTCCCTTAAAATCGATCCGGCCCTTAAGAAAAACTTTTAATGGCATTAAAAGCAAACCCATTACCAGAAAAGATACCCAGGTCAGGGAATTGACCTTTAAACATGATGGTACGGATGTACCTGTGAAAATCATTCTTCCCAGAGAATGTCAGAGCAGAAAATTGCCTGTCCTTTATTACATGCACGGCGGAGGATTTTTTGCGGGATCATCCCGGGTAATCCTGGAGGCATGCAAACTCTTTGCAGAATCCTATCCCTGCATAGCCGTTGCAATTGACTACCGCCTTGCCCCGGAAAATCCTTATCCGGCGGGCCATACCGACTGTTTTGCCGGGCTTCGGTGGATTTATGAAAACATTGAACCATACGGCGGGGATAAAAATAAAATTTTCGTATCCGGAGACAGTGCCGGAGGAAACATGGCCTTGTACTGTATCCAAAAGGACCGGGAAAACGGGACACACATGGTTAAGGCCCAGGCCCTTTACTACCCTACGGTGAACATGACCGGCAAGGTGGATGAATATTTTAATCCGGGAAAACAGAATTACCATGTGGAAAAAAAATACGAACATATTGTTTTCGGCATGCTGGAATGGATGGGCCAGACCGATATGGGACTGATCCTGGGAACCGATGAAACCTCCGGCCCCTACCTTTCACCTTACTGGGCGGATCTTCAGGGAATGCCCCCCACAATCATTATTTTCGGTGAATACGATTTTCTTTTTGCGGAGTGCAGGGCCTTCGGCAAAAAATTGTACCGGGCAGGGGTACCGGTAAAAACAATTGTCTACAAAGGGATGATCCATGCATTCCTGGACAACGTTGGCGTTCTGGCCCAGGCGGAGGACAGCGTCCTGGAGGTGGTAGAATTTATGAGAAATCACCTGAATGATCTGTGATCCCCTTAAGACTGCTGCCGTATTCCGGTTCCGACCTTTTCACAATCCGGCATAGAAATTCCGGTTATGGCTGTTCCGTATCTCCTGTTTCAGTTTTCTTTTCTGTCCTCGGCGGTTAATAAAAAATGATATACCGGGGCCAGTTTCCTGAATCCCTCCAGAAGGAAGTCCCCCAAAGAATCGGAAAAGAGAATTTTTTTATTGACGTTTGAAGCATTGAAAGAAAGGCTCTTCCGGTCCAGCCATTCCCGGAGTTCCTCCGGCTGATCCGGATATTTGGACCGCTTGTAACATTCCCCTTCGATGCGGAAGATATCCTGATTTTTATAGGCTTTTAGGGATTGTTTAAAAGCCGGAGTCCCGGCGAGGATAAGGTTGCGGATAGACTGCATGGATGCACTGGACGCCTGGTAGTATCCCATCCCGTAGGCAAACTGGGCGGGATCCACCTCAAAATAAAAAGCCGGAAGCCCATTGTAGAGTTTCTTGTCCCGGATAAAAATAACCCAGCAGTTTTCCCGGTACAGGGATTTGTCCCTGGAAAAACGGACATCCCGGTATATCCGGGAGATGCACCGGTCCACCTTGGGTTCAGTAATAAACTGGGGATCAATTTTCAGCATCCCCGGGGCCAGATCTTCCACCAGCCTGGCCAGGGGCCCCAGGACATACTCCCGGTAATCCTCCCGGTGTTCATTAAACCACTCCCGGCTGTCTTCCATCCGGTTGCGGAAAAGAAATTCCAGCGTCTTCTGGGACAGTGCCATGTTCCGCCGCCTCCTGCTTATGCTTATTCTTATTATATTATAGTGCCGGATAAGTTCGGGGAATAGTCCCTCCCTGGATGTCACCGCCGGGTGGATACTGTATTATCATTATGATATGAAAATCAATACCATGAATATTAAAGACCTTGCGGCGGAACGATTGTTCCGGAACGGGCTCCCCGCCCCCTTCACTTCTCCCCAGGACTGTATCCGGAATCTGGGAGGCATCCAGTCCCAGTTCCAGCAGTTTGCAGAAATCTCCATCCGTAACCGGTGTGCCCCGGCGCCCTCGGTACATGACCTGGCGGAACTGTACCGGAACCACCGCATCCTCAACCTCTGGGGACAGCGGCATACCCTCCACATGTACATCAAGGAAGACTGGGACACGATCTGTCACGTGTACCATAACCGGTTCTACGGAAAAAAATACCGGGAATTATTTCCGGCAGAGTTTGACGGCATCATGAAGCAGCTGGGCCGGGAATGCCAGGAGCGGAACAGTATTTCCAAAAAGGACCTTCTGGAAATGGCCATCCCCCGGGTGGAGCATCTCCTGACGGAAAATGATTACTTCGACTATGCCCTGATCCGCCACTGCTGTGTCACCGGTCTATTTTTCGGCCTGCCCGAAAAACCTTCTATTAAAACCTTTGTCTCCCACCGGAAGATCCGGGACCGCCGCTGGGAAAAGGATGAAAACCAGGAACTGCCCGCAGCGGAACAACTCATGTCCCGGTATTTTGAATTCTACGGACCGGCGAGCCTGGAGGATTTCCGCCATTGGGCGGGACTCCCCGCGGGTCTTTCAAAAAAAATTCTGGACCGGATCCGGAACAAACTTGAAGTCCGGACCTTTGATAATACGGAGTATTTTTCTCTGGGGAATATTCCTCCGTCAGGAAAAGCCAGGGATAATAAACTGTTCCTTCTGGGCAAGTTTGATCCGCTCTTTGTATCCTACCGCCGCAAGGATTGGATTGTTCCGGAGGAACATCAGAAAGCGGTCTGGCAAAGCTCCGCCCGGGTGGAGGCGGTGGTTCTGGAAGGAACCAAAGCCCTGGGCACATGGCGGCACATCATGAAGGGAAAGCAGATGGATCTCCAGGTCTTTCCTTTTGGAATTATCAGCGCAGCCTCCCGGAAACGGATCACCCGGAAGGCGGAGGAGCTGGCAGCATTCTGGGGAAAGGAATTGGGGACAGTGATTGCTGAGTGATGTAATTGTTGTATGGAACATATGAAACACCACAAAACCAGCAGCAGCACCTGCCGCTGTCAGAAATAATGTTCTCTCATACCGCCTGATTTCCCGGTGAATAACCGCCGCCGGATATTTCTTTAGCTTTCTTATCAACCATGGTACATATCACAATAGCGGCCGCAATAATAAGTCCATAATGAACAAGAAGCAGTTCCGGAATCGGCAGCGAAGCATAAAGATTCCATTCATATTATAAAAATTATTCTTCCCTATAAATTCTATTCCGCGATCCATTTTATAATCCCGGATAAAGCTTAAAATCATCATACATGACAAAATTTGTCAAATAAACCATGTTTTTATGGATATTTTCATTTTCCGTGATATATTGCATAATGCATCATTGTGAATTCTTTTAAAAACACCAGATAAGGATATTGCTATGAAAAAGACTTTTTTCCTGCCGTTAACTGTATGTATATTGTTCTTGTTATTTACTCCGGCATGTTCGAATCCGGCAAGTTCCGGTACAAGTCCGGCAAATCCCGGAGAAACTCCCATCAGTCCAGGGGAAGATGATGATTCCGGTTCAGGCGGTGGTGAGGATGGAGAAAAAGCAAAAATCCTGTCCGTCAGCGCAGGGGGCAGCCATACCTTTATATTGATGGATGACGGGACTCTTTGGGCCTCAGGAGCTAACGGTTCCGGCCAGTTGGGACTGCCGAATACTGCAAGTGCCAATTCCATTACCCAAGTCCCTGATATTTCCAACGTAAAGGCCGTATATGCATCCAATGACCAGACCCTGGCAATCAAAACTAATGGAACCCTCTGGGTTGCAGGATCCAATGATCAAGGACAGTTAGGAATGGGAGCCACAAGAACTGTAACAGTTTTTACCCAGGTTCCCGGTGTTTCCGGTGTAAAAGCTGTGTATCCAGGATGGACCCATACATTAATAGTAACAAATGATGGAACTTTCTATGGTACAGGGCGTAATGCCGAGGGCCAGTTGGGACTGGCGAATACAACAAATAAAACTACCTTTGTCCCGGTTCCCATTATTGAGTCCGAAGTAAAGGGTGTATATGTAGGTGCGGACCATACCCTGGTGCTCAAAAATAATAACACCCTCTGGGCAGTAGGGCGTAATGATTATGGCCAACTGGGGCTGGGGTATACCGGAAATCAAACATCCTTTATCCAGGTTCCATTCGATGGGTCCAGTATAAAAGCTGTATATGCCGCCGGTCACCACACCCTGATACTCAAAAATAATGAAACCCTTGTGGCTGCAGGTGCCAATTTCTATGGTCAAATAGGACTTGGGGATACCACAAACAATCAAACTAGCTTTACTTCTGTTCCTGAAGGTTACAATATAAAGGACGTGTATACCGGTTATGGCCATACCATGATTCTTAAAAACAATGGAACCCTCTGGGCCACGGGGGTTGATACTAACGGTAAGCTGGGAATGGGAAGTGCCTGTGATATATTTACCTTTACGCAGGTTCCTATTAACGGGAGTGATATAAAAGCTGTGTACCCGGGATTTACCCATACCCTGCTGCTCAAAGATGATGGAACGCTCTGTGCCACGGGCAGTAATAGTTCCGGCCAGTTGGGGTTTGTAAATGAAGAAAATGAAACAAGTAAATATACCTTTACTGAGGTTCCTTTGTAAGTTTTAACCAGAGCCTGGGGGAATATCCCCCAGGTTTTACCATCACCTTCCCCGGGTGGATTCCCGGACAATCAGTTTATAGCCCAAAACCGCATTTCCCTCGTTTGCATGGGGATTGCTGATTAAATGATGCAGAGCCAGGGCTGTCCGTTCGCCTATTTCCTGGATAGGCTGCCTGATAGTGGTCAGCCGGGGAACAAAATAATTGGAAATATCGATATCGTCAAATCCGACCACGGATACATCCTCCGGGACCCGGATGCCCTCATCCTGGAGTGCCCGGATGGCTCCTATGGCCAGTTCATCCGTAGCAGCAAATACCGCGGTAAAATTCCGGTCCCTCAGAAGGAGTTCCCTCATACCGTACATACCTGACTCGGCAGTATAGGAAGGGACCGTCACCACCCGGCGTTCATCCCTGGGAATTCCCGCTTGTTCCAGGGCTTTATAATAACCGTTCACCCGCTGAACCGCAAAAGTTGGATCGGTGCCGCTGATCATATGGATATGGGTATGCCCTAGTTTCAGCAGATGGTTCACCGCTTCCATGGCGGCGGCTTCCTCATCCACATGAATTGAAGGAACCCCGTCGGTCTCAAAGGTGGCGGATACCAGGGGAATTTTTGAACCCCGGATATAAGCAAAAAATCCCGGGTGCTTCACCTCATGGATCATGATAATCCCGTCGAGCTGTTCCGACTTAAGCCTGTTAAAAAATATCTCCTCGCTGGACCCGTCAAATTTGACAAAAAAAACCAGGGTATGGTACCCGAAGGATTCCAGGTATCTTTCAATAATTGAGAAAAGCTGCCGCTGAAACATATTAAAGGTATCATGGATAACGATACCCACGGTGAAACTCCGCTGGAGAACCATACTCCGGGCTGCCTTGTTTGGGACATACCCGGTTTCTTCTATTAATTTCAGAACCTGCTTTCTTTTTTCAGGATTCACATATTTTTTGCCGTTCACCACCCTGGAAATGGTGGAAGGAGAAACGCCAAGCTGTTTTGCTATATCTTTAATACTGATCATTTTATCTCCTCCAACGGCCAAAGCATATCAGAACCGGGTTCAATAACGCAACAATGTATCCAGGCTGTAATTCCTTCTTCTTCTAAGAGAGAAAAAAGAATATGAAGAGCCTTTTTCAAAACTCGGTTAGTTTTGAAAAAGGCTTTTGCAGAAAGAATGCTATTTCCTTACCCATAAATAAAATAGTATTCTTTCTGCACTTACATCTAAGGTTGCTTTTTCAAAATTTGACATTTTGAAAAAGC
>JAVBPH010000085.1:0-35413 GCA_031549725.1 Treponemataceae bacterium
TCGGGTCAGATTTTTTTTTTGTCTGCTTTTGGCGGGAAATGCGGGTTGTGGTTACTCCGCGTGGCCGGCCACCCTCTGGTGGGGGACACCGCGACTGAAAAAATGGAGCCCCCGTATGCCCTGGTACCCCGTTTTTTTCCGGTTTAGCCGGCGTAATTGCCTCACATGATATTCCGGGGCAGGCAGGTCCCGCCCGCCGGCGCTTTTGTACTTCCCCCTATAACCCCGCTTACAGCACAAAAAGTACCCATTTCTTCATTTCCTTCCTGCTTTGGAATAATCAACATACCCCGCCCCAAAGCCTCGCACCCGGGAGCGTGCGGAAGGTGTTAAACCCACCTGCGAATAAAAAGTAAATAGAATCGTACTGTGCCGGGTTTTTTATCATTGTTTTTGTGATATATTATCTAATATGAGGTAAAGTATGTATCATTTTCTTTTATCTTTATTTTATAGTAATGAAGATAGCCGCAGAAAGAAAAGGATATACAGGCCAGGCTTTTCGGTCTTATTTTTCATCCTATTGGGTTTTGTATCAATGTTATTTACGGGCTGTCAATTTTTTAATTCATCAGTACCGGAGTATATTAATAAGTATGCCAATGAGGCGGGACTGCATAAAGTTGAATTCAGCGGAAGCAGCGATGTTAAAAGTACCGGGATGGCGGATCACATTATCCTTCCCGGCGCTGCGGAGAGTGTCCTGGTGTTTTCCATGTGGAACCCCAAAAAAATCAATTTGGATATAAAAATATATAAATATAATTTTCCCGATGCCCGCTGGGACACCGAACCTCTGCTGAGTTTGGATGCGTCCCCCCGCAGCGATGGTGATGGTACCTATACCCTGGAATATAATTATTCCGCCGCTCCCGACAAGTTTTACCTGGGTATTAAAGATGCCAATATTAAGGAAAAATACCTATTCCGGGCTGAAATAAGCGAAAGGGGCGGGGCAAATAGGAATTTTGGATCCATGGATACGCCATTAATCCATTGTAATATTAAACCCGTCACCCCGACAATTTCTCCTGTTCCTGTTGCGTTTATTGACGGCGAAGGACTGGTTGCTTCCTGGACTGTTGATGATTGTAAGAACCTGGATGATTATAAAAATGTTACCTCAATGCAAATTAATTTCAGGCAAATCCGCAGTGGTACTATTCCCCGTTCGGCTTATACCAGGACCTACATCCGTAACAATACAGTATGGGAAGCAACCAATGGCAACCCCGGTGTTTTGGATTTTTTTGGCAAGAACGAGGGCGGAACCTTCCAGGCTAAAATGCCTGTTGCAACTGAAAATTCCAATTTCTCCCATTTGGAGACAGCCGTACCCTGCGCCCAGTTTCAGATCATTCTTTTTAATGAGCTGGGTCAAGCCAGTGACCCAGCCTGCACCCCGGGATATGATGATGAAGATTTATCCACGGTATATGTTGGGGGGCCCGGCGCCGCCGACACTAATAACGGGTTTTACAGCAACCTGCCGCTTGCCACTATAGAAAAGGCGCTGGAATATATCGTGGGCATGGAAAATCCCAAGATAGTGTTGATGGGGGATCTGAATAAGGGAAATTCATCGGATAAATCATCGGTCAACCCTAATAACATTGATACTGACAGTTTTGAATCGATAAAAGGATTTTCAGGACCAAAACTCACCATCCTCGGGAATGGCAAAATGATTGATGCATCCGCTACAAACCTTCGCGGCTTTTATATTGAGTACGATGGGGTCCTGACCATAGAAGGACTGACCATTAAAAATGGAAATATCACCGGGAAGAACGGCGGCGGTATTTACTACGAAGGGACCGGCGAACTTATCCTGGGAAACGGTGTAAACATTCTTGACAATACCGCCGGGGACAGCGGCGGCGGTATATATATTGACGGCGGCGGAACCTGCCGGATAAACGATGGGACGGTAATTGCTAAAAATACAGCCTACGGAACCGGTAACGACAGCGGCGGCGGCGGTATATACCTCAAATCAGGCACCCTGCGGATAAGCGGCGGGACAATAGGAGACACCGGAGGCGTTGGCAATACGGCTTCCAGACAGGGCGGCGGAATCCATGTTAACGGAGACCGCGCCGTATTTGAAATGATCCGTGGTGATATCGTATGGAATAAGACTACCGGCAGCGTATCAGGCGACGGGGGCGGGGTTTTTGTGGGCAGGGGCATTTTTAATATGTCTGGCGGTTATATAAAGTCCAATACCGCTGAAATCAGCGGCGGCGGTGTCTATGTCAGGGACTACGGCCTTTTTTACATATCCGGCGGTTCCATAATAAATAATGAAGCTAAGTCTGTAACCTTCGGCGGCGGCGGGGTTGCCGTAGCCGACGGGAAAGAGATTAGCCCCCAATCAGGTTATGGCGCCCGGTTTGTCATGACCGGCGGAGAGATACGTTACAATACGGCTTCCGATACCAATACCAACAACAACGGCGGCGGCGGGGGTGTTCTTGTATATGCCAAAATTGACACCCGGACTAATTTTGAAATGAGCGGCGGGACAATATCAGACAACTGGACCGCCGGCAGCAGACACGGCGGCGGCGTATATATAGCAGGTTATGGCACCGGTATTGCAAACATGGTTTTGAGCGGAAATGCGGTTATTGAAAATAACGGGAAAGATTCCAGTACCATCACCACCAGCCTGGGCGGGGGAATTTCCATTACAAACAACGGAATACTAACCATGAAGGGCGGAACTATAAAATCCAATAATGTCAAAGATAATGGCGGCGGCGTGTATGTAGATGGGGGAACTTTTACCATGGAAGGAGGGACTATAAGCTCCAACAGCGCCGGACAAGAGGGCGGCGGTGTTTATGTAAAAGATGACGGTACCAATTCCTTTACCATGAGAGGAAAAGCAAGGGTTGATACAAATAATGTTATATACCTTCGTAAATATCTGGGAATAGTTAGAGCTATAACAGTTGGAAGTTTTACTCCAGGATCAGATTTCATTGCAAAGATTAAACCCGAAAGTCCTTCTACGGCGGGGGATACTGTAATTAATACTTCATCCCTTCCGGACGGCAAAATGACCGAAGCCCTGAAGAACAGGTTTGAACTGGATGCTCCCGGTTACACCCTTGGCCTGGACGGAAAGCTGCAGAACCAATAGCATGGATGCCGGCGGGATCACCGGTTTACGCTGCCGGGATTACCAGGTGCGGAGGAAACGTAAAAACACCGGAACCATTACAGCGGCAGCCCCGGGGGATAAAGCAATCCAGGCTTCCGGATAATACTGGACTTCATCGCAGTACGCGGGCAGCAGCGTGCGGCATCGGTTCTTCCGCAATGGTTTTCCGTACACCGGCACCAGAGGCCCCGGACATTCCGTCCGCGCCATCCGGGCTTTTTAAACCCTAAATCCCTCAGCTATTGGGGGGCAAAACCACCCGGGGTTTAAAAAAGGTTCCGTTGTCCGGAAGTCCGGATTAATGTCCCGGGGCGGTTTATCCTGCTTTATTCAACCCTGAAGGGTAAAATAATAGCCGTTAGTGGTAACAGCTTTGGAGTGAATTACATAAGACGGACAACAACCGGGGGTGCAGCTATGAGAAAAAAACAATAGCTGTACTCGTAGCATAGAAGAAATGCTGTAAAAGGAGCATGCCATGAAGAAAAAATGCAAAGGATTTCCCGCAGTTTTCGTTATAATTGTCCTGGCAATGGTGTTATTTGCCTGCGATAACGGTACAACGCCGTCTGAACCCTACAATTACAATATAGGTGATACCGGCCCCGCCGGGGGGATTATCTTTTACGTAAGCGAAACAGGCTTTACCGTGGAGGGCAAAGGAACTTGCCACTACCTTGAAGCCGTACCGGATAATCAGAAAACATTTACCTGGTGGGGAGATGAGGGCACGCTGGTGGATGAGATAACAACATTTGCAGAATCTATAAATGAAGAAGCAAGTTGGATAGGGAATGGAAGAAAAGATACGCTGTTGATAGTAGAGCATATGGAAAGGAAAGGCATTACAGGAACCGCTGCGCAGTTTTGCGATGCATTGAATACCGGGGGAAAAGACGACTGGTACCTGCCCAGCCTTGGAGAATTGAATGAGATGTATAAACAAATGGTATTCTTACCGGAAATGTTTGATGGTTATTTCTTGTCCTCTTCGCAGAGCGATGCCGAATATGTATGGGAGAAGTTTTTCGACGGCAGTAGCGGCGACCTCTTCTTGGTCGAAAAGGACAATGCTGACGATGTGCGGGCCATCCGGGCCTTTTAACCGCTAAGTAGCCGCTGATTGGTCGCATATTGCGACCGGTTTAATCAGCGGTTCCTTAAACTATTTCATTTCCCGGTCATGATAATTCGTCCCGTTGACAACAATCAAATGTTTAATTATACTACAGCTAATACAGTTTTACTAAAGGCGGTTTATGCGGTACTGGTTTGGAGAAAAAATCCGGGCTGTCCGGGAACGGAAGGGACTTACCCTGCGGGAAGTGGCGGAGAAGGCCGGGGTCAGTGAAAGTCTGGTTTCCCAGATTGAACGGAACCGGGTTTCGCCGGCGATTGATACCCTCCTCTCTCTGGCGGACGTCCTGGATTTGGACCTGGAATACCTGTTCGCCGATTACAGGCGGGACCGGCTGGTAAGGATTACCCGGAGCAGCGAAAGGGAAACCTTCACCCGGCCGGGGGTTCTCTATGAACGGCTGGCCCAGTTGGAGGGATCCAAAAACCAGGATGGTATTGAAGCATATTATATCACCATTAATCCGGGGGAGCAGAATAAAAGCAGGGAATACGGCCATCCCGGATGGGAATTGGGCATTGTGGTGGAAGGTAAGGCGGAACTGACCGTGGGCAATCAGACCTATGAACTTGTTCCCGGTGATTCGGTCAGCTTCCGGTCCGATGCGCCCCATATTCTTTCCAATTCCGGAAAAAATCCGCTGAAAGTATTATGGGTTATCACCCCTCCGAAAGGGGAGATAGGCAATTATTAAGCCGTAGGTACCGGTTTTTAAGAACGGAGGATGTTATGGGAAAAACCCTGGCGGAAAAAATATTCGATAGTCACCTGGTGGACCACCCCTTTGAGGAAACATGGGTCCTGAAGCTGGATGCTGTCTTTTGTCATGAAATTACCACCCCCATCGCTGTCAATGATCTTGTGGCCAAAGGAATGGACCGGGTTTTTGATGCAAAAAAAATTAAGGCGGTCATTGACCATGTAACCCCGGCGAAGGATTCCAAAACAGCAGAGCAGGGAAAGATCCTCAGGGAGTGGGCCCGGCGGCAGGGGATAAAGGATTTTTTTGATATCGGGCGGAACGGCGTGTGCCACGCAATTTTCCCGGAAAAGGGTTTTGTCAGGCCGGGGTATACGATTATTATGGGGGACAGCCATACCTGTACCCATGGGGCCTTCGGGGCTTTTGCCGCGGGGGTGGGAACCACCGATCTGGAAGTGGGTATCCTCAAAGGTGTTTGTGCATTCAGTAAACCCCACACTATCCGTATAAACCTTACGGGAAATCTTAAAAACGGAGTATCCCCCAAGGATGTGATTCTTTCGGTTATTGGAAAACTGGGTGTTTCCGGCGCCTCCGACAGGGTTATTGAATTCCGGGGCCCGGTGATCGAAACCATGGGCATGGAAGGCCGGATGACCATCTGCAACATGGCCATAGAAGCCGGAGGGACCTGCGGCGTCTGTATGCCCGATGAGGTCACCCTGGAATACCTCTGGCCCTGCATCGGTCCCGGCGGTGATAACACTTATACCGATAAAAAGTCCGCCCTGGAGGATTTTAAAACCTGGTGGAGCGACGACGATGCGGAATACGATAAGGTCATTACCATCGACTGCGGCGATCTGGAACCCTCGGCTACCATTGGTTATAAACCTGATCAAATCAGGAGCATCGCGGAGCTCAAGGGAACAAGGGTGGATCAGGTGTACATCGGGTCCTGTACCAACGGGCGGATCGAGGACCTTCGGGCGGCCGCGGAAGTCCTGAAGGGCCGGAAGGTTTCCCCCCATGTCAGGGCGATTGTGTCTCCCGCAACACCATCGGTGTACAGCCAGGCCCTGGAGGAAGGGCTTATTCGCATTTTTATGGACGCCGGATTCTGTGTCACCAACCCGACCTGCGGCGCGTGCCTGGGCATGTCCAACGGGGTCCTGGCGGAGGGCGAAGTCTGCGCTTCCACCACCAATAGGAATTTCTACGGCCGTATGGGCAAGGGCGGGATGGTCCATCTTATGAGTCCGGCCTCGGCAGCGGCCAGCGCCGTTGCCGGAACAATTGCTAATCCCCGGGATTTATAAATCCCATCCATGGAGAATCGTATGAAACAGTTTGGCGGAAATATTTTATTCCTGGACAAGGACGATATCAACACCGATGAAATTATCCCCGCAAAATACCTGACGGAAAATTCCCGGGGAGCATTAAAACCCTATTGCCTGGAGGATTTACACCTTGAAGGATTCAACCCCAAAAGGGACATTGAAGGGAAAGGGGCTATTGTAACCAGGACAAACTTTGGCTGCGGCAGTTCCCGGGAACATGCCCCCTGGGTACTGGAAGTGAACGGCATCAACATTGTCATAGCGGAAAGCTTTGCCCGGATTTTCCGGCAGAATATGTTCAACTGCGGAATGATCGCTGCGGAACTTCCCGCTGAAGTGATAGATTCTCTTTTTAAGGATTTTGCAGGAAAACCTGCAGGCCTTTCGGTGGATCTGGAAAAAAATATTTTTTATATCAAGGCCGGCAGCCTGGAAAAGCAAATTCCCTTTGTATTGAAGGAATTTGAAAAAGCCCTGGTCCGGGCCGGGGGCTGGGTTGAATATGCCGCGGAACATTATTAATATGAGCCCCGGGGAACCCCGGAAAATCCATCCGGATTCCCGGGAAAAATTTTCTGTTTTTATACTTCGGGAGAAATCAACAACCCCGCCGCAAGCAGGGTATGTTGGTTCTGTAAGGTATGGATGTTATGTGGGTGTAATACCCATACAATTTTCATTTACAGGATTTTAAGAACGCCCCAGAGCCTCGCACGCGGGAGCGTGCAGAAGGGTATTAAACCCACTTGCGAATAAAGGGAACTTCAAAAACAGAAGTTTTTAGAAGTTCCCTGAAAAGTTTTTCCGTTTAACATCCCAGGTAAATCCCCGGAGATTAAACTTTGGGGATTTCCTGCATAAAATACTAAAGAAAAATTCAGTAAACCCTGATGGAGCATGTATGTTTACCGCAACCGTAACCCCTAGCTTTGGCGATGTGGATGGCCTGGGCCATATCAACAATTGTGTTCTGGCCCGCTGGTTTGAATTAGGCCGGAACCCGGTTTTCAGATTTTTTGAACCTAACCTGAACATTTCCCATTCCGTATGGCCCCTGATCATGGCCCATACGGAATATGATTTCACCGACGAACTTTTCTATCAGTACGATGTGGAAATCCGGACCTGGATCGAAAAAATAGGGACAAAATCATTCACCACCTATCATGAAGCCTGGCAGGATGGCCGGCTCTGTGTTAAAGGCAAGGCCGTGGTGGTTCACTATGATTTTAATAAAAAAGTCACCACCCCTATCCCGGAGGATAAAAAGAAAGCCCTGGCGGAACATCTGCGGTAATTGAACCGGTTTCAGTACTGATACCCCTTCGGGAGCCCCAGGGCCCGGATATTCCCGGTGGTTGAGGTTCTCGAAACCACCTATAACAAAAGGGCATTTTCTTCTAAAAACGGCTCAAATAAAAAGTTTCAGCAAAAATTGTCTAGCCTTAAAAGGCCAAATTCCTGTATGGTACTATTATGATGAAGCGGTCCTTAGTATCAGTATTTGCCATGCTTATTTTGTTTACGAGTATTTGTATCCCCTTCAGTTCCTGCAGCCGTCTTTTGGGCTGGGGGGTTCTTCTCTGGTCTTCCGAAGATCCGGCCATTCCTTCAGGAACCCTACTGCCGGTATATATAAAATCAAATATTGACCAGGTTTGGGTTGTGGGAATTCCCGAACAATATAAAAAAGATGAAAAATCCATCGATAAATTTGAAATTCCCCTCTGGAAACTGGAATTAGTGGGCAGCAAAAAAGCCGCCGAGGAATGGGCTAAGAAATTTTCCGGTTATTCCCGGACTTATGCGGAGACCCTCCAGGATGGACTTCCCATCCGGGAAAGTGCGGACAACAATGCCCGCCGGATATACCGTTTAAGGGGAGGGCAGATTGTAAAAATTCTTGATCAGGTTGAAGGGGTTCCTGCGGTGGGAGCATCCGGTGCGCCTCTGCCGGGGAACTGGTATAAGGTCCTCACCGAAGACGGTTCCATAGGGTACTGTTTTTCCTACCGGCTGAAAATGTTTGAACACACCGAAGGCCAGTTGGTAAAATCCCCGGAGGTTGAAAAGGAAGAGGCAGATACCGACCTGGATATGATTTTTGCCCAAAAATGGTACCCCGACTGGTACGGAACCATGATTAACAAGGCACAGATTGATCTGGCGGATATTTCAAAGCAGTGGAATTTCAATCCTGGCCAGGATTCGGGAATAGCCCACATCTACATTCCCAGGGTGAACAGGACTTTTAATTATACCAGCATAAAACCTTCGGGAACCCGGTCCTGGGTTTTTGAAGGTACGTCATTGCAGATGACCCTCCGGTCGGATACCACCCTGGCGGTTCAGTTCACGGAAGGTACGGGGACTCTCCGGACCCAGCTTTTTGTAACCATCCCCATCAATATTGATGATATTATCACCCAGGAAACAGGGCGGAGGGAGGCGCTTTTCCAGACCCTTCTGTCCACAGGGCCGGTATTTCATAGTGAAAACTATGGGACCCTCACGTTCCAGCCGGGCAATTCATTTTCCTGGATTGGATATAACCTTCTGGTTCCTCAAACTATCCCAGCCAGCGTGGAAGGCCGGGGAACCGCGGACATGGGTCTCTTTTTATCCGCGTCCCTCCAGACCCAGTATACCGGGGCCATGTCCCTCCAGTTTTACGGTGCTGACCAGGGAAAGCCGGCAACGCTTTATTTTATGTACACCATTGACAGCCAGGGAATCCGTCTGGAGTATGTCCCGGAATCCTCCCTGGACGGAAACGTCGTTACCAGAAGGGCGGTTTCGCCGATCGTAATGTACTTTTATAAAATGGGACAATAGCCCATGGCCTTTGTCCAGTTTACCCGGGTCTCACTTGCCTTCGGCGACAGGGATATATTAAAAGATGTGGGCCTCTACCTGGCAGCGGGATCCCGGGCGGCCCTTACCGGGGCTAACGGTTCCGGCAAAACCACCCTGATGAATGTGATCGCCGGAAAAATGCAGCCCGATTCGGGTGAACGGGCAATCCAGAAGGGAACCCGCATTTCCTACCTTCCCCAGTCGGGAATTGTACACAGAGGAAAAACCCTGAAGGATGAGGCGGAGGAAGCCTACGAAACCGCCGCGGAGATGATCCGTAAAATGGAAGACCTGGGCAGGGAACTGGAAAAACAGAAGGAAGATGACGGCAGAACCGGGGCCCTCCTGGAAGAATACCACCAGTTGCAGGAAGCGGTGGAACATAGTGGTTACTATTCCAGGGCCCAGCAGATTCCCATGGTGCTTACCGGTCTGGGATTTGCGGAAACCGACCTGGACCGGCCCTGCGAGGAATTTTCCGGGGGCTGGCAGATGCGGATTGCCCTGGCCAAGGTCCTGCTTGAATCCCCGGATATTCTGCTTCTGGACGAACCCACCAACTACCTGGATATTGAAGCCCGGAGCTGGCTGGAGGAATGGCTGAAAAGTTTCCCCGGGGGATACCTCCTGGTTTCCCATGACCGGTATTTTCTCGATGTAACTATCAATGAGGTTTATGAACTTTTCCAGGGTACCCTGAAACGGTATGCCGGAAATTATTCCGCCTATGAAAAAACCCGGGAAGTGGAACTGGAAACCCTGATCAGCCGGTACAAGACCCAGCAGGAAGAAATCGCCAAATCCGAGGACCTCATCCGGAGGTTCCGGTATAAACCCACCAAGGCCGCCATGGTCCAGGAACGGATAAAACGGCTAGAAAAAATGGAACGGATAGAAATCCCCGAATCCCTGAAAAAAATCAATATCCGGTTTCCCCCGCCGCCCCATTCGGGAAGAATTGCCATGACCCTGGAAAACATCGGAAAAGCCTACGGGAACAGACGGGTAATTTCCGGTCTGGACCTGCTTCTGGAATCAAAGGAAAAGCTGGTGGTGGTTGGCCGGAACGGGGCAGGAAAAACAACCCTGTTAAGGATCTGCGCGGGGGTTGACCAGGATTATGAGGGGACCCTTTCCTATGGCGCGGGTATCTCCATCGGCTACTTTTCCCAGGATGCGGCGGAAGCTATGACGGGAAATCAGTCTGTCCTGGAATTTATGGAAGCCGAAGCGCCCTTGGAATTGATCCCCAGGGTAAGGGATATGCTGGGGGCTTTCCTTTTCCGGGGTGATGATGTGTATAAATCCATCTCGGTTCTTTCGGGGGGTGAAAAAAGCAGGCTTGCCCTGCTGAAGCTCCTGCTCAAGCCGGTGAACCTCCTTATCCTGGACGAACCCACCAACCACCTGGATCTTTCATCCAAGGATATCTTGCTGGACACCCTCAGGGCGTATGAAGGAACCGTAATTTTTGTCAGCCACGACCGGGCATTTATGGAAGCCCTTTCCACAAAAACCCTGGAACTGTCCCCGGGAGACCACAGGCTTTTTTACGGCAATTACGCCTATTACCTTGACCGGCTTGAACGGGAAAGTACCGGTCAGGTTGAACCCGGGACAGCGGCCCGGAATAAAGAACCCGATAAAAACCAGGATTACGGTTCCAGCGCTGCCGAATCCCGGGAAACTGAAAAAAGGCGGCAGGCCCAGGTAAGAAGACTTCAGCGGGAAGAAGAACAGATCCTCAAAAAAATGGATGATCTGGAACAGGAAAAGCAGAAACTCCTGGAAGAAATCCAGCGCCCGGAGGTGTATTCCAGCGGGGAAAGGGCAAAATCCGTACAGGCTCAACTTGACGTCATTAACATGAAGATAGATACTACTAGTGAAGAATGGGAATGTATTGTAACAGCCCTGGAAGAATCCGGGGTGTAACTGTTAAGGTAATATATGTAATATGCTGCGGGAGCTTTACCGCCCGTTTTGATATTTTTATCAGGAGTAAATTATGAATGTTCTTGTTATTGGTGGAGCCGGATACATTGGCAGCCATGTTGCCCGGGAATTTCTGGACAAGGGCCACAGGGTCACAGTTTATGATAATTTATCTAGCGGTTTAGAGGAAAATCTTTTTCCCGAAGTCCAGTTTCTTAAAGGCGATATCCTGGATTATGCCGATTTAAAGTACGCCATGAAGGGCGGTTTTGATGCCCTGATCCATTTGGCAGCTTTTAAAGCAGCGGGGGAATCCATGGTAAATCCCCAGAAATATTCGGTGAACAATATCACCGGGTCCCTGAATATCATCAACGGTGCGGTGGAAACCGGAATTCGGAATATCGTATTTTCCTCCTCCGCGGCGGTTTATGGGGAACCGGAATATCTGCCCATCGATGAAAAACATCCCACGAAACCGGAAAACTTTTATGGCTTTACCAAGCTGGAGATTGAATCCTTCCTCCGGTGGTATGAAAAACTCAAGGGACTCCGTTTTGCATCCCTCCGGTATTTTAATGCGGCGGGTTACGATGTGAAAGGGCGGATCATGGGACTGGAAAAGAACCCGGCCAATCTCCTGCCGGTAATAATGGAAGTGGCCTGTGGAATGCGGACGGAGGTCCAGGTTTTTGGAAATGATTACGATACGGTGGACGGCACCGGAGTCAGGGACTATATCCATGTGAACGATCTTGCGGTGGGCCATGTTTCGGCCCTGGAATATATCGTTAAAAATGAACACAGCCTGATCGTAAACCTGGGCAGCGAAACCGGTATTTCGGTTATGGAAATCATAGAAGCGGCCCGGAAGATCACCGGCCAGCCTATTCCTGCAAAAATCACGGGCCGCCGGCCCGGCGACCCCGCAAAACTGACCGCATCATCCCAAATGGCCCACGAACTTCTGGGCTGGTCGGCCAGGCATTCGGATATAGAAACCCTTATCCGGACCAGTTGGAATGTTTATTCCAAAAAGGCCGGCCTTTAGGCTGGTTGATTATCAGGTTAACCTTCCGGGAGCCCCGGTCCCTGAGGCCCTCGAAGGGGCCTGAGGAATGAACGCTTTTCTCCTCAGGTGATTTCGGGAGCCTCAATCACCGGGAGCCCCGGTCCCGGGGTTCTCGAAGGAATTTGATAAATGAAAGTTATTCTCCTCAGGTGATTTCGGGAGCCTCAATCACGGGGAGTCCCGGTCCCGGGGTTCTTGAAGGAATTTGATAAATGAAAGTTATTCTTCTCAGGTGATTTCGAGGGCCTCAATCACCGGGAGCCCCGGTCCCTGAGGCGCTCGAAGAGATTTGATGAAGGAGCGCTTTTCTTCTTCTGATAAAACTCAAAAAATTCCCCCTTTTTGAAATCCATCTTAATGTGGTAAAATTCATATGTTAAAAACAGTATATGATGTTTTAACGCATATGAATTGGGTGCGGGGAATACCAGTATCCCTGCAGAGAATTATACGGGGGTTATAAAATGAAATCACAGCTTTTTAGTTACATTAACAACAGCAGCCATTCCGCGGTGGATCTTGAAATAGGGCTGACCAGCCATCCGGCAGTCTCGCCGGATTCCGGCGGTGAAGGAGAAATCGATAAATGTATTTACCTGGAAAAATGGCTTAGGGGCAGGGGCATTACTGCCCTGGAGCGCCACGACGCACCGGATAAGAGGGCCAAAGGGGGCATCCGGCCAAACCTGATCGCCACCATTCCCGGCAAATCCGATACAAAGCGCCTCTGGATCATGAGTCACCTGGATGTGGTTCCTCCGGGGGAATTATCCCTTTGGACCAGCGATCCCTGGAAGGTGGTTGAAAAGGAGGGGAAACTTATTGGCCGGGGTGTGGAAGACAACCAGCAGGGCCTGGTATCATCGGTCATTGCAGCCCTGGCTTTGATTGACCAGGGGATTACCCCGCCCCATACGGTAAAACTGCTTTTTGCGGCTGACGAGGAAAACGGCAGCGCCTACGGTATGGACTGGCTCCTGAAAAACCGGGACCTGTTCCGGCAGGACGATATGGTCCTGATCCCCGACGGCGGAGACCCCCGGGGGGAAGGTATCGAGGTTGCCGAAAAAAATCTTATCTGGATTACCTTTAAAACCCAGGGAATCCAGGCCCACGGGTCCCGGCCGGACCTGGGGGCAAATGCCCACCTCGCAGGGGCGGAACTGGCGGTACGGCTCCATAATGAACTGACCAGCCGTTTCAACGAAGAGGATTCCCTCTTTGAGCCACCCTACTCCACCTTTGAACCTACCAAAAAAGAAGCCAATGTACCCAATATCAATACGATCCCCGGGGATGACAGTTTCAGCATGGATATGAGGATTCTCCCCAGGTACCCGGCTAAAACTGTTCTGGCGGAAATCGATAAAATCAAGGCTGAGGTCGAAGGAAAACACAAGGTAACCATCACTTACAAACTGGACCAGTGCATGGAATCAAAACCCACCTCTCCGGATGCTCCGGTGGTAACAATTTTGGCAAAAATTGTCAAGGAAGTGTACCAGGTGGATTCAAAACCCATCGGTGTCGGCGGAGGTACCGTTGGGGCATATCTCCGGAACCGGGGTATCGATTCGGTGGTCTGGAGCCGTTTGGACGATACGGCGCATCAGCCTAATGAATATACCCTCATAGAAAACATTTTAGGGGATGCCAAAGTCATGGCCCTGTTTATGATGGAAAACAGGTAACGTAAAAATCGGGACCCCGGGTAATAAGCCGGAATGATTCCGGCTGCTGCCTGGCGTTTTCTGTCAAGCCGGTTCCTCTGTGTTCCGGTCCGGCACCCCGGCCAATGAGAATTATATGCCCAATGAGAATGATCTAAAACCCATTACCCATATTGATAACCTGCCTGCAGTTCTCAGGGAATCCCTTTCCCCGGAGGAAAAAGCCTTTATCGGCCAACTGGCTGATCAGGGACATCTTCCCCTGGGGATAACCCCTTTTTATGCATCCCTGGCAGGACCGGACCAAAACGACCCCATCCGGAAACTCTGTATCCCCGATCCCCGGGAGGCCCGCACCAGCCCGTTCGAACTGATCGATCCCCTGGGATCATCCCGCCATGAGGCCTGTCCCCGGCTGGTCCATCAATACCAGGACCGGGTCCTGCTTCTGGTCAACGGTGCCTGCCCCGGTTACTGCCGCCATTGTTTCCGCAGAACCTGGATATCAAAACCGGAAGGATTTATTACAGAAAAGGAATGCGGTCCCGTATTGGCCTATCTCAGGGGACATCCGGAAATCCGGGAAATTCTTTTATCCGGCGGTGACCCCCTGGCTGCCTCGGATGGACAAATTTTGCGGCTGCTGTCCCTGCTGAAAGAAGCCGGAAGGTCCCTGCTTTTGAGAATCGGCAGCCGGGTTCCGGTAGCCGCCCCGGGCCGGATCACCCCGGCACTGATAGACATCCTTTGCCGCTTTAAACCTCTCCGTCTGGTGATACACCTGAATCATCCCAGGGAACTGGCTCCGGAGGTCCGGCAGGCCCTGGTATTGGCGGTCCAGGCGGGCATTCCTGTCCATACCCAGACCGTCCTTTTAAAGGGGATTAATGATAATGCCGCGGTCCTGGCTTCCCTGTTCCGGGAATCCCTCAGCCTGGGAATAACCCCCTACTACCTGCTGCAGGGGGATCTGGCCCCGGGAACCAGCCATTTGAGGGTCAATCTCCGGAGGGGTATTTCCCTGCACAGGGAACTCAAGGAGTATATTTCAGGCCTGGGTTATCCCCATTATGCCCTGGACCTGCCCGGCGGAGGGGGGAAAATCATGCTCCATGATGGGTCCATTAAAGACGAGAGGGACAGCCCCCGGGGAAGGGTGTACATATTACAGGATGCCCAGGGGCAGGAATATGAGTATCCCCTGGAACATGATGATCAGGAAATCATCTGAATATTGTTACCAAATTAGTAATATATTTTTTGACAAATCCTCTAAAATCGATAAATCTTGAGATAGGGACATTCCTGCAACCCGGTGGGTTTCGGAAAAGTCTCTGAAGTACAAAAAAAATGTATTATAAAAAAATTCGTCATTTACCAATTGACATTGCGGCGCAAAATAATCATTGTACTTTTATAATAATAATTCATCAGGGGTTTGTCCCTCTTGAAACATTGTTTCAGCGACCATTTGAAGGAGGTTGAAGGAGCAGGATTGAAAGGGAGCGATGTTACCATCGAAGGGGTGTCAAAGGCCTTCGGAAGTTTTAAGGTTTTAAAGGATATAAACCTTCAAATTAAAAAGGGTGAGTTTTTCTCACTCTTGGGACCATCAGGATGCGGAAAAACAACCCTCCTGCGGATTATAGCGGGTTTTGAAACCCCCGACGAAGGCGATGTAAAGTTTGATGATAAAGACGTACTTCCGCTTCCGCCGAACCGAAGGCCTTCCAATACGGTTTTTCAGAATTATGCGCTTTTTCCCCACCTGTCGGTGTATGAAAATGTGGCATTTCCTTTACGCTTAAAAAAGTCGGATAAATCTGAAATTGATGCCCGGGTTATGCAAAACCTCAAACTGGTGGAGCTGGTGGACCATGCGGATAAAAAGCCGAGTCAGCTTTCGGGCGGACAGAAACAGCGGGTCGCCATTGCCAGGGCGCTGATCAACGATCCCAGTGTACTTCTTCTGGATGAACCTCTTTCAGCTCTGGATGCCAAACTCCGTCAGCACATGCTGATTGAGCTGGACCAGATCCATGATAAAATCGGGATTACCTTTATTTATGTTACCCACGATCAGGAGGAAGCCCTTTCGGTTTCGGACCGGATTGCGGTCATGAATAAAGGGGAAGTTCTTCAAATCGGAACCCCCCATGAAATTTATGAAAGTCCCGCCACCAACTTTGTAGCCCGGTTTATCGGCGAAACGAATCTTTTTGATGCAACCGTTTCCAGGATAGAAAAACTGAACAAACCCGATGTGGAAGAATACTTGGTGGACCTGGATATCCCCGAACTGGGAAGTGTAAAGGTCACCACCGTGGATCAGTTCACCACCGGACAGAAGGTCAGCTTTACCGTAAGGCCCGAAAAAATCGTTATCTCCAAGGACAAACCCGCCACCGCCCGGGAAGATATAAATCTGTTCCAGGGCAAAGTTGATGAACCCATCTATTCAGGATTCCAGACAAAGTTCTATGTGAACGTGATGGACAAATCCCTGATCAGGGTTATCAAGCAGCACGCCAAGTATAATGACGAAGGTCCGGATATTCTCTGGAAGGATACGGTCTACATATCCTTCAGCGCCAACGACGGATATATCCTAGGGGTCAAAGAATCGTGAAAAGCGAAATCCGGCAAAAGAAAAATTTGCGGCAGGTAATTTATGAAGCACCGGGAAAATTACTTAATTTAATCCGCAATTTTTTAAAAAGTGTCTCCAAGGGAACCTGGTATTCCGGGGCCATGACAGTCTGGTTTACCATTTTCTTTCTCGCCCCGCTCATCATCATTGTGGTCTATTCCTTCCTCTCAAAAGGATTGTTCGGCGGAGTTGTATGGAAATTCTCCCTGGATGCATATATGTCTTTGTTCAATCAAAGTTTCCTGTTTATCACCGCACGGACCCTGGTTACATCGGTGATTGCCACTTTGATTACCATACTGTTTGCCCTGCCCTGCGGTTATTTTATGGCCAGAAGCAAAAACCAGACCCTGCTGCTGTTGCTTATCATTATCCCCTTCTGGACTAATTTCCTCATCAGGGTATTTGCCTGGATTAATATTCTGGGCAACAACGGTTTCCTGAATACATTTCTTATCAGGATTGGCCTGATTGAATCGTATATCCGGTTCCTTTACAACCAAAATGCGGTGGTGCTGGTGCTGGTATACATGTATCTCCCCTATGCGATTCTGCCCCTCTTTTCAACTATAGATAAATTTGATTTTTCCCTGCTGGAAGCGGCCAGGGACCTGGGGGCAACCAAGCCGCAGTCCATGATGAAGGTGCTGCTCCCCAATATCCGGAGCGGAATCTATACGGCGGTCCTGTTTACCTTTATCCCAATCTTTGGGGCCTATGCGGTGCCCCTGCTGGTGGGCGGACAGGACTCCTACATGCTGGGGAATGTTATTTCCGATCAGTTAACCAAAACCCGGAACTGGCCCCTGGCTGCATCCATCTCCATGGTTATTACCCTGGTAACCACCATCGGGGTTCTCCTGATGATGAGCCTCCAGAAAAAGGAAGCCATCCGGAACAAGGAAGCCAGGGCAGCCGACAAAGAGGAAATGGCGGCGTTCAATAAATTCAAAAGTTTCGGAACCAGTCTTATCAACCGGCAGAAAAAGAGCAACGGGAAACCGGGCCAGGGCGGAGGTGAAAAATGAACGGATTTAAAATCCCCGCCAGGGGAACCCCCGGTTCGGAGCAGGCCAGGCACGCCCGGCGGGCTTACAGAAAACGGTTTTCCTTTTCCCAGATGATCTTCATCTGTGTCATCGTGTTCCTCTTTATGCCCCTCTTTGTACTGATCATCTATTCATTCAATGGATCAAAGGGGATGAACTGGACCGGATTCTCCCTGGTTTGGTACGAACAGCTGTTCTTCCATTCCAGGGATCTCTGGCGGGCTTTTACCAACAGCGTAATCATAGCTCTAAGCTCCGCCGGGACAGCAACCCTTTTGGGCACCCTTGGCGCAGTCGGGGTTCACTGGTACCGGTTCAGAATCCGGGGATACGTACAGGCAATTTCATTCCTGCCGATGATTCTCCCTGAAATTATCATCGGCGTTTCCCTGTCAATTTTCTTTGCCGGTATAAAACTGCACCTGGGAATGCTTACCATATTTATTGCCCATACGACTTTTAACCTGCCCTTTGTATTCCTGATGGTCCAGGCGCGGTTGGATGAGTTTGATTCTTCAATCATTGAAGCCGCCCATGACCTGGGAGCAACCGAATTGCAGTCTCTGATGAAGGTGATTATTCCCATAGCCATGCCTGGGATTATTTCCGGGTTCCTGGTGGCGGTAACCATGTCATTGGAAGATTTTGTAATTACCTTCTTTGTATCAGGGCCAGGTTCGACTACCCTGCCCCTGTATGTTTATTCGGCCATCCGTTTCGGCGTGTCGCCGGTGATTAATGCACTTTCGGTGGTGATGATTTTCGGAACCGTAATTTTGACGTATCTTTTGCGGAACTTCCTTAAATATATCGCTGCCAAATAAGACATCCCAAAGCCCAGTTGGGTTTAAAGGACTGCCCCGGGAAATATCCCGGGGTTCTCCGGAGAATTTTTATATCTTTATTCCGTAGTGAATGGAAATTCTCCGTTATATATTTTACCGTGAATCCCCATGAATTAAAGGCAGGGGATTCCAACAGCTTGGAGGAAATCATGAAAAAACTTGCCCCCCTTGCGGCCTTCCTGTCGGTCGTCCTACTGTCGTTCTTTGCCGGTTCCTGTTCAGGAAACAACGACGGATCTAAAAAACTGTATATTTATAACTGGACGTATTATACCCCTGATTCGGTAATTGAAAAGTTTGAACAGGAATTCGGAGTAACGGTAGTATACGACTCGTTTGCATCCAATGAGGAATTGTATGCAAAATTGATGGCCGGCGGTACAGGTTATGACATAATCTTCCCCTCGGGAGACTATGTTTCCATTATGGTCAATCAGGGCATGCTGGAACCCATTGATAAGTCAAAGATTCCCAACATCAAAAATATTGATCCCCTGGTACTGGAAAAAGCCACCTACGATCCCGACATGGAATACAGCGTGCCCTATTATTTCGGAGCCGCCGGGGTAGCGGTAAATACCGCAAAGGTTCCGAACTTTGAAGAAAGCTGGTCCATATTCGGCCGGTCGGATCTAAAAGGAAGGATGACCATGCTGGATGATATGCGTGAAGTAATGGGTGATGCCCTGGTGTATCTGGGTTATTCTGTAAACTCAACCAACCCCAGCGAAGTGGAAGCAGCAAAAAATCTTATCATCAATCAATGGAAACCCAACCTGGTAAAATTTGATGCGGAAGCTTTTGGAAAAGGTTTCGCCGACGGGGAATTCTGGGTAGTCCAGGGTTACGCCGAAGTGGTATACCAGGAACTGGCGGAATCCCAGAAAAAGGATGTAAAGTTCTTTATTCCCAGGGAAGGCGGACCAAGTTACCTGGACAGCATGTGTATCCTTAAGGGATCAAAAAATAAAGATCTGGCCCTGGAGTTTATCAACTTTATCCACCGTCCTGAAATCTATGCGGAGTTCACCGATATTTTCGGTTTCCCCGCCACGGTAAATGTACCTGCCCGGGCGCTGAAAAAATCACCCCCCCTGTATCAGGCTGAAGACCTGGTCAACACAGAACTGAAGGATGACCTGGGTGCAGACAAGGATATGTACGATAAGGCCTGGAATACTATTAAAATAGGATTCTAACATGATAACCGGACCTTCGGGTCCGGTTTTTTATTTCGCAAGTGGGTGTAATGCGGACTCCGTCCGCGTTCTGTAGGGAATAGATTGAATCGCCGCTCATGCGGCGTGCGAATACCCTCTGCACGCTCCCGCATGCAAGGTTCCGGGGCGTTCTAAAAATCTTGTAAATGAAAATTGTAGTGGTATTAAACCCACATAAAATCCGTACCTTACAGAACCACAGTAAACATTTATATTTCGCATTCATTTTTAATTCCCATCCTGCTTGCTTCTCCTTTTTACCTGGTGTAAAATCTAGCAATAATAACTTTTCCGATTCCTGGAGAAATACATGATCGAATATGTGGTTCCTCAAAATATCGATGACCGTATCTGTACCAGGGCTGTACACATCCTGGAGGGCGGCGGACTCATAGCGCTTCCCACGGATACAAGCTGGCTTATCGTGTGTTCCTTCAAATCCAAGGAAGGAATTAAAAAACTCCGAAAAATTTCCGGGGACCGGGAAGAACGCCACTTCACCCTCCTCTGTTCGGATATTTCCCAGTTCGGTGAATTCTGCAGCATCGATAATTCCAGGTTCAGGCTGATCAAGCGCCTGGCCCCGGGACCCTACGTGTTTATCATGAAAACCCTCCTGGGAACCGAAAAAGCCCTGGAAATCAAACGGAAAGAGGTGGGCGTCAGGATTCCGGATCATCCTGTCCCGGTGGCAATCATCAAAGCCTTGGGTTTTCCCTTGTATTCCGTGACAGCCAAAAGAAGCATGATCCATGGCTCCGATCCTGATTATGATGGCGTGGAAGTTGAAGAGGGCAAGCTTCCCCCTATTCCGGAGGATGAACTGTTTGAAGGCGGATGGGAACTGGAAGACCTTCCGGGGGTCGACCTGATTCTGGATACCGGTGAAGAGCGGCCCAGATTATTTTCAACTATCCTGGATCTGACCGGGGAAGAAGCGGCTCTTATCCGTCAGGGAACAGGACCCTGGCCTGTGTAATTATTTCCTTTAGATTTATAAAAAATATTAAAACATACTCTATTATTGACAACCTGGAATATTAAGTTTATATTTTTTAATCGAAAGGGGAGTAGTTATGTATGCGGTAATCAACAACCCCGGCACGCAGCCTGGTTGCCGCAGCCCTGATAATTGCAGGGAAACAAGACCTTTCGCAATGGTACATGCATGTGTATGTGTCCTTGCGAAGGGTCTTTTTTATCCGCAGGCGGGTTTCATACCCTCTGTACGCTTTCGTGTACGGGCATTAAGGCCATTCTTTGAAGCAACAAAGAAATTGTTATGCGTGTATGAAACCCGCATATAATCCTTACCTAACAGAACCAACATACACGCTACTTGCGGCGTGTTGTTGATTAAGGAGCATTTTTCATGGAAGTAAAATGGATAGTCCTGGGCGCGGCAGTTTTAATGTATATCTTAATTGTCATTTTTCCGTCTAAGAAATCTTTTGTTTCCCTGGGAGCGGCCCTGATAATGGTTATTATGGGAGTTGCCGGTCCATGGGAAGCCATCAGCCAAATGGTAAACTGGAATGTGCTGATGATTTTTGTGGGAAGCCTCGTTATTGCCGAACTGTTTATATACTCCAGGGTTCCCTCTGTAATAGCTAATACTATTGTGGCAAAATCCCCCAGCACAGGCCTGGCGGTGGTGGCCATCCTGATGATGACCGGCATTATCTCGGCCTTTGTAGAAAATGTGGCGACCGTCCTGGTGATGGCCCCTATTGCGCTGGCGCTTTGCAAAAAACTTAAAATGGACCCCACCTATTTTATGGTTGGACTGGCTGTTATGGCAAACCTGCAGGGAACCGCCACCCTGGTAGGAGATCCGCCTTCCATGATTTTTGCCGATTATGCCCATTACGGTTTTAATGATTTTTTTGTGTACCAGGGGAAGGCCTCCATATTTTTTGCCGTTCAGGTGGGAATGATTACCGGCGCGTTCTTTTTCTATTGGTTTTTCAGGAAACACGGTCCGCAGAAAGTTGATATAGGAAATGAAACTGTCCTGTCCTACACCCCTTTGGTTCTTTTAATCCTTATGATAATCGGCCTTGCCCTGGCTTCATTCTTCCATTCGGGGATCAGCATTGTTTCCGGGGGACTTGTCATGGGCCTCGGGGTTGTAGGGATTATCTGGTACCGGTTTATCAGAAAGGAACCCGGTGAAAAGGTAATTAACATGATTAAGGGACTGGACTGGGATACCACCCTTTTCCTGATCGGTATTTTCATTGTGGTGGGGACCATCGCAAAAACCGGTCTCCTGGATGATTTTTCGGTGCTGCTTTCCGGCATAATTGGTGACAATAAACTCCTCGGATTTGTCCTTATTGTAGGAGTATCCACAATCATTTCCGGATTTGTTGATAACGTTCCCTATATCATCGCCATGCTTCCCGTGGCTGCAAACCTGGCCAATGTGCTGTCCCTGAAACCGGAACTGTACATGTTCGGCCTGCTTATAGGTTCCTGCATGGGAGGAAACCTTACCCCCTTCGGAGCATCGGCTAACGTGGTATCCGTTGGGATTCTGAAAAAGCAGGGAGTGGAAGTCAATTTCAGCAAGTGGCTTAAGATCGGGCTGCCCTTTACGGTGCTGACCACCACTGCCTCAGCCCTGTTCATCTGGTTTGTTTGGGGATAACATATGCTGTTCCGCAGATGATTATCATGCTGTAATTCTATCAAAAACCTTCTGCACGCTTTCGCGTGCGAGGCAGAGCGCGCGGGGCGGCGAGGTTTGTTGGTTCTGTAAGGGATGGATGTTATGTGGGTTTAATACCCATACATGTTCATTTACAAGATTTTTAGAACGCCCCGGTGCCTCGCACGCGGGAGCGTGCAGAAGGTATTCGCACGCCGCATGGGCGGCGATTCAATCTATTCCCTACAGAACGCGGACGGAGTCCGCATTAAACCCACTTGCGAATAAAAACGTGCAAAAAAGCATGGATTTTGTTTTGATTTTAAATTAACCTGTTAATAATTAATGTGATCCGGAGCTTGTGATATGAAGAAAAGAAGATGGGTCAGGATACTATTCAGAAGACGGGTTTTCGTCAGTGCTCTTATTATCCTTCAAATCGCTATAATCATTTTCTTTGTTGCCACATCAAGCATGGAATCACAAATAGTAAGCATCAGCCTCACCGCAATGAGTGTTTTTGTCTGTCTCTATATTGTCGGAAAAAAAGAAAAATCGGCATATAAACTTATCTGGATTTTTTTGATTCTCATGTTTCCCATATTCGGGGGCATCCTGTATATCCTCTTTTATACCCAGTCGAATCCCAGGAAACTGAAAAAACAGATTAATAAAACCCTGGAAGATACCATCCCCCTTTTCCTGCTTCCGGAAAATGACCTTGGGGAACTGGAAAGGATAAACGCACCCTGTATTAATCAGGTCAGATACCTCCAGAATTATGCCAGGTTTCCTGTCTATAAAAACACTAAAACCGAATTTTTTAATTCCGGGGAAGGTTTTTTCCAGCAGGTCATGGTGGAACTGGAAAAAGCTGAACGGTATATTTTCATAGAATTTTTTATTGTCCGGGAAGGGTTCATGCTGAACTCCATCCTTTCAA
Organism: Treponemataceae bacterium; assembly: GCA_031549725.1. Classification (GTDB taxonomy): domain Bacteria; phylum Spirochaetota; class Spirochaetia; order Treponematales; family Breznakiellaceae; genus UBA937. The sequence continues at coordinate 23,250 of JAVBPH010000085.1, forward strand.
TCCTGGAAAAGAAAGCAGCCCAGGGGGTGGATGTCCGGCTTATGTATGATGATTTGGGTTGTTTCCTTACCCTGCCGGTAAATTTCAAGGAATATCTGGCGGAACGGAATATTAAATGCCATATCTTTAATCCCTTTAAACCGGTGGTATCCTCTTTGCAGAATAACCGGGATCACCGCAAGATTGTTTCAATCGACGGGAAAGTAGCCTTCACCGGCGGAATGAACATTGGGGATGAATATATCAATGCTGTTGAAAAATACGGACATTGGAAAGATTCTGCCATCATGATCGATGGAGAAGCAGCCTGGAGCCTGACCCTGATTTTTATGCAGATGTGGAACATCGGAAAGGCTGTCCCCGATGATTATGCATCTTTTTACCCATGGAAGGATAATCCCTGTATTAAAGAAAGCGATGGATATGTCCAACCCTATGCGGACAGTCCGCTGGATAAGGAAAATGTAGGGGAACACGTATACATCCAGATTATCAACGACGCCAAGGATTATGTTTATATTAACACACCCTACCTGGTGGTGGATGACAATTTATTGTCCGCCCTCACCCTGTCAGCCAAAAGCGGAGTCGATGTAAGAATTATTACTCCCTTCCGGTATGATAAAAAACTGGTCCATATCACCACCCGCTCGTACTACCGGCAGCTGGTTTTGGCCGGGGTGAAGGTGTATGAATATTCCAGCGGATTTAATCATTCAAAAACTTTTGTATCGGATGATATGATTGGCACAGTGGGTACCACCAACCTGGATTTCCGAAGTCTTTACCTTCACTTTGAATGCGGGGTCTGGATGTATAAAAGTTCCGCCCTGGCCCAGGTAAAGGAAGATTTCCTGGATACCCTGCCCATCTGCCATCAAATAACCCTGGAAGACTGTAATTTTAGTCCATTGCAGCGGTTTGTCATGGAAGTACTGAGGCTTTTTGCGCCTTTAATGTAATCCCGGGGATGTTTTTCCCGGCATCCCGTGAGGGTTCATTGAGTTTACATTTAAATGTTGGTATACTTGTATTATGAAACTTTTTAAACCTCTTATTAGTATTCTTTTTGCAGTGGGTGTTTTTGCATTTGTTTCCTGTCAGAGTACAGGATCGCAGCAGAATTCCAATCTGCCCTCGGGGCTTTCCCAAAAGGCCCTGAATCTTGTTCAAAACGCAGTTTTTGAGGTGGTTGTTGAAAAACCGCAAAACGATTCTTTGACATATGATAAACCCCTTGACTGGGAGCTGGTGGATTACCGGGTCAGAAATGATAAATATTATTCCATTGGAACCGCCTTCGCCATTTCTTCCACAGAACTGGTCAGCGCTTTCCATGTGATTAATCTGGCATATCCCAGCATGTCCAATAGTAAATACTTTATCCGCGATTCCAAAGGACAGGTCACCGAGATTGACCAAATCATCAGTGCATCCAATGAACGGGATTTTGTTATTTTTACCGCAAAAAATAAAACCTTCAATTCCTATTTCCAGTTTGAAAAGAATTTCAATATCGGGGATCCTGTTTTCAGTATCGGGAATGCCCTGGGGGAAGGGATTGTTGTAAGGAATGGTCTCGTCCTTGGAACAGTACCGGAAGGTGAAGCCGGACGCTGGAATCTTCTGAAATCTTCCGCCGACGGAAACCCCGGCAACTCCGGGGGGCCCCTGGTTACCCCGGACGGAAAAGTCGTGGGGGTGGTTATTTCGCTGAGGGATAACATCCTTTATTCCACCCCCGCAGAGGTGGTCCTGGAGGTTCCCAAAAATACCCTGCAGTACCGGCTGCGGACCAGTTACGGTCATTTCATTTTACCCAACCGGCATACCACAACATACGAAACATCCCTGTCCCTGCCCAAGAATTACCATGAAGTGCAGACCTTTTTATCCAAAGATTACCAGGGGCCGTATGAAGGATATATGAAAAGCCTGTTTAACCAGGTCCCTGCGTACCTGACCAGCCCGAACAATTATCATATTTTTAACAGCATGATTGAATCCATCAATCCCGGTATTACCCTGCTGGATAAAAACGATGATCAATGGAAAATATATACTTTAAATTTTAAAGGTTATGCTATTCCGAACGACGGGTCTTTGCAGCACCTTAATTCGGACAACCAGTTTTCATTCATCAAACTGAATAAGCCTATTGATGTTGCCGGAAAAGATGTAAATACCAATCCCAAATATTTAATGGATTACATTCTGAAATATTTAAGGATGGAAAGAAATCTGGGCGGTGAAAAATACCGGATTCTGTCTTTTGGTGAGCCCATGGAAATCAGAACCTATAAGGACATGTTGGGCCGGACATGGATAAATGCCCAGTGGCTTATCGGATATGATGATTCGGTGCTGAATATGTACATTCTGCCCATGCCGAACGGTCCCGCGGCAATCTGGACAAACCAGCCCAGCGCACTCACCGAGATGTACGACTATGATATTAAGATAATCTGTGATCATCTCCAGGCTTCCTATTTTGCCAACTTTGAAGACTGGGAAAGTTTCCTGGAGCTGAAGGAATATATTCCGGAAGTACTGAAGGGTTTTTCCTTTGACTGGGATGAAAGTTCAAAGAAAATCAAATTGAGCAACAGTACCCTTTCCGTGGAAGCAGGTCCCGATGTATTTGACTGGGCAAAAACTTCGGAGCTGTTCATTGGTCCCGCATACTACACCCAGGATAACAAAATGGAATTCGGCATCCGGGAAATAATTTTCCGGCAGGACATTCAGGGGAAAAATTCCTGTGTCCTGGTAAAATACATCAAACCCGTCCCGGAGCTGGGAGCAAAACAGGCCGAAGCCTATGATGATATTGTGAAAGGAAAGTATCCCCTGGACGAGAAGGTGGTTATCACCCCCAAGGACAACGCAGGTTCCATCGGTGCCACTCTGAAAACGGAAACCGCCACCACGGGAATTCAGTATGCCCTGTATCTGTACATGACTGACCCGGAAAATGAAGAAAACGTCCTCAATCGTTTTAAAGCATTGAAGTCCAATGTGAGGGTTGAGAGGTAAAGGGAAACGCCTTCAGCGGAAGGTCGTATTTCCTAAGGAAGTACCAATATCACAAACCTTCTGCACGCTTTCGCGTGCGAGGCAGAGCAGCAAGGTTTGTTGGTTCTGTAAGGAATGGATGTTATGTGGGTTTAATACCCATACAATGTTCATTTACAAGATTTTAAGAACGCCCCGGAGCCTCCCACCCGGGAGCGTGCAGAAGGTATTACACCTACTTGCGAATAAACTGACAAACAGGGATTTGGAGAGGGCTATCATGACAAACATCATAGAAACGGAACGAATGCTTCTCCGCCCTCTTACCCCCGCCGATGCAGACACCGCCTATCATGGGTGGACAGGCGACCAGGAAGTGGCAAAATACGTCAGTTGGCTCCCCCACCATTCGATTGATGATGCAATTGAATGGCTGAAAGAGGTTGCGTGGAAATATGATGATAAGGGAAATATTCTTAAGAACGACAATTATATTTGGGGATTTGTGCTGAAAGAAACAAATGAATTGTTCGGTTCCGGAGGACTGATTTGGGAAGAAGCATGGCAATTATTCCAGGTTGGGTACAACATTATGAAAACGCATTGGAATTACGGCTATACGACCGAAGCGATGAAAGCAATTCTTAATTATGCCGCCGTAAACTTTGGCATAAGAAAAGTCGCCGGCGGTCACGCAAAAGAAAACCTTTCATCCGCTAAGGTGCTTGAAAAACTGGGGTTCGTTTATGACAGAGATGATATTACACCCCATGTTGATGGTATTCGTTTCTTTGATAGCCGGGAGTATTTATTAGAGTTGAAATAACAAATGGGCACTTCTAAAAACTTCAGTTTTTAGAAGTGTCCAAATTTCAATTTATTCTGCAGTTTTTTTTGCCGCCGCCTTTTTGAAGGTAAGCCCTTCTTCTCCCTTGTCCGCCGAAACCATATCCCCTTCCTTGATTTTTCCGGAAATAATCGCCTTGGCCAGGGGATTCTCCAGTTCGGACTGGATGGTCCTCTTCAATGGTCTGGCCCCGAACATGGGATCATAACCGTGCTCTGCCAGGAATGATTTAGCCTTTTCGGAAACCGTAATATGGATCTTACGGTCCTCCAGACGTTTTGCCAGGTGGGTAAGCTGGATATCAACAATCTTGCCGATATCTTTTTTACTCAGCCGGTTAAAGATAACTGTTTCATCAATCCGGTTAAGGAATTCCGGCCGGAAACTCTGTTTCAGAATTTCCATCAGGGCATCCCGGATATCCTCCTGGTTTTTTGCTTCCAGGATCAGGTCCGATCCCAGGTTGCTGGTCATGATGATGATCACATTCTTGAAATCCACCACCCTTCCCTGTCCGTCGGTAAGACGTCCATCATCCAGGATCTGGAGGAATACGTTGAACACCTCCGGATGGGCCTTCTCAATTTCATCAAACAGGACCACACTGTAGGGCCGCCGTCTTACCGCTTCGGTCAGTTGGCCGCCTTCCTCATATCCTACGTATCCCGGAGGTGCCCCGATAAGCCGGCTCACGGAATGCTTCTCTCCGTATTCACTCATATCAATCCGGGTGAGGGCCTTTTCGTCGTTAAAAAGAAAATCCGCCAGGGTTTTCGCCAGTTCTGTTTTTCCTACACCGGTGGGCCCCAGGAAGAGGAACGATCCCAGGGGACGGGATGCATCGGAAAGCCCCGCCTTGTTCCTGCGGATAGCATCCGCCACGGCTTCCACCGCGGCTTCCTGGCCAACCACCCGCTGTTCCAGGACCTTTTCCAGGTCAAGGTATTTCTGCAGTTCCCCGGAAAGCATTTTGGATACGGGGATACCCGTCCAGGTGGATACAACCTGGGCAATATCTTCTTCACTAACCTCCTCCCGGAGCAGGGAGGTATCACCCCGCTTTGTTTCCATCTGGTCCGAAAGGGCCGCCAGTTTTTTCTGCGCCTCCGGGATAAGACCGTGTTTTACCTCGGCGGCCTTGCTTAAATTACCTTCCCGTTCGTACCGGGTTTCATCAATTTTAAGTTCTTCAATCTTCTGTTTTAACTGGCGGATTTCCTGGATATCCTTTTTTTCGCTTTCCCAGCGGGCGCTCATGGCATTGCGCTCTTCGGTTAAATCCGCAATTTCCTTTTCCAGTTTTCCCAGCCGTTCCTTGGATGCGGGATCTTCCTCCCGCTGGAGGGCCTGGCGTTCTATGGAAAGCTGCAGCAGCTTCCTTTCCAGTTTATCCAGCTCGGTGGGTCGGCTGTCCAGTTCCATTTTCAGACGGCTGGCAGCTTCATCCACCAGGTCGATGGCCTTGTCCGGCAAAAACCGGCTGGTGATATACCGGTCCGAAAGGGTGGCCGCCGCCACCAGGGCTTCATCTTTTATACGTACCCCATGGTGAACTTCATAGCGTTCCTTAAGTCCCCGGAGGATGGCAATGGTATCCGGTACCGAGGGTTCTGCCACGTATACCTGTTGGAAACGCCGTTCCAGGGCGGCATCCTTTTCAATATATTTGCGGTACTCATCCAAAGTAGTAGCCCCAATACACCGGAGTTCCCCCCGGGAAAGGGCGGGCTTCAGCAGATTCGATGCATCCGTGGCGCCCTCCGCAGCCCCGGCTCCCACCAGGGTATGGAGTTCATCGATAAAAAGGATGATCTTCCCGTCGGATGACTGGACTTCGTGGATCACCGCCTTGAGCCTTTCTTCAAATTCTCCCCGGAATTTTGCTCCCGCCACCAGGGCACCCATATCCAGGGCAAGTATCTTCTTTCCCTGCAGCCCCTCCGGAACATCGCCGGCTACAATACGGCGGGCCAGACCTTCGGCAATTGCGGTTTTTCCCACCCCCGGTTCCCCGATCAGGACAGGGTTATTCTTGGTCCGTCTGGAAAGCACCTGCATAACCCGGCGGATTTCCTCATCCCGGCCAATCACCGGGTCCAGTTTTTCCTGCCGGGCAAGGGCAGTCAGGTCACGGCAGTATTTATCCAGCACCTGGTATTTTTCCTCCGGGTTCTGGTCGGTCACCCGGGTATTGCCCCGGACGGCTTTCAACGAACTGAGGATAGCATTTTTAGTTATTCCGCTTTTCTTGAGAATTTGTGCGGCCTTGCCTTCCGATCCGGCAATGGCCAGGAGAATATGTTCGGTTGAAATATATTCATCCTTCAGGGTACTGGCCTCGCCTTCAGCCTTGGCAAGCACCTTTGATGTGGCGGGGGAAAAATATAATTGGGCCGCTTCCCCGTAGATCTTTGGCTGGGATGCAATCAGCATCTGCACTTCCTGGGCAATAGCCCGGGGATCCCCCCCAATCCGTTCAATAATAGGGGAAACAATTCCGTCATCCTGGTTCAGAAGAGCAAGAAGCAGATGCTCGACCTCCACCTGGGGATGGTCATTTTTCTGGGCTATCACCGTGGCTTCGCTGATAGCTTCCTGAGCTTTTATAGTAAATTTTTCGTAATCCATATATTAAAGATAAAATTCAGACTACATTAAATCAAGACTAAATAGAAAGAAAGTTTAGCCCCTTGAGGAAGGGGTTCCCGGTGGTTGAGGCTCTCGAAACTATCTGCAAAGGAAAGGCTTCCCGCCACGGGGCCCTTCGAGAGCCTCAGGGACCGGGAGATTCCCCGGTGGTTGAGGCTCTGGAAACCACCTGCGGAGGAAAGGCTTTCCGCCACAGGCCCTTCGAGGGCCTCAGGGACCGGGAGATTCCCCGGGGGTTGAGGCTCTCGAAACCACCTGCGGAGGAAAGGCTTTCCCGTCACGGGGCCCTTCGAGAGCCTCAGGGACCGGGAGATTCCCCGGTGGTTGAGGCTCTCGAAACCACCTGCGGAGGAAAGGCTTTCCCGCCACAGGCCCTTCGAGAGCCTCAGGGGCCGGGATTTTTCCTAAAGCACGCCCTTTACTATACGTTTATTTACATACATCCGCCGGTCGGCCTCATCTATCATTGCCTCGACCTTTCCGGTTAAAACCGGACCCACCACATAACCCACGGCAAAGCTGATCCGTTCAAGCTTATTGGTCCTCATGGAGTTGTACTCGGTTACCTGGGTATCCACCGAGGTAAGATACGCTTCTACCTGGGATTCATTGCTGTTTTCAAATATCGCAAGGAATTCATCGCCCCCGTAACGGCAGACAAAATTTGTCTCCCCCGCGGATTTTTTCAGGATATCCGCAAAGGAAATGATAAGTTTATCCCCTCCCTGGTGGCCGAGGAAATCATTTGTCAGTTTCAGATTGTTCATGTCAAACATCAGGGCGGCAATGCTGGTTTCGGGGGCTATATTCTGCAGATGGGCAATCTGTCTTTCACAGCTTGCCCGGTTAGCCAGGCTGGTAAGGGTATCCACGTAGGCGATTTTTCCCAGCGCATCCGCCCGTTTTTTTATGGTGATGCTCCTGATGTAAGATAAAAGAATGACCAGAATCAATACAATAAATATGGAGTTAATAGCTATAAAGAGGGTGTTTATCCTGTTTACCCTGTTCTCCGAATATGCCTCCGCTGAAAAAACCGTTTCATTAACCAAATTGAAGTAATCCTGACTGGAATCAAACATCTCAATAGGGTCGGCCCCTTCCCGGACTAAGAAGATATGGCCTTTAAGGATATTCCAATGTTCCTTTACCTGGTTCATATTTGCCAGGTATGTTTTATCGGGCAGGACGGTCAGATTTTCCGTCCCAACCCCGGTGAGCAGTTCATTAATGATTCCATCCAGCCGGGCCAGAAGTTTATCATCCGGATACCATTCGGATTTTCCGGAAAAACCCGGGTCCTGCTGGGTCAGGTACCAGCCCATCAATTCTTCCTTGATCAACTTTTGGGTTGCCCCCCGGACGATCCCCACATAGTTCACCACCCGGGCATTTCCCTGGAGCAGCCTGATCGAAGACATGGAGAGATAACTGATAAATAAGATCAGCCCGATAAGTATGACACCAAAAAGGTATTCTTTTTTCTGCAGCAACTTCTTCATAACCATTCCTCCAACCCATTAATCAACTGTTCCATTTCTACCGGTTTAGTAATGTATCCGTTCATCCCCGATTCGTAAGCCCGGTCAATATCTTCTTTAAAAACATTTGCCGACATGGAGATTATTTTTACTGTTTTTGAATCCGATCTGCAGCAGTTCCGGATCTCCATGGTGGAAGAACACCCGTCCATGACGGGCATCTGCATATCCATGAAAATGAGATCGTAATAACCGATGTCAGATTTTTCAAATAAGTCCAGGGCTGCTTTTCCGTTTTCAGCACATTCAATCTGGAGCCCGATGTTATCCAGCAGGGTAACAATTATTTCCCGGTTTATTTCAATATCGTCCACCACCAAAATCCGTTTGCCGTTGAAATAATGACCTGTTTTGATATGTTCTTTTTCCGGGACATTTATCTTCGCATCCTTCTGAGCCTGTACCCGGATGGTAAAGCTGAAGGTGGATCCCTCCCCGGGTTTTGTATCCAGTTCGAATTCACCGCCCATGATAATTACCAGGCTGTTTGAAATTGCCAGGCCGAGGCCGGTCCCGCCGTAAATCCGGTTTATCCCCGCATTGGCCTGGGCAAAGGGGGTGAACAGTTTTTTTGCCTCCTGGGGATCAATGCCAATTCCGGTGTCGCTGACTGTAAACTGGTAAATACTTTCGCCCTGGTTGTGAACCATTTCCTCAGCTTTAAGAACCACCGATCCCCCTTTGGGGGTAAATTTTAAGGCATTTGAAAGAAGATTGATAAGCACCTGGTTAAGCCGCAGGGAATCCGCAATAATCCCATCGTGTTCTATATCTGCCAGGTAAACCCGCAGGTTTATCTTTCTTTGCAGGGCATCCGCTTTGAACATTTCATAAACAAAATCCATATTCCTGGAAAGGGAAAACAGCTTATTATTGAAAACCAGCTTACCCGATTCTATTTTAGAAAAATCGAGAATATCATTGATAATCCCCAGAAGATGTTTTGAATTGCATTCAATTTTTTCCATGCAGTCGTTCATGGTGTTGGGGTTCGTTGAATTCCGGGCAATCTGGGCCATCCCAATTATGGCATTCATGGGGGTGCGGATTTCATGGCTCATCTGGGACAAAAAATCGCTTTTTGCTTTTGCGGCGGACTTGGCAAGTTCAACCTGATGGACCATGTCCGCGGTCCGTTTATCTATATCAATAGTAAGTATCTTTTCGATATGGGCATGCTTTCTGTAAAGAAAGAAAAACAGGAAAGCTGCTGCTGCCAGTATCACAGTAACCATAAAAAAAAGGCTGATACTTATGTATCCGTTATAATATATTTCATTAAACACAGCACTTACCCCGCCTCTCCTGCGGTACATGTATGCAAGTGATTTAACGATCCATCAAAGCAACAAAAACATAACCGACGCAACCCTATGGATGGATTCTCCTACCTCTGCATGCTCATGTTTTGCAACAAAACTTAAATAATATATTTATCTAAGGTCTTTTAATATCCGGTTGGCTTTGAAAAGAACTTTGAAAGAAACAGGTATATTTAAAAAATCAAAATAAACTATTTTCCTGATGCCGCAAAATAAATACTGTTTATTCAAAACACAACATTTCAAAAAACCTTTCTATATTAAAATAATAAATTTTGATCAAATATCTACCAAAAAGCAGTAATAAATATAAATCCTCTCCGCCGGAACCATTGTGCTCATCTTTTCGATAATTCTTTAATTAAATTATCCCGGGGAGCATATTTATCCGGTAATAGGTGAGCCCCATGACAAAATGTTCTGAAAATCATGTATTTCCCTTGACAATTGCCGTATATGCGATCATTATATAACAATGGTTATATAACACATGTTATACATGGAGGAACAAACGATGCCGCCGAAACAAAAGGTCAGCCGGGAAGATATTCAGCAAGCCGCATTCCAGCTTACCCGGGAACAGGGGATGGAAGTCCTTAATGCCCGGAATCTTGCACAATATATGCATTGCTCCACCCAACCCATTTTTAGTTATTACAAAAACATGGCAGATCTTAAAACCGATGTATTCAATATGGCCAATATCTATCACAGCAACTATTTCAACAAAACCGCATTGGACGAGAACTTTTTTCTGAATATTGGTTTGGTATATATTGACTTTGCCCTGGAGGAACCAAACCTGTTCCGCCTGCTTTTTATGTCCGGAGGATTTTCCGGAAAAAAACTGAATGAATTCGTGACAGAAGACTGCAACGAATACGTTGCAGGGGGCATTCCAAAAACAATAGACAGGAATTCGGATTCCGCCAACAAAATGTTCACCGATATGTGGCTTTATGCACATGGCATTGCATCAATGCTGGTGACTAACCAGCTGCGGATAGAACGGGATGAAATAGAAGCAATGGTCAGGAATATGTTCTGCCTGCTTACAGGCGAAAAACCGGAAGGAGAAAACTAAATGGATTATCATAAAAAGTACAGCATAGCCGTGGGCGCATTGTTTCTTCTGGCAACAGCATCATATATGAGCGGCAGCGGACTTGTTGAGGCGTCTTTGGGCACTAACGGGGTACATGCGGGGCAAATGAAAACCGGCATATTGCTGGAGTGCATCAATTCCGCCGCGGTAATCGGTATTGCGGCACTTCTGTTTCCGGTTCTGCAAAGGTACAGCATCTGGATAGCCGCGGCCTATGCGGCATCCCGGATTGCTGAGGCGGTTCTGCTTTCCATAGCTTCTGTATGCGTACTGGTTTTAACCATGGTAACCCCTGAAAAACTGTTTCTTATGGATGTCTTTGTCAGTTTCAGGAACCTGCTGTTCCAGATGGCCATGATGTTCCTGGGAGGGGGAAGCATCCTGTTTTGTATCGGGCTTTATAAAGCCAGGCTTGTTCCGCGGCTGCTTTCGGTTTTAGGTGTTGCCGGATATAGTGCCCTCTGCGTTAGCAGCCTGATGGAATTGGCCGGGCTGCCGGGGCCAGGCATGATTCTGTTCATACCGGGCGCGGTATTTGAAATTGCCTTTCCGGTATGGCTTTTTGTGAAAGGTTTCAGTTCCGATGGGTTTATACGGGCGATATCCCAGGGAACCGTTGATTAAACCGGTCGCAATATGCGACCAATCACCGGGGACAGAAGGCAGAATGGGGAAAAATGCATTATGTTTCTCCTCTGTGTTCGATATTAGCTCTGTCCTATTCGTAATAGCATAGGAGGATCAGCATGACAGAGAAAAAAACAGCAAGAATCACGGCGGTTCTTATTCTTGTTATGGCGGCGATTGCACCGGTTTGCATGATGTATGTACCGTCACGCTTAATTGATGAGGGAAGTATTCCTGCCACCATGGCAAACATTCAGGCGCAGGTCTCATTATTCCGTTTGGGGATCACCTGTGAGGTATTCATATGCCTGCTCGAAATCGTAATATCCGTATTACTCTACCGTTTGTTTAAATCCGCATATAAAACCCTTGCATTGATTTCCGCATCCGCAAGGTTTGCCATGGCGGTTCTCCAGGGAGTTAATGCATTGCTCCATATTTCGGTGCTGATGGTTCTGAATAACCACATTGCTGCGGAACCGGGCCAGGGAACACCAATGGTATTCCTGCTTTTGCAGATGCATAAAAGCGGTGTATATATCTGGCAGATTTTGTTCGGATTCCATCTCCTGACCCTGGGCATCCTGGTATACTTGTCAGGGTATATGCCAAAATATACCGGCATCGTGGTTTTCATTGCAAGTCTTGGTTACCTGGCAGACAGTTATGCCGGCATTTGGGGACCGGCAAGTAAAACAGCAGGAATAGCCGTTTCCATTTTACTGGTATGTTCAACCATTGGGGAATTACTGTTTACATTCCAACTGCTTATCAAAGGAATACGTATCCCGGAAAAATTCAGGGAAAATAATAATAGTGGAATGACCTGAATACATTATCCCGAAGGTTTACCCGGAATATCGTGGATTTGCGTGTTTTTGGAAAATTCAAAAATGGTGATGAAAAACCTTTAATGTAAGAGCCTTTTTCAAAACTCGGTTAGTTTTGAAAAAGGCTTTTGCAGAAAGAATGCTATTTCCTTACCCATAAATAAAATAGTATTCTTTCTGCACTTACATCTAAGGTTGCTTTTTCAAAATTTGACATTTTGAAAAAGC
>JAVBPH010000005.1:0-12615 GCA_031549725.1 Treponemataceae bacterium
CCTTTTTCAAAACTCGGTTAGTTTTGAAAAAGGCTTTTGCAGAAAGAATGCTATTTCCTTACCCATAAATAAAATAGTATTCTTTCTGCACTTACATCTAAGGTTGCTTTTTCAAAATTTGACATTTTGAAAAAGCCTCACATTATAAGTATAAATGAGATAGGCTGAAAAATCTATGATAGGTATAAATTGGAATTAAAATCAGGGATAACAAACTATCTTGAATTTTTGATGATTTCATAAGTAAAAAGGCTGTCCCCTAGGGACAGCCTTTTGTTTTTAGAATACGGCCACCACCCCGCCGTCATAATGGGAAAGGATATAATCCTTTACTTTCTGTGAACAGAGCGCTTTTTTCAGGGCAAGAATTTTCGGATCATTCTCGTTCCCTTTTTTGACTGCCACCACGTTTACATAGGGTGATTCAGCCCCTTCCAGGATAAGGGCATCCCTTACCGGATTAAGGCCTGCCGCCAGGGCATAATTGCCGTTGATAACCGCGCCATCCACATCCCCCAGGGAACGGGGAAGCTGAGCGGCCTCAAGCTCCCGGAATTTCAGGTTCTTCGGGTTTTTCACGATGTCCCTGGGGGTGCCTTCCAGACCAGCCTTATCGGACAGGGTGATAAGGCCCTTTGCCTGGAGCAGAAGCAGCGCCCGGCCCTCGTTGGTGGGATCATTGGGAATTGCCACGGTGGACCCATCCTTAAGCTGGTCAATGGACTTAATCTTTGATGAATAAAATCCCAGGGGTTCCACATGAACTCCAAAGGCGGCAACCAGGTTAAGTTTACGTTCTGAACTGAATGAGTCCAGGTAGGGTTTATGCTGGAAGAAGTTCGCATCCAGATCCCCCGCATCCAGGGCCAGGTTGGGAGTTACATAATCGGTAAACTCCACGATCTTAAGTTCAATGCCTTCTTTTGCAAGGTCATCCTTAATAAGCGCCAGAAGTTCCGCATGGGGAACCGGAGTTGCTCCAACAGTAAGGATCTGTTTTTTTTCGCCCGCATCCTTATTTCCCCCGGCAAAGACCGAAAGGGCAATCAGTCCGCATAAAACAAGGCTTATAATCTTTTTCATTCTAATTCTCCTGTGATACACATGGTGTGTAAAATATAAATTCCATAACATGGAAATAAAATTTGATTTTTGATCTCCGCATAACCCGGAATTCAGGTATTGGAGAACCGCAGTTTTTATCCGCCGGGACAAATTTTTCACTTGAAAATATTTTGTTCCAGGCTGTTTGAAGGCATATTCCTCTCAATAAAACTCAGCGTTTTGATAAAAGACTTCTGCTGATCATGGTTCCTGCCAGTTGGACCAGCTCAACCAGGATCAGTATAACAATCACCGCCGCAATGGTAATATCCATTCTGAAGCGGTGGTATCCGGAACGGACAGCCAGATCTCCCAGGCCTCCCCCGCCGATAACCCCTGCCATGGCGGAATACCCTATCAGGTTGATAATAGTCAGGGCCAACCCTGAAACCAGGGACGGCAGAGCCTCAGGGATCAGCACCTTCCGGATAATCTGGAGATTGCTTGATCCCATGGCACGGGCGGCGGTGAGCACACCCTGATCCACCTCCTGTAAAGCCGACTCCACAATCCGGGCAACAAAAGGCGCTGCCGCCAGGGACAATGGAATGATAGCTGCGGTCGGTCCTATACTGGTTCTTACAATGAACCGGGATAGGGGAAAAAGTAATACCATTAAAATAATAAACGGCATGGAACGGAACAGGTTTACCAACCGGGACAGAACATTGTACTCCATTGGTTTTGGGGAAAGTCCTATGGGCGAACTGAAATACAAATAAGCTCCCAGGGGAAATCCCAGCAGCGACGACAGGATTGCCGATACGGATGTCATGTACAGGGTTTCCAGGGTCGGCTGAGGCAGAAGGGCTAAAAGGGCGACAAAATCAAACTCACGCATAGATCAGCTCTTGGGCCGCCTTGGTCCTGGGGGCGGCAAAAATTTCATCCACCGCTCCGTCTTCAACAATAAGACCGTCATCCAGAACAGCCACCACTTCACAAATTTCCCTGATCACCGACATCTGATGGGTAATGAGAACCACCGTAAGGTTAAGTCTTTCGTGGAGTTCATTGATAAGCGATAAAATCGACCTCGTGGTCTGGGGATCCAATGCACTGGTAGCTTCATCGCAGAAAAGCACCTCCGGGCTGGCCGCCAAAGCCCGGGCTATGGCCACCCTCTGTTTCTGGCCTCCGGAAAGTTCCCGGAGCCTGGCTTTGCGTTTATCCGCGATGCCGGTCATTTCCAGGAGTTCCTCCACCCGCTCATTGATCTGTTTCTTATTATGCAATCCTGCTATTTCCAGGGGAAAGGCAATATTCCCCGCAACATTCCGGGAAGAAAAAAGATTAAAATTCTGAAAGATCATTCCCATTTTACGTCGGCGCAGAAGAAGTTCCTTTGTTTTGAGGGTGTCCACCCGTTCATTATGATAATAGATTTCCCCGGTATCCGCCGGTTCCAGAAGGCTCATGATCCGCAGCAGGGTCGATTTTCCCGCACCGCTCTTTCCGATAATCCCGTAGATACTTCCCTCGGGAACGGACAGACTTACTCCCCGGAGGGCTTCTATTGAGGAATAATGTTTTGATATACCCTTCAGGTCAATCACTGCTATTTCCTTTTATTCGCAAGCGGGTATAATATCCCGTTCTCTAGGGCGATTCTTTGAAGCAACAAAGAAATTGTTGTGCGTGTATGAAACCTGCATATAATCCTTACCTCACAGAACCAGCATACACGCTGCTTGCGGCGTGTTGCTGATTAAACAGGATGATCCGGACAATTTCCTGGACTTCCCGGTATAATAATGGAAATCTCTAAAAACAACGGATTTTAGAGGTTCCTTATGTATTGGGTTTCATGGGAAGACAAAAAAAGCCTCCCACGAGGAGGCGTCCAAATTCCATAAAAGCGGAAATGCACAACCCCTCATCTTTACGGTATTAATGGTCTACCGCCGGATTTGGCACCGCTTAACCGACCGCGTCGGTTATGGTTGCCGGGCTTCACAGGGCCGTTCCCTCCGCCTCTCTTGATGAAAGATATCTAATAGAAACAAAATATCTAATATCCGTGTGTTTTGTCAAGGGTGTAATCTGTCATTCAGACGGCTTTTTTCCCAAGTAAACCGGAAACCCCTAATACATTGTTCCTGTACACTATCAGCGGCTATTTGAGGATCCGGACTTGCCCTCCCTGTCAATTATTGCATTCAATAATATCCTCTCATGGTCTGAGAATAATTTTTCCGCCTCCCGGCTGGTATTATCCCCCTGATAATATTCATCATATTTTTTGAAAAAAAGTTTCCATTTATCATTGATAAATATGTACTGATGTTTTGCATAAAGGCAGTTCCGGAATATCCGGAGCTCTTCACCGGATAATCTGTCTATTACTTCATGATAGCTTGGTATTTCATCCTGAAGATTATTTCGAATTCGATAATTCAATTCACTTTCATATAAATCACTGTTTACATAATCGAACCACCAATAAAAACATCGCAGCAAGTCTTTATAGTAAATGTCCCTTAATTTTTCCTCCGGGGAATTGTAATATCGTATTGTTGTTATTCCGGATTCATATTTCAGGGTGATGCTGATATCATTGTTGTTTTGCCTTATTTGGGTCTCTGCCTCAGAGGGTTCAAAATCATGGCTGTTTGCCCAGTAGATTAATGTGTTACCCGCAAATTCATATTCAATGCCTATGTCTGCTACAGCACCGGCGAAGTAAGAATGCCCTACAGCATTTTCTCTGTACCGGGGTGTGTAGGAGTTAACAATAATATCCAACGGATAAGTCCCGATCCCCCGGGGGCATACCGGGACTCCGTCTGCAAAGTGCAGTCCAAGATTGCCCATGGATTTACCCTCGTATACATAATATAAATCTTTACCATTTACTGAACAGGTATTGAAACCGAGTAATTCATACGGTATTTGGGTGAACGCACATACCGTATTTGCAAATATCAGCAGAGCCATTGCTGCTGCTTTCATTACCATTCTCCTTGATAATTATAGAACCCTGCAAGGCTTTACGTCAGTTGTTTATAACCCTCTTTGCCAAACCATAACGCTTGTTACACAAAGGTGTTTTAAAACTGCCGGAATAAAATCTCGCCTAGTCCTCTTAACCACCCGGAAAATTTAATCCTCCGGGAAAACATATGTCAGTACCTGTTCTATTAATCCATTTCCACATTCAATTCCTTCAGCATATTGATATAAACAGATGCGGAAGATTCATCCCCCATTTCCCGGTATATCATAACCAGACCGTACAGGGCGTTTTTATTTTCAGGATCCAATGAAACACAGGCAACCCAATTCCTGATAGCTTCATCGTCATTCCTTATTTCGTAATAGTAAAATCCCAATCCGTCGTAGGCTGCGGCATTACCGCCGGATATGGACAGGGCTTTTTCAAAATAATCCCTGGCTTCCTCGGATTTTCCCTGCTCAAACAGCAGATCACCCTTCAGCCTGTAATAATCACTTTCATCCTGGTTAAGGGCAATAGCCTTATCAATCTCCGTCATTGCTCTGGTCAGATTATTTTTGTAAAGCCAAGAAAGGGCTTCAGTATAATAATTGAAAGCATTTTCCCTTTTTTTCAGGGCCGCCGTATCTGAACTATATTTTGAATCATCCTGATACTGTCCGGCCAGGGCGTAAAAAAACAAACTGTTTTGGGGTTCCCCTTTTATGATATCCAGATACTCAGGATTTTTTCTGAGGGTCCCGTAGGTAAAAAAATTATTTTTTTCATCATCCGTGTTGGATAGTTCCAGCTTGTAATAATATTCACCCACATATTTGGTAAAGGGATTTGCATTGTACAGGTGTACGGCAAAATAAAAACTATCACCCTCCACCATATAAATATACATGGTGGGCCTGGAATCACCGGATACCTTCTGGGGGTCGTACCTTTCGGGAATTTTCCGGCCCAGGCCCCGGGACAACTCTTCAAAGAATTGGGTATCCCTGATGGTGTAATGCCGGTAGGGGTTTGTATCTTCAAACCGCTGTTCCTGGAAACTCGTCAGGATAAAAACATATACCGGAACATCCTTTTCATTCTGAAAAGGATATTTTCCATTCCTGCTGTAGTATTCGGTTAATAGCCTGGCGTAGTAATCGAAATGTTTCATCCGGACAATGTCCGCATCATGCTGGTACATATCTTCCCGCTGCCGGTAGAAATCCTGGGCAAATAAATGATGGGAAGCAATTACCTGAACCGCAATCAGCAGAATCAGTTTGAGAAACCATAACCTTTTGACAGCATGGATGGATCCGGCTTTTTTGGCCCGCATGTTCAGTCCAGGATAATCACTGCATGAAATACCAGGTCTTCGGTTCCGGTATTAATGATACTGTGGGATGCGCCATTTCCGGTAATCACCACATCCCCGGGATTTACTGTTTCAGGAGAACCATTATCAATTACCGTACCGGTGCCCCGGAGGATGATGTAATATTCGGTTTCCTTTTCATGGGTATGTTCTCCAATAGAACAACCGGGCTGAAGGACAAGCTCCGCCATCATTCTTGCATGGGGAATTTTATCACCGTCAACGATGTAGGTAAATTTTGTAGTTCCTTCACCTCCCCGCATTTTTTCCTTGACTTCGGTTTTCATGGCGTTTCGTTGAATAATCATCATTAGCTCCTTTCATATTCTTTCAAATCATGATAAAAACATATATATAAAAAATATATGACAGATGCAAAACTATTCTAGAATGATTATAATTATAGACTACGGGCAGCAAAATGTATATCTAAGGGAGAATATTTATGGATAACTTTTTAAATTATATGATTTTACAGAATACCGTAAAAAGCTGGATCTCCGCACTGGCTTTTGTTATAGGCGGTTTTATTGCCGGGAAAATAATATCCTGGCTGATAGCGGGGCTGATCAAAAAAATCTTTTCCAAATCAAAGTCCGGGATTGGCGACATGATCCTTGTGGTTGTAAAAAACCCCCTGGTTCTTTTGATTTTCTTTTTTGGGATTTCCCTGGGAATCAAATTTCTTTCATTCGGCAGTCTGATAGACCTCTGGATCGGCCGGGTCTTTTCCATGGCCATGGTACTGGTTGTAGCCTATACGGTGGAAAAACTGATCAACGCAATTATCACCGAGTATGTTCCCGGTCCTGGTGATATCCGGGGACTGAAAACCGGAACCGAACTGCAGCCCATTCTAAAGAAAGTTGCCGGGACCGTTATCTGGCTTCTGGCCTTTGTGATGGTTCTCAATATTTTAGGGTACAACATAAACGCCATTCTTGCCGGTCTTGGATTAGGAGGTGCCGCCATCGCCCTTGCATCAAAGGATACATTGGCAAACTTTTTTGGTTCCATCACGGTTTTTGTGGACAAGCCTTTTAAGATAAACGACAGAATAAAAATTTCCGGATTCGACGGATTCATCACCGAAATGGGTCTCAGGACTTCCCGGCTTAAAACCCTGGATAATAATACCGTAATTATTCCCAATAGTATTTTTGCATCCACCCCGATTGTAAATATCAGCGGCGATCCCAATACGAAAGTAACCCAGACGATTAATCTGTCCAGGGAAAATAGTCTGGAACGTCTGGAGGAAGCCCTGACCATAATCAAAACCGTTTGTTCCAATGGCCCGGGAGTTGAAGGAACTCCGGAGGCGGGGGTAACAGGAATCAGCGGTCCGGATTATCCGGTTAATGTGGTGTTCTATGTTTCGACCACCGCTCCCTACCTGGAAACGGTGAACAGGGTTAATCTGGAACTGGCCAGGTCCCTTAACGAAGCAGGAATTAAACTGGCCTAATGAAGATACCCCGAGGCAGAGCCTCGGGGTTCTTCGTTGTAGAGGAAATTATTATACAGGCTGAGGGTTCATACCATATACAAACGTTTCAACCTTCGTCAAGGGCGTTAAAAAATCAACCGATGCAAGCATCGTGTATGAACCCCAACAGCCTTCCAATCAACAACACACCGCAAGCAGCGGGCATGTTGATTCTGTAAGGTAAGGATTATATCCGGGTTTCAGACACGCACAACTATTTCTTTGTTGCTTCAAAGCATCGCCCTAAGGAGCAGGGTACCCGCAGGACACGTGAGCGGCCATACAATCACTTCTCTGCAGAGCCCAGCCGAAGGCTGGATTAAACCCGCCGGAGAAAAAACTTAAATGAAATTTTTCTCCATCATCAAAATCTCAATTGTAAGAAGAAGTTTTGGTGACCCTTATTCGCCCTGCATCATCCGGGAAAACTTTTTCTGAAGTTCCTGCCTCAGCATTTCTATATGCTTTGCAGGATACACCGCCCTGGGACAAACCCGGGAACATTCGATATAACGCTTGCACGCAGGCACCCCATCGGGTTTCTGTACCCGTTCCAGGATGCTTTCTTTTTTTTCCTGCTCCTTGAGGTATTCCCGGTTCAGGGCGGTCAGTGCCGCGGGTCCCATGAAATCCGATGTTCCCCGGGCCTGTTCGGTGCCGCTCCGCAGAACCGGACAGGCGGAAATGCAGGCACCGCATTCAATACAGTCTTCAAACCGGACAGGCTTATCTCCCTTATCTCCAGTATTTGAAAATGCGGACTCCTGGCTGGGAAGATTCTTTACGGGCTCACCATTTCTCCATTCACTTTCCCTGAGTCCGGAAGTATTTTCCGGCTGGGCATTAAAGAGGACCGCAGGATTTACCGCTAAGTCGGTTAAGGAGTTCATCACAGCCAGCGGATCAATCCTGGGTATTTTTTCATCCCCCTCCTGATAAAGGGATGATATGGGGGTTATGCAGGCCAGTACTTCCCTGCCGTTTACCCTGACAGTACAGGTTCCGCAGGAACCGTGATGGCAGGAATGACGGTAGACCAGGCTGGGAACAGATCCGGTCCGCAGCTTTTCCAGGGCATCCAGCAGGGAGAGCCGGTCGTCAATTTCAATTTCATAGGTTTCATATTTTCTCGTTTTCCCGTTTCCCCGGAGAATGGAAAGTATCCTTTTCATAACCTGCTCCAATAAAGATTTTTATTCACAAAAAAATTCAGGGCTTTTGATGGAAGCCCTCCCGGACGGGGATCAGGCATCCCAGTAGCTCCGGTAGGATTCAAGTTTTTCATCCGCGGTTTTACAAACCGTTGTCTCCCCAAAATAGGATGATACCGCATCGGCAACCTTCTCCCCCATGATTCTGAGGGTAGTGGCCTTTCCCCCGGCCACACTGAAAAAACCCTTAACCTGCCGGCCATGGTCCAGCACCGCAAAGTCCCGGCTGATGGACCGGCCGTCATCATCGGAACAACCGGCCAGGGGACGGGCGGCACACCATCTTGCCCGGACCGGATGGGATGAAAATCCGGGAATCATTTCATCCGCCATTTTGAGCAGCAGCTCCACATCTTCCTCCGGGGGCAGCAGGCCGTCCGGGTTGTCAACCTTCCGCTGGGTGGTCCCGATAATTGAAAGCCTGCGCTGGGGAACGATAATGTCCCCGTCACCGGGACGCCTGAGCCGGGAAACAACCATATTAGTAAGCCGTCCTTCTACCGCTACCATGGTTCCCGCAGCGGGGGTAACCCGCATGGAGATTCCTCCCAGGGCAGCAATCTTTTCTCCCCAGGGGCCGCCGGCATTTACCACCGCGGAAACTCCCACGGTATAATCCGTTTTATGTATGGTGTCTTTAACTGTCAGGGACGATACTTTACCCTGGACGGTATCAACAGCGGTAACCTCGGAAAAATTTCTTATACCGGCGCCGTATTTTTTTGCGGATGCAAAAAACGACATGACCAGACGGTAGGCATCGATGGTCCCGTCCGGAACCTGGACAATCCTCCTGGTCTTTGGATTAATTTTCCCTTCCAGGGCAAAAGCCCTTTCCCGGGATATTTCCTCCGCCGGGATGTCCGCTGCTCTGCAGGCATCAACAAACTCCTGGGTAAATGATTCATCCTCATCACCGATTGCCAGAAAAAGCCCCTGGTTAAATTCGAGGCAGTCCATAGCAATACGCCGGAGGATAAGGGTTTCAGCCATGCATTCCCGGGCGATATTTACATCCCCCAGGGCATACCGGGCACCGGAATGCAGCTGCCCATGGTGACGGCCGGTGGTTCCTGAGGTAAGCTCCCCTTTTTCGAAAAGCACCACCCGGAATCCCCGTTGGGACAGATCGTAGGCAACAGCAGCACCGGTTCCCCCGCCGCCGATGATGGCAATATCAAAATGTTCCATAGGTTTAATATACTCTAATTTTGGATTAGCTGCCATTTTGAAAAGCCCGGAAAAGGAGACACCCGGTGGTTGAGGCCCTCGAAACCACCAGAGACAAGGAACTTATCCGCAGCAGGTCCCTTCGAGGGCCTCAGGGACCGGGAGCCCCGGTGGTTGAGGTTCTCGAAACCACCAGAGACGAGGAGCTATCCGCGTCAGGGCTCTTCGAGGGCCTCAGGGACCTGGCTCATTGTTGTTGAAGCATTCCCCGGTCCTGTCGGACAAAGTGTTTCAAATCCTGGGCTGCTTAAAACGTTCTTCCTCTGACCAGAGGCCAAGTGCAGGATTGGGAATATAAAAAATTTTCTCGCCTTCCGCGGTATTCCATCCTAAGCTGAGTTTTTCAGGATCGTACCGTTTTATCATTTCATCCAGGCTGCCCCATTCAAATCCCACCGATTCTATTTCTTCCCGGCTGACCCCCGGTCCAGGACAGTAGCGAACGGTGAAACGGCCTTCACTGGAACCATGAATAAGATGAGCCGCGGCACTTAACGCATCCGCCAGTTCACTTTCCCGTTTTACCGCTTCATGAATTTTTGCACTGGGCCGGTAC
Organism: Treponemataceae bacterium; assembly: GCA_031549725.1. Classification (GTDB taxonomy): domain Bacteria; phylum Spirochaetota; class Spirochaetia; order Treponematales; family Breznakiellaceae; genus UBA937. The sequence continues at coordinate 9,904 of JAVBPH010000005.1, forward strand.
CCGTACTTCCGGATAATCCCGTCAATGCCGGGATCTTCACCGAATTTTTCCAGGCCAGGGGCAAGAACGATAAGCTCACCCTGATCTGCCATGGCCATCCGGGTTCTGTATATTGATTTGTTACCCAGCCAGGTGGTCCGGTATTCATGGGGATCCAGATAGACCAAAGCTTTTTTGATGGGTTCCTTCATAATGGTCATGTTCACCTTCTGGGCCAGGACTGCTGCCTGCTCATAACAATGTCTGCCAAACCCGATGAACAATCCCCTCAGGGCCAGTGATCCCGCGGGCTTTCCTGTCTGCTGAACCTCGTCCGCTCCGCGGGGGCCCACCACTGTCAGTATCCAAAGAACCGGCGGAATCCGATGACCGAATCTAAGGTATCCTTCATCCAGAACATCCCGGACAGGGGTATCAATCTGCCCCATGATCCGTTCCATACCATAAGCAGCGCCCAGGTAATGGCTCTTATCAATGATCTCTTTACCGCCGGTTCCGATAAAAATGTTTTTCAGATGATTTGCCATTCCTATAACTTCATGGGGCACCACCTGTCCGATGGAGATTGCCATGGAAAAGCCCCCATCCCGGATAAGATGGTTCACCTGGATGGGACAATCATAATCCACCGTATCCCCGGAAATGTTACGGATCCAGTCCGATTCGATTCTTCCCAGCTCAACCACGTCGTTCCGCCAATTATGGGGAATAAATTTTTCCAGGGGACTTTTGGGAAACATCCGGCGGATTTCTTCTTCCGTCATGGCCATGTGGGTACCCAACGCAGGCATGATGGCCCCCAGCCGGTCCGCCCGGGAAAGCTCTTCCGAGATCAGGTCGGTCAGATAACCCGCCTTTGAATGAAAACGGGTCCCGTCCGGGGGAAGGATAATAATTTTACCGGGATCATCAACTTCATCCAGCGCCAGGACCAGGGCTTCCTTCACATATTTATCCACATCCCTGGCACTCAGATCATGCCGGGGGCTGCCTACTGCGGTAAAAATCACGGCTAGACTCCTGATTTAACGTTTGAAAAATTCATAAAATGATATAGCATGCAACAAATAAAGTCTGGCCGGGAAAAAACATGTTGTTTTAGGCAAATCCCGCAAAGCCGGGAAATATTCCCGGCAGTCCCGATCATGCTTTTATATCCGCCGGTTCCGGAGTGTCGTTCTTCATGAGGATAGGCTGATGGGTTGCATCGAGGGTATCCCTCCAGAGATTCCCCTCGGGATCCACATGGCTTCTCCGGGAAACGGCTACCTTCATGGGCAGATGGACAAATTCATTGTTGATCAGCCCGATGATACACTTGGTTTTTCCTGACATGGCCGCATGGGCTGCGGCATTGCCCAGGCGTTCACAATAGATAGAATCAATGGGAGCCGCAGGAGCAGACCGGATCATATAACTGGGATCAATATATTTCAGGTTTATTTCCTGGCCCATGTTATCGAAGTATTCCTGGATCTTATCCCTCAGGTAACGTCCTACGTCCGCCATTTTCAGGTTCCCCGATGCATCATGCTTTATTTCAGTGAGCAGTTTATCCTGCATGGCCCCTTCGGCAACCACAATCACCGCGTGTCCCCGTTTAGCCAGCCGGGCATCAAGATGGTACAAAAGCCCGTTGGAGCCTTCCAGATCAAAGGGAACTTCCGGGATCAGGACAAAGTTTACCTCGTGGCTTGCCAGGGCCGTATGGGCCGCAATGAACCCGGATTCCCGGCCCATCAGTTTAACCAGTCCAATACCATTAATTTGTGAATGGGCCTCCATGTGGGCGGCGGTTACTACTTCCACCGCCTTGGTTACGGCGGTATCAAATCCGAAGGATTTCTGAATAAATGAAAAATCATTATCCACTGTTTTCGGGATACCAATAATGGCAATTTTCAAATTCCGTTTATGGATTTCATCGGCAATATCCAGGGCCCCCCGCTGGGTACCGTCACCGCCGATGGCAAAGAGCATGTTCAGGTTAAGCCGTTCCATGGAATCCACAATTTCGGTAACCTGTTTTCCGCCGCCCCGGGCGGTTCCCAGGATAGTACCCCCGATCTTGTGGATATCGTCCACAATGTCCGGATTCAGGGGTTTGGTGGAATACCCGTATTCCGCAAGAAAACCCTTATACCCGTACTGGATACCCGAAATCCTGCGGACCCCGTAACGGAACCAGAGACAGCGGACAATGGAACGGATTACATCGTTCAGGCCGGGGCAGAGACCGCCGCAGGTGATAATCCCCGCATGAACATGCTGGGGAGAAAAATAAATGGTATCCCTGGGGCCTGCAGCTTCAAAAACCTGGCTTCGCTTCAGGGGATGCTGGGGCCCCAGTTTAACCTCCACATCCATCCGTATAAAATCTTCATCGTCATCAACATAATTAGCAATAAAATCGCCATGGACTTTTGATAGTTTAATCGGAGATTTAATTGTCCGCTTTCCCAGATCCTCGATGGTAAAATCAAATGTGTCAGCCATAAATAAAAGCCCCCTGTAATGGGAACCCCCTAAAATCCGACCGGTTTTTAAAGGTTTCCAAATTTCTTATCTATACAGAGCCTTTTTCAAAACTCGGTTAGTTTTGAAAAAGGCTTTTGCAGAAAGAATGCTATTTCCTTACCCATAAATAAAATAGTATTCTTTCTGCACTTACATCTAAGGTTGCTTTTTCAAAATTTGACATTTTGAAAAAGC
>JAVBPH010000084.1:0-12172 GCA_031549725.1 Treponemataceae bacterium
GAGATTGTGGAAGGAACGGTACTTTTCCAGGATCATTGAAACGGTAAGGCAATTTGTGGCGACATTTGAGTATATCGTGAAGAATCCCCAGAAGGCAAATCTGGTTACCTATGCCCGGGATTACCGGTATAGTGGGTTATACCATTATCTGCACAAGAGGGCTGATATCATAGATTGTCGTGGACGGTTGGTGACAGCTCTATATGAGAGCTGTAAGTCCTTCTAAAAGATAATTAGGCAGAGCATAACAGCATTACCATTCTCGTGATAACAGGAATAATGGGGATACTCTATCCTTGGAGTGGGAGAAAATGGTTGATTTAATAGAAAGAGGGCTTTCTCTTCAGTGGTATACAGGGTTGGGTGAAGATATTGTATCTTATCGAAAAGAAAAAGCGGAAGAAATAAGTGATATTCATCAAAAATTGATCTTTTTTTGATGATATTTTCCTGCTCCTGGTCCTCTGTGGTATAAGAGAAAAGCACAGAGGAGCAATATAAACCTCACTCTTCCCGGAGACTTTCACGGATAAAAGACGTCAACACAGACAATGCATTTTCATTGTACCCGCCTTCGGGGATGATAATATCGGCAAAAGCTTTGGTGGGTTCTATAAACTCGAAATGGCCTGGCCGGACCACATTAAGATACTGGTTTATTACGGATTCAACGGTCCTTCCCCTTTCATTAATATCCCGGGTAAGGCGGCGGATGAAACGGATATCATCTGGGGTATCAACGAAAACTTTAAGGTCTATGAGGTCCCGGACCTTTTTTTCATAATAAATCATAATGCCTTCAAAAATAATGATTTTTTTAGGTTCTATATGAATAGTATCATCCCGGCGGCGGTGATGTACGAAATCATATTGGGGCATTTCAATGGGTTTGTTCTGCTTGAGGGCTTTTAACTGCTTTATGAGAAGTTCATTGTCAAAGGCGCTGGGATGGTCAAAATTGAAAGCCGTAATGTTTTCATTGGACATATATTCTGCCGAGTGGTAATAGCTATCCTGTGCAATACAAACATAATCAGTGATAAACTCGGTTATTTTATTTACAATCGTTGTTTTGCCTGACCCGGACCCGCCGCATATACCAATCAGTTTTGTTCCGCCCATATAAGGCCTCCCTATTTAGATAGTATCCAGGGCCTAATAATAAGACAATAGTTTTATTCCAGATAAATTATTTTTTAGCAGGCGATTATAGGCCAGATTCCTACCAAGCAGGGATATCTGGGGAATTTTTTGTTCCATATGTCCTCTGTGTACTGATCTCGTGTACTGATCTCAGTTCACCTCTGTGCAGAAATCCCAACAAAACCGCTTTATGATAAAAATGAAAGTTAACGGATTCATACGATAAATCCCCCATGTAATACCATATTGCATACTTGTGAATAAATAATTATTATATTCGGAATCAATGGAACCAGTTAGTTTCGGTATTCATTTTTTATTTGCCGGAACAAACTTTTCCAAAATATTTCTTGAAAGGGGAAAACTATGGATGAAGGAAAAACTGTAGAAAAAAAAGACTGGCTTGTGGTACTTTTGCTTTGTATCTTTTTGGGAGGTATTGGGGTTCATCGTTTTTATGTCGGTAAGATCGGAACGGGTATTCTCATGATCCTTACCTTTGGCGGGCTTGGTATTTGGACACTCATTGATCTGATCATGATAATTGTAGGAAAATTCACCGACAAAGAAGGTAACTTGATTACCCAGCAATAGCTAATCCAAAACGGAATTATCCATAGAAGCAGCTCCAAAGAGCTGCTTTTTTTCTGCCCTAAACCAGGTATAATGCTCCGGAGTCTTGCCCTGGCTACTTTTATTTCATATCATTTAATTATGAGTGATAATGCATTGCCCTTGCAATTAATGGCAGATATTGATGGTCTTTCAATGTTCTCATCGATACAGAAAAATTTCTTACTGCAGACCTTTCGGGATTTGTTGAGGAATCTTTATACCGAATATGATCCCCCTACTGCGGATTATGTTTTAATGGCTATTAATACCTGGTCCTGCTTTACCCGGGCTTTTATTTCCGATCCAAATGGAAAAAGTTTTTATGCTAAAATTGCCTGCCTGGCGGTCCGGGATGATAATGCTTTTACCCGGGCTGCGGAAAAGAATCTGTTTCAGCAGATTGATCCCCAACTGGTAACTTTTGCCAGGACGGATTTGATGCGTTTAGGCCGAATTGCTTCGGCCAATATCACAGGTATTGGATTTGGTATCGCAGAAGATCTTAGGACCCTGGGATTGACCGGGGCTGCATCAACCATCGAAGAAGAGTGCCGGTCTCTTTGGTCCGCTGAAGGAAGCAAAGACCTGGGCTGCCCTGATAATCTTCTTTCAATTTTTCCACCCGGTACTGCCTGGGGAGAATCGGCAGAAAAATTTGCGGAATGGATTAATAAATCCGGTGCGGGGGAGTACGGCCAGTACCAGGCATTCAGCTGGAAGCCCGGTGACAACGGTGATAAAAACCGGTTCCATCCGGTGATCAACCGGGATATGATTGGCCTCAAGGATCTCTGCGGGTATGAGGATCAGCGGTCAGTCATTGTTTCTAATACGCTCCGGTTTCTGGAAGGAAAACCTGCAAATAATCTGCTGCTCTACGGCGACCGGGGAACCGGAAAATCCGCTACGGTAAAAGCGGTATGTAATGAATATGCAGACCGGGGACTGCGTCTTCTGGAAGTCAGGAAGAAAGATCTTCTGGATCTTCCTAATATTATGGAGCAGCTGGCTTCCAGGGCCTTGAAGTTTGTATTATTTGTGGATGATTTATCATTTGAAGAAACCGGCGATTCCTTTACGGCTCTTAAAGCACTGCTTGAAGGCGGTGTTGAAACCAAGCCTGACAATGTGGTGGTTTATGCAACTAGTAACAGACGACACCTGATAAAGGAAAAACTTGAAGACAGGCCCAGCAGTTCCGTTGCGGCATCCGGTGATATCCGGGCCTTTGATACCATGCAGGAACAGTTTTCCCTGGCTGATCGTTTTGGTGTGACTGTTATCTTCACATCTCCAGGGCAGGATGATTACCTGAAAATTGCGGAGTTCCTGGGAGAACGCCGGGGACTGTTAAAACCTTCCTCCGCACAGGATGATGATGCCAGAAAAGCCTTCCGGGATAATGCTTTGCGCTGGGAAAAGTGGTTTAACGGACGGTCCCCCAGAACTGCGGTTCAGTATGTAGATTGGGTACAGGGCGGAGACGGATTTCCCTGGGAATAAGAGCCCATGCAGAAAAAAGATGATGGAAATTCCTCACCTCGGTATAATAATGAATTCCCGGAGAACCCTTCAGAATAACCACATTGACCGCGCTCCCACAGAAATAAGAGCGGGATGAATTTCGGCAAGTCTTATTTTAAATATTCATTTAATTCTAACAAAGGAATACCGGGAGTAACCACGTTAGCCAATGATATCCATCCGCCTGCTATCTTTTCACCGAACCGACGTTCCCCCAGGATTTGCTGGGTCATGGAAAATAGGATTTGTAAAAATATATAATAGGTTTGCCCTGATTCATCCGGCCTTATTTGAGCCAAATATACTTCGGGCAATAAAAACATTATTTCTATTTCAGGGCGGGTATCATCAAAGTGAACCTGGACATCCTCCGGTTGTAATGTAACACCATAATATGTGAATGGTTCTATTACTTCCACCTTCGGGAACAAAGATATAGGATTAAGCTGTCTGAACTTTGGAGCCCCGGCAACAATCCGGTCGCAGAGGTCAAAAAATTCCGGATTGCCTCCGGCGGTAATGATCATGTCTTTCTTTCTATTAACAGGATCATTTGCCAGCATAACATACACATTTTCATTGATAAGCTGTATCTGATCGAACAGATCATTATAAATCTGAGCGCCTTCCTTGTTGGTTTCAAAAAGGATTGTTTCATTCTTGGATACATAAGCCCAGAATTTTTCAATTTTACCTGCAGTATCATCGGCAAACAGATTTGATGCAACTATACAGAGAAAGATTAAAAGGGTTTTCTTCATAGGATTTCTCCTTAAACAATAGAGGCTTTTTCAAAATGTCAGATTTTGAAAAAGCAACCTTAGATTTAGGGGAAAAACCGGCTTTTTGACGGTTTTTCTGAAGCTTTTTTCAAAACTAACCGAGTTTTGAAAAAAGCTCAATATTGAAATAATTAACAGCTTTGCCGCGGTTGACCCTGATAATATATCTTTAATTATATTTTATCACGTCCGTTAAGCACAAGTTCGATAACTCCGTATTTACTGTTATACATCCATTCATTATTCCCGGCCCGGGGTATGTCTTCTTCGCTCAGCCCGGTGACTATTTCCGATTTCAAAACCCGGATAATGAGCAGATTATTTGGCATGTAATTTGTTATATCGGAGGTTTTTACGGTATAGTTCCACGCCCTGTCTTCAACTAATTTACGGTAATTCAGATCCCCCTTGAAGATTATTAAATCCGACGGGGCCAATAATTTTTTTATTTTTTTTGGCATATTGTGGTATGTGTCTGTATCGTTCCAGAAGGTATTTTCGCACAATACTAATTGTCCTGATTTGATAAAATCAGACATTGCACCGGTGAACCATTTGTTTTTATCAGCCTTGGATAATTCATCCAACAGGAAAAAACAATCTTTTATTAAAGCATCGGATACAAAATAGGGCATTGCTTTAAAATGCAGGTATACTTTTTTCGTTTGGGTCTTTTTAAGAATCCAGTAAACCAGCAGAAGATCATAAAATAATTCTTCCCCCGAATTATCCAGGACCATATCAATTCTTTTGGCCTTTGAAAAAACTTCTGAACTTTTCCCGGAATGATCTATGAGCAAAGGGATATTCCCGGATGCCTGAAGGTTCATATGACTTAGATCCGCGGTGTTGCCGAATAAATTCATGGGTAATATTTTTTTTAATGATTCAGAAAATTCTTCGTTAATAATGTTATCAATGTTTGAAATAATTTTTGAAAGATCGCCAGTCTTTTGAAGTACATCATTATCCTTTTTGTATGCAAAAAAATCTGTTTTATTATGACGGTACCCCGTGACCTCAATCAATAAATGATACAGATAATTTTCAACAAAAATAAATGGTACATTGTTCCATTTATACTGGTTCTTTTTGATTTCCCCATTGATGCGCCGGTTAACCTGTGATGTCGCCGGTAATGGTTCCAGACTTGAATCCGGAATGCTTTTCAAAATGAATTCAAACCTGCTTTTGGTTTTGCTGTCAAAAATATTATTCTCCAAAACCGAGCGGATAATACCCGGGAAACGCTGGGTTACGGTATAATATGCGAAGGATTTACGGTCATTCGTCATCAGCTGCGGCGGTATTTGCATGTATTCATCCGTTATGATAATTGTGGATTTCGGCTAGATTGAGAGGCTTTTTCAAAATGTCAGATTTTGAAAAAGCAACCTTAGATTTAAGGGAAAAACCGGCTTTTTGACAGTTTTTCCGAAACCTTTTTCAAAACTAACCGGGTTTTGAAAAAGGCTCTTAACTTATTATTTTTATGCACGCTTTCAATAAACCTTTTCTTATCTGCCCCATACACATGATATGTATTTTTATATAAATCTTCTATAGGAGTCTAAAGGGTATTTTTAATTGTTTTTAAGTAAGCTATTAAAAATCTCCAAATCCCGGTATTTATCAATAAAAAATACACTATATGTATTAGTCATTTATCGATATTACACTAAATGTGGTGCTCATTAAATAGAAAAATATCCACTGGAAACAGGAATCCAGGTGGTAAATTTTCTTTATCCCCGGCATTTCCGCCTAACTTGACATTAATCCCCCATTAATGGGAAAATAGGCCTTGCCCCGTATTGTTGTCCTCTGATGCCAACTAGGGATAACAGGCGGCCTTTTTTAAGCCTGTACGGCCGGGAAGGTCCGAGGGTACGGAATAAGCTTTAACCGTTATAAAAGTTTTTTCCGTATCCAAGTAATTCATGAAAATACGAGTAAAGGTACTGTATGAAAACTGTATTCGTCAAACCTGCGGATGTGGAACGCAAGTGGTTTGTCATCGACGCCGAGGGAAAAATCCTTGGCCGGGTCGCTGCCAAAGCTGCTGCAATCGTCCGGGGTAAGGAAAAACCGGCATATGCTCCTCACCAGGAAACAGGTGATTTTGTGGTTATTATCAATGCTGATAAAATAGCAGTCAGCGGCCGCAAGGCTCAGCAGAAGATGTATCATAAGCACACCGGTTATGCGGGAGGATTGAAATCCAATAATTTTGAAGCCGTCATAGCCCGTCATCCCACTTCCCCTGTGGAATTGGCCGTTAAGGGGATGCTCCCCAAGGGACCCCTGGGCAGGAAGCTTTTTAAGAATGTGAAGGTCTATGCAGGACCCCAGCATCCCCATTCAGCACAAAGCCCTGTGGCTATTGATTTATAAGAGGTGGCAAGGTGATTAAGAATCTCGGTATTGGAACCGGAAGAAGAAAGACCTCCGTCGCCAGGGTATATATCCGGGACGGAAGCGGAAAAGTAGTTATTAATGGCAAGGATCTGAATACGTATTTCCCCATGGGCGAACATGCCTACATGGTGAGGCAGCCCTTGATGGTTACCTCCAGTGAAAATAAGTATGATATCCTTATCAATGTATATGGCGGAGGCATAAACGGTCAGGCCGGTGCATGCCGCCATGGTCTTTCCAGGGCGCTGTGCCAGGTGGACCAGGGGAATTATACCTCCCTCCGGAGCAATGGTTTCCTCACCCGGGACCCCCGGATGGTGGAACGCAAGAAGTACGGCCAGGCCGGTGCCCGCCGCCGCTTCCAGTTCTCCAAGCGTTAGTATTTTATCAGGAACCGTTGTCAATGACGGTGGTTTCACTCAAAACAGGAACCGATCCGGATGTGCTGCGTATAGGGCTTTCGGACGGTTCTTTGTTTTCTCTGCGCCTTTCTTATCTGCACAATTCACATCAGGATAGTTCCCTTTATATAATAGATAATCCGATAACCGATGAACATGCGGAGGACCTCCGGGCTGCTGCGGGATGTTACCGGTGCGAACGGGCCGCATTGCAGCTGGTTGCCCGGGCGGAGCAGAGCAGTTTGGGTATTAAGCAAAAGCTTGAAAAGAGGGGGCAGCCCCCGGAATATATCGGGCAGGTCCTGGATCGGCTTACCACTCTTGAGATTATTGATGATGCCCGCTACTCTGAACGCTGGCTGGCCAGCCGGGTCAATCAGCTGAACGGCAGTCCTCTCCGGCTGCTGTTTGGGCTCTGCAGCCGGGGCATAAACCGGGATATTGCTTCCAGGGCGGTTAAGTCGGCCCTCACCCCGGATACGGAGTATGAACTGATGCAGTCCTATATCAGGAAAAAACGCCTTAGCCGGGATGATGTTTTCCTGTTTAAAAGAAAACTTCAGTCCGAAGGATTTTCAAAGGCATCGATCAACAGGCTGCTAGAAAATGGTGATTAACATTTGCATGGTGATGCTGCACTATTTTATGAGGGTTTATAGATGAGGTTTCAGGGATGAAGAAAATAGTTTTATATTTGTTTCTTATATTAGGCGGAACTCTCTTTGCCCAGGAAGTACATTTTGCCGAGTGGAATGATTTAAAGCTGGAACTGGAAATCAGGAAAACCGGGAAGGACATCACCGCGGTAGTGGAATGTACCAACCTGAGGGATTTTGATGTGTATGTTCCTCTGTTCCTTATTAATATTCTTGAGGAATTCAACGGAAAAATAATGCCGATTAACAACTGGTTTGATATAAGAAATAGATGGAACAGGAGAGCCGGGTATAGCGGGATAATGGTGAAACCGGTGTATCCGCCTCCGGTTGATGAATGCGTACTTTTAAAAAAGGGTGAAAAAATGCGCTTTGAAGTCCCGGGTATAAACAGGTATTATTCATTCCCTTTATTCAGCCGGAACCTAACAATCATGTATGATGGCCCGCTGGGGGAATCCAATATTGTTGAGTTTTCAAGGTACTAAAGATATATGGGCACCTCTAAAAACTCGGTTAGATTTTTAGAGGCGCCCTGGGAGAAATTTTTATTTCTATATCCTATAACGAAATAAAAAAGTTTCTCCATGGTACATCTAAGGAAAACTTCTAAAAACTGAAGTTTTTAGAAGTTCCCATATGCAGAACCGGTGTCGGATTTCCGGACAAATCTACACTGTAACAAAAACCATGGGATATTCTTCAACAAAATCAAAACCAAGGCTTTGGGCTAGATGCACCGAGGCCGTGTTTTTTGAATTACAATCCCATTTGGGTTTGATACCCGCTGAAATACATCTACTAATGAACTTGATGGATAACAGTTTTGCATGACCCTTTCTGCGGTGGTTTTCATCGGTCCTGATTTCTATTTCTGCTCCCTGGCTGTTTATTCCCGCACTTAAAATCATGCTGATGATTTCCCCGTTTTCCTCAATAAAATATCCGAAACCTTTATCCAAAAAAACGTTCTGATCATTCCAAAAATTATGGAGAGCTTCATATTTAGTACAAAACCGGTTTATGTTTTCTTCAGTAATCGATTCAATTTTGCAGGGATAGTCAATATTTCTTAAAGTATTAAATTTGTTCATATTGAATTCAAAATGGAACCGGGGTAGATCCTTGATATCATCGGATATATTTTTCCGTATGCGATCCTTCCAAATTTTATCTGCCCCAAACCAGAGGAAGTTGCCCTCATTTCTTAATTGTTCTATAACTTCCGCCGCGAAGGATTCGGGACATTCGTCTCCTATAAGATAAACCCAGCCAAGATGATTAATAATTAATGCCGCCCTGGTCCCGGAAAGATTATCAGCAAATACTTTTCCTTTCATATCTCCCTGCAGAACCGATTCTAATAGAGGATAATGGGAATTGGTTTTGTTGAGAAGAGAGGTGATCTGATAAAAACTTTTTTCTTCAAGCTGCATAATCGCGCCATTTTTACAGTATCATAGTCTATCCTTAAATGCAAATAAATTTTAGGGGAAGACGGGATACTTGCTTTTTAAAACCAGGTATTAGTATGGATGGATACGGGTTTTGAATCTTTTTTGTTGTTAATTTGGAATCTTTCCGGAAAGGCGGCGGCGGTGTGGATTCACCTGTTATGTGGTTGAAAATCCTCAAAACTGCAGTGCATGCGGGGCAAGTTTTTTCCGGTCTATGCCGGTGCCGGGAATATCCAGGACTTCCCGGGCTACCCGGTTTCCCAGGGCAGCGCATTTCCTGAGGGGCAGACCTTTGATCCAGCCGGCCAGGAAAGCCGCCGAAAAGGCATCCCCCGCGCCTGTGGATTCCATGGGGATAATCGGGATGGTTTCTTCCCGGTAAACAGCTCCGTTGGCAAAAACCACCGCACCCCGGGGCCCCAATTTTACCACTATGATGGGAAAAAGATTATCATCCGTCATGGTTTGAAAAAAAGAAAATAATTCTTCATCATTCCATTTACCCCGCAAGGGTTTTTTCTTTGATTTCCCCTTATCGTTTGTTGATTCTATATTATTGATGATGTCGCAGAAAACACGGGATTCATCTTCGTTCATGAATAAAATCAGGGGATAATCCTGGCAGTATCGTGCAATAGCATGGGCATGCTGTTTTACTATCCCGATGGATCCCACATCAAGGGCAACCGCGGTTCCGAATTTCTCTGCGGTCTCCAGGAGATGTAATACCAGTTTTTCCCTGCCGAGCATGTAACCATCCAATACTAGGATTTTGGCATTCCTGATAAGTTCCTCGTCTATATCATCGGGCCCCAATTCCAGGGCAGCCGAGGGGCTGGCTGCAATTACGGTATTGCCGTCACTTTTCTGCAGGATTACACAGACTCCTGTGGTTTTTTTACCCTGCTTAAGATAAGGGGTGACCCCCGCATCGGCCATTTCCCTGGCAAACAAAACACCCATGGAATCAATAAGCCCCGGGGATTTTACACCGATGGAACCGATAAAAGCGGAGGGCACATTTAAAAAGGATGCGATTTTAGCTACGTTGGAAGCGCCTCCGCCGGCACTCATGCTAGGATTGGGAAGGGTGATAAGAATTTCGGAAATCTTTTCATAATCCACATGGGATACCGGAGTTTTTAATCCAAGGACCCGGTCAATGTCTTCGTCAACCGATGCAAAAACATCCACCATGGCATTACCCACACAAATCAGAACAGGTGATGGGGAATCATTTTTATTTGACGGGGCTTTCATGATCTGCCTTTCCATAAACGCTGGAGTTCACCCGGGGGATTGCCTTTTGGGGTAGTCTCCAGCACTTCCTCCGACCAGAGGGGAGCTGATCCGCTCCCCTCTTTTGGTTTCATTTTGCCTTGGCAATGATACCTGCTAAATCAGGATTCTTTTTAAGGTCTTCCTTTAATCCTTCCACCCGGCCTTTGTTGACATAATCCTTGCTCTGGAATGAATAGGTAAAATTGGTATGTACATCATAGGTTCCGGACATCAGGGCATAGGCATCTTCGGTCATGACCAGTTCTTCATCCGTGGGGATGATGTAGACGGGGATCTTCGATTCAGGAGCAAAAATGCAGGACTCGGTATTCCGGGTCCGGGCAAGTTCATTTTTCTTGGGATCATAAACGATACCCAAACTCTGGAGACCTTCCAGAATCTTGCACCGTACAAAGGGGGCAAATTCGCCGACCCCTGCGGTAAAGACTAAAGCATCCACATGTCCCAGGGCAGCCATATATGAACCGATATATTTTTTAACCCGGTATGCTTCCATGTCCTGGGCCAGGGTTGAACGCTTATCACCCTTAAGAACCGCCGCCTGGATATCCCGGCGGTCGGTGAATTCCCCGGTAATACCTAAAAGTCCGGATTTCTTGTTCAGGGCGGTTTCCATTTCTGAGGCACTCATTCCGGTTTTGCGCATTACATAGAAGGGCATTGCAGGATCGCAGTCCCCGGACCGGGTTCCCATGATCAGACCTTCCAGGGGGGTCAGCCCCATGGAGGTATCAAAGGAACAGCCGTTTTTTACAGCGTTAATTGATGAACCGTTGCCCAGGTGGGCGATGATCAGGTTGGTTTTGAAGGGATCTTTTCCCAGCAGGGCCGCTGCCCTCTTGGCGGTATACAGGAAGGAGGTTCCATGGAATCCATACCGGCGGACCGAATATTTTTCATACCATTCATAGGGAACCGCATACAGGAATGATTCGGGGGGCATGGTCTGATGCCAGGCAGTATCCATAACAGCACAATGGGGAACGTTGGGCAGTACTTTCTGGGCGGCTTCGATTCCCATAATGTTGGCGGGGTTATGCAGAGGACCCAGGTCCCGGACTTCGTTGAAGGCCTTCAGGGCTGCATCATCCACAATTACCGATTTGGTGAAACGGTCGCCGCCGTGAAGTACCCGGTGGCCTACGGCTTTGATAATTCCCATGTCGTGGATAACACCGATTTCGGGGTCGGTCAGGGTCTTGATTATCAGGGATACCGCTTCGGTATGATCCGGACAGTCGTGTTTGAGGACAAGTTCTTCCTTGCCCTTTGCCCGGTGGGAGATAAAGGAACCGTCCAGGGTTACCCGTTCAACAATTCCAACAGCTAAAACATCCTTATTATCCCAATCATACACCTGATATTTTGCGGAAGACGAACCGCAATTCAACGTAAGAATAACCATCAAAAATCCTCCATAGTTATGTTTATACTCTCTTTATTTTGATTGTCTTACAGACGATTTTATCTGTTTTCATGACAAACACTTATATTTTTGGAATTCCCGCCGTTTTATTGTGGGAAAGGGTTAAATTTCAATCTTAGAATTGTGTGAACAAGATATGAAAACGTATTCAATCCTAGTAGGATTCTAGCAAGTTAGGATTAGCTGATCAAGGGTATCCGAATGGGGTCTCAAGTCCCTTTTTAGCTGCCGTTTTGGGGACAGTCCAGGGACTGTCCCCATGTTAATAATCCAGAACCTATACTATAATATAGAATCACTTTATAACCAGAGCCTTTTTCAAAACTCGGTTAGTTTTGAAAAAGGCTTTTGCAGAAAGAATGCTATTTCCTTACCCATAAATAAAATAGTATTCTTTCTGCACTTACATCTAAGGTTGCTTTTTCAAAATTTGACATTTTGAAAAAGC
>JAVBPH010000042.1:0-67135 GCA_031549725.1 Treponemataceae bacterium
TTGAGCTTTTTTCAAAACTCGGTTAGTTTTGAAAAAAGCTTTTGCAGAAAGAATGTTATTTCCTTATCCATAAATAAAATAGCATTCTTTCTGCACTCACATCTAAGGTTGCTTTTTCAAAATCTGAAATTTTGAAAAAGCCTCATTTAATTTACTTTTTTAGTTATGTATAGCCGGACCATGAAAATGTATCACCGGGATAGGGAACCATCCCCAGATAAAACTAACAACAATCCCCACCGGAACAATCACAGCTTGGTTCGGTTCCCGTTATCCAGCCCTTGACGATGGCGCTGGCGCAGCCCACGTTTGCTTTCACCGATATAGCTTTTGCAGGACAGTTAAGCGCACAGGCCCCGCATTCCATGCAACGGTTTTTGTCTGCAATTTGCGCTTTGCCATGGTTTATGGCAAATACCCTGTGGGGGCAAACAACTTTACACAAACCACAGCCCACACATTTATCCTGGGACAGATAAAGCGTCGCAACATCTTTTAAATACGTATGTTTCATCATGTACCTACCCGGTGAAACTTTTTACAAGCAATAATGCCGCACCAACAACAACCGAAATGATAATCAGCGGGATCGCTGTTTTCATTTCTTTATTAACACCGGAAAAAGATGTATAGGTTGATGAGCCGGTAAAATTCATGGCGAGATATGCCGATACCGACGGCAGTACAAGAATATATCCAACTGCAAGCATCCATGTTTTTATACTGAACCATCGAAACAGCCATACCATACACCCTGTCCAGATAAATCCCAGCAACCAGCCTTTCCAGGCAAAGGCCCTTCCGGGAATGACCGGCAGCAGCAAGGGGGTTAATACCGTCCCTGCAGCAACGGCTCCGATATATAAGGCAACGTCCAGCAATCCGAAGGGCCTTGCAGCAAACAGGTTCAGAAGGAACAGAAGACCAAAAATCACCAGGGATGGTTTTACAGCGGATACAAGTTCGATGGGGGTTAAAACTAATCTGTCCAGGACGGTAAACCGGACGGTCCGCATTTCTTCGGTTGCTTTGTAACCTGCATCAAGGTATGCCTTAATATCCCGGGCGCGAACAGGACCATACAAGACTGAAAAACCGGAACGCTCCCGTACTTCATGGGCACTAACACCGGCTGCGCCGAGTTGGGGCAGGATCAGCCTCCGGTGGGATATGATTTTCGGCAGACCCGTTCTTTCAATACGGTTGACCAGTTCATCCGTACCGAATGTACCTTTTCCGGCGGCACACCACACATTTATACCTTTTGTATCAAGTATAAGCAGCCAGCAATCGAGACCGGCAAGTTCCTTCCGCAGGCTATCAAACGTGAGTTTATAATTGGCACTCACCAGCACAGGCGACTTTCTGCCGGGGCTGCCCACCGCATAAAGTTCCGGGGTGACCGTATAGTTCATACGCCCAATTCCCCAGCGTACTTTCCAAACGCCAAGCTTATCTTTGAATGTCAAACGTGTGGATACGGCTTCAATAATTTTATCCATACCGACGGGGTGCGGGTAATTATTTGAACAGCAGCAGGTCTTTTTTTCTTCACCGCAGCAGCTATCACTAATCAATTGCAGCACCCCCTATCATCCGTTTCATCCTCCACAAAGGTTGTGATCCTTTGAAGCAGTTCAGCCGCGTAATTGCTGCCGCTTTCACTGATGGAATAATATGTCCATTTGCCTTCTTTACGGGGTAAAACAATACCGCTGTCACAGAGGAGTTTCATGTGATGGGAAAGCGTCGGCTGGGTGATATCCAGCTTTTCCAGCAGGACGCACGCGCATTTTTCACCGGTTTGCAGCATTTCCAGTATCATCAAACGGTTTTCATCACAAAAGGCTTTGAATACCCTTGCGTTATCCATGTATTTATTTTTCAAAGAATCACCTCATATCGAAAATTATCTATATGAAATAATACACATCATATAGAAAAAAATCAATATGTAAATATGAATAAAACTGATTAAAAAAACATCATCACCTAAGAAAAGATCCATGGAAAAGACAGGTAATTACTGTCAGTTATTCAACTTTTATTCCGCAGGCTGGTTTAATACTCCTCTGTACGCTTTCGCATACGAGCTTTGGGGCGATTCTTTGAAGCAACAAATAAATCGTTTTGCGTGTTAGAAACCCGTATATAAGCTTTACCCTACAGAACCAACATACACGCTGCTTGCGGCGGGTGTGTTGATTATTTTTTATATTAAAAATACATGTCCGAAAACAGCGAGTTTTTTTGAAAAAGATGGTATATTTTATCAAGCGAGGCCTTTGAAAAACTTCAGGTTTTTAAAATGGCTCCAGCAGGAGAGTATTATATGAATAACGGAAATCAATCATGGTATGCCGCATTCAAGGCAAAAGATACCAGATTTGATGGGCGTTTTTTTGTGGGCGTAACATCTACGGGTATTTATTGCAGGCCCATATGCCGGGCAAAACAACCCAAGGCGGATAATTGTACGTTTTATACTACAGCAGCAGCGGCGGAACACGCAGGCTTTCGTCCCTGTCTCTTATGCCGGCCGGAGCTTGCCCCCGGTAATGCTCCGGTGGATGCCGCAGCCTCACTCGCCCACCATGCGGCACGATTAATCGAGGAAAGCTGCCAAAAGGATAACAGTATTGAGGATTTGGCATCCCGGCTTGGTTATACGGACCGTCACGTAAGGAGGGTCTTTACAGAAGAATTTGGTGTTTCCCCGGTACAATATCAACAGACCTGCAGATTACTTCTGGCCAAAAATTTACTTACCGAGACAAACCTTTCAATAACCGATGTTGCCATGGCCGCTGGATTTGGCAGCCTGCGCAGATTTAACGATCTGTTTAAAAAACAGTACCGCCTTGTACCCACAGCACTGCGGCGTCAGGCTTCGGGTGAAAAGAAACAGGACAGCAATGTAACCGTATCCCTTGGCTACCGGCCTCCATACCAGTGGCAGCAAATCCTTGATTTTTTAGCCCTCCGGGCGGTTCCCGGGGTAGAAACCGTAAAAGACGGAGAATATATACGAACAGTACATCTTGATGATGGAAACCAGCATCATTTTTACGGCTGGATACGGGTAGGCCATTTTCCTCAAAAAAATGTTCTGACCGTGACCATGGATACGAATCTTTTACCTTTATTGCCCCAGGTACTGGCCCGTACCCGCCATCTGTTTGATCTGTACTGCGATCCGGATGCAATATATGAAACCCTGGTATCCATGAATAACATCCGTCCAGGGCTTTGTATTCCGGGCACCCGGCTTCCAGGTTGTTTTGATGTTTTTGAAATGGCAGTACGGGCTGTGTTAGGTCAGCAGATCACCGTAAAGGCCGCACGAACCTTAGCTGCAAGGCTTGTTGAAAAGTACGGTACTCCCATTCAGACCGGAATAGAAGGACTGACCCATACCTTTCCGTCTCCGGGGGATTTCATTGCATTGGAAGAACCAATTGCAAATCATCTGGGACCATTAGGTATTACCGGATCCCGGGCAAATACTATTTTATCCCTGGCAAGGGTATTAGCCCATGGAGAAATAAATCTCGGCCATTGCGTCCAACCGGAGGCGGAGATGAAAAAATTATTGTCCATTCCGGGTATTGGAGACTGGACAGCCCAATACATTGCCATGCGCGGCATGGACTGGCCGGATGCTTTTCCTCATACGGATTATGGGGTAAAAAAAGCACTGTCCTCTTATACATCAAAAGAAATATTAAAGATAGCAGAAGCGTGGCGCCCCTGGAGAAGTTATGCAACGATTAATCTGTGGAATTCTTTATAAACCAGAGGCTTTTTCAAAATCCGCCGGGCCGTAAGGTCCGTAATTTTGAAAAAGCAACCTTAGATGTGAGTGCAGAAAGAATGCTATTTTATTTACGGACAAGGAAATAACAGTCTTTCTGAAAAAGGCTCACCATACAAAACATAAGGAGAAAAATATGTTTTATTCAACCCAATATGCATCACCCGTCGGATCAATCACACTAGCCAGTGACGGGAAAAACCTGTCCGGTTTATGGATTGAGGGGCAGAAATATTTTGGCGACACCATTACGGAGAACATGGATAAAAAAGACAACCTGTCCATTTTTTCCATGACAAAAAAATGGCTCGACAACTATTTTGCCGGTAAAAAACCACCCATTACCGATTTACCCCTCGCACCAATCGGCGGGACATTCCGTAAAGGAGTATGGGATATTCTCTGCGATATTCCCTATGGTCATGTCATAAGCTACGGAGATATTGCAAAAACCATGGCTGCCCTGATGAACCGGCCGAGCATGTCCAGCCAGGCTGTGGGCGGAGCCGTGGGCCATAATCCCATATCAATAATTATCCCCTGTCACCGGGTTGTAGGATCAAATGGAAGCCTGACCGGGTATGCGGGCGGCGTGGACAGGAAAATTAAATTACTTGAACTTGAAGGTGTGGACATGAGCCGTTTGTATAAACCATTAAAAAGCACTGCCCCATAACACTTAAAAATTATTATAACAAAACATAGATCCATGCTGAAACGAATTTTCCCCGGAGGAAGAAGCCCGATCCCCGTGTATTGGGCTTCTTCCCAAAAATTGCACATGTTTCATAATTCAGCTTGAAAAATTCCCTGGGCTCTGTCAGAATTGGAAAAAATCCGGCTGTTCCGTTTTCACATACGAGAAACCAGTTGCCGGAATATATATGGAGAACCCTGAAAAATCCATGGAATATATGACGTTTGTTATCCTTCTTGCCGAGCTTCTGCTCATGTACCTCCTGGCTGCCCTATGGCGGGTCTACCGACGCAACCGCAGGGTATACCGGCTCAAGGACAAGTATAGAATGGCCAGCCTGAAGGAACATGTTACATACCTGTATCGGATTTTGGGTACCAGGGGTTCTCATTTCAAGTGTCCCCCGGAACTGCAAAGTGCCATTAGGCACCGGAATAATTTGGAATATAACCTCCGCCGGCTTATGCGGGAAATCCTAGACCACATGGGACTTTCCATAGAAGGCCCGGAACTCCATATTGTCTACAGTAATTTTGACAGCTTCAGCCGTGACGGCACCGCCGGACGCTTTGAAACCGGTGGAGGAAGAAGAAGTGAAATTGAAATATTCCTGAAAAAAGATTATTCCTTTTGGAATACCGCCGCCGTTCTTTGCCACGAATGCGCCCATTATTTTATGAACCTCCGGAACATTCGTTTACAGGACCCAGCAGAACAGGAGGAACTCACGGATATCACCGCAGTCTTTCTGGGGTTTGGCAAAATCCTCCGGCGTGGGTATGAGCAGCGGAGCCGGTCAAAACCAATGGGTTTCAACCAGAAACTTATCCAGCAGACCAGGCTGGGTTATCTCAGCGCCGACGAAATAGGTTATGTTCAGGTATCCCTGGAAAACCGGGTTCCGAAGTACCGTAATGTATTCTATGGACGCAGCAGAAGCGCAGAACAGCCGCCACCCCGGGAAAACAAGTACCGGAAAATAACCGCAAGGATTGAAACGCTGGAAAAAAAACACAATGCCCTGGTCCGGCTCATCGCCCGGCCGGAGTTGGCGGCGGCCAGTTATACCCGGAAAGAATGGGAACTTCTCCAGGAACTTATGATAGCTCTGGAAACCGGTCATCTGGAAGCATCACTCGGAGGCCTAAAACGCCAAGCCCCAACAACAGACCCAAAGGAATTATCCGCCAGCCTTGCATTGGTCGTCGATCTGGAAAAACGGATAGCCGCCTGGACAGCCCTGGCAAAACGTAAAGTCGGACATTGAAGAATCAATCATAAGAAAACGCAGTTTCATAATTTCAGAAACCCGGGTGGTATTAAATTCTAATATTTAACATTCCGGATACCCGGAATACCATAATTCCTGATATATGGTCTTGAAATTTCTCCTGCTGCCAGTTTTGAAACTGTTTCTGGTCCCTACGCCCGTAAATAAGTACCTGAAATCAACATTTCAGGTACCGCCATTTATCCATTGGAACAAATAATGAAGAACCCCGAGGCAGAACCACGGAGTATCTTCGTTGTAGAGGAAATTATTATACAGGCTGAGGGTTCATACCACATACAAACGTTTCAACCTTCATCCAGGGCGTTAAAAAATTAACCGATGCAAGCATCGTGTATGAACCCCAACAGCCTTCCAATCAAAAACCTTCTGCACGCTTTCGCGTGCGAAGCAGAGCAGCGAGGTTTTTTGGTTCTGTAAGGTATAGATTTTATGTGGGCTTAATACCCATACAATGTTCATTTACAAGATTTTAAGAACGCCCCAGAGCCTCGTACGTAAAAGCGTGCAGAAGGTATTAAACCCGCTTGCGAATAAAGGCGCATTCCCACTCCAAAACTTAAACCCGGTAGGTTTTAAGCAGTACACTTTTGGTACACTTGGAGGAAAACACGCCTTTTGTGGTGGTAGTGTTTACCCGAACATGATTTAATTCTTTATATTATATGTAAATAAAGAATCTTGGACTGAGCCGCACTGGATTCGAACCAGTGACCCACGCCTTAAAAGGGCGTTGCTCTACCTACTGAGCTAGCGGCCCGGGATTTCTACACCTTATAGAAATATTCGATGAAGGTCAAGGGGGAATGTAAAAATTACCGGAATTGAATCAAAGAAAGCTAAAAATAGCTCCAAACCAACGGGATTCCAGCCTAATCCGGCTTTTCCAGGGCAGCCAGGGCATCAATCCTGGAATCTCCCGTATCTTCATCCTGATAAGGGGAAATTATGGTACACCGGACCGTCATTCCCGGTTTAAAAACCCCATCCTTGGGTTCAGGAATCAAAACCCTCAGATAATTTCCGGTAATTCCAACGGCATAACCGGATTCCACCGCATTATTCTCGATAATAGCTTCGGTCTGTCTGCCTAAAAAACGGTTTATATAGTTTTCCCGGCCTTTTCCCGCCAACATTATGAGCCGTTCCACCCTTTCAACCGCGGTTCGTTCCGGAACATGATGGGAAAACCCGGCCGCTGCGGTTCCAGGCCGGGGAGAAAAGGGAAAAGCATGGATCCAGGAAAAATCCACCCGTTGGCATAAAGCATAGGTTTTTTCAAATTCGCCGCCGTCCTCGCCGGGAAACCCGCAGATAATATCACAGGCCAGAAAGGGATCCTGTTTAACTTCCCGCAGTTTTTCTATGGCCTGCAAAACCTGGCTGCCCGTATACCGACGGCCCATAACCTTCAGGATAGTATCACTCCCTGACTGGAGGGATATATGAAAATGGGGCCTTACCCTGGGATGGGAAACAACCTTGAGAAAAGCCGGTGTAACCAGATCCGGTTCAATAGAAGAAATTCTCAGGGCAATCCGTTCTGTCCCTTCAAGAAGCACGCCCAGCAGCCGGGGAAAATCCATATCCCCGTCCCTGTACTGATTGATGTTTACCCCGGTCAGGACCACCTCACCGTAGCCCCGCTGTTCCAGGGCCCGGAGTCTGGACAATAATTCTTCCGATCCTAGGCTTAAACTTTTTCCCCTGGCAAGATGAACCGCACAGTATGTACAGGCATTGTTGCATCCATCCTGAATTTTTAAAAAAGCCCGGGAATGGCTGGAAAAGGAATTCACGTTGAACCGGAATCTGTCCCGGGGATCCGGTTTATCATCATTTTGAAGCCACTGTTCCATAGTCTGGGGGAGTTCCCAGGATGAGGTAACCGACTGCATGATATATTTCGGAAGATCCAGGATCCTGCTCTTGTTATCCCCGGAAACCACAAAGATCCGGTTTGGAGAACCCTGAACAGATTTCTGTTTTCCAAGATCCGCCAGTTCATCCGGTTTAAGCTGGGCATAACAACCGGTGATGATTACACAGGCCCCGGGATAATCCCGGCAGGCTTTCCTGATAATCCTCCGGGCTTTTTGTTCCGCTTTGGATGTGACCGTACAGGTGTTTATGATATGGATATCCGCCCCGTTTTCCCCGGGAACCAGGCGGAATCCTTCCTTTTCAAAGGCCTCCGCCAATGCTTCACTTTCCAATTGATTTAATTTACAACCCAGGGTTTGAACTGAAACGGAAATCATACCATACTCTTTGGATTCGGAATTTTTGAAAAAATTACCGGCCGCCCAGGGCCCGCTGAACCCGTTCAACCCCCCGGCGGGCATCGGTTAGCTGGGAATTGAGGGCCAGGGCCTTTTCATAGGCGGTTAATGCGGATTGAAGATTGCCGGCATTTTCCCGGGCATAGGCAAGTCTGGTCCACCATTCCGCATTCCCCGGAAGATAATACACCGCGGTGGAAAGGGAAATATCCGCATGGTTGAATTTTCCCTGGCGGATGTAGATTTCTCCCATAAGATAATAAACCGTATCGATCCGGCTTCCTTCCGGGGCCAGGTTGATATATTCCTGGAACAGCTGCAGCGCCGTGGCATTTTGTCCCTGGTAATAGTTGACCTCCCCCAGAATTTCCACAATCCTGGGATCATAACGGCTGATATTGCGTCCGGCAATGCCGTAACGCTGGGCTTCACCGTATTTTTTCAGCTTGATAAGGCTCCAGCAGATAACCACATGGGATTCCAGATTGTTGGGATTCGCGTCAATCTCACTGGTACATATGGATACAGCCCGTTCATAATTCCCATTCCGGTATTCCCGGAGGGCATCCGGCCTGGTCTGGGCAAACAGCGGAACCGCAGAAGAAAATAAACATAGTATTACGGACAAACAAATCCAATTTTTGACACACATGGTTATTCGGAATAGGGCCTTTTTGTCATGGTACACTGCCCGTTAAAGACGCAGCCGGTTTCCATTAAAACCTCCGGAGCACTCACATTCCCGATAAGTTTTCCCATAATAGCAATTTCTACTTTATCCGTGGCAACAATATTACCCTTCACCTCTCCCCGGATAATAACCCTGGAAGCGCTGATATTGGCTTCCACCACTGCGTTTTCATCAATCACCAGAAGTCCGTTGGAAATAATCTGGCCCGACAGCCGCCCCCGGATTAAAAAGGGTTTTTCAAAGGTCAGGGTTCCGGAAAAATCTATATCTGAAGACAGGATGGTGTCAAAATCCTCATCATCCAGCATATCATTATGAACATCAGTCATGTATTTATTAACCCCCAAATCAAAGCGGCCAGTCTATATATTATAGGATTTCAAAATTTCATCTGTTTTGAAACTGTCCCTTTTAAAGAGAATTTACCCGGTAG
Organism: Treponemataceae bacterium; assembly: GCA_031549725.1. GTDB lineage: Bacteria > Spirochaetota > Spirochaetia > Treponematales > Breznakiellaceae > UBA937. The sequence continues at coordinate 9,209 of JAVBPH010000042.1, forward strand.
AACAGCCTGCGTCAAGGGCTGACCTAACGCCTTTTGGAGAGTACCGATCGGAGCAGGATTTCCCAAAACAGTTTCCAAGGGCCAGGATATTCTTGCTTTGATCGGCTTAACAGGGTATGCTTATATTAATTGATGGATTTTATCCGAATAATACGGAAGTGAGGGTATGGGAAATCCGTTTTTTGTAATATATTGTAATGGGGGAATCCCAAAAAACCTGATTTTGGGGTTTTCCATTGCTGGATTGAGGAATTTTATTCCCGTTTTGCCTAATTAAAGACGGGAAATCTAAATATCATGTTCCGCGGAATAAAGATCAAGCTCTGTAATCCGGCGGACCTACCCATAAGGAGTTCAAATGGATTTTGTTAAAGACATGTTAAATAAGGCCAAGTCCCTGCAGAAACAGCTGGTTCTTCCCGAAGGAACCGAGCCCAGGACCATTAAAGCAGCCCGGATCATTGCGGATGATTGCCTGGCATCCAATGTAATCCTGGTCGGAAAAAAATCCGAAATCCAGAAAGTGGCCGATCAGGAAGGGGTCTCCCTGGAAAATCTGGACATAATCGATCCCTCCGCTTCCGGTGATATGGAAAAATACGCCAATGAATATTATGAACTGCGTAAACATAAGGGGATGACCCCCCAGCAGGCAAAGATCGATATGGCGTCCCCCCTCCGCTGGGGTGCTATGATGGTCCGGCTGGGCGATGCGGATGCCATGGTGGCCGGTGCCGAACACACCACCGCGGATGTGCTCAGGGCCGGCCTGGCCATTATCGGAACCGTACCCGGTTTAAAAACCGCTTCATCCTGTTTTGTGATGCAGACCAGCAGTAAAGAGTGGGGTGTTGACGGGGCATTGATATTTTCCGACTGCGCGGTGGTCCCCGATCCCAATGCGGAACAGCTGGCGGAAATTGCCCTTTCCGCGGCCCAGTCATGCCGGGAATTCCTCAATGTGGACCCTGCGGTGGCCATGCTGTCATTTTCAACAAAAGGTTCCGGCGGGGATCATCCGGATGTGATCAAAGTAAAGGAAGCCACTGAAATCGTCAAATCCCGGGAACCCAACCTCAAGATCGATGGGGAGATCCAGGCCGATGCAGCCCTGGTTCCTTCGGTGACCGACAAAAAATCCCCGGGCAGTCCCATCAAGGGTATTACCAATACCCTGGTCTTCCCGGACCTGGGTTCAGGAAATATCGGTTATAAACTGGTCCAGCGGCTTGGCAATGCGGAAGCCTTTGGCCCCTTCCTCCAGGGATTTGCAAAACCCATCAGCGACCTTTCCAGGGGAGCTTCGGTGGAGGATATTGTGGTTACCTCCGCGGTAACCCTGGCCAGGGCTAAGTAAACCATGCCAGCCTCGGGGGAAAACCGGCTTAATGCCGCGGTAAAGGCAGGCGTAAAGCGGGATTATGCGAAGGCAATCGCTATTCTGGAACAGTTGATTTCCGAAACCGATGCTCCTCCTGAGGCGTACCTTTTACTGGGCCGCTCTCTCCACAGCATGGGTGATTACTCCCATGCATTGGTGGCCTTTGGGGATTTTGTCCGTTTAAAACCCTCATCTCCCCAGGGATACTTTTTTGCGGGCAGGACCTATCTGGTTCTGGCCCTGCCCCAAAGGGCGGTTCCCCTGCTGCAGAAAGCCCTGGCTATCCGGAAAAATGATCCCCAGATTATGGCCATGCTGGGGCTGGCCTATTTAAAATCCCGCCGTTCCCGGGAAGCAGTGGAAATTCTGGAAACTGCGGTCACCGCCGCCCCGAATAATACCAGGATCTATAAGGCCTACCTTAATTCCCTTTTCATCCGGGGAATCAAAATATGCCGGGCGGGAGACCTGGATATGGGTATTCAGATGCTCAGCTTCCTTCTGGAAAACGGGATGGATAACCCCCTCCTGCGGCTGGAACTGGGCATGGCCTGCCGGGATACGGGAATGCTTCCGGACGCCTTGGTGCATTTTTCCAGGGCTATCGAGTATTCCCCGGGGGATCCCCTTCTCTACTGGTACCGGGCCTCGGTATACATGGCCATGGGCTGGAATGAGGATGCCCTGAATGAAATTGATTATATCAAGTCCAACTGGGGAAACCTGCCGGACCTGCCCTGGAACAACGAACTTATTGACCAGTTTATGATCCAGGCCTGCATGGAAAGCAGGCAGTGGCGGAGGGCCACCGAGGCCTGCCGCAACTGGATCAGGAACCGGGGAAATAACGCCCAGGTCCAGGCCATGTATGCGGAAGCTCTGCGGAACCTGAAGGATTACACCACCGCAAAAAACCATATCGACCGGGGACTGGAACTTGAACCGGAAGCGCTGGAACTCTGGTATGAGTACATCATCATAGCCTGGGAGTCGGAGGACTGGAAAAGCCTTCGGAAGGCCCTGCGGAATGCAAAAAACCTGGGGGGTGAACCGGACTTTATCAACAAGTTCACCATTCTGTATGAATCCAAAAACAATGATGATGACGAAGTTATGATTCCTCTCATCCAGGATGCCATCAGAACCTATGGACCGGAACCGGATTTAATGTATGCCCTGGGTGAACGGTATCTGAAAATAGGATTAATCGAAGAAGCCCTGGGATGGTTCGATAAGATAAAATCCATCCGTCCGGATCATGAGCGGGCAGCCCTGGGAGAAATAGCCGGCCTGGAAGCCCTGGTCAACGAAGGGGACAAAAAATCCCTGAAAAAATTAAAAAGTGCCTACATCAATTACCTTAATGCCTGGGCGGATAACCGGAATATCCGGCGGGAATATGCGCTTTTCCTCATCCATATCTGCGAATTCCCCGAAGCTTCCCTGGAACTGGAAAAACTTCTGGTGTATGAACCGGGTAACCCATCTTTGCGGCGGGTCCTGGCGTATACATACAGAAAGGTTGACCGTTACCGAGATGCGGCAGTACTTTTAAAGGGGCTGCTGAAGGAAAAACCAAAAGATAAGGATCTCCTTCTGGAATTCGCGGGATGCCTGGAACGGGCGGGATCGGTACATTTTGCTTCGGCGGTACTGGAAAAAGCCCTCCCCCTCTTTAAGGGTACCGCGGATATTTATCTTGCCCTGGGGATGCTGTATTACCGGGATAAAAAAACCGAGAAGGCCTTTGACATGCTCCGGGAAGCCGCAGCAAAGGATGCAAAAAATCCCCGGCCCTATGAATGGATGGCCGCCATTGCAAAGAAAAAAGGGGACAACCAGGGAGCATCCCATTATGAATTTGAAGCTGAAAGAAGAAAAAAGGCTTCAATGCGATAAAAAAAGGTTGCTCAATTCTGTAAAAAAGATATAATGGAAGGGTATATAGCAGGAGTTTCCGGAAAACAAGATGTTGTTCCCGGTGGTTGCCCTGTCTATCCAAGGATAATAATGATGAGTTCCGGACTACAACAGGTTGGAATTCTTTATCCAGGACAAATTTCCGAATGTTTTAAACGTCGGAATATATTGTCTGAAGATTTTAGAAATAACTGGAGGATAAAATGGCAGTAAAAGCAATGGATCTGTTTGATGCGTATTCGAAGGATATGTTGCCGAAGGATCAGGGATATATTGTATCATCCTTCTTCAGTGATACAACTTCATATTCAAGGTATGAGATAGTATCGTATTCCGGGGTAAAATCAATTTATCCCACGGAAGAAGGACTTACTTTCCAGACTAACGGAAAAAAGCTTCATATTCTCATTGAACCTGCTTCATACCCGCACAAGGCAATTGAGCCTTATGTCAGAAACGCCCAGGACCAGATCCCCCTCCGGTTCAAGGAACTGGATATTATTACTGCTAAAAACCAGTCAAAGGTAATGATAGCCCAGAAACCCATCGTATCCTTCTCTTCTTTCACCATTCTTAAACCGAAGGGAATGGATTTCTCCCTGGTGTTCTATCAAATGGATGACCTGTTTGATTCCCTGGAAGTATTCTTTGAAAAGACCTTTAATAAAGAAGCGGGTATACCCATGGCGGATGCCAAAACAAGCGCCAAAAAGGTAATCGAAAACCTGAAAGCCACCATGGACTTTAAGGGTGATTACGCTTCCGAATAATATATAACACAACGGATGGATCCGGATAGCTTTCGGGTAAATTCACCGTGGTTAATTTTTAAACCGAATAAAAAAGGCTGGAATTACTTCCAGCCTTTTTTGTCATCATACCGTTCTCTGTTACTTTGCTTCTGCTTCTGCCTTTTCAAGCTCCGCCTGGGCTACTGCCAGGAGAGCTATAGGAACAGAGTAGGAAGAACAGGAAACATAGTTTAATCCCGCATCCATGCAGAAGCGTACGTTATCCGGGTTTGCACCATGTTCACCGCAGAGCCCGCAGACCAGATCCGGCCGGGTAAGCCGTCCCCGTTCCACCGCCATGGCGATAAGTTCCTTCACCCTGGGGTCCAGGGTGCTGAAGGGGTTCCCGATAATCAGGTCAAAGAGGGTGTAGTCCGGCATAAATCCGGTAAAGTCATCCCGGGAAATACCCAGGGTTGTCTGGGTAAGATCGTTGGTGCCGAAGCTGAAGAACCGGCCGTACTTGGCTATTTCGCCGGCGCCAAGGGCGGCTGCGGGCAATTCGATCATGGTACCTATCTGGTAGGCTACCGGCTTTGCCTTCTTGGCTGCCCGGAGTTTTTCTTCCACATCCACAATACCCAAATAATTGGCCCCCTCAATCTTTTTGCCGTAGGCAATAAGCTTCAGTTCCGAGGCGTTCATTACAATGGGTACCATGATTTCAGGCCTGACATCCACCTTTTCCTGCTTCAGTTTGAAGGCAGCGTCAAAGATAGCTTCCACCTGCATGGCATAAATTTCGGGATAGGAAACCGCAATCCGGCATCCCCGGTGACCCAGCATGGGGTTGAATTCTTCCAGGGAATCAATCTTGGCCACAATGTCGGCCCGGGGAACCTTCACTTTCTTTACCTTTTCCATATAGCTGATAAATGCTTTTAATTCATCCTCATTATGGGGAAGGAATTCGTGCAGGGGCGAATCCAGCAGGCGGATGGTAACTTCCTTTCCGGCCATGGTTTTGAAGATCCCGTAAAAATCATTCCGCTGCATCACCTTCAGCTTATCCAGGGCTTTTTGCCGGTCCTTGACGGTATCCGAGAAAATCATTTCCCGGAAGGTATTAATCCGGTCTGCGCCGAAGAACATATGTTCCGTCCGGCAAAGTCCGATACCTTCCGCACCAAAAGAAAGGGCCAGGAGGGCATCCTTTGGGGTTTCCGCATTCGCCCTGACATGGAATCCCTTGGTAAATTTTTTACTGATATTGATGAATTCCAGCAGTCCCGATTCGGAAGGATTGGGTTCAATCAGTTTTGCCGTTCCCAGATACACCGAGGATTCCCCGTAATAGGGCACATTGATGGTAATATACTGGCCTTCGGAAAAGGTAATTGATCCCAGGGTTGCTTTTTTCCCTTTAATTTTCATTTCAGGGGCAACCAGGGAAACCTTACCGTACTGGCGGGCTACCACCGATGCATGGGCGGAATACCCGCCTTCGCAGGACAGAACCCCCGTGGCAACCTCAATTGCCTTAACATCTTCGGCAAAGGTGGAGGGCATTACCAGGATAAACCGGTGATCTTCACCCTTCTGCATGGCAATTTTTCTGGCTTCGATCAAACTATCGGTGGTGAAATATACCCGGCCGATGGCCGCACCGGGGGCGCCGGCAATACCACCCTTCCAGCTCTTAAGTCCTTTCACGCTGGGGGTATCGATAATCGGGTGCAGAATTTCGTTGAGCCGTAAGGGTTCAATGGATTTCACCACATAGGCTTCATCCACAATTTTCCGTTTTGCCAGGTCAAGGATCAATTTGATATCCGACTGGGTTGATTTTTGCTCAACCTGTCTCTGTTCAATCAGCCATAGCTTTCCCTTTTCCACGGTAAAGCGGATCTGGCGGATTTCCTTGAATTTATCTTCCAAGGTCCAGGCTATTTTCTGCAGATCCTTCAGATGGGCCGGTCCGATATTATCAATGGGCTGGCCGGAAGCGCCGAACTCATTGAATTTTTCCCGGTAAAACTCACCCTGAAGTTTCTTTTCGCCGGTAACCACGTTACGGCTGAAGAAGCTGCCCGAACAGGAATCCTTCCCGTAGTTGCCGTAAACCATGGGCTGGACCATCAGAGCGGTATCCGTATCGTTCTGGTCGTCCATGGTGAGCATTTTGGAAAGTTCCTTCAGGGTCAGTATGATCTGGTTGTCAGCGGAATCGAAGAATCCCGAAGGCAGAAGGGGTTCATATTCATCCATATACCCATTGGCAGATTTGGAATGATGATCCTGTTTTATTTCCTTTTCCAGTTTTCCCAGGGCCAGGTTGATCTTTTTCAGTCCCGCATCATCCTTCTTAAGTTCCATAATGCGGCTTTCCACCCGTAACATACCCCTCACCAGGAAGAGTACTTCATGGGCCGCAAAGGCGTCCCCTACCCACTTGGCAAAGCCGCCGATGGTAGGTCTTACCAGCCCAAAATTATGGAGGGTCGGATAGGTTGTGATGGCCAGGTTTGACGAGAAAACCACCTTAACAAGCATGGGATTTTCCGTATCCCCATAGGTTTTCCCTACAATATGGGCGCATTTGCCCAAAAGGGCTTTTACATCCTTGCTGATATCCACCTTATCAAGACCGGATGCCAGTTCGGTATCAATGATAAACCCGGGCAGCAGGGGAAACCGGAGTTCGGCAAATTCATTTACCTGGCGGCCCCGGATACCCAGCAGTTCCGGTTCTATCTTATTTGAAATTACATCGTTTTGGCTGAAAAAATGTATTCTATTATCCATAAACCACCTTTCCTTTTTTAGAACAATTTCAGAACATTATTCACAGGACCATGAAGGAAAGACTCAAACATGTGGCTTGCACCCTGTGAAAGGTAACGCTGCAGTTTTGCTACATCTTTAATATCGTTTCCCGCAACAGCAAAATTGATGGCACTGCCATGCTTGACCTTACCCCACTTGAAAAGGGAGTTGATATCCATAATGCGTTCGCCGTCATAATAGATATACACTTCCAAATCAGGATATTTAGCCTTATAACTGGCGACAATCTTTTTCCAGGCTTCCACATTGCCGTTATGGAACAGTTCGTTCTGGACTACCACAGAATACATGGGGGTCATCCGGACCGGTCCCTTGGGAGCTGCCGCAGGTGCCGCAACGGCAGCCTGGGCTGCCGGCGCCTGACTCTGGACAACCGCTGCCCTGGCAGGGGTTCCGGACTTTGCAGCCCTGCCTTTTGCAGCAGGTTTAGCCCTGGACGGCGCTGCTTTTTTACTAACCGCCGGAGCCTTTGGAGGAGCGGCCTTCTTTATTTTTTGAGTGGTAAATTCACCTTTATAGAATTCGCCGGGGGCCTTTGCTTTTGAGCCTGTAAACAGCTGGGCTGCAAACTCGGCGGCCCTGTCACAAACACCATCCGCGGGCTTTCCGCCCTTGCCGGCATACACCACCAGTAATTCCCGCTTACGCAGTGAACCAAACTGGGCAAGTTCATCCGCATTTTTCGGATTAGCCACGATTAATCCCATATCGGGATGGTGGTATGCCACCACCAGGTCTACGGCCTTCCATTTTTCAAATTCTTTTGCTAGAGACGAGGGTTCATCAATAACCGACGGTAAATTGATAGAAGCCGTCTTGTATCCTAATTTGTCTACCAAAAGAATCTGTAAAATCAGAGACGCCTTCTCACCGGAAAGTTCGCTGTCCCCTAATTGAAAAAGAAGATCCCCAAGATTCTTCTTCACTCCCACGGTTTCAATAATGCTTATAGTTTTTTTGATATGTCTTACAGCAGTATTAAAACCAGCCCGGGAAGAAAGAACCTCCAAATTAGCCGGTAATTTACTCATATATATTGCCTCCCAGAAAAAACGCCCCCGGGAACGGGGGCGTTTCGGTTCGTCACCGATGATTATACTTCTCTAAGTGCTCCACCGCCACGGCGGCTGGTACTGGCTTTTTTTGCGGATCCCCGTTTTGCAGCGGGTTTCTTCTTAGCATCTACCATGCCTTTTGCAGGTGCCTTGCCTTTCTTCGCGGGTGCGCTGAGGGCAGGAACATCCTGGGTGGTGCTGGCAGGCCTGTCGCCGGCATTAAGCATATCAAGATATGCAGCTCCGGGATCATTATGGCGGCTGTTTTCTTCAACCGGCATATCCGCAAAGGACTGGTTAATGTCCTGGCGTACGGTGGACCGGCGGCGGCTGAACGATGCAAAGGCTGCATCCTGGAAGCCCTTGGAAACACCATGGAGGAATTCGTTAAGAACGTTGGCCATGGCATCCAGGGTTGCTTTCTTCCTCTTGATGGAGGTGATGTCCACGTCCAGGAGAAGACCGGGCTGGATATGGTAGGGGTTGATCAGGTAATCAAACCGGTAATAATCCCTTTCCAGATCATTCAGGCGCTGTTCCATTACCCTGCGTTCCACGGGGTACTGGTAGTCGTACATTCTCTTCATTTTTTCCCGCATCAGGATAATCCGGCTGCGGATCCGGTCTTTTTCATACAGATAGGTCCGGTTCATGCGTTCGACTTCGGTTTCCGCGGGGCGGACAAAGGAAATTTCATCCCACACCTTGGCGATGTCTTCATACATGGGCTCACCGGTCTTTTCTTTATAGTTCTTGCGGATATAACTCTTGTTCTTGTTTGAAAGATCCTGGAAGTCTTCGACGCGGTAGGATTTCTTACTCTTATCGTAAATGGACTGCAGGTTTTCCCAGAGGTGCATTACTTCGGTTTCAAAGCTCTTCATCTGAACATCATAGGCCTTCCGTTCTTCGATAAGCTGGGCGTTATCGTAGTACTTCATGCGGACAGAATAGCGTTCATCGGGAAGATTGGCCGAATCGGTATCTTCATATTCCCGGATAACCAGTTCCCGGGCATTCTTCAGGTTTTCAATGTACTGATATCCCATCTTTGAGGTATCAAGAATAGCAGTAATCGAGTTGATTGCGGTATTGAAACCCCGGTTCCGGATGTTTTCCATATCAACAATCTTTTTGAGATTTTCCCGGATATTGAGCTGGTCAAAAGTTTCGGGATCAATTTCTGCACGAAGATCGGCAATCCTCTCCATGAGGGCCTTGGCAATAATTGAATAGCGTTTTGACTTTTGGTTATCAATATCATCGTCGGTGTATGAATCGATCTTGTTCATCTTCTTGAAGATGATTTCACTGTCGGACAGTTCTTCCAGACCCTGGTCGATTCTTTCGTCCTTCAGTTTTTCAATTTCCTTATCCAGCTGATCAATGATGTGCTTGGACAACAGGTCCTTAATGAGGTATTCAACGGTTACCTGATAATGGAAAATGGGGCTGATAAGCTCAGAGTCAAGGATGTTTACGGAAAGTTTAACATCGGTAACGGTCTTGGGCTTTCTCAGGTTATCCTTGAACGAGCACTTAACAATTGAATAGGCATTTTCGCCGCGGATAAAAGCGCCGGTATCGGTCTTCTGGCGCAGAAGGCTGTTGGTCAGGTTTTCCAGGTCGTTCACGCCCCGCTGGACATGTCCCTGGAGGTGACCGTACATATTGACTATGGATTTTTCGATTTCACCGGTATTGAACTTATCGGCTCCGCCTACTGCATCCAGGAGGTCCGCAATTTCCTTGGGGGTATAGCGGGCAAGAACCTTGGTTTCTTCCTTGTCCACATAGTTGCGGATCTTTTTAACCATTTCATCTTCAGTGGTAACCATGTAACGGTTAAACATGTTCTGAAAGTTCTGGTTAAAATAGTTATACAGCTTTTCCTTCATACCGCCCATGACGTCAAGGCGTTCAAGTACATCCTTCGGCAGTTTGGCTGTCAGGTGATGAAGAACCTTATTTGATTCTTCTTCCAGAAGTTGGTTTACTTCTTTCTGCTGATCACGATATTCCTGTGCTAATGAATTTCGTGAACCAACGGCACTAGGTTTCTCCGGATGGAATACATTCGGGCTCTTAGGCAGATCAATCGCTCCCATATTCTAACTCCTTAAATTGAAAATCACACTCACTTAACTTTAATTATAATAATATCATATATTCTATCAATATCCCGAAAAAAAAGAAAGTCTTTTTTATTTTATTTAATGGAATTTTCAAGTTTAATCTAGAATTTAATGATAATTTTCTGTTTTTATTTATAAAAGTATGATAATATATAGCTTATGGAATTAGATAGAATTAAGACTCTTGTCCTTGTTTCTCTTATTTTCATGCTCCCCCTTTCCCTTTGTTTCGGAGGAGATGAAAGGTCCATGCCGGCGGAGGTTTACATCATCTTTGATAACTCCGTTTCCATGAAAGACAGCAAGGATGAAGCCGTGGCCTGGATTAATGAGCATGTGCTGGATCAGATACTTCAGTCAGGGGATTCACTTACCATCTGGTCTGTTGCGGACAAACCGGTCCTGGAATTTTCCGGCACCATCAGCAGCCCGGAAAAAATAGGTGAGGTTAAAAAAATTCTGTCTTCCATAACCCCCAAGGACATCACGGGAAATTACCGGTCCGCCTTTGAAGAACTTCAAAGGAAAACGATTCCCAACCCCCGATATACCCTTTCCTATACTATCCTGATAACAGGACTGTCCGAAAAAACTACCTCCCTATCCGGTGCGGAGGCTGTGAATATTCTGAAATATTCCCGGTCAAAGGATTTTCCCGGATGGAAAGTTATGATCATAGGCCTGGGACTTGAACAGAGAGTAAAGACAGCTGCGGCTGCTTACATGAGTTCCCGGCAATAAATTACTCTATTGGTGTTCTAAGATTGATTGTTGGTTGGCTCCAAAAAATGGTTTTGGAGGTTTTCTGTTGCAACGGCAGGAGTTATTATTTATAAATGATACAAAAAGCCCAGGATTTTATAAATAAATACACTTCATTTATTCTCAGTACCCACGAGGTCCCGGATGCCGACGGGATTGGGGCGGAGATACTGCTTGCTTATATCCTGAAAAAGCTGGGCAAAAAAGTAAAGATCATTAATGCCAATCCTATCCCGGCCAATTTCTCCTTTATGGATCCCAAAAAGATAACCGAATCCTGGAACCCGGCACAGCACCAGTCCCTGCTGAAAAAATCATCCCTGATCATCCTGGATACTTCGGATGAATACAATATCGGCAGAATCCGGGATGAGGTGCTGCCCCACATTCTGGATGTAATGGTTATTGACCACCATGAATTAAACCCCATGAGTATCCTGGACGGTTATATCGATTCCACGGCGGCTTCCACCTCGGAAATGATCATGACCTTAGCCAGCGTTTTTAATATTGTCCCGGACAAGGCCAGTTCCAGCGCCGCCTTTGCCGGAATTGTGTATGACACGGGCTCTTTTGCTTACGCTAAAACCAGTACCAGCACCTTCAGATCCGCCCTGGCTTTAATGGAAACCGGCGTAAATCCCTACAAGATTTACCAGGAACTGTATGAAAGTGCCTCCACCGGTGCGGTAATTCTGCAGAAAATCGTACTGTCCACCCTGGAAATGCACGCCGGCGGACAGATTGCCGTCCAGGTTTTACGGAAGGAGGACCTGGAATCCACCGGGACCACCATCGAAGATGCGGAAGGATTTATCAATCTTCCCCTCAAAAGCAAGGAAGTAAAGGTTTCGATATTGATAAAACAAAACAGCCAGGGGCTTATCCGCTGTTCCCTGCGTTCAAAGGGTACCGTTAATGTATCCAAGATAGCCCAGAATTTCAGCGGAGGGGGCCATGCCACCGCGGCGGGATTTAAAAGCAATCTAAGTATTGAAAAAACTCTGGAAAACCTGTTAAATAAAGTGAAGAGTGTCCTGGAATAACCATGAATAAGCAGATCATCAAAATTATTACTCTTGTAACGTTTATTGCCATCGGGCTGATTATTGTAGCGCTGATCATTATCCCTGATGTAATTTTTAATTCGCCCAAAAATGAAACATACCAGACCAGGGTAATTATTCCCAGAACCATGTCCGCCAACGAAAACTCGGTCACCGAAAACAATTCCGAGAGAATGGCCTACGAAGACAACACCATGGCAAAGGTATCCCTGAATGACGGTGAATTTCTGCTGGCGGTGATTACCCAGAATTTTGACGAAGATCCCCAGGAAGAACAGATCATTGCGTACAGAAAACCCGCAGAGGTTGATAGTCCCGTATACATATCGTATATCGATTTTGATGATAATACCGGCTCCTACCGCCGGGTTTGGGATACCGCCACCATCGTCACCAAGGCGGGAACCCTAAACATTTATACCAACGATATGATCGGAGACCGGAGCCTGTGCCTGAATGTTTTGGGCATGAATACCGCGGGGGAACAAACCCTGACTATTTTCAGGAAGAATCCCGCCCCGGCCAGCAGCCAGGAGCTTTTTTATAAGATCAGCGAGCTCAGCATTGACGGCTCAATAGTAATAAAAGAAGTTCCCAGAACCACCGCTTACCAGATTATGTTTTCCCGGGGGGCTAGTTATTCCGTGGCAACCTATGGCAGGGACTACGATTCTTCAAATATCATGGATCAGATTGAGACCACCTATTCCTATAATCCGGTCAACGGGCTTTACGAACGGGCCGGGGTGGCTAAAATTCCGGGAACCCAGATAGAACAGCGTCAGGTCAGGGAATTGTTAAGCGGTTCCACGGATAAATTCGAATCCTTTATCAATGGTCTTTGGTATTTTGTTTCCCCCCAGGGAACCCTGAATAATGACCAGTTTATTTATTTTGATCCTGAAAAAAGGGAAATCATTTTTCACGGGGAGGAAACCTATCAGGTTTTCCTCTGGCAGACATCCACCGCCACCAGGTATGGAATCCACATTGGCAGCCAGAACAGCAGCGTATCCACTTTAAGAAGGACCATTGCGATTGAACTTGAATCCCTGGAAAGTGTCCGTATCTCCGTTTATGAGGATGTCAAACTGAAAATTGGTGTTTCCACTCCCTGGAACGGAACCTACAGAAAAGCAAATAAAACGGAACTGCCCGATATCAAGCAGGAACCCATCATGCCCCATTTTGACGGGAGTTATGAAGGATACATTGGAAAATTTACCTTTTCCCAAAACGGAAACTACCAGCTGCTGAGGGGAACCAGTTTCCAGGAAGGAAAATACGCCTTTTTTAAAATTGATGATACGGAGCTCCTGGAATTACGCCCCCAGAATCTGCCCGGCCTGGGCCGGGATTTATACCGGATAGAAAGAACCCCAAAAACCGGGGATATTTCATCCGCCGGCGAGCTGACCCTGCACCGGGTCAAAATGGGAACCAAGGGTATCCAGGAACTCCACGAAGCGGCAATATCCCTGACGAAATCGGCGGAATAAAATTCTACATCACAGGTGGTTTCGAGAACCTCAACCACCGGGCATCTTCGGCCCCTGAGGTTCCCGAAGGGACCTGCGAAGAAAAAAGCTTCCCTATCACAGGTGGTTTCGAGAACCTCAACCACCGGGCATCTTCGGCCCCTGAGGTTCCCGAAGGGACCTGCGAAAAAAAACTTCCCTATCACAGGTGGTTTCCAGGACCTCAACCGCCGGGCATCTTCGGTCCCTGAGGTTCCCGAAGGGACCTGCGAAGAAAAAAGCTTCCTTATCACAAGTGGTTTCGAGAACCTCAACCACCGGGCATCCTCGGCCCCTGAGGTTCCCGAAGGGACCTGCGAAGAAAAAAGCTTCCTTATCACAGGTGGTTTCGAGAACCTCAACCACCGGGCATTTGCGGCCCCTGAGGTTCCCGAAGGGACCTGCGAAGAAAAAAGCTTCCTTATCACAGGTGGTTTCGAGAACTTCAACCACCGGGCATCTTCGGTCCCTGAGGTTCCCGAAGGGACTAGTGAAAAAATATCCTTTTTGGAGATCTTAATTATTCCTGGAAAACCGGGAAAGATTCAAATCCCGCATCTTTTAATCTCAGGATAGTCTGGTTTGGGTTTGAACCGGGAAGAACCGTCACCTGCCAATAGGTATTTCCGGAAACCTGTTTCTGGGAAGTTGTTCCGGTAAACCCCTTCGCTTTTAGGCGGTCCACCATAGCTTTTGCATTTTCCTGCTGGCCGTACAGACCAACCTGGATCAGCACGGGGGTATCATTTTCAGGTTTTTTTTCTTCGGTTCTGGCATTTGCGGGTACTTCCGCCAGAGAGGTTTTTTCAGGGGTTGTAAGGGTTATTTGTTCCCGGCCGGGAAAGAAAATCCACATGGGGGTAGGCGCGGATGTTATGCCCGCATTCGTTCCCTGGGCAAGCAGAGCCTCCGGGCTTTTTGGAAAGCCCGAGATAAGTTTTGTTTTATAATTGTCGCTGCCGGAAATTTTCCAGAGCAGGTAGTAAGCTCCCGGATAAAAGGAAACATACTCGGGGTTATCCAAAAAAGCAAACAATACGGGAAAACCCTTTTCCCCATCCCGGAGGACTTCTATTTGGGCCGCCAGATACCGGGCATCCCTCAGGTTTCCCGCATCCCTGCCGGTGAGAAGCACCGTTTTTACATTTGCATCCGCCTTGGCATATTCACCCATGGCTGCAAAGCAGGCGGCACTCCTTAAAAGAGCATCGTCATCCCGTTTACCCTGTTCTGCAAAAGCTGCCTGATTCCAGGTCTGGGCAGCCTCTTCAATATTTCCGGTCATTTCCAGCAGCCGGGCCTTTTCATTCAGGGCTCCCCGTTTGGCATCACCGCCGGCTTTGGTATCCTGGATTATGGCGTCCAGCCGCTGAAGCTCGGAAGCCAGGGACCCCGCAGGACCATGGGTCTGGGCGGTCAGCACCGGAGAAATAAATAATATAATAGAAATAAAAAACGGTATAAAAGCCCGGGGCTTAATCAATCCCATAATTACCCTGATTAATATCGGTAACTATTTCCTTGTCTTTTTTGCCCCATTTTTTTTGTTCCGGTTTAGGGCCTTCAATTGAGCCGTTCCCGGAATCTTTTCCATCCGGACCTTTGGACTTTTTCTTTAGCCTGAATGAAATTGCCAGGGGAAGCGCACAGAGCATGCCAAAAATAAATGAAGAAAAAGCGGTAAGATACACCGGGACATTGTCAAAATGCACAAATCCGAATGAGATATTGCAGCTATTTTCCAGGTTAAACCCGATAAAAATAAGGAAAACTGCAAACAGAAGAATAAATCCAATCAGTCTCCAGGGCATTTTTAAACTCCATTAAAACAGGCAGCTTTTAAAAGCATGCCAGGAATGTATTGAGGAACAGCTTTTCATTTCGTTTTTTAAAAACGAAAAAAGCTGTTCCGGGGAATCTTAAAAATCTGACCGAGTTTTTAAAGATTCCTGGACGTTTTCCGGATAACCATACACGGAATTTCCATCCTATGCTTGTCCTGAGGAAACACTGATTGGCCGCATATTGCAGCCGGTTTAATCAGCGGTTCCCTAAGGAACGGATACCAGTTCTTTTGCCCGGAAGGTATTTCCCTTCAGGCTTGCAAGGTTTACCCTGGCAAAGGAACCTATGAGGGAAGCATCACCGGGGAACACCACCATTTCATCCCTTTCCGTTCTTCCTATTAATTCATCGGCATTTTTCCGGGAAAACCCGTCAACTAATACTATTTCTTCCAACCCAACCCGGGTCTTTAATAATTGTAAAGTATGGGACAACTGTAATTCAATTACCCGGGCTAATCTTCCGCGTTTTACGGTTTCCGGGATCCGGTCCGGCAGTTTATACGCCTCGGTTCCCTCCCGGGGATTGTAATGGTACATATAAGAATAAAGGAATTTTACTTCCTCCATCAGGGTAAACACGGTTTCCACATCATCCTCGGTTTCCCCGGGAAACCCGATCAGGATATCCGTGGAAAGGGAGATGTCCGGCATGGCCTCCCGGATTTCCGCCACCAGTTCCAGGTACCGTTCCCGGGTGTAACGCCGGTTCATCCTTTCAAGAATGGCATTGGAACCGTGCTGAACACAGAGGTGAAGGTGTCTGCAAAATACCCGGTTCTCCGCCATGACCTTAATAGCCCTGGATGATAAATCCTTGGGATGGCTGGAAAGAAACCGGACCCATTCAATAGAAAGGTCCTGGACTTCTTCGGCAACTATTTCCAGGAGATCCGGAAAGTCGGTCCGTTTTCCGTTTTCTTCCCAAAGATATGAGTTTACATTCTGTCCCAACAGGGTGATTTCCCTGACTCCCCTTTCCGAAAGGAGCCGAAGCTCTTCCTTTATGGATTCCGGAGACCGGGACACTTCCCTGCCCCGGACATAGGGCACAATACAATAGGAACAAAAATTGTTGCACCCATGCATGATGGGCACAAAACTCCGGAACTGGCCATCCTCCAGGTGGGATGATGAAAATGCAAAGACCGGTTTTTCACCGGTCTGTTCCAGGATTTTCCCCTGTTCCGCCGCATCCAGAATGAGGGGGAACAGGGACCGGGACCGGGTCCCCATAACATAATCCACCGCTTTAATCTTTTGCTTAAGACTATCCCCCAGCCGTTCCGCCATGCAGCCCGCCACCACCAGGGTAAAGGGGCGTTTCTTTTTCTGCGCCTCGTAATGGGCAAGCCTTCCCATTACCCTGGTTTCAGCGGTAAGTCTTACGGAACAGGTATTAATTACTATTAAATCGGCGGTATCCCCGCCGCCGGCGGGGGTCCAGCCTTTTTCGGCCAATACCAGACCCAGCGCAGCGGATTCCGCGGAGTTCATCTGGCAGCCATAGGTTTCAAAAAAATACGTCACGATCTTGCTTTGAGACCCCTCAAAAATTGTATTCCCTTCCAGATACCAATGCCAAAAAGTCCTATGGTGGCGGCTCCCAGGAGGAACCCCGCAAATCCCTTAAATATCTCGACCTTTGAAAGGATAAACATACCCCCCGCAGCGGCAATAACAATTCCCGCTTTTTTATCATCCGGGTCCTTTGAAATAAGGGCTCCCAGTCCGATGATGGCTGCAATGGCACCCAGGGTTATACCCAGCCAGGCCGGCAATGCTCCCACGATAAGCAGGATCACACCCCCTGCAAGACATCCGATAGCGGTAACCCCCTGCTTTGCCAGCACGTTGGTTGGGGTGTACCCATCCTTCTGGGGTACTAAATCACCCATGTTCTTTCTCCTTGTGCGAATCGTATGTTACCGACGCAAACGCACTATGATTATGGATACTCTCAAAATTCTCCGCCTCCACCTTGAAGCGCGGGAATCGACCTTGAGTCTTTATTTCAATATACACATCTCTCACCAAATCTTCAACAAACTTGGGATTGTCATAGGCCTTTTCGGTAATGTATTTTTCATCCTCCCGTTTCAGCAGGGAATATACCGGGCTGGATGCGGAGGCTTCGACGGTTTCAATCAGATCCTCAATCCAGAAGAAGGGTCCCAATTCAACTTCCACCTTAACAATTCCCCGCTGATTGTGGGCTCCCCGGTCACTGATCAGTTTTGAACAAGGGCAAACCGTGGTTACCGGCACCGCCACGGATACGGTAAAATGGTTTCCCTTCCCGTTGACCGATCCCTGATATGCGCATTCATAGGACATCATGCCCGGAAAACCCGTCACCGGCGCTTTCTTTTCGATAAAATACGGGAAAACCATCCGGCCAAAGGCTGATTCAGCTTCCAGGTCGGTTCTGATTTCCCGGAGCATTTCAAGGAATTTCGGCATGGATAGGTCCGCCCGGTACCGGTGAAAAATCTCGATAAACCGGCTCATGTGGGTTCCCTTAAAATGATGGGGCAGGTCCGCAAACAGATCCACCCGGCCGGTGGTATGCTGGATCCGGTTCACCTTATCCAAAACCTGGATGGGATATTCCAGCCCTTTAACCCCCACCTTTTCCAGGGGAACATCCCGGTCATCCTGCTGATTCTGAACATCTATCATATCCGGACACTATCCTCCGCGGCTTCCACCACATTCCGGATCAGCATGGCGATGGTCATGGGACCTACCCCGCCGGGAACAGGTGTTATATAAGAAGCTTTTTCCGAAACCGGCCCAAAATCCACATCACCCACCAGGCGGTATCCTTTTTTTGTATCCGGGGCTTCCACCCGGTTTACCCCTACATCAATAACCGCTGCCCCTTCCTTGACCATACCCGCTTTAACGAGGCCGGGACTCCCCGCGGCGGCTATCAGAATATCCGCCTGACGGGTATAAGTTTCAAAATTTTTGGTACCGGTGTGGCAGATAGTTACCGTGGCATTAATATCCCGGCGGATAAGCAGATTAGCCAGGGGTTTACCCACAATATTTGACCGGCCCAGCACCACCGCATGGGCACCGGCGGTGGGGATCTTCATGGCTTTGAGCATCACCAGAACCCCATGGGGTGTACAGGGCAAAAATCCTTTTCGTCCAATCACCATATTTCCTACGGATACGGGATGGAATCCATCCACGTCTTTTTTGGGATCTATGGCCATGATAATCTTATCTTCATTAATATGTTTTGGCAGGGGAAGCTGAACCAGGATACCATGTACCAAAGGATCATCGTTGAGGCTTTTGATCAATAATAAAAGATCCTCTTCCTTTGTTTCCCGGGGCATCCGGATATCCCTGCTGGCCATGCCCGCCTCGGCCAGGGCTTTTTCCTTGGAAGTCACATAGGATATGCTGGCAGGATCCTCTCCAATAAGGATGACCGCCAGACATGGGATAATCCCTTTGTCAAGCAAAACCATGGCTCTTCCCGCGGCTTCCCCGCGGATTTCCAGGGCAAGGGCCTTCCCGTCAATAATAGTTGCCATGAAATACTCCTCTGGGCTTTTCAAAATCCGTTGGGCCGTAGGGGCCGCAATTTTGAAAAAACAACCTTAGATGTAAGTGCGGAAGGAATACTGTTTTATTCATGTGTAAAGAAATAGTATTCTTTCTGCAAAGATATAAACAGTATACCGAAAATTCTGATTATTCGGCTACGGTTACGGACAAATGTCCCGGAGGATGAAATTTTTTGGATATCCTTTTTATGAACATTTTTTACCTTTTCATGGTAACCCTGAAACACTGAAAATGGTTCTTACATTAGTAATCTTCTAAAAACCCTCAGTTTTTAGAGGTTCCCATTATATACCTCCCCGGAAGTGCATTGAAAAGCGTTTTAAGTTCCGGTATAGTGTATCGAGAGGAGTTTCAATGACCAAACTAAAGACGGGAGCCTGGATTTTTTTACTGATGTTCGTCTTAAATCTGGGTTTCCTGGCCGCTCAGGAAGAATCCCCCGGGGAAGACGAAGATAATCCGTCCATTGAGTCCGACTGGTCCGTGTTTAATGCCCCATCCTACGAAAGGGGTGACCAGATGTTCGGTATTGGCTTAGGGGTTATTTTCCCTGCACTTTTCCGGGGAAAAGAGGGATCCCTGCCGAATAAACTTAAAATAGGCGGAACCGGGGCTTTGTCCTACGATTATTTCTTCACTTCTCGTTTTGCCCTGGGCGGAGAAGTGAATGCCAGTTTTAACGGAACCGTCGGCGGAAACATGCTTTATCTGGTCCCTATTGGCGTAAGATTCACCTATCAACTTGTCTTTCATCCCATAGAAATTCCTATAATTATGGCGGTGGGATTGGCTCCCCACAAATACCTGGACCAGAATTATCTGGGGCTTTATTTAAAGCCCTCGGTGGGTGTTTTTTGGCGGTTTAATTCAGACTGGTCCTTTGGACTTCAGGGGGCCTGGTGGTGGATGCCTGAATGGACAAAAGATTCATCAGAAAGTGTTTATGGAAATTTTGCCACCCTGACCATTGCGGCCCGGTATCATTTTTAGAAGAGAGCGTCCATGAAAGAAATTATTTCACCGGAATTCATGAAAAACAAGAGATTGCTGCCGGTTCTTTTGCTAGCTGTTATGATGATTCTGTCCGCGGTTTCCTGCAAACAGAATCCAATTCTTTTCAATATATCAAATGAAATAGAGCCCAAGGACCCAAGAATCCCCGGAGCCGCATCAAAAATGGCGGCGGTAACCGAATCACTCAATGCCAATCTTAATAACCGGCTCTATGTGGCAAGAAAATATATATATTCCTACGGAGGGAATAGCTGGAATAAAATTGCTAACCAGCCCGGCGGGTATGTGGTTGAAGTTACCGCTTCCAATAATGCCTCTGATAAGGCCAAAACCGCATTATATGCCCTCACCATTGAACCCTACCAGGTATGGAAAACCACCGACGGTATAAACTGGAGCACAATTTCCAATTCAACTTCCTATCCTACCCTGCAGGGAATTTTTGCGGTGGACGACAACCTGTTTGCGGCGGCGGCAATCCGTTCGTCCTCCGGTGAGGAAAACTATGCTATTTTGTGGTACAATGGTTCCACGCTGGTCTCCCTGAGGGAAAATATGGGGAAAAACGGCCGCCTTACCGGAGCAGTCCATGTTAATGGAAGCCATAATCTGTATTATTTCTCAACAATTAATACGGGGATATTTTCACTGGCCCCGGCCGCTCTTATGGCGGGGGCATTAGCTTCCTCGGTTGCCCTTCCGGGATCAACGACGAGCGGAAATGTAACCGGGCTTATTGCGGATGTTCCCCAGGATAACCTGCTGGCGGTAACCAGTTCAGGCAAAATCATCACCGGTCCGGCGGATGGAACATCCTCCTTCGAAGAAAAAGCCAACTATGACAATGTCCGCTTTAATGGTTCCCTGGGTATAGCGGTAATTGAAAGCTACAGCACCGATCCTAATTCGGTGTATGAATACGACGGATATACCATGATGATAGGTTATGAATCCACCTCGGATAGTTACAATTTTGGCTACCGGGAGATTGCCCTGGATTCCACCACCGGTGAACTTCCGTCATCCATCTACATTAATACTCCGGGGTCATTCACCACATCCTCGGTTGCATACAGCAACAAATCCCAGGCTGAATATACGGCATCCCTGGGGAAGCATATTGTCCAAAGCATTATACAAACTCCGGACAGTATCGATCCGAAGAGAACCCTTTTTGCATCCACGTATAAAGAAGGTGTCTGGTCATACCGGATCAAAGAATGGAATGCAGAAGAATAACCAGTCATCGGATGACCTTTTTTCTTCTCCTAAAACAGTAAACCCCGAAGGTCCCCTGGCGGACCGGATGAGGCCCAAAACTCTGGATGATATAGTAGGCCAGGACCACATTGTTGGTCCCGGCCGTCTTTTAAGGCGGGCTATCCAGGCGGACCGGCTTTCGTCGGTCATTTTTTATGGTCCCCCGGGTACAGGAAAAACCAGCCTGGCCCGGGTTATTGCCAATACCACCCGGGGATATTTTGAAAGCCTCAATGCGGTCCTTGCGGGGATTAAGGATATCCGGGAAGCCATTGACCGTTCCGACGAGCGTCAGAGGCTTTATGGAAAAAGGACCATCCTTTTTGTGGATGAGGTTCACCGGTGGAATAAGGCCCAGCAGGATGCTCTCCTTCCCTGGGTGGAAAACGGTACGGTTATCCTGGTGGGAGCCACCACGGAAAATCCTTTTTTTGAGGTGAACCGGGCGCTGGTGAGCCGGAGCCGGATCTTCCAGCTGAAATCCCTTAGCTCCCAGGACCTTAAAACCGCTGCATTGAAGGCAGTTGCCGACCGGGAACGGGGTTACGGCAAATGGAAGGTGGTCTTTGAAGAAGGCGCCCTGGAACACATGGTTGAAGTGGCCAGCGGTGATGCCCGGAGTCTTTTGAATGCCCTGGAACTGGCCATAGAAACCAGTCCGGAGCATTGGCCCCCGGAAGGGGGAGCGGAAATATTTGTTTCCTTTGAAGCAGCAGAGGAAAGCATCCAGCGCCGGGCGGTTCTTTACGACCGGGACGGGGATTATCATTTTGATACTATCAGTGCTTTTATAAAAAGCATCCGGGGCAGTGACCCGGATGCAGCCCTTTACTGGCTAGCCAAAATGGTCCGGGCCGGGGAAGATCCTTCATTTATTTTCCGCAGAATGATTATCCTGGCCAGCGAAGATGTAGGATTGGCTGCCCCCCAGGCATTGTCGGTGATTATTTCCTGCGCCGAGGCCTTTGACCGGATTGGTTTTCCCGAAGGGAATTTTCCCCTGGCCCATGCGGCTTTATACCTGGCCACCGTGCCAAAATCAAATTCCACCCTGGCATTTTTTGATGCCCTAAAAGAAGTGGACCGGGAAGATGCGGAAGTACCCAACCACCTGAAGGACGGAAACCGGGACAAGGAAGGATTCGGCCACGGCGAAGGTTATGTGTACCCCCATGCTTACCGGGACCACTGGGCGGCCCAGCAGTACCTGCCCGCATCCTTGCGGGGGAAAACCTTTTATAATCCGTCTATTATCGGGTATGAAGGCAGTATCCGGGATGAGGTTTTACGGAAACGGGAACTTCAGGCGGCGATTGTACTGGGGGAAGCCGGCGATGATGGGGAATTCCTTTCCTGGTCCGCCGCATCCAAGGGCCGGGAGGGATGGTTCAAGAGGCTTGAATCCGGCAGAAGCGCACTGCTCCTTTCCGACAGGGAAACCCTGCTAGGCCAGTGTTCCCTGGCCAGGCACGACCGGGTGCTGATCCCAAATGCCAATGACGGCCTCCTGTTATGGGAATGTCTCCGGCGCTGCCCCGAAGGCCTGGTGGCCGGTCTGGTGGATTCGGACAGCGCCCTGTCCGCCCTGATGGCTTATGCGTCTATCCTGGATGAAGTGGAAAGACCCGGGGCTGCGGTTTTTCCGCCGGTTACCCTGCCTGCGCCGGAACAATGTGAAGAATGGTTTTCCAGCCCGGAATTTGATTATATTATCGCCAGGGAACCCTGGAGAAAGGGATTCGGTGAGGACAGTGCTTTATCGGTATTCCGGGAATATGCCCTGGCCGCGGGAATTCTTTCCAAAAACATGGTTCTGCTTCAAACGCCCCCCAGGATGGGAGAGAAAATTTCCCGGATTATCCGGGATGAATGCGGAGCTCCGGAGGAACTGGTCAAAAATCTGGAAAACCAGGAAGAAGCCTTTTTTAACCTGCAGGCCGGTGAAAAACAAAACCTCCGGTGGACCTGGGAACCGGCGGATCTGGAAAAAGCCTTTGGGGATGCGGGTTTTTCCGCCAGCATGACCATACTTGACCAAAAAGAGGAACGGCTTATCACCGGGAGGGATACGGGTCTCTGGTTTAATAAAGAAAAATCCAGCTGGGGAGCATTTATGTCCAGCCATCTGAAAGAAAATGATTTCAATACTATTCAGCAGTTACTTATAGACAGGGCAAACCTGGGCCCCATCACCTGGAAATGGAAATCCCTCCTGCTTAAGGCAAATCTGGATAAAAAGTAGCCGCGAACCGCCGGATCGATTTCAAATACCTATTCAACCACCGGGTATTCCGGTCCCTGAGGCCCTTGAAGGGACCCGGGAAAAAATAATCTACTAGAGCCATTTTCAAAACTCGGTTAGTTTTTAAAATGGCTTTGGAAAAACCGTCTAAAGCGCCGGTTTTTCCCCTAAATCTAAGGTCGCTTTTTCAAAAACTGAAGTTTTGAAAAAGCCTCACTTCTGTAAATACATAGTTCAGAGAATATGAAAACATTACCCGGCGAATTTTTTCTTCAAGGCCTCGTCCACCAGGGGCGGAACCATAGCTGAAACATCCCCATGGAAGGAAGCCAGCTCCTTAATCGATGATGACCTAAGGACAAAATATTCCGGGTCGGTGGTCATAAAAATGGTTTCTATCTTTGAATCCAGCCCCTTATTAATCATGGATAATTCGAATTCATAGGAAAAATCCCCTACCCCCCGGACTCCCCGGATCAGAAGCCTGATGTTCTGTTTTTTTATAAAATCCACAATCAGGGAATCGCAGAGGGCCACGGATACGTTCTTCCAGGGCTTAACCAGTTCCCGGATCATTTCCATCCGTTCATCCGCGGAAAAAAGGTATTTTTTCTGGCGGTTTTCTGCCACCACAATCAGTAATTCATCAAAAATTGATGATGCCCTTTGTATTATGTTCAAATGTCCATAGGTAGGCGGGTCAAAAGACCCGGGAAATGCTGCTTTCTGCATATATATACCATAATCGGATTTATATCTTTTGTAAATCTATATATCCCGGGTCCTGCAACATCCTTTTCCTTCAAATGTTTTATTCGCCGGCGGGGTTGTTGATTCCCGGCACCAATCAGGCCGAAAACAATTGTGTTCTGACTGGCTGAACACCCTAAAATGTATTATACTTGGGTTGATGCTGCGGCGGTGTCAAGATTGGGACTCAAAAAAGGTCCTGATTCGTCAATTTTTTGAAACATAAGCAGGATTCTATGAAGAAGATTTATTTGATGTTATTTTGCATATTGTTTGTAATCCTGGCCTGTACCACCACCGGTCAGGCTGTGGTGGAAAACAACACTGAAACTCATGTAACTGAAGGATCGACTTCTACCCCTGGAACTAATACAGCGGAGGATGAAAATTTTGATCCCGCCACAATTACCAAGGAAGTGTTTGATACCACCAAGACGGATGTACAGAAACTTATAGAAACACTCAATAAAATCATCAAGGAAAAGGATTATGATACCTGGCTTACCTATTTAAGCAAGGAATATCTGGCGAATATCAACAACCCGGTTTACCTTTCCGCCATATCCGAATCCGCCCGGCTTAAGAACCAGAAAATTGTCCTTAAAACCCCGGAGGATTATTTTAATCATGTGGTGGTTCCTTCCCGGACCAACGACCGGGTGGATGATATTGAATTTATCAGCAAAAATCAGGTCAAAGCCTTTACGGTAACACCCAACGGCCAGCGGCTGAGACTCTACAACCTGGAAAAAGAAGGGGATATCTGGAAAATTACCGACTAAAAGAAAAACAGGCAGCCATCCACATATTTAATAGTATAAATGTCAGAAAATTTGTACTAAAACTGTAAATTTTCTTTAACTTCCGCCGGCTGCTAGTGTAATTTTTTAATTATATGATATAATAAAAGAAAGCTCCTGTAAAAAAGTACCAGGGAGTGTTGTTAAGGAGGGTACATGATGGTCACCGTGAAGCGTTTAATTGCTATCGGGATGATATTTACCGCTGTTTCAATCACGGTTTTTGGGCAAAGCTCAAACAGTTCCAATCAGAACAATAACAACAAGGAATTGTCCGTTGAAGAATCCTATCTTCAGCAGTCTATTGAACTCATGGTTATCCGGGAACAGAGCCGTGCAGAAAGCAGGGATATGAAACTGGTGGCCCTGGAATACATCGGGGATGCCATTGGCAATGGAAATACCAGTGATGAAATCCGGCAGGCCCTGGAGTACCTGGCCCTCGAAGGTACCGTCAACAAAGCCAGGGAAAGCAACCGCCTGGTGAATAACTACCCGGATGTCCGGGCAAAAGCAGCCACATACCTGGGGGAACTGGGAACAAAAGAAGCCAAGGATACCCTGATAAAGGTTCTGCTGGCCGATAATGAACCCATGGTTCTTACGGAAGCCGTAAAATCCCTGGGAAAAATTGGTATTAATGAAAACGAACAGACCGTGGAGGCAATTTCCTGGGTGGTTACCAAGTATGACATCCTGAATCCCGACAACCTTTTAGCCTTATCCGCCATTGATGCCTTTGAAAAGATTGCCGATGCAAATAACGGGATCAAAGACCCGGCGGCGATCAGAACCATTATCCGTATTGCGGAAGGCCCCTATATCAGACCGGTTCAAAACCGGGCTAAGGAACTTCTGGGAACCCTGAGGAAGTATTCTTCCAAGAGTAATTCTTCATCCGATAATTCAAATACGGGCAAGTAGAACCATTTGAGTAAAAAGCGGCTTCCCCAGGGATCAGCCGCTTTTTTATTTACAAACGAAGTACTTACCGGAGGTTTTCCGCAGGGGGTCCATTTTTTGGAACCGTTCACGGGATTCCGAAAGTCCGGGGCGGTACAATTATGTAACCATGTTTCGGTATGAAACACAATATATAAAAAACAGGAGCTTATCATGAAAGGCAACCCACGAATTATTGATTCACTGAATGGACTGTTAGCCAGTGAACTAACCGCAATTAACCAATACATCGTTCATGCGGAAATGTGTGAAAACTGGGGATACGGCAAACTTCACAGCCATTTTGAAAAACGGGCAATCCAGGAAATGCGCCATGCGGAAAAATTGATCGGGCGTATTCTTTTTCTGGAGGGCATCCCCAGGGTGGATCAGCTTGAAAAAATCAATATTGGCCAGGATGTACCCGGCCAATTGGCAGCCGACCACCGGGCAGAGGAAGATGCTATCAAACGATACAATGCGGCCATCGCCTTATGTACGGAATTTCTTGACCATGCCACCAAGGATTTTCTCCAGTCAATTTTAAATGATGAGGACAATCATATAGACGGCATTGAAGAGCTCCAGGATCAGATTAATCAGATGGGACCGGAAATTTTCCTTTCCACCCAGACAGAAAAAGAGTAACCAAAACAACTTTATTCGCAGGCGGATTTCATACCCTTGTACGCTTCAGCGTACGAACTTTAGGGCGATTCTTTGAAGCAACAAAGAAATTGTTTTGCGGGGGTATGAAAACCGCATATAATCCTTACCTTACAGAACCGACATACACGCTGTTTGCGGCGTGTTGTTGATTGCATAACGGTAAAAGGGCATTAATCCATATAGATTTTTGCCCTTTTCCGGCTTTTCTGCTTATTTCTCGGATTTATTCTACTATAAATTGAATTGATTTTAATATATTATTCTATGATATAATTAATCTTTAAGGTACCTTTATCCAAAGGGGTTTTTATGGAACCTATCATTTTAGCATCCGGATCACTGAGAAGGCAGGAATATTTCCGTCTTTTAGGACTTCCCTTCAGTATCATGCCTTCCCGGCTTGAAGAAACCCATATTCCCGGTCTTAGCCCGGAGGAACAATCGGAAAAGCTGGCGGTGGATAAAATCCATGCAATCATTGAAATGCTTCAGGGGCGGGTCCCCCAATGGATCGTTGGAGCGGATACGCTCATTTCCATGGACGGGGTTATTATGGGAAAACCCAAGGACCGGGAAGATGCCCGGCAGATGCTCCTGAAATACAGCAACAAATCCCACCAGGTTATCACCTCCATTGCTTTGTACAACGGCAGGGTGAAGACTATAGCCACAAAAACGGTAAAAAGCACCGTCAAATTTGCGGGTATTTCGGAGGAAGAGGTCGAATGGTACCTGAATACCGGCGAATGGCAGGGAGTTGCCGGATCGTATAAAGTCCAGGGGCTGGCGGCCTGTTTTATCTCCGAAATCCACGGATCCTTCAGCAGCGTGGTGGGCTTGCCAATTCATGAATTTTATGTCATGTTAAGGGAGAATGGTTACCCCTACGGGGCGTATTAATCATTCATATTTTCCGCCGTCTTTTGACGGTGAGATATAGGGAAGGCGTTGCTTTTTCCAAAGACTTTCATTTACCTCTTATGGGGAAGCCCCTTTGGAATACGAGCGCGGGAGGAAATTTTGGCTGTAGTAACAATGAAAAGCCTATTAGAATCGGGGGTACATTTCGGCCACCAGGTAAAACGCTGGGACCCAAGGATGAAAAAGTACATCTTTGCGGAACGGAATGGTATCCATATTATTGATCTGCAAAAAACCATCCAGGCCATTAAGGATGCTTATAATGCAGTCCGGGAAACAGTATCTTCCGGAAAAACAGTTCTGTTTGTGGGAACAAAAAAACAGGCCCAACAGGCAGTGCAGAAAGAAGCCGAACGCTGCGGAATGTATTATATCAATAACCGCTGGCTGGGAGGCATGCTTACCAACTTTGTAACAATTAAGAAATCACTGCTCCGTCTTAAAAAACTTGAAAAGATGGAAGTCGATGGAACCTTTGATAATCTTACAAAAAAAGAAGTCGCTTCACTTGGAAAAGAACGGATTAAGCTTCAGAAGAACCTGGGCGGTATAAAGGAAATGAAGGATATTCCCGGCATTCTCTTTATTATTGATACCCGGAAAGAAGCTATTGCGGTAGCCGAAGCCCAGAGAATGGGCATTCCTATAATTGCTGTGGTGGATACCAACTGTAACCCCGACGGTATTACCTACCCCATTCCCGGCAATGATGATGCCATCCGGGCCATCACCCTGTTTACCCAGATTATTGCCAACGCCGTGGTGGAAGCCGACAATGAAGCCGGCCTCAAGATCATTGAAACCCTGGGTGAAGAAGATGAAGACATGGAAGGTGTCATGTCGGATATGTCCATAAAAGAGGAAGATAAGGAAATCGATATTGCTTCCTACTCACAGGGCGTCGACACCACCGCAAAACCCGAAGAACCGCATCATGAAGAGGAAGATGATCTTCCTGTCGATGTGGATAAGGTTTACGACGAGGATTAGCGGGATATCCCGGAAACAGGGACCGCGGCATCATCTCAAGTAACAGCGATTGATTTATCCCATACCGTGGGGTTTTGATATCAGCTTAGATGATTTCTTTCCCGGTCTGCGGTAATGCCGGGAATTCCGATTATAATTTTGCCGGGGATGATTTACTATTACCGCCCGGCAGTCTAGATGTATGGAGTATACTATGGAAATAAAAGCATCCGAAGTAAAAGCCCTCCGGGAGAAAACCGGTGCGGGTATGATGGAATGTAAGAATGCGCTGGCCCACTGCGGAGGTGACTTTGCACAGGCTGAAAAACATCTGAAGGAAAAGGGTCTTGCGGCGGTCGAAAAACGTGCCGACCGGGCAACCAACGAAGGGAAAATTTTTATCACGATTAAAGATAACACCGCTGTTTTGGTTGAACTTGCATCGGAAACGGACTTTGTAGCCCGGAACCCCGAATTTATTACCCTGGGCGGTGAGATCGCAGATATCGCCCTGGCCAAGGGGTATACCGCCCCTAACGATGAATTAAGCGGAAAAGTAACCGACCTGGCAACCAAGATCCGGGAAAATATGAGCCTCAAAAGATTAATGGTTATGAAGGCCAATGACAACCAGTCCCTCACCAAGTATATCCATGGCGACGGAGCCATCGGTGTGGTGGTTAAGTTGGGTGCTGACAAGGCTGATGTGCTTAAGAAGGAAGAGTTTACTTCCTTTGCATTTAACATTGCCCTGCATATTGCGGCATTTAATCCCCTTGCCCTGGACCGCTCAAAGGTGGACCCGGCGGTGGTAAAAGAACAGGAAGGAATCTTCCGTAAACAAATGGAAGGCGATGAAAAACTGAAGGGTAAGCCCGCCAATGTGGTGGATAATATCCTCCAGGGAAAGGTGAACAAATACCTTTCCGACATCTGTCTCATGGACCAGGGATATGTGAAGGACGAAAAAATGTCCGTAGCAAAAGCCCTGGCTGACCTGGGAAAACAACTGGGCGCCAATATCACCATAGATGATTACGTATACTTTAGAGTAGGCCAGTAAAACAAAACCGGGGGCAGGGTTTCCGCCTCCGGTTTTGCCAAATTCAGGTATATGAAGGAGAAATCCATGCACAGTGTAACCTCTTCATCTGAAGACAGGATGAAAAAAACCATAGCAAACTTGAAAGAAGGTTTTGCTGCATTAAGAACAGGCCGGGCTTCGGCTTCCCTTTTCGACAAAATCAAAGTTGATTATTACGGGGATAAATCTCCCCTTAACCAGGTGGCAAACATTTCGGTGCCCGAAGCCAGGTTGATTGTTGTTCAGCCCTGGGACAAGGCCATGATTTCCGAAATTGAAAAGGCAATCCGTACCTCCGAACTTTCATTAAATCCTTCAAATGATGGAAAGGTCATCAGGATTTCAATTCCGCCCCTCACCGAAGAAAGGCGCAAGGAACTGGTAAAGCTCGCAAAAAACCAGGCTGAACAAAGCCGGGTTGCTATCCGCAATATCCGCAGGGACGGAAACGATGAATTAAAAAAACTTCTGAAAGCCGGCGATCTTACAGAAGATCAGGAAACAAAAACCGCCGAAGAGCTCCAGAAGGTAACCGACAGTTACATCAGTCAGATAAATCAAATTCTGGAAGAAAAAGAAAAAGAAATAATGGAAGTGTAATGGCTTCTTCAAAAACCTTGCAGAACCCGCAGGTTCCTGCTCATATTGGTATCATCATGGACGGAAATGGCCGTTGGGCACAAAAACGCGGTCAGCTGCGGACCCAGGGCCATCTGGAAGGTTTGAAAACAGCAAAGAAAATTGTCCAGGCAGCCAGTGATCTGGGGATAAAATATTTGACCCTGTATGTTTTTTCCACGGAAAACTGGAAAAGAACCGCCGAGGAAGTTAATTTTATTATGGGTTTGGTTAAACAGTACCTGGCTGCGGAACTGGACTTTTTCAGGAAAAATAAAATCAGGATCCGGCATACCGGTGATGAGGATACCCTGCCGAAGGACATTCTGCATGAAATCAAATCCATCATCAGTGACACCAGCGCTTTTGAAGGATTATCCGTTATCCTTGCATTAAACTACGGCGGCAGGGATGAGATTATCAGGGCAGTAAAACGGATGGTTTCCCGGGGGAATCCGGATTCCGGGATTGATGAAAACACTCTCCGGTCATTTCTTGATAATCCTGATGTCCCGGACCCGGATCTGATTATCCGCACCGCCGGGGAATTCAGAACGAGTAATTTCCTGGTCTGGGAAGCTGCTTATGCAGAATATTTTATTTCAAATAAATTATGGCCCGAATGGACCCGGGAGGATCTGGAATATGCTATCCGGGAATACCAGCAGAGGGACCGCCGCTTTGGGGGTGTAAAATCATGAAAAAAATTATTCAACGTCTTCTGATGTTTGTGGTTGGTCTTCCCCTGGTGGTCGTTACTATCCTCTTTTTGCCCCAGATGCATCATCTGGCTGCAAATATTATCATCATCATATTAAGTTCCCTGGGAGCATGGGAATTCTACAATATGCTCCACCGGGGAAAGCCTCCCCTATCAATCATAGAAGTTCTGCTGTTGGGGGCGGTGGTTACGACGGGTTCAACTTTAAATGTCAGCTTTGGCCTGGCCGGGCAATGGATAAGCGTCTGCTTCCTGTTCGGCGCAACATGGCTGCTCATATCCCGGGTCTTTTCAAAGGAAGCCGGGTTTCAGACTGCCATTGAAAGAATATCCATGGGGTTTTCCATTATGGTGTATCCCGGACTTTTTATGATGTGGATTATCAGAATGGCCCTCCTGCCGGAATCCAGGATAATCATCCTGGTGTTCCTATTGATGGTTATTGCCTCTGATTCCCTTGCCTGGTTATTCGGAATGCTTTTTGGAAACGGGAACCGGGGTTTTATTCCCGCCAGTCCCAATAAAAGCGTTGCCGGATTTATCGGGGGAATCGCCGGATCAATTACGGTGGGAATCCTGGCGGTTAAGTTTTGCCCTTCGGTATTTACATCGATCCGTATCAAGCCTGCTCTATTGGGGGGAATACTGCTCGGATTTTTAACCTGTATAGCGGCAATCCTGGGCGACCTGGCAGAGTCTGTTCTCAAACGGTCTTCAAATATTAAGGATTCCGGAAATATTATCCCCGGCAGGGGAGGAGTTTTGGATACCATAGATTCCATTGCCCTGGCAGCGCCGGTATATTACGCCCTTTATTGGCTTCTGTTTATCTAGGAATTGTTTTAAAGATTCCCAAAAGAGTTATCCATGAGGAAAAAAATTGCCGTCCTTGGGGCCACAGGTTCCATAGGAAAAAATACCATTGATGTTATCAAAGCCAACCAGGATTATTTTGATGTGGTCCTGTTAAGTTCCCATTCCCGGATTGGGGAGCTTCTGGAATTAAAAAAAGATTTTCCCCGGGCAAAACTTGCCTTTTCCGGGGAAAAGCATCCTGGGGAGAACATTGATTTTTTTGAACCATCCGGTCTTTTGCAGGCCATAAAAGAATGCGGTGCGGATATTGGGGTAAACGGCATTGCCGGAGCTGCGGGGCTTGAGCCTTCCCTGGCGGTGCTGGAAACCGGAGCCAGCCTTGCCCTGGCGAATAAAGAAACCATTGTGATGGCCGCAGACCTGGCATTCAGGACAGCGGAAAAACACAAATCAAATATTATTCCCGTAGATTCGGAACATTCCGCCATTTTCAGTTTGATCGAAGCCCACGGAGAAGAAAAGGTCGAAGAGATTCTTCTTACCGCATCCGGGGGGCCCTTCAGGACTTATAAAAAGGAAGACCTGGCTGCTATTACCCCGGAGGATGCCCTGGCCCACCCTACCTGGAAAATGGGTCCAAAAATTACCATTGATTCGGCAACCTTGGGAAATAAAGGACTGGAAGTCATAGAAGCGGTCAGACTTTTCCGGATGCCTCCGGAAAAAGTTACCGTAACCATCCACCCCCAGAGTGTGGTCCATTCCATGGTCAGGCTGAAGGACGGGGCGGTATATGCCCAACTTTCGAAGCCTGATATGCGCCTGCCCATTCATAATGCCCTTTTCTGGCCCGAATGCCGTCCCTGCGGTTTTGGAGCCATCGGATTTGATAACCTTCACCTGGATTTCGAAAAACCCGATCCGGACCGGTTTCCGCTGCTCCGGCTGGCATACCAGGCAGCCGGACAGGGAGGATTGTACCCAACCGCATACAATGCGGCCAATGAGGTGGCGGTGGCCGCATTCATTGACCGGGAAATCGGTTTCATGGAAATTTCCGGGGTAACCGAATATGTTTTGCAAAACGATTGGCAGGATGGCGCCAATTCGTTACATTCAATACTAACGGCTGATAAAGAAGCCCGTAAAATAGCCATATCCTTTATAAGGAGATATAGATGATTGTTTTTAAAATAATCCTCGGTTTAGTAGGATTAGGAATTGTTGTTTTCTTTCACGAACTGGGGCATTTCATTGCCGCCCGGTGTGTAGGAATAGATGTGGAAGCCTTCTCAATTGGCTGGGGAAAGCCAATCTTAAAGAAAAAAATTGGTGATGTAGAATACCGGCTGGGCCTTTTCCCCCTGGGGGGCTACTGCAAGATGAAGGGCGAGAATGAATACCAGGAAGCCCTGAACAATAAAACAGAGATAACAAAAACCCCCGGAACCTTTTACGGGGCCAGTCCCTGGCGGCGAATTATTGTTTCCATTGCGGGACCTTTCGCAAATATTATTTTTGCGGGGCTGGTTTTTGTGGTTATCTGGGGAATCGGCTTTGAGGTTAATACCCTGAGCAACCGGATCATCCTGGTGTCGGATATCGAAAAGGAAGTAAGCTACCCTGCGGATGCGGCGGGACTCAAAACCGGGGATATAATCATTGAGATTGACGGTAAACCGGTCCAGTATTCCAGTGACGTCCAGATGGCCGTTACCCCAAATGCGGAAAAAAAGATGGACTTCAGGGTTGACCGGAACGGACAGATTCTGGATTTGACGGTGGTACCCAGTTTGGACAAAAGCACCGGCGCCGGGAAAGTGGGAATTTATTTCTGGACCGATCCCATTATTGGTTCGATAAAACCCGAAAGTGAGGCTGAAAAAGCCGGTTTAACCCCGGGGGACAAAATTATTTCCATCAACGGGACCCCCGTCCCCCACACTATTATCGTCTCCCAAATTCTCGATGCAAAACCCCGGATGTTAAACATAGAGTACCAGCAGAGTAATGGAAATATAGCCCATACGGAAATGAATGTAGCCTATAATAGCGATGGTGTTCCTGTTGATCCGGGAATGGGTTTTAAAACAATCCACTACAGAACACCGAGGTTAAATCCTATCCAGGCAATTGTAAAAGGCAGCATGGAGACCTGGGAAACCTTTGTTATATCAATAAAAAGTCTGGGGCTTCTTTTCAGGGGTGTGGATTTAACCCAGGCAGTTTCCGGGCCCATAAGAATTACCTATATGGTGGGGGATGTGGCCGCTGAAGGGTTCGGCCAGAGTTTTGGTCTGGGAATCCGGACCATGGCGAATTTCCTGGCGCTCATCTCCATTGCCCTGTGCATCATGAACCTGCTTCCCATTCCGGTGGTTGACGGCGGCATGATCGTACTGTTTATTATTGAATGGATCCGGAGAAAGCCCCTCAGCCCAAAAGCGGTGTATGCTTTTCAAACCGTTGGGGTGGTTATCATTTTTGGTTTAATGATGTTTGCACTTTTCGGGGATATCCTCTTCCTGACAGGCAGACATTAGAACTATTTGACATGGAGGTTCCGTATGAAACAAAAGATACAGTGTCCCTGCAATAATACCTTCTTCATCAACTATGAAGAAGAAATTAATCTAGACGCAGAACCGGACATTATTTCCCAAATAATGGACGGAACTTTCATGAATTACAAATGTTCAAAATGCGGAAAATTACATAAACCCGAATTTTCCATATCTGTTATTTGGGACTCAAAAAAAGAAAAACTGGAAGTACTCCCCGAAACGGAACGGGGGGCATTTTACCGGAGAAAGAAGGATCCCCCCGGAGAGGTTGCTGTTATTGGATATCCGGAAATGGCCGAACGGGTGGCGGTTCTCCGGGATGATCTTGAACCTGCGGCGGTGGAAGCCATCAAGTACTTTCTCTATATGAAGGCTGATGAGAATTATCCTGAAAATGATATCAGTATCTGGTATCAGCACAAAACCATGGAAATACTGGAATTCCATATCCATGGTATCAGGGAAGGTGAAGTGGCGGTAACCAGGATACCCTTAGCGGTGTATGAAAAAACCCTGGCGGATTATAAAAAGAAACCCCGGTCGGAACCATTTTCATCCCTGCAGCACCGGTCCTACTTGTCCATTCAGAATATCCTATGGCCCCAGGAGTTCAAATAATGGCCGGACGCTCCCCAGTAAGATTAATCGCAGCTGTTTTTATTGTTCTTAATATTGCTGTTTTTGCAGAAGCCCAGTTCACCGGACAGATTCCGTCGGATTCCCATAACGGTGCGGTCACCGCCCTCGTCCGGGATGAAGCCGGAAGTATTATCAGTTCCGGTGAAGATGGTTTTATAAATCTTTGGGATATTCAGGCAAATATGGCGGTAGGCCGCTTTCAGCTAAGTTCCTACCCTATTATTTCCATGGCTGTCAGGCCGGACCGTTCCCATATCACTATTGTAGAAAGTGACGGTTTGGGACTATACCGGATTTCCGCCTGGGATTATACCTTGAACAAAAAAATATTTACCCTCCGGTTTAAGGATCCCGTTTCGTATATAACCTATTCCGGAAGCGGTAATTTTCTCATTGCCGCCAGAAGCGGAAAAACCGGGGTTGTATTTGTTGACCCAGAAACCGGAGACCTGCTCCAGGCTCCATCCGCATTAAACGGCATAGTGACCTTTGCCGCCACAGGAAAATCGGAACGCACCATGATAGCCTATTCACCCTCGGGAACCCTAAGTTACTGGGATCTTGAAAGCGGTGAACAGATTCAAAAATTGACGGTTCCCCAGAATTTGAAATCCCCGGTTCTTTTCAGCAGCAACCGGGCTTTTGCGGGTTTCGACAAGGATGGTCTGGTGGTTTTGGATGCCCTGTCAGGCAGGGAATTAAGCAGGAACAATACCATAAAAGACGGTAAGCTCGTTTGTGTATCCGAGGAAAGCCAGGATCTCATCTGTGTCCAGTCCCAGGGTGGAAACAGCCGGTACCTGCATTTCAGGATTAATAACAATGGCCGTTTTGATACGATTAGCCAGAAAACAATCCCCGGGAACAATCTTCAGATTGGATGTTCCATAGCTTCGGGGAATCAGATTGTCCTTGGAATGGCAGATGGGATTATCAGACTGTACCAGCAGCAAAACAACAGCATAATGGAAATGCAGACCGGCCATCAGACCGTTATTAATGAAATAGCAGCCTCCAGCAGGAACCTTGTCCTTTTAAATGATTCCGGCGGAATTGGATTTGTTCCCCTTGATTTTGAAGCCTTTTCCGCTGATACGGTCATCAGCTTTGAAGATGCGGCCGGCTATGACCGGCTCAGTGCGGACAACAGCAAGGAAACATTTGTGCTTTGGAGGTCCGCGGGTACCCGTTATGCACCTATTATACGGAACAGTACAGGTATCACCGGTCCCGTGGATGGGCTTTCCAGCAGGTACCCCCTCCGGGGATGCTCCGTTCAGAACAACCTGATTCTATTTCTGGACACCGCAGGGAATATCCATATTTATAATATTGATACGGGGAAAATACAGTACCGGTACAATGCGCCCGGTGCGTTGCATGCATCGTTTATAAATGAAAAAAATATTATTATCGCAAGAAGTGCAAATGCCGGAAGCACCCCCTTCCTTATGGTGGATACCTCCACCGGGGAAACGGTTCCCCTGGCCTACCCTTCAACTGTGGGAGCCCGGGTATACCTGGGGAAAAGCGGTACCATCTATGCAGCGGTGGTAGATCAGAATAACAGCGAAACAAAAACAACCGTTATCAGCATAAATACTTCTGCCCCTGCGGATTCCCGGCGCCTGGTGGAATACCAGGGGGAAGATACAAATTTCGGCATAGCCGAATGCGGCGGAACCCTGGCAACTACCCTTGGCGGGGACGGAGCGACCCTGTTTACCCAGCATAATTTCAGGTCCTTTGAAAGGAGTTCCGGGCTGCCGGTAAAACTGCTGAATACGGACAGGTATTTTATTGCTCTGGACAGATCAGGCAGCATCCTTTGGCATAACGCTTCCACGGGTGATATAGAAGCCGCCCTTCATATGTATGAGGGTAAATGGTATTTGCAGAAAAAAAATGGCGACACCCTAGAGGGAACAGTTATAATCGGACACGAATGAACCTCCCCGCGGGAACGTTTTCACATGGTTTATCTATTTTAAAATTAAGGTTCAATCATGGGACGGATTTTTCCGGACCTTTTCAATGGATTTAGCCACCGCATCCCGGACACTTTTGGCATAACTATCTTCATCCATTGCATGGGATGCATAAAGTGATCCCAGCAGGGAAACCCGGTAGAGGGGCTTTACACTATTCAAGGCCATGGCTGCCATATCTAAAAGACAGTCGTCGCACATACAAATACTGCCTTCATAAGCTCCCAACTGACGGCTGAGTTCCTGCAAAACCAGTGTTTCCGCTTCGTTTACCAGCAATTCAAAAGCATTGTGATCTATTAATGCCATAGTAATCTCCTGTACCTTAATCCGTTAAGCCATACCATCCCCGGGGCTGATACGGGCCAAACGTCCCCTAAAATTTCAAGGAACCCTATATTCAATAATATTATGTTCTGGACAGATTTTCAAATCTAGTATAACGCGGCAGGAATGCAATATCCACTGTTCCCACCGGTCCATTCCGCTGCTTCGCAATTATCAGTTCTGTTTTTACCAATTTTGATTGTTCATCCTCGGTTTTTTTCTCGGACTCCCGTTCCCGGTGAAGGAACATAACCAGGTCGGCATCCTGTTCGATGGATCCCGATTCCCGGATATCCGCCAGGGAAGGTTTTTTGCCTTCCGCATCCCGTTTAACCTGGGAAAGGGCCACCACAGGAATATCCAGTTCCCGGGCCAGACTCTTCAGCGACCGGGAAATTTCAGCAATCTGTTCATGCCTGGGAATCTGATAATTTTCGGAACTGATCAAAGTAATGTAATCAATAAAGATTATTTCAATTTTCTGCTGGGCTTTCAGCCGCCGGGCCTGGGCCCGGAGATCAAGCATTTTCAGATTCGGCATATCCAATATATACAGGGGAGCTTCATAGATTTTACCCGCCGCATCAATCAGGCTGGTAAAATCCCGGGGCTGAAGAAAACCTGTTCTTATTTTGTTTGAATCCACCTTGGCTTCGCTGGATATGAGGCGCTGCATGATAGCCATATCCGACATTTCCAGTGAAAAGAAGGCCGCGGGTTTTTTTTCTTTTATAGTAATATGGGCAGCCATACTCATGGCAAGTGCGGTTTTTCCTACCGAAGGCCGGGCGCCAATAATGGCAAGTTCCGATTTCTGGAATCCGCTGGTCATGGAATCAAGATCATGAAACCCCGAAGGGACCCCGGTGTAAGCATCCTTTGAATTGTATAATTTCTGGATGTTTTCGATAGCCTTGGGAACGATTTCCTTGGCACTTTTAAAGGTGATCGTCTGCCGGCCTTCGGTAAGTTCAAAGATCTGCTGCTGGGCTTTTTCCAGGATAAGTCTGGAATCGGTGGTTTCGTCAAAGGAACTGGCGGTGACTTCACCGGATATACGGAGCATGGAACGGCGCAGGGAACAATCCTGGACGATTTTCGCGTAATAATCCACATTGGCACTGGTGGGAACCACCGTGGTTAATGAGGCAATATATGCCCGTCCTCCCGCGGCATCCAGTTCCCCCGACTGCTGCAGCTCATCCGAGATTGTTATTATATCGGCTTTCCGGCCCTGGTTAAAAAGATTAAGGATTGCTTCATAAACCCGGCGGTTTGCATTTGAATAGAAATCACCGGGTTTAAGATATGAGACAACAGCCATGATTGCTTCTGCATCAAGGAGTAATGCCCCCAGGGTTGCCTGTTCGGCTTCATCATTATGAGGCGGTATCTTATCCTTTAATGCCAGCGCAGCCATTTATATTATGATTGCACTTCTTCCTCTGAAGGAGTTTCCTGAACTTCAGGGGCCGTTTCTTTCTGCTCCGCTGCGGGTTCATCACTCCGGCGGCGTTCTTTTTTGTGGGGGGCTGCGGCTTTAGGTTCTTCCTTTATTGCCTGACCCTGAACAACAATGTTTACCTCTGCGGAGGCGCTTTCGTAGAGTTTGACGAGTATCTTATACTTTCCAACACTCTTGATATTGTTGCCGGGAACTTCAACCCGTTTTCTTTCAATAGCATAGCCCTGTTTTGCCAGTTCTTCCGCCACGGTCTGGTTGGTCACGGCGCCGTACAGTTTTCCGTTGGGACCGGCGGGCATGGTCAGGGTGAGTTCCAGGGCTTCCAGTTTTTCTTTTAATCCGGAAGCATCAACCCGCTTCTGGGATTTCCGGGCTTCAATTTCTGCCCGGCGGGATTCAAATAATTTTACACTGCTTTCCGTATACGGAAGGGCGATTCCCCTCGGAAAAAGATAGTTCCGGGCATATCCCCGGGCCACATCCTTAACATCCCCTTCTTCTCCCAGGGGTGCCAGGTCTTTGTTAAGAATTACTTTCATAATACAAGCTCCTTTTATTACGGGTCCTGCCCGCAGAATATAGAAATCTAAGAAAAACTCCTAAAAACTGAGGTTTTTAAAAGTCCCCTATATATCAAACTGGACAAAGATTACGAACTAGCCGCATTCACATCCCCGGAGTGGAGGATGGTCCGTTTGTTTTAGGCACCCGCAGGGGCACCCAATTTTCAAGAATACCAAGAAAGGTTAAACATACCAGGGCAATCACCAATACACTAAACCTTAAAATCATGGCAATGACACATATATTTGTTATAAGCCTGAATACCCTTGGAGTACCCGGCCGGTTCAGGAAAAAGGAAACAATTCCTCCGCCCTGGGCGATATATAACATAACACAGATTGAAAAAACATTCCATGCTATTATTTCCGGAATCTCCAGTGAAAAATACAGAGATACAAGAACCGCCAAAATTGAAAAAGAAAGAACCCATATAAGTGCTTTTCCGGTTTTAAAATTGGCCAGCTCCGGCACGGGGATTACCCTGCGGACCAGTCTCATAACTACCAGAGAAACCTGCCGGCTGAGGTACAGAAAAAACATAATCGAGACCACACCTACCCCGCGGAGGCCCACAAAAACAATACTATTAACAAAGGTATCCGGGGTAAAATATTCCTCCAGAAGGGACTGCTGGACCACATCACCTCCGGTTCCCATAAGGGCAATGGAAAGCAACCTGTCCACGTTCCTCAGAAGGGGTATATAAAAATCGTCCT
The DNA here is from genome assembly GCA_031549725.1 of Treponemataceae bacterium. Classification (GTDB taxonomy): domain Bacteria; phylum Spirochaetota; class Spirochaetia; order Treponematales; family Breznakiellaceae; genus UBA937. The sequence goes on from JAVBPH010000042.1 coordinate 49,125, forward strand.
GCTGGAAGAAATAATACATTGAGGGAACATATCCCAAAAAAATGATGCATGAACCAATAATTAACCTGACGGAGGTCCTTCCCCTCAGGAATCCCGGCCCCTTTGCCGGAGGAGCTATGACCCAGGCAAAACAAATATTTAACAATGAAAAGATACCCACCCGGAGAAAAACATTAGCCAGGCCCAAAGGAACCTGACTATGCAGAATCAACAGGCTGGCGGCATACAAAACAATTGAACAAACCACAGAAAGCCAGCAGGTTGCGGATGAATACATAAAACATGCAATTCCGATAGGCATAAGGGAGAATATAAAAAGCAGCCTGGATTGGTTACATATGACACAGGCCAACGCACAAATCACAGCGGGGAGCAATACCCCCGCCGGATTTTTTGATGGATATCTTTCCACAACCTGAAATAATTAATCCGCTACAAAGGGCAGCAGGGCAATTACCCGGGCTCTTTTGATAGCCAGAGCCAAAGCCCTTTGGTGTTTTGCACATGTTCCGGTGATACGCCGGGGAAGAATTTTTCCTCTTTCGGTAATAAAGCGGCGGAGTACATCCCCATCCTTATAATCAATTTTCAATTTTTGGGTACAGAACTTACAGACCTTCTTCTTGAAGAAAACCTTTCCTTTTCCGCCCCGGCCATTCCGGTCATCCCCGTCCCGGCCAATCATCCCGCTGTCCATCTGGATATCCATTTCCATATCCTGATTGCGTTCATCCATATATTTTTCATCTGACATGAAATAACTCCTTAACAAATGAATTTCTTAATTTAATACATAAGAAATTATTTTTGAACCGAACAGGCCCAGCCTGCTCCTAACTATTAAAATGGAATATCGTCGGAAAAACCGTCGTCGGCTCCGCTGTCCTGGGCAGGACCCCGGTTTGAACCGGATTCACCGCCATGGTTGCCCTGGAAAGAAGAACCGCCGGAATTTCCGTAGCTGCCGGAATTACCCGAACCGCCGCCGGAACCCCCGCCAAGAAGCTGAAGGTTGTTTGCCACAATTTCCACTTTAGACCTATTCTGGCCGTCCTGTTCCCAGCGGTCCTGCCGGAGCTCCCCTTCCACGGCCACCTGTTTACCCTTGATCAAATACTGATTCAGGGTTTCAGCCTGTCTTCCCCAAAGAACAATATCGAAGAAGTTTGCCTCATCCACCCACTGGTCGCCGCTCTTTTTCCTGCGGTTTACCGCTACGGAAAATTTACAGATGGCCTGCCCATTGGTAATATATTTGAATTCGGCATCCCGGGTGAGTCTTCCAATAAGAATTACATGGTTAAGGTCAGCCATGGTACCCCCTATTCCTCAATATTTACAAAGAGGTATTTAAGGACATTGGCATTAAGTTTGAAGATCCTGTCCAGGGTCTCAATTTTTGCCGGATCAGCTTTGATGGTGAATAAAACGTATTTACCCCGTTTTCTTTTTTTGATTTCATAAGCCAGATCTCTGTCACCGGTTTCATCGGTTTTTTCGATCGTAACTCCGTTGGCATTAAGGTCGTTCAGCAATTGTTCACGGCCTGCTTTGTGCTGGTCTTCTTCCAATGGGAAAATGACCGTCAGCTCGTACTGACGCATGTGCCCTCCTTACGGACATAGTTTGATGGTCCGCCCTAGGGGCGGACAAAGAGGATTTTTTAAGCATATTAAAAGTTGGGCTTTTGGTCAAGCCGGAAACAAGCCGGGATTCCCCGGTAAAACCACCGCTCACCTTTATCCCATAGCTCACTGGACTAATATTCCCGGCTTATATAAAATAGCGGAAATTATTTGCCGGGAGAGTGATTTTTCCTGACAAACCCATATTTAAGGGGTATACTAAAAAATAGTATAATACCGATGATAATATATAGAAGAAATATATAGGCATGAAGAAACAGAGGGAATCGATATATAATGAATAAACGCATCAATTTTGAAGATAACATATTTATTCTCAATAATCGGATACGGATTATTACAAATACCGTCATTCTGGACGCAGATCCGGACCTTTTTCTGGAGAAAACAATCGAGGACCTGGATTTTACCGATACCACCCTGGCTATTTTATTGGATAGTTTATTAAAAAATGAAAAATTGATTGAAAGAAATGCCCAATTTTATAATCTCATAGAAACGGAAGTACTATTCACGGAAGTTTTGGTGAACATCACCCAAAGCAAGGGGCCTATTTCCGTGTCGGAATATCCTATCATTAATGACAAAATACAAAATTTTCTTTCCCGTTCCCGCCAACGGCAGGATGTTATCCAGGATTCCATTAATTCCTCAGGTGATAACACCCAGGATACAAACATCGTCAGCAGCGATGAATTGCATGAGCTCCTCAGGGATTTTTAAGCTGTATGCGGATTACCGGCGGTATATTAGGGGGAAGGTTGGTTGAGGTACCGGAAGGGGTAATCCGCCCCGCCATGGACCGGATGCGGGAATCCATTTTTTCCATCCTGGGAGACCTGACGGGTTGTTCCTTTTTGGATATTTTTTCCGGATCCGGCATTATTGCCCTGGAAGCAGCTTCCCGGGGGGCCAACCCGGTGGAAGCCGTGGAAATGGACCCCTTAAAAAGGAGGACCCTTTTAAAAAATGTGACGATTTCACCAGTCAGGATCCAGTGCCGTTTTATGGCCGCGGAACTGTATGTCAAAAGGGCAAAAAAATCCTTCAATTATATTTTTTGCGATCCCCCTTTTCCATATAAATTTAAATGGGAATTGGTTAAAAATATATCCCATTCTCCATTAATGGCTCCCAATAGCCTTTTGCTGATCCACCGCCCCAGGGAAGATTATTTTGATGGCTCCTTTGATGTGCTGGACCAGGTTGATAAAAGGGAATACGGCCGCTCAATTGTAGATTTCTATGTAAAACAGTAACAAAATTGTTGATTTTTGAGAAATTGGCGTTATAGCCTATTCACAAAGATGGTATTTTTAGCTATATTCATACAATATTAAAAACAATTACATTTTAAACTGATTCGTAATATAATAATTGTATCTATTTTTCATTGTTATTTGTTTCCTTTATGTATATTGTATATATATGGATAGAAAAAATGTGTTTGACCGTTTTAAAGGTCAGGAAGCATTTATAAAAACCATCCAGCGGCCTGAAATTGCCAGCAATCAGAGGGTGGCACTCAATCGCAAAGGGAACATACTATTTAACTCCGGGGATATAGAAGAGGCCCGGAGAATTTTCCTTACCACCGGATATACGGACGGTCTGGTAAGGGTCGGTGATTATTATAAATCTCATGGAAGAGATTTAGATGCCCTACGTATGTATTGGATTGCACCGGATAAAAAGAAATCTGAACCGATTATTGAAAAATTATCGGGTATAATCAGAACATTATTAAACGAAGAGGATCAATTTCATGAGTGATGAATCAATTAAAATTACTGATCCTTCAGAAGATGTGACTTCGCAGTTTTCCCCGGAGGAAAACAATGAAGCCTCTGAAGTTTCGGAATTATCTAAAAAGGGGTACCAGCTCCTTAAAGAAAATAAAACCAGTGAAGCCATTGAATGTTTTCACAAAATTCTGGATTCAGACCAGGATAACAATTATGCCCTGGTTGGACTTGGGGATGCCGCCAGAAAACGCGGCGCTTTTAAGGAAGCGGTGGAGTATTACCAGCGCTGTCTTTCCCACCATCCCGGCAATAACTATGCCCTGTTTGGCCTGGCTGACTGCTACAAGGCCTTAAACCAATACCACAAAGCTATTGATATATGGGAGCAGTACCTGCTTCATGATGACCGGAATATCACGGTTTTGACCCGGGTAGCCGATGCATACCGGAAAGTCCGGGATTTTAAAAAATCCAAGGCGGTTTATTTACGGGTACTGGAAATGGAAGAACAAAACCCCTATGCCATCATTGGTCTGGGACACCTCCATTACGATTTTAAGGAATACCGGGACGCCCTGTATTACTGGGAAAAAATGCTCAGTACCAACAAGGGACCCATTGATATCCGGGTGCTTACATCCATCGGAAACTGCCACAGAAAGCTGAAAACCTTTGACCAGGGTATTCAGTATTTTGAAAAAGCCCTGGAAATGGATCCCTATAACTTTTATGCCCTCTTTGGGCTGGCAGACTGCTACCGGGGAATGAACCAGCAGTACAGGTCTTTGGAATACTGGAATCTTATCCTGGAGCAGGATCCCCGGAATAAGGTCATTCTTACCCGGGCAGGCGATGCCTACCGGAATCTTAATGACTATGAAAAAGCTATTGATTACTACAAACGGGCGTTAAACATCGAATTTGATACCTATGCGGTCCTTGGTTTGGCCGTGGTTGCTAAAGCCCAGGGTAAATTCGATGAAGCCGCTGAATCCTTGGCCAGGCTTGTCCAGCAGGACCCCAAAAATTACAGGCTGTACATGGAACTGGCGGACTGTTATGTCAAAAAAGGTGATAAGAATAAGGCTCTAGAAGTTTTAGGTGATTTCCAGAAATTGGGAATCCGTAACAGCTCTATTACGGAGTTAGTGGAAAAACTTAAGCCCTAAATGACCTCCTTGTCGGGACTCTGTCCGGAACAAATTCAGACTCTCCTTCCCTCTCTTCCACCCTTCCGGGTAAAACAGATTTTTAAATGGATTGCCCGGGGCGTTGTTTCATTTGATGAAATGACCGATCTTTCCCTGGATCTGCGCAGGGATTTAAAAAATCAATATGTGATCTATTCCAGCTCGGTTTCCAAAAAACTCGAAGATGAAGACGGGACTATAAAACTTCAGCTGACATTAAAGGACGGGGTAAACATAGAGGCGGTGCTCCTTTCGGATGGTGAAGACCGGCGGACAGCCTGCCTTTCCACCCAGGCGGGCTGTCCCATGGCCTGCGCCTTCTGTAAAACCGGAACCCTGGGATTTTACCGTAACCTGGATGCCTCGGAAATAGTAGAACAGTTTTTCCATCTAAAATCCCTGGGCAGGGATATTTCAAATATTGTTGTTATGGGAATGGGGGAACCCCTGCTTAACCTGAATGAACTGCGCCAGGCCGTAGCGGTAATATGCCATCCCGAAGGCCTGGGGCTGTCCCGGAGGAGAATTACCATTTCCACCAGCGGTATAGCTGAGGGTATCAGGGAAATGGCTGACCATGGGCCGGAGGTCCGTCTGGCGGTTTCCATTACCACCGCGGATGAAAAACTGCGGACCAGGCTGATGCCTGTGAATAAAAGTAATCCCCTGCGGGTTTTGAAGGAAGCCCTCCTCCGCTACCAGGAACAAAGGGACAGAAGGATTACCCTGGAAGCGGTTCTCCTGGGGGGCATTAATACGAGACAGCAGGATATCGATGCTTTGGCTGCATTTGCCAAGGGCCTGGACTGTGTTATCAACCTTATTCCCTGGAATCCCGTGGAGGGACTTTTTTTTGAGGGAATCCGGATAACCGAGCCCAAAAACCTGGAAGTGGAGAATTTTTCCAGGCAGCTGGAAAAACGGGGGTTAAATGTAACCCGGCGTTACAGAAAAGGCCGGGGAGTTTCCGGAGCCTGCGGTCAGCTGGGGAATGTTGATCCTTATTAAGGATTGGGGAAATTAAAAACAGAATTTTTCTGCGGTGATTTCGAGGGCCTCAATCACCGAGTGTCTTGGTCCCTGAAGCTCTCGAAGGGACCTGCGAAAAAAAACCTATTGTCACTGGTGATTTCGAGAGCCTCAATCACCGAGACTTCCGGTTCCTGAGGTTCTCGAAGCATCGATGGGACCTGCGAAAAAGAAACTTATTGTCACCGGTGATTTCGAGGGCCTCAATCACCGGGATGCCTTTTATTCCGTTAGGATCTCCGTATGATCGTCAAAAATAGCTATGGTGTGTTCCCAGTGGGCCGAAGGTTTATCATCCGCGGTAACCACTGTCCAGTCGTCTTCAAGGATCTCCACATCTCCGGTACCGAGGTTGATCATGGGTTCAATGGCCAGGACCATGCCTTCCATCAATTTCGGATTTGGGCCATGGGCGTAATTTGGCACCTGGGGATCTTCGTGGACATCCAGGCCCACACCGTGGCCGCAGAACTGATGAACCACACCGTAACCGTGGGCAGTGGCATGTCCGTATACCCCCCGGGATATTTCCAGCAGCCTGGACCCGGCTTTTGCCCGTTCGATGCCTTTATAAAGGCATTCCCTGGTTACCTGGTTTAATGTATGGAGCTCGTCACTTACCCGGCCTACTTCCACAGTCACCGCCTGGTCGCTGAAATATCCCCCTAAATCGATACCGCAGTCCAGGGATACCAGATCGCCATCGGCAAATTTACGTTTTGAGGGAATTCCGTGGATAACCTCATTATTTATGGATATACAGATGGCCCCGGGAAAAGGATTCGATCCGGGGCCATAACCTAAAAAGGCCGGGGTGCCTCCGGCTTTTTTTATCCAGTTCCTGGTCCACTGGTCAATTTCCAGGCTGGTCACTCCAGCCTGCACGAAGGGCATCAGTTCTTTGAACATGGCACTTAAAAGGCGGCAGGATTCCCTGATTCCGTCAATTTGTTTTGTATTTTTCAGCCGTATCATATTTATTTCCTCCAGGGGAACCGCAAAAACGCTCCCCGGATTTTTAGACCCGCAATTTACGTTTCAGGACCGCCGTATTTGGCAGGGCCGGATCTTTTTTCAAAGCGTCCTTAAACACCGTTTGGGCTCCCTGGAATTCCCCCATTTTAAACAGGGTTTCCGCCATGGAACGCATCCACCGGGCTTCATCCCGAGACGAAAATCCCAGGGTAAGCATTTCTTCCAGGCAGCTTATATAGGTTTCATCATCCACCGCATGGTGAAGTTTCAGCCTGACCAGTTCCTTCAAAAAGGTTTCTACCTCGGGCATAAAATGCTTGAAATAGGGCTTTCTTCGCTCTTCCCGGATGAGGGACGTTAACAGGCAAAAGGCTTCAAAGATATGGCCCCGCTTCTCGAGTTCCTCCGCCAATATAAAGGTACAGTCCATCCAGTCTTCCCGGTCAAGGTATTTTTCCATAGAAAAATCAAGCCCGCCCTGTTTGTCCCATACCTCAATGGCTTCATCATCCTCCAGGTGAAGGAAATAAAAAAAGATAAGCTTTGCCTGGCTGGAAGGATCATCGGCCCTTTCCTTCAGGAAAGTCCGGTAATCAAAATCTGCATGTTTTATAAAGCGGATGTAGGAGCTGTCGTATTTTTCCCGGCGGATAGGATCGGATAATACTTCATACGCGGCCAGGAGCTTGCGCATCCTGGCTTCGGTGCCCTGGCCTGCTAAGTCGGGATGGACCTTTTTAGCCAGCTCCCGGAAGGCTTTTTTTATTTCATCACCCGATGCGGTGTGGCTTACACCGAGAAGATCATAATAATTTTCCACGATAACGGTTAAGCTCCGATACGTTTCCCCAGGGCTTCCGCATGGGGGGCATTAAGGATAATATCACTCCAGTTTACGATCATGCCTTCTTTTTCCATGGCCCTCATAATATTTGAAAGGGCTTTATTGCTGAAAAGGGTTCCCTTCCGGAGAAAGGCGGCGCTTTTCTTGCCAACCAGAGAACTGGCTGAGGACAGAACCTTTGACAGGGCATCGGGAATTTTTCCGCTGAAAAAGGAGTTTGCCTCTGCTGCAACCACGATATATTCATACCCGGGCAGCCGGACCCCATCCTCTGTCCAGGCATCGATAATATCCACCCGGTGCCCCATGGACTCAATCCCCTTAGCCAGGGACTTAACATAATCCGGCGGAGCACTTCTCTGGGCCGGAACACTAATAATTATCACTCTCATACGTTATGCCTGTTTGTAAAGCTGATCAATATTCGGTTCTTTTACGAGCAAAACCGAACATTTTGCATTTACCATGATTTCCCGGTGGGCATGGGAAATAATATCCCGGGAACTCCGGTCCTTTTCCCACCCGCCGAGAACAATAAGATCCGCCCCTTTTTCATCAGCGGCGGAGAGGATTTCCGTATATACCGCTCCTCTGCGGAGATCCTTCTCTATTTTAACATTTTTAGCCTTGGCCAGCTCATCCACAAAAGAAAGATACCGGTCTCCATTCGCTTCAAGGCTTTGTTCATACTCCTGGCTTTCTTCCTGAATAAAGATTTTACTCAGGGTAAGCTGCCGGATGGTCGCGGTATCCACCACATAAACGGCGCTTAACTGACACCGGTACAGTTTCGCCATGATTATGGCATATTTCGCCGCTAAAATGGAAGCATCAGAACCAGTTATGGCAACTAAAATATTCGAAAATAATGGTTTTATCATTCTTTACCGGCCTTCCTTTTGAGCAGCTTGCTGGTAAAGAAAGAATCCCGGTCTCTCTCCTCCAGCGCTGCTTCGATATAAACTTTTGTATCCCTGGCTGTAGGTATAACCATCTTTTCAAGGGCATTGACCCGCCGTTGGGTTTTTCGGACCTCCCGGGCAAGACGCCAGGATATGGTTCTAACCGCGGCTAGTTCCGTGAGGATTTTAAGCAACTTGAAGAATTCTACCACGGTTTCATCACATTCTGCAAATGAATTCGCCGGGGAATATTTAAGCTCAATTTCGGGCAGATGCACCTCAAGTCCGGGAAGATTCATCCCTGCCACGACGGCCCTTTTTTCCTGGAGATCAAATTTATATTCAATATCCCTGGAAAGGCGGTCTGCTTTTTCCCTGCCGATGGCCACCAGCATGCGTTTCATGGCGGGATAAGCGGTTTCCACCGCATGTTCCAGGTCCCTCTCCAGGATTTTTACCTGTTCCACATGGCGCATGAGTTCCATAACCAGGATTTCCCTCTTTTGGTTAAGCAGGTCGTACCCTTCCTCGGCGGTGGCAAGCCGTTCCTTGACCCGCATGAGGTTGCTTTTAGTAGGGGCAATGGTTTCCCTGGCCATGATTACCTGGGACCTCCGGCCTGATCTGCCATAATCGGATCCAGGTACTTTTCAATATATTCCCGTTTGATCCGCAACAGTTCATCCCTGGGAAGGGTTCCCAGGACCTGCCAGCCTAAATCCAGGGTCCGTTCTATACTCCGGTCCTCAAACTCACCCTGGGAAAGGAAAATCTGCTCGAATTTTTCCCCAAACTGGAGGTACAGTTTATCCGTTGGAGAAAGTTCTTCCTCGCCAATGATGGATGCCAGGTTCCGGATTGATTTTACCTTCGAATATGCCGCAAAAAGCTGGCTGGAAACGTCCTTATGGTCTTCCCTGGTCATGCCCTCACCGATTCCGTCCTTCATCAGCCTGGAGAGGCTGGGGAGACCCGCCACAGGGGGATACACCCCCCGCTGGGTAAGTTCCCGGTCCAGAACAATCTGCCCCTCGGTGATGTACCCGGAAAGGTCCGGAATAGGATGGCTTATATCGTCATTCGGCATGGTAAGAATAGGAATCTGGGTGATGGACCCGCTGGAATCGCTGATCTTCCCCGCCCGTTCATACAGTGCAGCCAGGTCGGAATAGAGATACCCCGGATATCCCTTGCGGCTGGGAACTTCTCCCCGGATGGAGGAAACCTCCCGGAGGGCTTCGCAGTAGTTGGTCATATCGGTCATAACCACCAGGACGTGCATGTTTTTTTCATAGGCCAGGTATTCCGCCGCGGTTAATGCGCACCGGGGGGCTACCAGGCGTTCCAGGGACGGGGCATCCGCCAGGGAGAGGAAAACCACCACATTGGCAAGAACCCCGGTTTTTTCAAAATCATCCAGAAAAAACCGGGCCACGTCGTATTTTATCCCCATGGCGCAGAACACAATAACAAAGGATTCATCCGCATTTTTGATCTTGGCCTGCCGGACAATCTGGGCTGCCAGTTTGTTGTGGGGAAGCCCGTTTCCGGAAAAGATGGGCAGCTTCTGCCCCCGGATAAGGGTATTCATCCCGTCTATGGCGGAAATTCCCGTCTGGATAAAGTCCCTGGGATAGGTTCTGGCATAAGGATTGATCGGGAGGCCGTTCACATCCCGCAGGTTGGATGAAAAAATATCACCATACCCGTCAATGGGCTGTCCCAGACCATTAAAGACCCGGCCCAGCAGCCCCGGGCCCACCCGGATTTCCATGGGACGTCCCAGGAATTCCACCCGGGAATCATCCGCGGAAAGGCCCGTATTGCTTCCGAAGATCTGGATGGCGGTCCAGTCTTCACTCATATCAACCACCCGGCCCAGCCGGCGGCTGCCCTCACGGTCATAGACCGCCACTACTTCATTAAACCCGACTCCCCGGCTCCGTTCGGTGATTACCACGGGACCTTCAATCCGGGAAAGTCTCCGGAATTCTACACCCCTCATAGGACCTCCTTGCTCCGGTACTGCCGTTCCACATTTTCCAGGGCGGCATTCATTTCCCGTTCAAAATCTACCAGAGCTTCGGCATCATCATTATTTATTTCACTCTTAAGCCGGGAAAGTTTTTCCCGGATAGGAAGGCTGGTGATCTTGATTAATGGCGCCCCCAGTTTTATACAGCCCAGGGATTTTTCATAAAATTCCATGATCAGTTCCAGGAGCCTTACCTGTTTTACGGGAACACAGTACATATCAATTTCGTCAAAGGAATTCTGCTGCAGGAACCCGTCCTTGATGATATCCGCGGTGATCAGCACCAGCCGCTGGTCATCCGGGAGGGCATCCGGGCCGATGAGGCGCACGATCTCCGCAAGCCTTTGTTCCCGCTTCAATAAATCAAGGGCCTTCTGGCGTACGGTTGCCCAGACCGGGTTCACCCGTTCCCACCAGGGCCTTACTTCTTCGGCATATTCGGAATAGCTGTCTATCCAGCTGATGGCCGGATAATGTCTGGCGTTGGCCAGGTCCCGGTCCAGAGCCCAGAAACAGCGGATAAACCGTTTGGTATGCTGGGTAACCGGCTCGGAGAAATCCCCGCCGGGGGGACTGACCGCACCGATAATCGTAACCGATCCTTCCGAATCTGAAAGGGTGGATACCCGGCCGGCCCTTTCGTAGAACTCGGCAAGCCTGGTGGGCAGGTATGCGGGGAAGCCCTCTTCCGCGGGCATTTCCTCCATGCGGCCGGAAAGTTCCCGGAGGGCCTCCGCCCAGCGGCTGGTGGAATCCGCCATGATCGCCACATGGTATCCCATGTCCCGGTAAAACTCCGCCAGGGTAAGTCCCGTATAAATTGATACTTCCCGGGCGGCCACGGGCATATTTGAAGTATTTGCTATCAGGATGGTCCGCTCCATCAGGGAACGTCCTGTCCTGGGGTCGGTCAGTTTCGGAAAGTCCGTAAGCACGTCGGTCATTTCATTGCCCCGTTCACCGCAGCCAATGTAAATAATCACGTCCGCATCGCACCATTTGGCGATGGCATGCTGGGTCATGGTTTTTCCTGTGCCGAAACCCCCGGGGATTGCGGCGGTTCCTCCCTTGGAAAGGGGGAACAGGACGTCCACCACCCGGAGCCCGGTTACCAGGGGCTGGTCCGGGGAAAGCCGTTTTGCCGAGGGCCTGGAAACCCGGACCGGCCACCACTGGGCCAAAGAAATGTCCTCCCCCTTATCGGTCCTGGCAATTATCGATGCACAGGTTTCATCACCCTCGCCCTTCAGTTCCGTAATAAAGCCGCCCCGGGTATTTGGGGGGACCATGATTTTGCATTCAATACTTTCGGTTTCTTTCACCCTGCCGAGGATAAGCCCCGGCCGGGCTTCAACCTTTTCTCCCCGGCTAAGTTTTGCAGCCGTATCGGGATCAGGGACAAAGTGCCACGTTTTAGTTAAATCCAGGGGATCACTCCGGGCGCCGGGATCCATAAAGGCGCCGCCCTGGCGGTACAGGAATTCCAGGGGCCGCTGGATCCCGTCATATATGGTACCGATCAGTCCTGGACCTAAAAACGCCGACAGGGGCCGGCCGGTGGAAAAGGTATCCGCACCAATTTCCATACCCGTATCATCCTCATATACCTGGATAATCGCCTCATCCCTTTCCAGGCGGACAATTTCCCCGATGATCCGTTTTTCCCCAACTTCTACCAGATCGTACAGTCCGGCTTCACCCAGGCCGGAAGCCCGGACAATAGGACCGGAAATACGTTTTACCTGTCCTTTAATCATTCAGGGCCTCCTCGCCTAAAAGGGCTGTAACCAGTTCAGCCCGTTTGTCACCGAGCAATTCCACCGAAGCCGCATCCACCGATGCGATAATCCTCATATCCGGGGAATCAATAATAATTTCCGGAAAGGTTCCCGAAAGGGTATAGGCAGGATCAGCCTTATCCCTGGTCCAGGATGCCTTGGGCATTACCTTTTTTATGATGTTTTCCGCTTCATCGTCGGTAAGATGCCGGTACATCACATGCAGATTGTCCGGGGGAAGCAGGGATGCCCGGAGACTCAGTTCCCGCTCCACCAGGGAAAGCAGTTTTTCCCTGGACAGTGAAGTTAAATAGGAAGCCATGGCAGACTGAAGAACTCCCTCCACATACTCGGACCGGATTCTCCGTTTGTCCAAGGGAAGATGGGCCATAATTTCATTCTTGTTCCTTGAAAGCCGGTCATCGTATTTCCGGTGGACCTCATCGACCGCATCCTGGGCCTTTTTCTCCCAATCATCCGAATTAGTCTTTATTGTTTCATCAGCCTGACGCAATATACGGTTTGCCTTCTTCCGGGCATCTTCAAGGATTTCCTTATCCAGCACATCCGTCGATTTCAATTCTTCCATAACAACACCTAAAAATTATTGGGAACCGCAGAATACTATGCATGCGGCTATCCTGACATTTTCAAGGAAAACTTTTTTTACTCCGTCGGGTAACCGGAATAAAAAAAATTCCCCAGGCTTTTTAATAAAGCCCGTTTACCCTATACATGAATTCCAATGGCTTCCCTGATGGAATCCACCAGGGTCTTCCGGCCTTCCAGTTTTCCCATGGTTCCGGGAATTTCCACAATCAGGGGATACTTCCCGGACAGCTGCCACTGGGTGACTTCATTATCCAGCCAGTCCACTACTTCTTCCGTGAGGATAAGCACCCGGTAATCCTGGGTGCCCGGCAGCACCGTGCCCGCGGTTTCATCATACCCCTGGGTGATTTTGCGGAAAACCAGCCGGGCATCGTCGGCGTTATACACCGACGTTCCTTCTACCCCGACAAACCGGAATGCCGTAACCAGTTCCGCATCACCTATAAAATAATAATCCACAGGTTCTTTAGAAAATAATTATCAGCAGAGCCACCAGGAAGCCCCAGAGACAGATACCTTCCGCAAGACCCGCATAGGGCAAAGCCTTTCCGGAAAGTTCGGGATTCTCACTCATGGCACCCATGGCGGCAGCGCCGATCTGACCTACGGCGATACCGCCGGCTATACATGAAAGACCCACCGCAAGCGCTGCGGCAAAATACTTCCAGACCGAACTGCCCGAAGACTGGGTGTCAGCTGTTCCGCTTCCCTGGGCAAACACCATGGCCCCGGAAAAAACAAAGAACAGGATCAGGACAATTAAAACAATACGTTTCACGACTCAACCTCCTCACGGAACCGGAACGGGGTATATTCGACCCCGGTTTCGGTAAAAAACTTACTGAAAAATTCATAATATTGAAGACGTACGACCTGGATCGCTACGATCATTCCCTCAAGAACAATAATAACAAGATTCCCGAAAATAACGATGATCAGTGAAAACACCGGCCCCACCGGGGCGTGGGAAACCATCCCCGAAAGGGTAAACACAATAAATGAAAGCACCGCATGGGACAACGCAAAGGCGCCCACCCGGAGAAAACTTACCGTATTGGAAATATAGGATGATATGGTTTCCAGGATTTCCACAAATCCTTCCATTACAAAAACCATAAACCCGTGTTCCAGCACCGGCCGCTGCCCCGAAACAATGCGCCAGATAACAGGACCGAAAAATATAAAACCCACCGGCGCTATCAGGCCAATCAGATCATACCAGGCAAAACTGCCGCCCAGGATTATTTTTACCGCAATAAAAATGGCATACCAGAAGAACAGAACCCCCGCCAAACCGGTCTTTGAAAAGAAAGCCTTTTCGTACTGTTTCAGGCTTGCCTGGTTTACAATATTGATTACCAGCCCGATGGAATTAAGAATAACCCCCACCCCGATGGTGAACCCGAAGAAATAGAAAAGCTTTTCCACACTGCCCTTCTCCGGCATGAGCTGGAGAATCCTGTCCACGGGATGCCCCGTCAGAAGCCCCGTGATAAACCTGGTGGGTTCCACCAAAAGATGATCATAGGTAAATATTTCCCCGGTTAAAAGGCCCATAACCATGGACGCGGCCCCCACCGCAATAAGGGGTACCGAAAAATGCCTCCAATGGGCCAGTTTTTTCATACCCCGTCTGCTGGTCAGTATCCCCAGAAGGAACAGCACCGCCCCCTGCCCCAAATCGCCGAACATAATACCAAAAAGGATAGTAAAGAAAACAGCGACAAAAGGAGTGGGGTCGATGGTACCGTAAAGGGGAGCTCCGTAGGAGAATACCACCTTTTCAAATCCCCGGACGAATTTTCCGTGCTTGAGGGATACGGGCACTTTTTCGGTACCGTCTTTTATGGACTGGACTTCATTGGGATCAAAGGATTTTATAGCGATGTTGCCGCCGGTGATACTTTCCAGGTCGGCTACCATTTCCTTAACCTGATCCGCCGGTACCCATCCGGACAGTACGTAGGTACTCTTGGTACTCTGCAGCCGGTCCTTAAGGGCTTCCACAGCGGAGGCCATTAAATATGATGCGGTCAGTTTCTGAAGAACCGGTCCGTATTTACCCTTTAATGCGGATTTTTCCTTATTGATGGAATCAATATCCGAATTAACCGAGGAAAGCCTTCCATCCAATCCGGAAATCAATTCAGCGGGAACGCCCTTGTACCCTTCAGGAATTGTGATTGGAATAAACGACTGCTTTTTCAGTTCCGAATCCAGGGCAAACCGGCCCTTTCTGGACGCGGCGGCCAGAACCTTATCACCGTCCCCCAGGGGAATAATCACCGCCCGGTCCGCCAGGTTTTCCTTTACCTCCGCCTGGTGCGCAGGATCAAGCCGGCCCACCCGGAGTGTCAGGTACGACAGCTGGTCCAGTTCCGTAAAGGGGGCGTTCAAGCTGGAAAAAGCCCTGGCTTCCGACAGGGTTTCTTCTATTTTCCGCTTTTCCTGTTTCTCATTGAGTTCCCGGTTTCTCAGTTCCGTGATTTCATCGGTGATCCGCCGGAGATTTTTTTCGGTATCCTCATCGGGCAGCCTGGTATCTTCCTCCGGTTCAATGGGGAGAATCACCTGGAGATAACCAGCCTGGTCGTTCATAAGTTCCAGGTATTGCTGAATTCCCTTATAAGCCCCGCTGGGATTTATGATATCCGCTTTCCCGGCCCCCTGGGTTTCATCGGAAAACTGCATAATTCCCCTGCGGCCCAGGTATTCAATTACCCGGTCCACATCGCGGCTCAAAACAGTAAACTCAATCTGTTTCATTTTCCGGGGGCGTATCATTGCTTAACCTCCAACATGGTAAGAACATCCTGGGCAGTCATGCCAAGGCTAAGGCCTTCCGCTACACTGGTTAGAAGATCTTCTTCATATTGTTTTAATTTAATAAAACATGCAGCCGTATCTATGGCAAAGGGTCTCCGGCGGAACAGACTCCGGGCTAATTTATGCAGATATTCCGCACTCAAATTCTGAAAATACCGGGGATCCAGCCTCCAGGATTCCCCGGGTTTTTCCGGATTCACAAAGGAATGTCTCTTCCATTTTATCCAGTCTCCATAGCTGTCCAGGGCAAAATTCATACTGTCCAGAGCGTCCTGGGCAAGGGTTTGCTTTCCCCTGCCGGTGGGAATATCCACAAGACGTTTTGTAATTTCCTCAGGGGCCGTATTGTAGTACGTTCTAAGTCTTAATGTCCAAACCACATTCCTGATGGAGATTTCCTCTCCGATAATTTTTTTAATTGATATGCAATCGTCCTTCCGGAGCTTAAAAAGGGATTCCCAAAGCTTAACATAATACTGATGATCCATTTCTATATGAAGCAATACCAGCCTGGAGCTGTCGGAGATTTCATCCTTCCTGTCAAGAAGCCAGCTGTATTCCGTATCCTTCAGCATCAAATCCAGGTCAGGATACGCATCAAATTTGATAGTCCGGAATGGTCCCAAATCTGAAACATTCGGCAGTTTTGGCTCCTTTGCAACCAGGGCGCTCAACACCGTTTTCAAATCCGCTAATTCATAACTCTGGACAAGTCTGATAAGTAATTCCGGAGGTTCCGAGAATGACGATATAACCTTGACAATCTGGTCCACCGCTCTGTGGATGATCCGCCATTCCAGATCGGAAAGCAATTCCCGTTCGGGCAGATCCTTTGCATTGGTGGAAAATATCAACCTGTCCAGATCACTGAGGCGGCTTACGGTATTAAGTTTGGATATTCCAGGACCTGTATAGGATTTTCCGATTATTCCACAGACCTTGGCGTACACATAGGCCCGTTCTCCCATCCCCGGCATATCACTGACCTTTAAAAAGGGAAGATTCTGCCAGACGGGTAAAGGCTTCCTGGTTTATTTTTTCATCTTTAAAACTTTCCCGGTATGCCCTGAGGTCCTCATCGTATTCATTTTTTACCCTGGAAATAGCATCCTGGTATTTTTTTTCCAAAAGGGTAACTTCCTGGTTATATTGGTCATCAAAGCGGGAACGATTCTGTTTTTCATTCTCGGCAACCCTTTTGTCGGCTTCAGCCTGGGCATCATTTACCAGGGAAGCCGCATCCGACTCAACCTCCAGCAAATGGCGCAACACATCCTGCTCATCCATGGGCACCCTCTTTCTTCTTCAGTGAACAGATTTTATATATTAATTATGAGATCTGTCCTTAACTTAAGTATGAAACAATTTATTTTTTTGTCCATACTGGACAAAAAGCTTCCAATTTTTATAGGAATTATTCCGGAAAACTTCTGAAACCTTAGAAGGCTTCCTGAAATAATTCGCTTCCGGTTTAATACCCGCTGTACGCTTTTGCGTACGAGCTTTAGGGCGATTCTTTCAAGCAACAAAAAAATTGTTTTGCGTGTATGAAACCCGCATATAATCCTTACCTTACAGAACCAACATACCCGCTGCTTGCCTCGCACACGAAAGCGTGCAGAAGGCTGCTGATTTTAGGTGTATCTGCCCCAAAAAAACCTAGTCCCTGGCGGTGAGGATCTCCTCATATTTTTTTATTGTCTGCCAAGCCCCCTGGGCATCGTTCTGGGATGCCAATTCAGTATAAAACTGGGGATTATCCAGCAGCTCGGCCAGCCGCTTCAGTATTTTAAGATGAAGTTCCGTATCCTTTACGGGGGCCAGGATCATAAACATGATGTAGACCGATTCGCCGTCCAGGGCATCATAGTCCACGCCATTTTTTGAAATGCCCAGGACTCCGTAAATTGAATCCACCGCACTGGTTTTCCCATGGGGAATGGCAATTCCCTTTTTGATACCGGTGGACATTTTACTTTCCCTTTCTTTTACTGCCTCAAGAATCTCTTCCCGGGCATTTGAATTGGCGGCATGGCAAAAATGATCCACCAGTTCTTCAAAGGCTTCATCCTTATCTTCTGCTTCTAAGCCGACCTTTATAAATTCCGGACGATACAATTCATACAGAAACATCGTCTTACCTCCCGAAGAAAAGATTCAAAAGATGACAAACTCAAAGCAAATGGCACCCCACTGAAAGCCTATAGAGGTCATTAACCCCATCAGGTTTTCAGAATCCCTAACCAGGATTTTCCGGGGATACCTCAAAAAACCTCTTATTTTATTATCAGAGCCTTTTTCAAAACTCGGTTAGTTTTGAAAAAGGCTTTTGCAGAAAGAATGCTATTTCCTTACCCATAAATAAAATAGTATTCTTTCTGCACTTACATCTAAGGTTGCTTTTTCAAAATTTGACATTTTGAAAAAGC
>JAVBPH010000090.1:0-4875 GCA_031549725.1 Treponemataceae bacterium
AGAGCCTTTTTCAAAACTCGGTTAGTTTTGAAAAAGGCTTTTGCAGAAAGAATGCTATTTCCTTACCCATAAATAAAATAGTATTCTTTCTGCACGTACATCTAAGGTTGCTTTTTCAAAATTACGGCCCTTGCGGTCCGGCGGATTTTGAAAAAGCCTCCTTAGAAAGATATTTAATCTTAGCTTTGACTGGAAAAGGGAGTTTTCATGAAGAAAAAAATATTCGGGGTTATCATTTTTTGTCTGGTTATGGCAGCTGTTTCTGCCCAGGAAGTTAAGTCTTTTTTAACTGCTGGTGCGGTGGATTCCTTTGTCAAGAATTACACAAAAATTCAGACCGACCTGGAAGGGCTTGGCAATAAATATGATCATGTTTTTGATTCCATGGAAGGAAGTGATGCAACAAATATGATTGAACGGATCCAGGCGATAAAAATGCCCGATGAAATAGAACAGATTTTTAAAAAATACGGGATGGGTGATCAGGGATTAGTAAAAATGACCATCATTCTTATGGGTACTTCCGCACTGTACCTGGAAGACGTTGTTAAAGAGCAGGAAGCCCAGTATGCTAATATCCCCGAGCTGGCGGATGCATTTAAGCAATCAAAACTTCAGATTGAGGATCTGAAAAAAAGTATCAGCAAAAGTGATATGGCATTGATCACCGCCAGGAAGGATGCCCTGGTGGCGCTTCTTCTGGAGAGCGAATAGCCCCGGAAACTTCTCAGCTGCCCGGCATATCCCCAGCGGGGAGTAAATATTTTTTCAGCTTGGCGATTAAATCGTCCATATCCACGGGTTTGCCCACATGGTCGTTCATCCCTGCTTCCAGGCATTTTTCTATATCTTCCCTGAACACATTGGCGGTCATGGCAATAATGGGAATTGTTTTTGCATTTCCCAGGTCAAGATGCCGGAGCCTCCGGGTGGCCTCAAATCCGTCCATTTCCGGCATGTGGATATCCATCAGAATAGCATTGTAGGCAAAGGGATTTTCTTCAAAAATCCGGAGTGCTTCAACGCCGTTTTCCGCACCGTCTATAATAGCGCCGGTGGGATCCAGCAGGCTGATAACAATTTCCCGGTTGATTTCGATATCCTCCACCAAAAGAATCCGGGTACCGGAAAATATATCCCGGATGGCATCTTCCTTGCTTAGGGTATTGTCGGTTCCTTTATCCGGACCAAGGTAGGCGGCGATACAATTGACAATCTGGGATGAGAAAAGCGGTTTGGGAATATAGCCGTTTACCCCGGCTTGTTTTGCTTCTTTTTCTATATCCTCCCACTGGACAGCGGAAATCATGATTATCACCACATTGGAACCGTACCGGGATTTTATCTTTTTTGTCAGTTCCACCCCGTTCATTCCGGGCATTTTCCAATCAATGAAAATTATGTTGAAGGGGGTACCGAGATTTTTTTCTATCCTGTCCAGGGCTTCTTCTCCCCCCAGGGCAGTTTCGCAGTATACCTCCAGGGAATCCGCCAGACTCTTGAAATAGTCCAGCACTTCCCGGGTATCATCCACCACCAGAATCCGGAGATTCTTCCAGTTTATCTCCGGGTTCAGAAGATTTTTCCTGGTCCGGCGTCCTTTTTTAACCCGGATCTCAAAGATGAATGTGGACCCTTTTCCCAGGTCTGACTCTACCCTGATCTTACCGTCCATCAGTTCAACGATCTTCTTGGAAATAACCAGACCCAGCCCGGTCCCCCCGAATTTCCGGGAAATACTGCCGTCGGCCTGCTCAAATGACCGGAAAAGGTTCTCCTGCTGTTTTTTCGAGATACCAATTCCCGTATCGGCAACCTTAACCCGGATCAGGGCATCCCCCTCCCCATCTTCAAGATTTTTTGCAGACAGGGTGATGGTCCCCCCCTCGGGGGTGAACTTCACCGCATTGGAAAGGAGATTCGTAATTACCTGGGCAAGCCTTTGCTCATCCGCCACAATAAAGTGGGGCATGGAAGGATCCGTATGTACCACCAGGTTCTGTTTTTTCTCATCAATCCTGAAGTTCACCACGTTGATGACCCGGATCAGCATTTTTTCAAAATTGAATTCCGTTTCGGATAATTCAAATTTTCCGGCTTCTATTTTGGACATATCCAGGATGTCGTTTATTACCCCCAGAAGATGGATTGATGCCTCATCAATTTTATCAAGGCAGTATTCCTTCTTGACCGGGTCATCGGAAGATTTTGCAATATGGGTCATCCCGATAATGGCATTCATGGGGGTTCTCATTTCATGGCTCATCCGGGACAGGAATTCACTTTTGGCCCGGTTGGAGGCCTCGGCCTGTTCCATGGCAATGATCAGCTTCTTTTCAAGCCGTTTTTTCTCGGTCACATCCAGGGCAATCACACTGATCCCCTGGGTATTGAACTCAGTTTTAAATGATGAGAACGAGAGAATCCGGATTTCCCGGTCCTTCCGGATAACCGGCAGTTCAAAATCCAGTTTTCCTTCCTTTAACACCCTGGGGATAAGAACTTCCATGGCATACTGGTAGATTTGCTCATCCAGGATAAGAGAAATATCCTTGCCTATAATTTCTTCCGGAGAATACCCCAGGATATCCAGTGCTCCCTGGTTTACGAATTCAAATATTCCCTTTGTATTTACATAGGAAATATATTGGGGAGAACTGTTTACGATATCCGCCATCCGGACATACCGTTCTTCCATTCTGTTCCGTTCAATTACGCCGGTAATAACGCTGCCGATAAGCCGGATCAGCTGGATGTCGCTTTCAGTCCAGACCCGGGGCTGGGTACATTCGCTGAACTCCAGTATTCCCCAGAATACACCATTAATAACCATGGGAACCCCAATAAGGGCTTTTACTCCGTAAGCCTGGGGACCCTCAAATTCCTTAATTTCCGAAATATCGTCAAAGACCATATCCGACATACTTTTTGTAACCAGGGTATCGTATTCTATGGTTCCTTGATGGAAAGGAATTGGTCCCCCGGGGGGCAGAAAATCCGCATTATGCCAGGTGTTTTTTATTTCCAGGACCTTATCCTCAGAACTGTAAGCCATCAGCATGATAAAGCTGACATCCATAAATTCCCCGGCCATTTTGAGGGCATTGTTGATCAGGTTTTCCATGGATTCGGTGGAAATAAAACTCTGGGACATGGCGGACATCAGTTCCTGCTGTTCCAGCCTTTCCATGATGTCGTGTTCCGCATTTTTTATCTCGGTTATATCCACACTGTGCTGGAGATGGGCCAGCCGGTTCCCGGGCCACTGGATAAAGCAGTCCGTATTCCGGTAGATCCTTCCGGTGGCGGTGTTGTGTTCTTCCCAGACCACTGTTTCCCCGGGGCCTTTATTCAGCTGGTAAAGGGGGCAAAAACTGCAGCGTTCCGTCATATCCTTTTGAAGAACCTTCCAGCAGATCTGGCCTACCCCTTCTCCTTCTACACCAAAATGTTTTTTCATCTTGTCATTGATAAAGAGGATTTCGTCGGTACCGGGATCGGTGACGTACAAATAGGCATCCATGCCGTTAAGGATGCTTTTAAATACCGTCAGGGAAATGTTCGACCGGTTAAGGGTAGCCAGCATATCGTTTATCGAAGAACAGAGGTCCGCAAATTCCCGGCTCCGGGAATAGGTTTCCGTATGGACCACCCCTTCTGCGGCGATTTTCTTCATGTCCTGGTTTAAACGAGCTATGGGAATAAGGATTAATTTTACAATTACGGCATACAAGGCCAGCAATAAAACCGCCAGCATAAGTATCATGATTACCGATGCCGGGATAAGCACCCCTTCTCCGTCGGCATAGATAACCCGGTGATCCTCCATCTTCAGGGACAGGGGATTTCCATTTATATCCGTCAGGGACAGGGTGGTCGATACCATATTATTTTTTTCAAACTGTATAGGCCGTTCCAGGACAGATACGTCGGAATTTCCGGGGATTATTTTAAAATCCACCGAATAGTAATGGGTCAACTCTTTAAAGTGGCGGTTATCCAGCACATTTCCCATGATAACCACCCCCGCGGGGTTCTTGGAACTGCGGTACCCCTTAATGGGCATGACCGCCAAAAGATATGCGGTATCGTTAATATACACGATACCGCCCCGGCCCATTTCTTCCAGGCTGTTTTCAGAATATTTCCCCAGCCGGTTTTTTTCCATTACCTCCGCAAAAATTTCATCCAGGGAAGCGCTGAGCCCCGGAGGCATGGGGAGATTTTCCCCTTTTATATAATCCAAAAATTCCGAATGAAGTATCTGGCCGTCCGCGTCCCTGATCTCTATAAAATTAAATTCGTATACATTCAAAAGGGATGAATCGGGCCAGTGATCTGCAAAAAAATCAGGGTTGTTTCCCTCGGCAAACCGGACGGTCTCTTCCCAGATTCCTAAATCGTTGGTAAAACGGAAAATGGTGTGCAGTGAATCCTTCAATAAACCTTCCACCAGATCCAGCTGTTTTACCAGGTACTTCTCTTCCGAGCGCAGAAGAATTTGGGATGCGGTATTCCGGAAAAATAAAAAAAAGACCAGGGCAAATAATAAAAGACAGATGCCGATGATCAGAATTACGAGAGATTTTAATGAAGGATATTTTTTATCCGCCACAGGAGACTCCGAAAAAAGAATATCGACTACTACTTATAGGATAAGTTAAAATTTTCAAATATAAAAACCATTTCAAATGAAATTGTCATGAAAAGGACTACAAAGAAAAATTTATCAGTAGAGCCTTTTTCAAAACTCGGTTAGTTTTGAAAAAGGCTTTTGCAGAAAGAATGCTATTTCCTTACCCATAAATAAAATAGTATTCTTTCTGCACTTACATCTAAGGTTGCTTTTTCAAAATTTGACATTTTGAAAAAGCC
>JAVBPH010000004.1:0-86265 GCA_031549725.1 Treponemataceae bacterium
GCTTTTTCAAAATGTCAAATTTTGAAAAAGCAACCTTAGATGTAAGTGCAGAAAGAATACTATTTTATTTATGGGTAAGGAAATAGCATTCTTTCTGCAAAAGCCTTTTTCAAAACTAACCGAGTTTTGAAAAAGGCTCAGTAAAGAAAAAATAATCATTCCCATTCTGTTATGAGATATGCCGCTGGGGAGATAAATAATAATTAAGGAAATAAAACCATGACTAATAAAAATGATGTGAAAATAAAACTGTGTATCAATGGTGAAAAAGCCATTGTTAGGATGTACGACAACCCAACCAGTCAGGACTTTCTGGAACTGCTTCCCCTTACGGTCACTATGGAAGAATATGCGGGAACCGAAAAAATAGCATATCTGCCAAGAAAATTATCCACCCACGCGGCACCACCCGGAAGTGATCCGGTTACCGGAGATTTTGCTTATTATGTTCCCTGGGGAAATATCGCGGTTTTCTACCGGGATTTCCGTTACTCCGGGGAACTGATTATCCTGGGGACCGCTGAATCCGGGCTGGAAAAACTAACCCGGGCGGAAGGAAATTTTACCGCAACCATTGAAATCATGGAGTAAATTAAAAGATATAAATTTATATTATTTTGCTGTGTATCCCGCTATGTTCAAAATATCCCAGGGTTTTGAAAACGGCGGAGAATAACATAAATCAAGCAGGCCAAGCTGTTTTATTTTCATGTTGCCCGCAATAGCAGCTGCCAGTACGTCCGTCCGGAGAACCGCCCCCTGGCCTCCTGCCACCTGCCCGCCCAGCAGCCTGCCATCGGAAGGTGAATAAACCACTTTCACATCTATGTTTTTCTGTCCGGGATACGATACCGGATGATCCTTGTCCGTGACAAAAACACACTCATACGGGATTCCGTACTTGATGGCATCATTTTCGGTAATACCTGTCCGGCCCGCTTCCAGGTCCATCAGCTTAAGAGCCGCCGATCCAAGGATACTTTCCACGGCGGCATCTCCTCCGCAGAGATTCTCCCCGGTGATTCTTCCGGCCTTATTGGCAATACCCGCCAGGGGAGCATACACTTCGGTACCCGCAGTTAAATGATGTACCGCAGCACAATCCCCCGCGGCATAAATATCTTCCACATTGGTCCGGCAGCGGTTGTCGGTTTTGATAGCCCCATTGGGAAGCATTGCCAGACCGGCATCTTTCAGGAATGCCGTATTGGGTTTTATCCCGGCAGCCACAATAACCAGATCCGCCGGATATTTCCCCTTATCGGTGATAACCTGTTCTACCCGGCCTGTGCCGGAAAATTCCAGGACCTTTTCACTTACATGAAGCTTAATACCCTGGGACACCAGTTCCTTTTCCAGAAGATCGGTAATTTCTTTGTCAAATGCATCCGGCAAAACCCTGTCGTCCAGTTGGATCAGCTGGACGGCTTTTCCCCGGTTCTTCAGGGCTTCGGCCATTTCCAGCCCAATAAATCCCCCGCCGATAATCACCGTATTCCGGATACTGCTGTCCCCAAGTTTTGCTTTTAACGTAATTCCATCTTCATATGTTTTTACAAAATGAATATTTTCCAGTAGAGCATTTTTAAACGGAGGCATCACCGGACTTGCCCCGGAGGCAATCATAAGTTTGTCGTAATGGTCCGTAAAAATTTCTCCGGTTACAAGATTCTTAACCCCAACCTGTTTTGCCTTTGGATCCAAAGCAATCACCTCGTTTTGGATCCGCATATCAATGCCATCCCGGAGAATTTTTTCATAGGACCTGGCAATAAGCACCCCGGGATCATCCACAAATCCCCCGATAAAATAGGGCAATCCGCATGCGCCGAGGGAAGGGTATGCTGTTTTTTCATATACCGTTACTTCCCATTCCCTTTTAAGCCTTTTGATTTTTGCCGCCGCGCTCATTCCCGCGGCAACTCCTCCGATGATAATAATTTTCATGATCCCATCCTTTTTAAATTTTTCGCGGGCTGTACATTTCCTAAAATGATAATAAATACCTCTTCTATTTCTTGATAAACGTTCCCAACTGGAGTTCTTCAAAGGCATGTATCAATTCATCCTGGGTATTCATTACAATTGGACCGCCCCAGGCAACCGGTTCATGCAGGGGACGCCCGGCATACAGCATAAGATGAAGCCCTTTTCCCCCGGCCCGGATGTACACACCGTCCCCCTCACCGAATATAACCGCGGTCCTTCTGCCGGCATGCTGTGTTCCCCCAGGACCAAAATGCCCATCCCCCTCCAGGGTATACACCAATACTGTGGATTCCTGGTCCACAGGAACGGATAATTCCTTCCCGGGATTAAGCCGGATGTCCAGCATCAGAGCCTTTACAAAATGGGTATCCGCACCATGGATATTATTGAAACTGCCGGCGATCACCCTCACGGTACCTTCCGGAAGTTCAACGGTTTTAATCATACTGCTGTTAATTTCAAAATATCTGGGAGCGGTCATTTTATCTTTTTTGGGAAGGTTTATCCAAAGCTGCAGACCAAAAAGACGGGGACCTTTCTGGGGCATCTCCTCGTGCAGGACCCCTCTGCCTGCGGTCATCCACTGGGACTCCCCCGGAAGGATAGCCCCCTGGTTGCCAAGGCTGTCCTCGTGATTGATCTGCCCATCAATTACATAGGTTACCGTTTCTATTCCCCGGTGGGGATGCAGGGGAAACCCCTTGATGTAATCATCAGGATTATCCGAATCAAATGCATCTAAAAGCAGAAACGGATCCGCCTCCTTAATATCATTGTAGCTGATCACCCGGGTCAATTTAACGCCAACCCCATCCACGGCGGGATGTCCTTTTACTATTTTGATAATGTCCTTCATTATAAATCCCGCCTTTTTACATCGCCCCGGCAATTATGGTTCCGGGATAGTATTTGATTCTATATATAATATACTCCATGGGAATTATTGAGTCAAAACAGGGATTCTCCTGGATTTCTTAGCATTAATCCTGAAAATATGAGGGATGGGATTGCATTTAATTGATAAGGAACCAAAAAAGCAACCGCAGGGCCAGGCCCTGCGGTTTTGTAGAAGGAAGAAATTCATTTATTAAAATCAACAACCCCGCCGCAAGCAGCGGGGTATGTTGGTTCTGTAAGGTATGGATTTTATGCGGGTTTTATACCCCGCACAACAATTTCGTTGTTGCTTCAAAGAATCGCCCTAAAGAGCGGGGTATGAAACCCGCCTGCGAATCAAGCTTTTCCGGGGCTTACTATCCGGAATGCTTTAATTTTAATCACTGGGAATGGTTTTTTTCTTATAATAACCTCCTTATGCCTGACTTCTGGCATTAACAACTTTCACTAAAGCTCCATCGGTGAGGAACTGCTGTCCCTGGATTACCACCGAATCCCCTGCACTCAATCCGGATTTCACTTCTGTCAGATCATCTACTGTCACGCCCAAATCAACCTTTTTCATGCTGACCTGGTCGATGCCTTCCAGCACATACACGTAGGTTGATCCCCTGGTCTGTACCACCGCTTCCGCAGGTATGGTTACCACATCACTGTAGGTCCGGGTATTCAGTTTTACCCTGGCGAACATCCCCGCATTAACCCTTGTATCATCGTGGTCAAACTTAAGCACAATCTTCTTGGTCCGGGAGTTCGGGTCCACCACGGGGGATACGTTCACCACAGTGGCGCTGAACAGTTCACCGGGGAATGCCTGGAGGGTAACCCCGGCTTTCAGCCCTTCCTTCAGCTGTCCCACTTCCCGTTCAGGAATAAGTACCTCAATTTCCAGGTCCTTCATCACCGAAATGGTGGTGATGGCAGAAGCCGTGGAAACCGTGGATCCAATTGCCATGGGAGTGGTGGTTACGATCCCGGCGATGGGAGCGTACACTGGGCTGAGGGAATAGGTGGTTCCGGGTCTGGAGGGATCCACCTCAGCAATGAGCTGGCCCTTGCGGACGGTGGAACCCAATCCCACTTTCATGGAAACGATTTTCCCTGATGCATCGGGCACCACCGATACCTGCTGTTCGGTTATGATATTCCCGTTAGTTTCGAGATATGCCTGAAGGGTTTGCACCCCGGCGGATTCGATGCGGACGGAGAACACCGGATCTTCCAATACGGAAGTTCCCCGGTTCTGAGCACCCGGGCCTGCTTCATTTGCAGCCACGATGGGTGGAACGACGATACAAGCTGCTGCAGCCAAAGCAACCAAGCTAAGGATAATCACCTTTTTTTTCATGTTAACTCCTTCATAATGTCCCAACAGGAACATTCGGTTATTTATTTCATTCCATGTTGATTTTGTTATAACCAAAAGATACGTCACTTCCGGGGCAAATGCCATAAACAGGAAATAAAGGTTTTATAACTTTTTGTTATATTCTTTGCTTCCGAAAAGGCTGTGAGAACCATGATAAGAGTGGTTTAGGGCGAAGTAATTAGGATATTTTTTTATATATTTAAGCAGCGAGAATATCGTTTAAAAACAGGATAATACGTAAGCGCTGGATTCTGACAGAACCCGGCGCTTATAATATACTCCGGTCCTCAGCTTGAGAGTACAAGACCAAAGAAACAGCGTCGGACTTCCGGGGCAGAACGGGGTGGATATTTTTGGAATCCCCCTGTACTAGGTGATTATCAATTCTGGTATTGTCTCACTAAATCGATAGGAAACATGGTCCGTTCGGCAACTTCCTCTTCTGACATACCCTGCCCAAGGAAACGCCTGATGACCACACCCATACCCTCTGCAATTTCTACAATATGTCCGTCCGGATCATATATACGGATATCCCACTGTCCCCAGGGGTATTCCTTTATTTCGTGTACCCAGAGTAATCCGGATGTATTTTTCAATTCTGTGTAAACCGAATCCAGGTCTTCTACTTCAAAATAGATCTGAAAATTATGGGACCGTTCACACACACTATCCGGCGGAATACCAACCAGTTCGGCATATCCCTGCTGCAGGGAAAAACCTTCATAGGTTACATGCACCCCAATATCCATCAGAATATTTTGATGAAGTACCTTTTCATAAAAATGCTTGGATACGGCCATGTCTTTGACCACCAACAGACAACCCTGATATTTCATTATTTATTTTCCTCCGGATACAGGGTAGTAATTATCCCGGATTCATCATAGTAAAAATCAGACATTTCCTTCAAATAATCCTGCGGCGTAAATCCGCTGATTGCCTTAAAATCCTTATCAAAATGAGGCTGGTCAAAATATCCGGCTTCCTGAGATACCGTCGCAAAAACACAGGGTGACCTTTGCATATACTTAAGCGCATAATTAAAGCGGCTTATGCGGGAATAACTTTTAACATTCATGCCAATTTGCCTGAGAAACAGACGGTTCAGCTGCCGTTCGCTGTAACCTGCCCTCCGGGCTGCTTCTTTTACCGGCATTTGCCCATGGCTATTCGAGATATCCTCCACCGCCGAAAACAGGGCATTTGAAACAATCCCGCGCTCCAAACGGCGGTATAAAATGGCATCGCAGGCATGGACTAAATCGGCTATTGTTTTTGTTGTTAAAAAGACATGGCAAAGGGAACAAAAAAGGTCGCTATCAACATCCTCCAGGGATAAACGCAGATCCGCAAACCCGGCCTGATTTTGGCGTGTCAATTGATATAGGGCAAACGGCGATAGTTGTATCAATAACAAAATACGGTATTTATTTGGCTCAGATCCAAGCAAGGTAGGAGTCATGGAAGCTCCCCATAATTCAGCAAAAACAGTATTCCCGTCAAAGGCAAGAGAAAGCGTCCCGCAGGCATCGGGCATCAGGGTGTAACGGTCAACAAACATACTGCAGGCAGGAAATACAATGTTATAAAAAAGGATGTATTTACGGAGGGACTCATGCGGATAAATGATATTAAAAGTATTACCGCTTTCAATAAATATATTGCCCATGGATATTACTTACTCCATCGATTTATGTAATTATAAATATATCATAGGTTTTGCTTTTCATCAAAGCTTCCAGGACAACGAACATATATTCTGATATTTTAATAATTAAGGAGGTGCATATGAACAATAAAAGAATACTTGCATTGCTCATCGATTTTTTTATTACCTGCATTCTTCAATCAATCCTGACAGTACTCTTCCTAATTCTGCCAAATGAATAAACCAGGTGTACGTTCCGTTAGCGTTCGGGCTTTAAGATACGGACCGGCAAAGACATTATTCGCAGTTGGGCGCCGGTGGCAGAAGGCCTTCAACCTGGACTAGCAATTCTTCCTGTTCCTTTATCTTAGGCTGCAGAAATTTCAAGTCTGCAATATAGTCTTATGGACACCGCACTCCATTATTCAGGGATGATGGAAAAACATGTTCTCCAGCCTGAAATCTCCGGGAAATGCATCGGTGAGAAAATCACTTGGCCGGGTTCATAGAAAATTGAGAAATTCCTGTTATGATTCTTTCTTTATTTTCTCTCTAAGTGTTCTGATAACAAGGTCTTTGTCTTTTATGGTGTTAATATAACTGATGTCATCAGTTGATAGCCGGCTTATTTTACTTAATTCTTCCAGTGAAAAGTCCCGGGCCATCGTTCCTATATTCTTAATATTTTTTAATCTATCTCTTGTATTTTCATCCAATTGCATAAGCTTAATCAGACTACGCAAGGCCAATACAGCTGAAACAGCACAAACTATGGTCACAATAAAACTAATAATATACATGTCTTTCCCACTCCTTATTCGGGATTATCCGGTACCTTCCGGGATCAATTTTCCAGGATGTGGCAGTCCCATCAGAACCCTGGTCCCATTCCTTTTTATATTCGACATCCAGACCGATCCCCACACCTGTATATTTGGGATCAACGGGCATATAATGAACCTCCCCGCGGCGAGCCACGGGAAGTTTCGTTCGAGGGGAAATTTATAATACCGTCTGGTTTAATCAACCTTCGGTTGGTTCATTAAGGAAGTAATTTTATAGCCGCTCCCGCGGCCTGAGAATACCATAACCTGTAAGCTTTGAGCCCTCTGAGTCGCGGCAAGCCGCGGGGTATTAAACCAGACTTCCGAATAAATACCAAAAGCATATCTGTTTTCTTAAACACCCAGCCATCCTTTGTTTTGAAATTATTCTCCGCAATACAAGTATCATTCCATTTTGTTCCAGGATACACTTCTATTACTGATATTACAATATGGCTGGCAGGGATTTCCTTGTCTATCCCGAAAAACTGTATTAAATCATATTGCTGATAGGTGTGCTGGTTTTGCATGGAATGGATTGTTCGCGGGTTTGACACCCCCACAAACAATCCCTTTATTTAGGAAACATGCCCTGAAGTCCGTATGCAGGAGCCGCACAGAGGCTATCAAACCCGCATGCGAATCCGGTATACTCATGAATATGAATCTGCTTTCCGTAAAGAATCTTTCCAGGAACGGCCGGGAATCGCCGCTTTTTACCAACGTAACTTTTACTTTAGATGATGGAGAAAAGGCGGCGCTTATCGGGAAAAACGGCTCCGGGAAAAGCACCCTCCTTTCCTGCATAGCCGGAATTCTTTCCCCGGATGAAGGGGATATCATGATAGCCAAGGATGCGGGGGTTTCATTTCTTCCCCAGAACCCGGTGTATAACCGGGACCACACCATCCGGGAACATATATTCAAATCGGAAAGTACCAAGCTTAAGGCGATCCGGAACTATGAGGATATCTGCACCCAAATAGCCGGGCGGAGCGAATCGGACATCACCCCGGGGCTTAAGGACAAACTTGACCGGGCCACCGAGGAGATGACCAAGCGGAACCTCTGGGATTATGAAACCCACATCAAACAGATTCTTACCACCCTGGGAATAACCGGTATGGAGCAGCCCATGGGAACCCTTTCCGGGGGCATGGTAAAAAAAGTTGCCCTGGCCCAGGTGCTGATTGATGATACAAAGATTCTCCTGCTGGATGAACCCACAAACCATCTGGATATAACCACCATTGCCTGGCTTGAGGAATACCTGCGTCTCACCGACCGGGGGGTGCTGATGGTAACCCACGACAGGTATTTTCTTGATAATGTATGTTCCTCAATCTACGAACTGGACCGGGCACGGATAAAACCCTACACGGGCAACTATTCCCTTTATCTTGAGAAAAAGGCCGTGGAAGCCGAGATTGAGCAGAACACGGAACGGCGTATCGAGTCGGTGCTCCGGACTGAACGGGAATGGCTTCTCCGGGGTCCCCAGGCGCGGGGTACTAAAGCGAGGGCCAGGGTTGATGCGGTCCACCGGATGATTAACCGGGAAAAAATCAAGGAAGACCAGGGCTTTGCCTTTGAGGTGTCCGGCCGCAGGCTGGGGGGCAAGATTCTGGAACTTGAACATATCTCAAAAGCCTGGGAACCGGGCAAGCCCGTCATTGATGATTTTTCCTACAGCTTCAAAAAGGGGGAACGCCTGGGCATCTTCGGGGCAAACGGGACCGGGAAAACAACCCTCCTCAATATTCTTACCGGAACCATTCCCCCGGATTCGGGGACCGTGGTACCAGGACAGAATACGGTGTTCGGGTACTACCGGCAGAACATTGATATGGAACTGTCCCAACCGGGGTCCGAGGTTCCTACGGTACTTGCATACATCGAGGAAACCGCTGAGGTCATCACCATGAACAACGGAAAAACCCTCACCGCTCCCCGGATGCTGGAACAATTCGGCTTCGAGGGAAAAATCCAGTACTCCCCGGTGACCGCCCTTTCCGGGGGTGAACGGAAGCGGCTTTACCTGGTGAGGCTGCTCATGGAGAACCCGAATTTCCTGGTACTGGATGAACCCACCAACGATTTCGATATCTTCACCATGTCGGTTCTGGAATCCTTCCTGGAATCCTACGCGGGATGCCTGGTGGTGGTATCCCATGACCGGTGCTTCATGGACAAGACCGTGGACATGCTTCTTATCCTGGACAACACCGGCGGCATATCCGGTTTTGCGGGAAGCTGCACCGAATACCTGGAAGTCCGTAAAACCATGGCCGCAGAAACAAAGCAGACCCGGGAACAGGTCCCCCAACGGGATGCCCCGGAAGAACCGGTCAAAACAAACAAGCGGCAGAAACGGACCTTCAAGGAACAGAAGGAATTCGAAGCCCTGGAAGCGGAGATAACCCGGTCTGAAAACCGCAGGAAGGAACTGGAAGCCCTGCTTTCCGGGGGCGAGACCGACTACAGCAGAATAAGCAGCCTGAGCGCTGAGTACCACGCCACCGGTGCGGCCCTGGACCGGCTGTACGAACGGTGGGAAGAACTGGCCAATCTGGGGGATTACTAGGAAATCTCTAAAAATCTAACCGGAGTTTTAGAGTTTTCAAATTCCCCGGTCCGTCAATGAGATCCCTTAACCGCTGAATATACAATGCCCGCAATCCCAAGGGCGACCACAAGAATCATTATCACCCGTTCATAGGGTTTGAAAACCGGCCCTGATTTATTATTACGTTTTACCGCGGTAATATACAGCGGTATACCTATCGCATAAACAATGCAGGCAATCATCATATAACTTAACCCGGCGGCATAGATAAGCCACAAGCCATAAAGGGAGCCCACCAAACCGGTGATCATGGCATTCGTTCTGCCCGCAAAGATTTTTTCCGGATATTCATTTTTAATGATAATCTTGACCAGGAACAGCGTACAAAAAAAATAACAGGGAAGGGACATAACGCTGGTAATACTGATCATTGTGTCCCAGGCATTTCCCGCAAAATAGGAAAGAATTAGGATAACCTGGGTGATAATGGTAGTCGCCAGCAACGCCGGAACCGGGGCGCCGGATTTGTTTTCCTTGAGGAACACCCTGGGGAAGGTTCCGTTTTTTGCTGCCGCCAGGGGCATTTCCCCGAGCATGAGCATCCAGACCAGCCAGGAACTGAGGACCGATAAAAGAACCCCAATGTTCATGAGAATCTCACCCCAGGCGCCGAATTTATCCAGCATAATGTATGCCGTGGATGGATTGGCCATGGTGCTGATTTCCGGCTGGGAATAAATACCCAGGGGCAACAGGGAAACAACAATGTACAGGATGAGGGTCAGCAGGTATCCCCATATGGTGGACCTGCGTACCACCTCCTGGGATTTTGCCCGGCCCGAAACTACCACAGCCCCTTCTATACCGATAAACAGCCAGAGGGTAACCAGCATGGTGCTTTTGATCTGGGGCATAACATTTTTTAAACTGAACTCCAACGGAACCCCTTTATCAGCACCCCAGAAATTCGTCATAAATACTGAAATCTTGAAGATTGCTGCGGTCGCCGCAATGAACACAATGACCGGCACGATTTTTCCGATGGTACCCACAATATTCATGGCACCGGTTTGTTTAGCACCCTTTAGGGTCAAAAGGTACATAAACCAGGTAATACCCGAACCTACAATAATGGAAGGAATATTATTCCCACCCTTAAAATAAGGAAGGAAATAGTTGAGGGTATCGGTGACCAAAACCGAATAAGCCACCAGGGCGAAACAGTTGCAGACCCAGTACCCATAGGCCACAAAAAAACCGATAAACTTCCCGAACCCCGACTCGGCATAAGCATAGAGGCCATTGGTCAATTCCGGCCGTGCCGCGGACAATATCCGGAAGGTATTAGCGATAAACCAGACCCCAATACTGGTGACCAGCCAGGCTAAAATAATTGACCCCGCGGAAGCACTTTCCGCCATGTTCTGGGGAAGGTTATAGATACCCCCTCCTATCATGGCGCTGATCACAATACCAATTAATGCAATGAGACCAAGCTGCTTTCCCGAATCCTGGACTTGTGTACCGGCATCTGCGGTTTGTGTGATATTTTTATCTGAATTACCCATGGTATAATCCTTTGCTTAATTCAAACAGAGCCGGTAAGAGATTTAAAACCCATTTCTTTCAGCCAGTCGGAAAGTTTTAACTCATTCAGAACACCGAATCCATCGGGGGGAACCGCATTCCTGGCCAGGGAAATATAGGGGCCCACGGTTATGGCGTTGCCGATATATCCCGGTTTCAATATGGTACAAGCGTAGCCAATATAAGTACGGTCGAACAGTACATGGGAATCCCGTCCGCATTCCACCACGGACCAGATAATTTCCTTCCGGTGCTGATCCAGAAAGGCCCTCATCTCGGCCTCATCGTCATTTTTCGTCCAGACCCCGGCGTCTTCAATAAACAAATCGGCCGCGTAGTCCCGGTCATTTGACAGGGATATGGCAATGTAGGACCACACACCATAGGCCTCGCCTTCTTTAAGGGAACCATTCTTTTTCGGCCGTGAGGCGGTCACCCCTTTATTGGCGCAGATTGTATGGGCCCCGGGAACCAGGTGAAAACGCCGGTCCTTTTCCGTACCGAACAATTCAACCCCCGCGTCCTGCAGAGGCTTAGCATCGTACACATCCAACGGGGAACCATTATATTGTTTTACTGAAAAGAGGGGCTTACTTTTTCCGGTGGTAATATCATCATGACGGGCAAGATCATAACCCCAAATCTGCCCCGCCAGACCGCAAAACGAAGATGCGGTAATCATATTGATCTGTCCGATATAAGCATCATTGATTTCCGCCCGGTCATAGGAAACAATCCCGTCAATAAGTTCATCATTCGTTTTTTTTACAGTACCCGCGGAGACCTTCAGCACATTCACATACCCGTTCCCATAAGCGCCGGGCATGCCATATCCATCACAATAATTGTCATAGGGACTGATGGCTGTTTTATCAACATGAGGCGCCCGGATGGAAATTTTTTTGTTTTTCGCCCGGGCAATCTCCCGGTTCCGTCTTTCTTCAATGGTTTTCATTTTTTTACCTGCCTTTTTACAATTTAATAAATTACCATATCGAAGGCAATAATTTACTGGAATTCCCTGATATGGGCTTATACGTAAAAAATTTAATTCCTAAAAGCTCTGTATGTTAATGCTGCTGCATTGTTTGCTGCTGAATTTTATTGAGCGGTGAGTCATTCAGAGAAACCGTGAAATAATAGAAGATTTTGGAATAAATAAGATTAATTGTGATTTTTCATGAAAAAGTGTAAAACAAAATTGCCCTGAAACTGATTATATGGAGTACTATTATAATAAAGAAATCCGGGGTTTTAACAGGAGCAGACGATGAAAAGATTTTCCTATATAACCATTACACTGGCCTTAATAGCAGTATTGATAGGCTGCAACAGCAGCAAAACCGGCGGTACCGCCCAGGGTAATTCAGCTCCGGCTTCCTCCGGAACCGTTATTCTGGCCGCGGCGAACAGCGGCAATTCCGGAACTTCCAAAGTCTATATGACCAAAGATATCAGTCCCGCCGGACTTATGGCGGTATATAAAGCCCTGGGCCGGGAAGCTTCGGGGAATAATGTGGCGGTAAAAATCAGCACCGGCGAACCCGGGGGGAAACATTTTCTCGCCCCCGGCTTGATTAAGGATCTGGTCCAGCAGGTAGATGGTACCATTGTGGAAGCCAACACCGCCTACGGCGGCCGCAGGGCATCCACAGCCATGCACTACCAGGTAGCCAAGGATCATGGTTTTACCGCCATCGCCGATGTGGTTATCCTGGATGAAAACGGGGATGTTTCCCTTCCGGTGGCAAATGGAAAACACCTTAAGGAAGATCTGGTGGGAGCCCATTTTAAGGATTACGACTTTCATTTGGTTCTCTCCCATTTTAAAGGCCATGCCATGGGAGGTTTTGGAGGAGCCCTGAAAAACCTGTCCATCGGGTATGCCTCTTCCAGGGGGAAAAGCCTTATCCACAGCGGCGGCAAAAGTACCACGAATCCCTGGGGCGGGGAACAGAATGCTTTCCTGGAATCCATGGCCGAAGCAGCTAAAGCAGTCGTGGAAGCCGGGGGAAGGGAACACTTCATATACATCAACGTGATGAACCACCTGTCGGTGGATTGCGACTGCAGCAGCAACCCCGCGGCCCCCACCATGGCGGACATCGCCATCCTGGCATCCCTGGACCCGGTGGCATTGGACAAGGCCTGTGTGGACCTGGTCTATGCAGCCCCGGACAGCAGGGACCTGATCCAGCGCATCGAATCCCGGAACGGCATTCTCACCGTGGACCATGCCGCAGCCATTGGGCTGGGCAACCTGAAGTATGAACTGATCAGTTTGGATTAAGAATATTTTTCAGACAGAATTGCAGGATTATTTTTTATCCCTGGATATGAATGCGGGGCAGAAAATAATCCTCGGAACATGTACAGAAGCCCGTTGAAAATTCAGTTTTTAATCAATCCTATAAATACCATTTAAGTTAAACGGAGGTTATGTTAATGCTTGAAGTCCTGCAGCGGGAATGGGTCTACTTCTGGTATTATTTTACCCTCCAGTTAGGGCAGGTCTTTCCCTATTGGGTTCTGGGAATCATAATCGGATCGGTGATCTCCGTCTTTGGAAAAGATAAAATCCATGCCCTGCTCAGCGTCCTCCAGGGAAAACGCCTGGGGATTTTAGGGCTGATCCCTGCAAGCCTTATCGGTATTGTTTCACCTCTGTGTATGTACGGAACCATTCCCATCGCCGCCTCCTTTTCCGACAAAGGAATCAAGGATGACTGGCTCGCAGCTTTTATGATGAGTTCCATCCTTCTTAATCCCCAGCTCCTGATTTACAGCGCCGCCTTAGGACGGAGGGTGCTCCTGATCCGGCTGATAACCTGTTTCATCTGCGGTGCTGCCGCGGGACTGCTGGTACGTCTGTTTTACCGGAACAGGAATTTTTTTAACTTCTCCGGTTTCGGGGAACCCCGCAGCCGGGACACGGATCCCAACCTTCTGCTCAGACTGCTTAAAAATATATGGCGGAACATCAAAGCCACGGGACTTTATTTCCTCATCGGGATTATCCTTTCGGCTTTGTTCCAGCGTTACGTTCCGGCTTCGGTGGTGGAAAATCTTTTCGGCAAAAGCAACCGGGGATTCGGGGTATTCATGGCTGCCACCATCGGGGTGCCGATGTACGCCTGCGGCGGCGGTACCATTCCCCTGATTTCCGGCTGGCTGGCCAACGGTATGAGCCTGGGATCCGCCGCGGCTTTTATGATCACCGGCCCGGCAACAAAAATCACCAATCTGGGAGCCATGAAAATTGTTCTGGGGATAAAACGCTTTATTATGTATATCGTGTTTTCCATCGCCTTCGCCTGGGTAACCGGGATGGTGGTGGACCTGATGTTTTGAATAGGCATTAAAATCCTGTTTTTAACCATTTTCTAACAAAAGTCTCATCATTTCCTAACAATTCTTTAATTAAATTGGGATTGTAAATACCGGGAACCCAAAGTTTCCGGAATATTAACAAGGAGAAGAGAAACATGAAAAAGAATTTGATCCTTACGGGAATACTGCTGGGAGCGGCGAGCCTTGCATCACTTTTTGCCGGCGGAAATAAAGAAACAAACCAGGGGAATGCCCAGGCCTATACCATTGAAATTTCCGGGTCCACCTCGGTCACTCCCCTGATGGAAAAACTGGCGGAAGACTATGCGAAGGCAAACCCCGGCATTAAGGTGAATATCAACGGCACCGGTTCATCCGACGGTATTACCGCGGCCAACCAGGGAACCAGCGAACTGGGTATGTCCAGCCGGACCCTGAAACCCGAAGAAAAGGGATATGGACTTACGGAGCTTATCATTGCCATCGACGGTATTGCGGTAATCGTGAATCCCAACAATCCTGTGGCTAATCTTACCATTGAACAAATCCGGGATATCTATGCGGGGAACATCACCAACTGGAGCCAGATAGGCGGCAAAGCAGGAAAAATTGCCGTGGTTTCCCGGGAACCCGGTTCCGGAACCAGGGGGGCTTTTGAGGAAATCATCGCTTTCAAGGATTCCCTGGTTAAGGGCGCCACCGAATTTGACGGGACCGGCGCGGTAAAGGCGGAGGTTTCCAAAAACGCCGACGCCATCGGTTATATTTCCCTGGGTTCGGTGGATACCTCCGTTAAAACCGCATCGGTGGAAGGAACCGCCGCCACCACCGCCAATGTTATCAGCGGGTCCTACAAGATTGCCCGGCCCTTTATCGTCCTGTACCGGGCAAACAAAATCAACAGCAATACAAAACAGTTCCTGGACTGGATCATGTCACCCCAGGGACAGGCTATCGTCAAAACAAGCTGGATTGCGGTGAAGTAATATAAGAATTAAAATTTTAATATCTGCAAAAATTGCAGCTACTCCTCCGAATAATGTAAAAAAGTAAAAATCTGGGCGGCCGGGTGTTATCTCCCGGCCGCCTCTGGTGAATATGGGAAACCTCTAAAAACCCGGTTAGATTTTTTAGAAGTTCCCAATAGACATGGGAGATAAACCGGTGAGTATAAACCGTTACAAAACGGATATTCTTTTTAAATATCTGGTCCGGGCAGTCTCGGGGATTGCGGTTATTGCCCTGGGGGCTATTCTGTTTTTCGTTTTTTTCCAGGGGACAGAGCCTTTTATTACCGCCACAGCGCCGGGAATACGCCTGGTAATTGAACAGATTGATGATATTGAAGTGAATGGAATACAGTATGAAAATCCGTCCACATTTATTGATATACCTCCTGGAACCCAGGAAATAAAGCTCAGGTTTTCCAGCGGCGGGGAATCCCGGTCCCTGGATATTACCGTGAATCCCGGGGAAAAGGATCCGGCGAAACAGCTGACCTTTGAAAAAACCGGCCCGGGAGAAATCAGTTCCCCCGAGGCCTATGTATATACCTTTACCGGCCCCGGAAGGATGGCCGGCCTGGAACAAAAGATCCACATTCTTCT
The DNA here is from genome assembly GCA_031549725.1 of Treponemataceae bacterium. Lineage (GTDB taxonomy): Bacteria > Spirochaetota > Spirochaetia > Treponematales > Breznakiellaceae > UBA937. Next base: position 15,821 of record JAVBPH010000004.1, read on the forward strand.
GCCTGAACCGCCCTACGGTGTTTTCCGGTTTCTTACCGGCCTGGAATGGCGGCCCACCTACAACAAGGTTTACGGCATCCTGCCCATGATCCTGGGAACTATCCTGACCAGTCTGGGGGCCATCCTTTTGGGAGTACCCATCGCTTTGCTCTGCGCTTTGTTTCTTGCGGAGTTTGTCCCGGAAAAACCTGCGGCCATACTCCGGAGCGGCATAGAACTTCTGGCGGGTATCCCTTCGGTGGTGTACGGGTTTTTCGGGCTCATGGTAGTGGTCCCGGCGGTAAAACAGATCTTTCATGTACCCTCGGGGAACGGCCTGCTTTCAGCGGTATTGATCCTGGGGGTGATGATTCTTCCCACGGTAACATCCATCGCGGAAACCTCCTTCCGGGCGGTATCCAATACTAACCGGGAAGCTTCCCTGGCCCTGGGGGCCAGCAAAATGCAGACCGCCTGGAATGTGGTACTGCCCCACGCCAGGTCCGGGGTTATCACGGGAATCATCCTGGGAATTTCCCGGGCTGTTGGGGAAACCATGGCGGTGATCCTGGTGGCGGGAAATTCCGCCCAGATTATCCATAGTCCCCTGGACAGTGTCCGGACCCTCACCGCCACCATTGCCCTGGAAATGGGCTACGCCCAGGGCCGGCACAGCCTGATGCTTTTTTCCGTGGGGGTGGTCCTCTTTATCATGATACTGCTGCTCAACAGCGCCATCCTCTTTGTACGGCGGCGGCTGGAAAAGGAGGCATCCTAATGGAATTTGCCATTACACCGGATGAAGCCCGCAACCGGGCATTAAACCGGAAAAATGCCGGATCCAGGAACCGGAAAAACCGGAGATTCCTTGACCGGCTTCTCTGGGGAATCATGGCAGGTGCGGTGGTGCTGGTTATCAGTGTGCTGGGGTTCATCCTGGCCTATATTATCACCCAGGCCCTGGGGCACCTGAATCTGCAGTTTCTTTTTGGTTCCGCTTCCCAGGGGGGAATATTTCCCATGGCGGTAACCACCCTGTATGTGGTTATTGTTTCCCTTGCCCTGGCCCTGCCCGTGGGAATTCTTACCGCGGTGTTCTTAAACGAATATGCCGGAGATTCCCGGGCGGTACACCTCCTGCGGTTAGCCATTGAAACCCTGGCGGGAATCCCTTCAATCCTCTATGGTCTCTTTGGCCTTTTAGTATTCTGCCGGATCCTGGGGTTCGGGCAGTCCATCATTGCCGGAGCCTGTACCCTGAGTATTATGATCCTTCCGGTAATTATCCGGACCACCGAGGAGGCCCTTAAAACCATACCGGATTCCTTCCGGGAGGGATCCCTTTCCCTGGGGGCTACCAAATTCCAGACCATCCGCCATGTGGTGCTTCCATCGGCCTTGCCTGGAATCGTTACCTCCGCTATTCTGGCCATAGGCCGGGTGGTGGGGGAATCCGCGCCGGTGCTGCTCACCGTAGGAATTGCCAGGAACCTGCCCCGGTCGATCTTCGATTCCGGAAGGACCTTGACCATCCATCTTTATTATCTAACCAAGGAGGCCATCAATCCGGAGGACTTCGGTATAGCCTTTGCCACTGCGGCGGTACTCATTATCCTGGTGGTGATTATCAACACCGCCACCCGGATTATCTCCGCAGGGTTCCGGAAGAAATTGGGAGGCGGACTGTGAACAGTAATGTGATAAAATTAGAAGCCCGGAATTTGGACCTTTTTTACGGTGAATTCCAGGCTCTGAAAAGTGTGAATTTTTCCCTGACCGACCGGGAAGTGGCCGCATTTATCGGGCCTTCGGGCTGCGGTAAGTCCACCTTTATCCGGGTCCTCAACCGGATGAACGACCTGATCCCTTCCTGCAGGATCACCGGGACGGTTACCCTGGACGGACAGGATATATACGGGGATATGGATGTGACCATGCTCCGGAGCCGGGTGGGTATGGTGTTCCAGAAACCCAATCCCTTTGCCATGAGTATTTTCGATAATGTGGCATACGGTCCGCGGATGCAGGGCCTCAGGGACCGGGGGGAACTCACCGCCCTGGTGGAGGAATCCCTGAAAAAAGCAGCCCTCTGGGATGAAGTGAAGGACCGGCTAAAAAAATCCGCCCTAAGTCTTTCCGGGGGCCAGCAGCAGCGGCTCTGTATTGCCCGGTCCATTGCCATGGAACCGGAAATCATCCTCATGGATGAACCCACCAGCGCCCTGGACCCGATTGCCACAGCTAAGATTGAGGAACTCATCGGGGAACTCAAAAAAGATTACAGCATCATCATTGTTACCCACGCCATGCACCAGGCCGCCCGGGTGAGCGACCGGACCGCCTTTTTCCTTATGGGGGAACTGATAGAATGGGGAAACACCACCGAGGTGTTCACCAATCCCCGGGACCAGCGGACCGAGGATTATATTTCCGGCCGCTTTGGCTGATACAGGAGGTACACCATGAATACCCGCACGGCTTTAAATGAAAAACTGGAACTTCTCCGGGGGGAACTGTTCCGTATGGCGGTTCTGGTAGAAGAAAATCTTGCCAAGGCTGCGGCTGCCATGAAACAGGGCGACCAGGAACTGGCCGGGCAAGTCCGGGCAGCGGATGCCGGAGTAGATAATCTGCAGCTCAAAATAGAAGATGAAACCGCCATACTTATTGCAACCCAGTCGCCGGTAGCCCGGGACCTCCGGGAGATGGTGACCATCTTTAAAATCACCTCCAACCTGGAACGGGCCGGGGACTATGCGGTTCACCTGGCCAGGGCGGCGGAAAAACTGGGAGGCCATCCGGCTTTTCGTTCTCTGGACCACCTGGAAGCCATGGCAAAAATTTGCGGGGAAATGATCCGGGCAGCTATCCTTGCATACATGAACCATAATGCCCAGGGCGCCCGGGATGCCGCAGCCCTGGACGACGGCATTGATCAGGAACATAAGGCCCTCACCGAAGAGGTACTCCGGTTCATGAAGAAGCACCCCAAACTCATAAAGAAGGCTGTCCGGCTTCTTACGGTATCCGGTTTCCTGGAACGGCTGGGGGATCATGTGACGAATATTTGCGAAGGTGTAATATATATGGTAGAAGGTAAACATGAAGAACTCAATTAGGGTTATCCGGAAACCTCAGTTTTCCGAACCGGAGGGGCCATGCCAGCGGAACGGATATTAATAATTGAAGATGATCCGGATATACGGGAGCTTCTTTCTTGTTCCCTCACCGGCCAGGGCTGGGAACTTTCCCTGGCGGAAAGCGGCGAAACCGGTCTTGAAATCCTCCGGGATAAGGGTGCAGACTGCATACTTCTGGATATCATGCTTCCGGGAATAAGCGGCTTAGATGTACTGAAACGGCTCAAGGGCAAACCCGAATGGAAGACCGTCCCGGTCATCATGGCCACCGCCAAAGGTGAGGAGTCCGACATAGTGGCAGGCCTTGATCTGGGGGCGGACGATTATGTGGTCAAACCCTATAGCCCCAGGGTGCTTATCGCCCGGATACGGGCAGCTCTCCGGAGGAATGATACATCTTCCGGGGACAAGGAAGAACCTACCCGGTGGGAAGAAGATGGTCTGTCCCTGGACAGCCGCCTCCATGAAGCATCATGGAAGGGGGAACCCCTGGACCTTTCCGCCACGGAGTTCGCCATTCTCCAGGTATTCCTTTCCCGGCCCGGGGAAGTCTTTACCCGGGGAAAAATCATCTCCGCCATCCGGGGGGATGATTACCCTGTCACCGACCGGGCGGTGGATGTGCAGATTCTCGCGCTCCGGCGCAAGCTGGGGGGCGCAGCCGATATGATTGAAACTGTCCGGGGTGTGGGATACCGGTTTAAAACATCATGAAAAGTATTTTTGAAAAAAGCTTTACCCTGCTTACTTCCCTGGTGCTGGTAATCTCCATTTGTTTTACCACAATGGTTCTTCTTTTTATGAACACCCTTTATTACGATACCAACAGCCGTAACCTGGAACAGAGCGCCCGGGTTATTCTGTCCATGACCAAGCAAGAAATAACAGCCTGGTTTTCTTCCTCATTACAGGAATCCCTTGCTGAAGAGCCGGAAAAACATCAATTAGAGGATGCCCTGAAGAACACTTCCTACAGGCTTACCCTCATTGCCCCGGACGGCCGGGTTCTGGAGGATTCCCGGGGAGAAGCCAGTACTTTTGAAAATCATCTTTACCGGCCGGAGGTGGAGGCTGCCCTGGACGGAAAAGCGCTTACGGTCCGGCGGACTTCCCGCAGTCTGGGGGAACAGCAGATTTATGCTGCCCTGCCGGTATTCTCCCCCTCCGGGGATACTGTCCTGGGGGTGTTCCGTCTTTCTTTAGCGGTTCCTTCATTCTGGGCCCGGATTGCTCCAGGTGCCCTGCCGTTTCTCCTGGCGGTGTTTGTCCTTGCGGTGGCGGCGGGTGTGGTGGTCTACGGTTTTGCCCGGAGTCTTTCGGTCCCCACAGCCCGGCTGGTGAGTATCGCCGCTGAAGCCGGGAGGAACAGGCCCGATCCGGAAAAACTGCCCCCGCCGGTGGTTTCGGATATCCAGGAATTCCGGGAGCTGGATGCGGCCCTCCGGTCCATGGCCGCGGAACTCCGCCGGCGTATCGAAAAAGCAGAATCCCAGGGACGCAGGCTGGAAGCCATCCTGAACGGCATGACCGAAGCGGTCTTCTCCATGGACGAAAAACTCAGGCTGCATATGATAAACCCCGCGGCCCGGCAGCTTTTCGATATCCGGGAAAGCCCGGCTGCCCCCACTCTCCTGGAAGCCACCCGGTCCTCGGCACTGGAGGAATACGCCACCCAGGTCCTGGCCTCGGGGACTTCCGCAGAATCGGAACTGACGGTCCACCAGAGCGGAGGCGCCAGGCACTTTCAGGTATTCACCGCTCCCCTGCGCAGCACCAGCCGGGAAGAGGCCCCCCCCGAAGGCCTGGTGATGGTTCTTTCGGATGTTACCCGGATCCGGCGGCTGGAAACGGTCCGGAAGGATTTTGTGGCCAATGTGTCCCATGAACTCAGGACTCCCATTCAGATGGTAAAGGGTTTTTCCGAGAACCTCCTGGAATCGGATTTCTCCGATCCGGAGCAGACCCGGCATTTCCTGGAGATTATCCACCGGAACGCCCGGCGTATGGAGGATCTTACCGGTGACCTGCTGCTGCTCATGAATCTGGAATCCGGGGAAAGCCCCGCCCTGGTCCTGGAAGATTCCCCCCTCAGGGAACTCCTGGCGGAAGCCATTGGACTGGTCCGCACCACCGCGGAAAAGAAAAAAATCATCATCAACCTTTCCTGCCCGGAGGATCTTACCGCCCTGGTAAACCCTTCATTTTTTATCCAGGGTGTGTTCAATCTTTTGGACAATGCGGTTAAGTATTCTCCGGAAGGTACGAAGGTAGATGTCCGGGTGGAAGATCGGAACGGCGAACGTATTATTGAGGTGGCTGATCAGGGACGGGGCATTCCCCCGGAACACCTGGAACGGATATTTGAACGCTTCTACCGGGTAGACAGGTCCAGGAGCCGCGAAGCCGGAGGGACAGGCCTGGGACTTTCCATTGTACGGCATATTGCCCTGCTCCACTGCGGCAGCGTCGAGGCGGAAAGCCATGCGGGGGAAGGTTCGATCTTCAGGATTCGTCTGCCGGGGTAGGGAATATCCGGGAATCAGGGAAAAAAATTGTACCAGGCAACATTTATTTCATGCAAATACTATATGCATGAAATCCTGCTAGGTCGATTCTTTCATTTCCATTTATCCAATAGCAGGCTTGGTCGCCTTCTTCATCCTCAAATTCTTCATTTACAGAATTATACCAGCCTACTAATATAAAATCCCTTTTATCGGATGCAATACCCTGGGCGACAGATTTTTTTGTACCTCTGGGATGTATATCCGTATATTTTCCGTTCTTCCAATAACATGCTCTGATATCTTTATGATATAAACCGTTATTTTCATGCACATACATTGAATCATAACCGGAACAGTACACATCATCGCCTATAACGGAAATACCAGTACAATCATCGGAACTGTATTTTTTTCGTTCCAGATCCGTTCTCATCCCATCTTTCCAATAACAGTTGACGTAAAAATATATGCCGTCCCTATTATAATCCGTATAATAGGCGCCTAACACATATGTGCGTTCATCAAATTTATTAATCCCAAATGCCCAGGATCTGGATGGAGCTGAAAGTTCTTTGCTATCCCCATTTTTCCAATACGTTGCAGAGGAGGAAGTGCTATTACTGCTTATACCCGTGTAATAAATATCATCATCTATAATATCAAAACCATCAATTCCAAAATTCCGGGGATTTCCAAAAGAAGGTTCCGCAATAATAACTCCATTTTTCCAAACGGTAAAGCCTGAAGACATTTCATATTCAACTCTTGTGGATAAATACACATCACCAGTATTATTTACTGAAAGATGAAGCTGCTTGTAAATCCAGCCGGAAATTTCAGTCACATCAAACCGGATCCCATCTTTCCAGTAACAGGGAACAAATCCCCAAAGGTATGGCCCTCCGTGCACTCCAGCTATGTACATAGTATCTCCGGAAAAAATTATTTTCTCTGCCCGGGAAGATTCCGCATTCTCAGGTACAGGCAAAGGGATCCGTTCCCCATTTTTCCAGTAACAGGCCTGTACTTTTCCTTGATCGATATACGAACCGGCAATATACATATCAAACAAATCATTGGGATTCTCTGACAGATATCCTCCAAAAACCCATCCTTTAATATCCCCGGCTTCAACCAGCTCCCAATTCCCGGAAATGTTATCAATAATTACAATTTCAGGTCTGACTTCGATAATGCTGACCTTTGTTCTATGAGGAAAAAGGGATATTTTATCTCCCCACAGGCTGGGTTCTGTCCTGACCCTCAACCCTTCCCGGGAATTAACATATTTTGTATTGTTAACGGTAACAGGAAGTTCACTTAAATTCCCTGTTTCAAGAAGTCTTCTGCTTATTTTATTTTTCTCACAGCTTATATTAATAGCTGAAATAAATATAATCACCGAGATACATCCAAAGATCATTCTTAAATGTTTCATATTTTGTTCCTCTGGTTTATAATTAATCCCTCAATAGACAAGGTGTCTTTCCAAACTTTTAATCAGCCGGTATCAACTTTTCCAAACGCATCAGAAAATCAATATTTTTTCTTTCATATTCATTAAAATCATCTTCCGAGAAATCTGGATTTACCTTATAATAATCCAGAAATTGGGGATTATCACCATAATAATAAAATGAATCTATTCCCTGAAAATGTTCTTTATATTTCCTATCCTGAAAATCATATCCATGGAATGCATAAAAAAAGTTAATAAATAATTTAAGTTGATTCCGGGTATAAAACAGCAGCATATCTCCATTGCCTTCCATGTCATGGCTGTCTCGATTATCAATTAGGCTGCTATCCCAAATCCATCCGAACTTATGCTCCCCAAAAATATTACCATATCTCTCCCCGGGATTAATACCACTAAGACTGATTGATACATTCGGCATTTGTTCCGGCTCGATGTTTTTTATTTCGAATCGGTACTTACCATCCGATTCCCATTCAAAATCAACCTTTTTGCTTTTAAGCATATTCCGTCCATGCAATACCTCACCATAGTAAAAGGATATTGCCCTAATCAATTGTTCATCGCCATGGTTTATAATGATTGTGATTTTTTCAATTGAATCTTTCCAATTATTTATCGACGGGTCATATATACCGGCATGACTATTAACAAATCCCGGTTCATATTTACTTGTATAGCTGACCCGGGAATAGGTATGTTTCTTTCCGGGAAATAATACTTCCCGTATATACCACTTCGTTTCTTTTAAATAATCCTGGTCGATTGCATCTTTATCATGAATTTTCGTTTCAATAACAGTATGGTCGAGCCGATTATCATTTATATATGATTCAAAAGACATTAAATTAGTCCATGCGGTATATCCATTGTTATAATCCCAGACACCATAGTTAAAAAAGAATGGCGACCCCAGTGATACATGCTCATCTGGGCCTTGATTATAATATTTTGAAAGCTGGCTTACTTCATAATACTCTTGATGCAGGGTAATTTCCAATACTACTTCTTCCAATACAACATTGGTGTTCTTACCGCTGATTGCTTTAACGGTATTGTCTTCACTTTGGGTAATTCTTATATCATTTGCGAACAGATCTATGCTGATTAATAATAAAAATGTAATAATACATACACTTTTTCTCATGCAGGCTGCTCCATATATTTGATTCACTTTTCCTTTCTTTCATAGAAATATCATGATAAAGACATACGGGCACCTCTAAAAACTGAAGTTTTTAGAAGTGCCCATACATCAATATGTAATTGCTTCAAACTATATTGTAACTACTTCAATGGTATATATCCGGTTTTTTCGACCAGTTCCTGTCCCTGGGGAGATAAAATCCATTCAATAAATTTTTTGGTGTTATAGCTTTCGCTGCCGGTGGTAACCGCGTATACGGTCTGACAAAACGGATAGGTATTATTCACTATATTCTGCCGGTCCGGTACTGAACCGTCAATGGACAGGGCCTTTATCCCGGATTTGCCGGCCATATTGTTAACGTAAAATAAAAAAGTATAGCCAATAGCGGAATTGTAGTTGTAATAATCGGAAGCGATCTTTCTTATCATTCCGAACATACCCTTTGAAACATACTCGCCGGCAATGATCGGCCTTATGAGCTGTTCCCCCTTCATAATTGATTGAAGGGTGGTCTGGCTGCCGGAATTTTCCGATCGCTGGTACGCAATAATTGGCTCATCCACACCGCTTATGGATTTCCAGTTTGTTACCCTGCCGGAATAAATATCCCTGATTTGTTTCAGGGTAATATTCCTTATGACATTTTTGTCATTCACGATAAAAACAAAAGCATCCTTGCAGACTGGTGTAAGATTGAAATGCTTACCCTTTGCAGCGGCGGCGCTGATTTCCGCCTCAGATGGTTCATAGCAAAATATAATATCCGTTTCCCCGTCAATAAGCCTCCGGTAGGCTTCGGATGTGGTGTTGCACTGAACTATACTCTCAAATAATTCCTGCTCCGCCCAAAAATACCCGGAATAATCTTTCCATAGAAGAAAACTGGGAAAATATCCCCATTGTAATAACGTATAATCCGAAAATTCTGTCAATTCATCAAACTTTTTCTCAGGATATACCGCATGGACAAAAGCGGAATAAAGCGGGTACATGGCGGTAGCACCGTCAATCCGGGGTAGGTCATTATTCAGTTTTAATGACGATGACCCGCTCAGGAGGGCTATTTTTGTTCTGAATCTAAAATAAGGAATGTCAAAGGGCAAATAGTCCAGAAGCATTATTTTGTCAGCATCGGATACGGATGTTAATTGCGGGCTGTTGTTCTCAAATTGTGATGGACCATCATCTATAGTCTCCCGGAGCCAAAAGAGTATATTTTCATAAAATTCCTGGTCGCTCACTATTTCAGAAAGAAGCGCCACCTCCGAGATGCAGGTGTCATTGTAGATTGTACCGGGATACACATCGTCGATAACAAACCGTATCTTTCTGCCTTCAACAGGCTTTTTCAAAGCGTATTGTTCGAAACTGAAGGAATCCTTTATTGCGATTGTTTCGATATAGTTTCCATCAATAAAAATCCTGAATGATTTTACCCGGTTGTTCCTGCTATAATAATCAAGATTTCCATATCCGTTCTTTAAGGCAAACCCAGCCACAGGCCGATCATTATTCTCCGGCAACGTAAGGGTAAAGGATTCACCTACTCCATTTCCTTTGGAACCTTCCGCCCATGACTGCCAGGTCCGGTCAATGAGGTTACGCGCAGGATACCACCCCTGGGAATCGGCCAATTCTGATGAGGCTGATACTTCCGTAACATACATAGGATGCCCATAACAAAAGGCTGTGGAACAGGCCAATAATATCAGAAATATTGTTTTCATGGCCATATTGTATTTTGCCTGATAATAACAATCAATAGATAAAAAAGGGATTTAGGACAATGCAACGTATCAAAATGCATACAAATTTTGATACGTTGCATTGTCTAAACTTGTTTAAAATTTCGATGAATGAGGAAGGCGTTTATTTGAGGTTTTTTTAATGTATATCTTTCAAATATCCACCAAACACAAACCCATAGACACTTATATACTGATTTTCGATTGTAAAATCAACGTAATACCAATATTCCTCAAAAGCTACCATCCTCCTTCTTCACGTTTATTATCCAGGTATCCTCTGTCAATCAATTCTTTTGATATAACCCCCCAGTCACCTTGATATTGCTCATTCTCATCAACTTCTTCTACATATCCGCCGTAAACCCAAGTATAAACAACATACTGATCCAAAAAAATTATGATATGATACCATGGTTCATGGTGCCCATCAATATTATCAATTTTTTTACTAACAGCATTATACTTAAATGTTTCTCCGGGAAAAACCAAGCTTATACCTCTATATGGATCAATTAAATCACTACTTCCAAATCTTTCGTTTACTGCAATCATTGTTAATTGAGAATTGATAGATGGTTCCTGCCTTGTGTTAAGTATATCCGTGACTTTTAGATTACCACTTTTCTTTATAACTACAGCATTATTAAGTTCATATTCCATGCCCTGAGGAGAAGGCGCTGCTGATCTATTAGAAGATAATTTCCCAATATTGTAGAAATCAATATATTCTCTATCTAATTTTAACAACAAATCTTTCTTATCAGGAAATAATTCTTCTACTTTTTCCAGGACATATCCTTCAGCAAATATATCAATCTCAGAGGGACATTTTAATAGTACCTCATTGTCATTTACTATTTCGTAATGACCAAACAGATATTCTCCAATTCCATAAAAATTTCGAATTGAATAGGTATCATCCGAAAAAAACTTTAATAAATCACTCCACGAAGTGTTATTATATCCCTCCATCCAAGGAACATTAATTAGAACCTCATTAATCGATAAATATTTTATATTATTCTCATCGATAATGATTTTATTCTCCTGAGAATAAATTTGAATGCTATAAATAATCAATAATAATAAAATTAATTTAATTCTCTTCATGCTATTCCTTTTCAATTATTCCCAACAAAGCCGACTAATTATCTGAATAACGAATTTTTCCTGGCAGGGTATATCTCAAATACATCCGGATTGTCGGACATTTGTCTTTCTAATTTATCCCAATATTTTTGTTTTTCCTCCTCTGGCAATCGTAAAAAGGAAATATCATCTTTTATTGCTTCAATTATTAAACCAACATTTTCATTGTATCCTACACAGCCGCCTCCAAAAAACAATATGCTCTCATTGGAATATTGCTCAATATCAGATTCGATTTCGGTAATTTCCTGCCAAATATTCTCCCAGAGAATTAAGTATAAATATATTTTTGTAATAATTGAATCTGTCTTATAATATTCAGCATTTAACATTTCAGATGGATATTTTTCTTTTATCTTTTGATATAATTGCCATTCGGTCGATATGCTTCCCGAATATCCTATCCCCATGGGACCTGTAATTTTCTCTGATTTTTCCAATAATAAAATTTCAGGAATGTTCGATTTATTCCCTTGAGAAAAAAGATAATTTCCACAATGGAAAGAAACTATCATAATTGAAAAAATCAGAACCGCTTTCTTATTCATAGACTTCCAGTTTATCCATCTATTCATTTTACAATATTGCATACAACGTCCCGTTTTTCAAGTTATGTCTCTGAATATTTCTCAAAGAATTTTATTAATTCTTCTTTTTTATTATCATTCATCCCTCTACCCTTCTGCAGGTTCCTTATGGCGCACTCACCCTCGGGTCCACGGCACCCTTGTAGGCTTTACCTTCCGCAGAAGACCGCGGGGCTCCCCGCTGGTCCGTGGAGGGAATGGTCCAGCCAGTCACAGGGAGAGTAATTTGGGCAGCCGCATATTCGTTTACCATAAGGGTTTCGGTGAGGCCTCCGTTAGGTTTTAGCTCAGCTTTGCCTGCGGAAACATTCTTGAATATAAGGGATACATCGGCGGCATCATCGGAAATAACATTATCACCGCTGGATGAATCAAAAGTACCGGCATCGGCATTAGGAATACTGGTAGCAGCGGTGTTGCCTACGATGATAGTTCCGTAGACTTTGGGATGGCAATCAGCCCCAGAATACATACCACCGCCGCTATTACTGGCGGTATTCCCGGAAAAGGTACATGTGATTATTTCAGGGTTACTGGTGTTGCCATTGCTATTTTCGACATTATAAATACCGCCACCATATCGGGCCTCATTTTCTGAAAAAGTACAGTTCTGTATTACAGGATTACTAGCCCAATTATATATACCCCCTCCGTATCCCTTGAAATTATTAGGGGCGCTGTTTCCTGAAAAGGTACAGTTCGTTATGGTGGGACTGCAATAATAGTTACTTATACCACCGCCATCTTCAGATACATTATTCTCTGAGAAAGTACAATTTGTTATGATAGAATTGCTCGTTATATTGAATATTCCGCCACCATCACGCCCCAGATTGTTTATAAAGGTACAGTTCGTTATAATAGGGTTGCTTTCTTCATTACATATACCGCCGCCGTCACTATATGCCATCATAGTATTATCTGAAAAAGTACAGCCAGTTATGGTGGGACTGCTATACTTGTTGAAAATACCGGTGCCTTTACCACCGGAAACAATATTTTCCGAAAAGATACAACCGGTTATAGTAGGCCCGCTTAAGTCGTTATATATTCCGGAACCACCCTGTGATGAGGGATTTCCCGAAAAAGTACAATTTGTTATGCCCGGATTACTATATTCTCTGTTTGCAATACCCCCCCCAAAACCCGTAGTATAATTTTCCGAAAAAATACAGTCGATTATAGAAGGACAACTCCCTACATTGAGGATTCCACCACCGTCATCACTTCTGGCATATCCTCTGGTAATCTTTACATTCCGAAGTTCAGCAGTTTTTGTAAGATAAAGCCCTTCAGGGTGATAAAATACATGGCGCACATTATCACTTTTATTAGTAGCCCAATCCCCTGAAATATCATCCCCACTCAAATCCCCGGACAGTATAGTCGGACTGGTCTTCCGCGGTTCTATCCCGGTTTCATCCCCGTCAAACCCGCCGATCACTACCACCCCGTTCCTTAGGGAAAAATGTTTATGCCTTTCATTGGTATCATCAATCTCGGAATCAATATCCTTATTCGGCCACCCCTGGGGATAATAGGTCCCTGCCTTAATCAGCACATAGGTCTTTGCTGCACCGGTTAAGCCGGCAGCCAGATCTATGGCATCCTGCACATCATTCATGGCTGTTGTCCAGGATGACCCATCTCCGGTACCAGCCACGTCTATTATATCGGTTACATAGATATATCTCGAAGGAAGTTCCGGGCTTCCCCCGCCTCCTGACGGATTGGTGCAGGCGAAAAACATCAGCGCAAATAAAATTACCGCGAAAACAGCGATACATCCTATAATTTTTCTCTTCATTTTGTACTCCTTTTCCAAAATTTTCATAAAAACCCATTATATAAAATATCAAGAGAATTTAACCTTACAATTGAGCCTTTTTCAAAATTTGACATTTTGAAAAAGCCTCAATTAATAAATTATATTTTTAGATAAAAGACATTGCCCCGCCCCTTTACCGGGGAGGGGAATAGACAGCTTAAAATTATGGGTTGTTGTCCGGCATATTATTATCAATAATTGCTCCACTGGTTTTATTGAATGCTGCGCCTAAAGCAAGCTGGACACCACCATGGGTTCCGTTTGCTAAGTTAGTTGCCACATTATAGGTAATGAACCCTCCAGTCATATTAAAGGTTCCATTCTGTTGTACGTACACCCCGCCGCCATTGAGAGCAGTATTTGCATTGGCATTGCTGCCCCCGATGGTCCCGGCTATCATATCAAATTTTGCATGGATCCCTACGGTCACACCACCGCCGCTGTTGCCTGCCGCATTGGCGCTGATAATTCCGCCTCTCATAGTAAATGTTGTAGCGTTAGCAGGATCAGACGCATTTCCGTCCAAATAAACCCCGCCGCCGCGATCATAGGCATGGTTATTAGTAATGATCCCCCGTTTCATCTCAAAAAACGCTGGTGTAGTAATAGTCCCCTCTGCACATACCCCTCCGCCCAATTGTATATTTGTGGAGGTATGATCCTTTATCGTTCCCCCATCCATGGTAAAGGTACCACGGTCTACATAGATCCCGCCGCCACGATCAGACCCATTACTTGAAATAGTCAGGTCATTATCATAATTGGTTTCGGTAGTAAAGGTACCGCCGCCAGCCACCGCAACACCGCCGCCGTTAATCCCTGCGGTATTAGTGCTAATGGTACCCCCATACATGGTAAAGGCCGTATTCCCCTCTCCCACATAAACTCCGCCGCCGTAACCTTTTTTATAACCAAAGGTCGTTCTGTTATCTATAATCCTGGATGTTCCTTCCATAGTACAGGATCCAACACTATTTATATGTACCCCGCCGCCATTACCTTTTTCAGCACGGTTATAACGGATAACAGCATTTCCCTTGAGTTTGAGTGATGCAATACCATGAACATAGACTCCGCCGCCGCCAATATTTTGATCCTCACTACTTCCACTATAGGTTGCTATATTACCATCCTCCAGAGCGTCACCGCCGATGGAACCGCCGCTCATCTCAAAAACAAACGGTTTGGATGGTTGACCATTAATGAAAACCCCGGCTCCGTTTTCTGCGGTATTGCTGCTGACATTCCCTCCAATCATGGTAAGGTTCCCGTTTGAGTTACCCAGAATACCACCACCGTATCCAGAGGCATTGTTGGATATGATCCAGCCTTCTTTAATAGTAACGTTTACGGAGTCTTCAAAAGGGTAAATATTCATTGCAATACCAGCGCCATTTTTTGCCTTGTTGCCTTGGATAAGGCCGCCATCCATGGTAAATATTCCGTTCACCAGAACACCGCCCCCTTCCATAGTACCTGCAGTTACCTCATTGCCGATTATTTTTGCATTTTCGGACATGGTTACCCTGGTTGCAGGACCGCCCATGGTTATAAATATACCCCCGCCTAAATCGGTAGCATTATTATAATTTATTTCTGCCGTACCGGAGATGGTATTGGTAATACTATTGCTTTCAGAAGCATAAAATACGCCGCCGCCTTGAATTGCGGCATTTCCCCCGGCTGGAGAGTCGCTTCCTATAAGGCCGCCGGTCATGACAAATTTTCCATTGCTCGCTACATATACCCCGCCGCCGTTACCAGTTGCTATATTCCCGTTATTAACAATTACGCCGCCTATGTTTCCATAGACCATCTCAAAGGTACCCTGGTCAACATATACACCACCGCCGTTTCTGGCTTCATTACTGTAAATGTCTCCTCCTTCCATTTTGAAAGTACCTTTTTTCACGGATACTCCGCCTCCGCCTTCTTTGGCTTCATTATCGGAAATAATCCCTCCGGCCATGGTAAAGGTACCGTTCTCCAGGACACCCACCGCACCGCCATAATTGTCATTCAAACCGCCGGCATAACCCGTATTTCTATTACCCGTAAGAACCGCCCTATCCTTCATTATCAGGGATCCCCCGGATTCAACAATGATAAGGGGATACGTATTAGCATTGTTTCCCGCCAGGGTTATGGTACCCTCACCGCCTTCCAGGATCAGTGTGCCGGAAACCCTGAAGATCCAACCCGTATTCCCATCACCAACGTTAATAATAGAATTGGAAGAAGGGACCCCTGATCTCAGTGTGACGGTTCTCTTTTCTTTGATTTCAAGGGAATCACCTTGAATACTCCCGGTACCTGCAACACAAATTACCGTGAAGGCACTGTTGTCGGGAGCGTTGTTAATTGTATGCAGGGCGCTGGTCAGGTTTGTAGGTTCTGCTTCAGAACTTCCATCGCCTGTACCGTTATTGGAAACATAAATCCTATTTGAATAAACGTAATCAAATGTACATGCCGATGTTAAACCGTCTTTATTGTCAACCGTCAGGTTAATAACCGCACTTTGGATATTTTTGTATGGGAAAATAACCGTTTTATAGGGATCTGACGGGGTCCCCTTCCCGGTACCCCAGGAGGCCTGGGAATAATTTTCGGAACCGACCCCTTGGATAGAGACGGTCATACCGGTTGCATCACTGGCATCAAAAACCGGGGCACCAATTGTACGGCCGCTTACATCGTAAAGGGTCCAGGTAACCCGTAATGCCCCATTTCCTGCGGGAACCACGTCCGTGATCACTGGTTTTGGCGGGTCCTTGCTGCACCTCAACAGGGGCAATTCAAAAGCGAACCTTTCAAAATCAATACCAAGTTCATTCTTCAGGATCAGCCGCAGTTTGAAGGAATCATCGATTTGCGGTAATTTAGTGAAAGCATCTTTGTCACCGAAGGTAATATGAACTTTGTCATGGGCCTCATACTTGGCCGTGATCAAAACAGAACGCGAACTGCCTTCTTCAGGGCGTAGGTTTAAAGAACATCTGCCGCCTACGGGATCATCATCGCGGTACCATCCGGCAGGTTTTATACCATCCCCGTCAAACCAGTATTCCAGGATGGGATCCAGAGCGTACCGGCGGGGATTACGGAGAATAACATCCAGTTCGGTAACTTTCCCGGGAACAATAACAATGTACGGCTTCCCCGAAGGTTCTTTGTGGGTGGTGGTGGTAAATCTATATTTCTCCCCCGCAGCAGTATTGGTATATTTGTCGATATAATCAGGAATCGGTGTATTAAAATAGTCACAGCCGGATAGGCTTATTACCCATGTAAAAACAACCCAGAAAACAAACACACTCCCGGTTACCCTCCTAAAAGGGTTACCGCAAGAGCCCTGTTTCATATATGCCCCTTGCCTGTAAAAGGCTTTAATTGCTCATTTTAGACAGAAAAATCTTCCGAAAACTTCAGCTCCCAGAAGATTCTGCTCTACTGTAAGATAATATCACAGGGATTTACTTTTTTCCATATTTTTATAGATAACAAAGGGAATTTTTGTGACATCTGGTATCAGCTGATTATTTTTTAATAAGTCATCTCCACCACCCTGCTCCAGGCAAGGCGTTGCGGGACATCAATAAACCGCTGGTTTGAGGAACCCCGGAACGTAAGGTCCATATTCCGCAGTTCCCGGATAAACCGGCCGTCCACCAGGATATCCGTTTCCCGGAGAAGCCCCGTCCAGCTCCACATAACTGATATGCCCCGCATTGGTCATGGCATGGTAGGGGGCTTCCAGCTCGATTTTTTTCAGCGCCCCAAAGAAAGGCCGGCTTAGAATCCCATCTCCATGTAATGGAATTCCAGCCCATCCAGCGGGCCGGTCTCCTCGGTGAGGATAATCCCCCGGGAGTCTCCGGCATAGGAAAAATAGTTTATATGCACCTCCTTCCCCCGTCGGTCCCGGGCTTCCCCGGAATGGACCACCAAGATTCCATTCTCCAGGGGATGAAATATATCCCAATAACTATAGCTCCCCCCCCGGAAGGTGAAATTCCGGTTCCATACGAATCCGTCTCCGGCTGCGGTATACACAGAATACTTATGCGGAACATTCCTTAGATCCTGATGTATGCGGATCACGCTGTTCCCGCACTGGTATGCCCAGTCCGTTTCGGTTTCCTTCCTGGGTCCCAGCCAATCGTCGGTAAACAAAACATCCTCCCCGGTCTTGAGGTCACTAATGAGGTACCCGTTTACCCCCTCATAACCTCGCTCGTAGACTATGTTATTATACCGGATAACCAGATACCGGTTATCCTGAACCCCCAGGACATCGGTATATTCCAGGCCTTCCTCGATCAGCCAGCCGGGGTACAATTCCTCCTCCCTGTATAACCGGGTTTCACCGGGGTCATAGAGCAGGAATTCCTCTTCGAAGGTAAGGAGGATGAATTTTCCCTTATAAGCCATTTCGTCGGGAATTCTTCCCCCAAGGTCCCCGGTTTTTTTTGAACCCGATTTGGCCAGATATTCAATCCCTGCGGACCTGCCCTGTTTCCCTGCTTCATCGGTGGTTACATAGAATACCCTGGTACCATCATAGTTAAGGGCGAACCTGAAAGCCGGCTCCCTAAACCCTCTGTTGATTTCCCATTTCCAATAGTCGATATTCCGGGCGTTGGTAATAGTAAAATTTTCCGAATCGATTTCCATAACCTGGTGGGATTTAAAATCATACATGAACAGATATTCTTTCCCTGTAAATTCACGGATACCGGAGGGTGCCAGGGACTCCGGATCAGCCCAGTTGAAAAGGATAACCGTTCCGTCCCCGGAAACCCGTAGCCCGGGAAACCGGCTGATGGTCCGTCCCTGCCAGTTGAGGGAAAGTTTATCCTGCCGCCGCCGGCTACCGAGGAAGGTACATAGTTCACCGGTACGGGTATTGGAACAAAGAACAGGGAAGAAATCCTCCCTCTGGTAAGTGGTCAGGTAATAACTGAAACACCATCCCGTACTGCCGTCTGCCCGTTCAACCAAAACCCAGAAACCGGCATTGCCGCCGATATGTACCAGTTCCCGGTCCTGCTCCAGGACCTTTACGGGTTCCCATAAGTTAAGGGTGCCTCTGATATCCGCCGAAGCCGAGGCATCCCGGCGCAGACGCAGGCCGACAGACCAGGGAACAGCATATTCCCCGGGGGAAAAAAGTTCATGGTCATATTGCAAAGGACCGGAGGGCACGTCCTGCCCGGCAGACGGACCTCCGGGCACATGGGAAGGATCCATGGAGTGGTCCCGCTCCGGCGGAATTGGTTTCTCACAGGAAAAAAGCACCATAGTTGCGAGCAACGCCGAAACTACCGTGCGGCGAACTGATACTTTAATCATAGCATGAAGTATACCATGGAATTTGATGTTTCAACCAGCAATTCAAAGTATCAGCGTCAAAGACCGGCAAAGAAGGATGCAGAACAGTGGAATATTTGAGCAACTGATAAGAAGCATAGACAGAAAGGGTGAAAAGCTTCCGGATTATCGGCGATGTGGTCACAATTATCAGTATAAATTACAGTTTGAATTGCTGCATTCCCAGGGAATAATCCGGCGCCAGGACATTTTTTCGTGATAGAATATGACATTCGCCCTAACTTGTAGGCGCCATGATACCTATAATACTTGAAAGAAATAACAATTTCGGAGATAGTTTTTTATCATAATTGTATTTTGGCGCCATCTGCCAGCAGAGAACCAGCAGGTTTCTTATGGTCCCAGTGGCGAATGAGCATCTATTCAGGAGGATAGTATGAAGAAAGTCTGGAAAAGAATTGCGTGCATCATATTGATTGTTCTGGTTTTATGCGCCGTGGTCGCGCTTATTAATTACTACCCCATACTAACCATGAAACCCGCGGCATCGGGTAAAATTCCCAGCACCGAAATCCGGGTGATGAAGAACAATTTCGGCAGCCTGTATTTTATCAAAGGAACCGATGGATTTATTCTTATCGATGCGGGATCAAATGCTGCGGCTGTTAAGAATGAACTAGAGCAGTTTCCCGTGGATGCTTCGGAAGTTAAGTATATACTGCTTACCCACTCCGACAGCGACCATGTGGCAGCCCTGAATTTATTTCCGAATGCCCGGATATTCATAAGTAAGGATGAAATGCAGATGCTGAATGGTACTACAAAACGAAGCCCCGTGGGATACAATGCCCTGTCCGCCGGCATAGATTTGGATACCCTCGTCCCGCTGACCGATAAACAGGAACTTGAGCTAGGCGGACACACCATTGAATGTATCCAAGCCCCCGGACATACCCCGGGATCCATGGCATATTTTATGGACGGGCAATATATGTTCACCGGGGATGCCTTCAAAGTAAACGACAGCATTACATCCATTCACCCCTATACCATGGACAAGGAAACCGCCGGGACTTCGATTCAGAAGCTTAATACCCTTGGCAGTAAAAGCCGGCTTGTACTTACCGCCCACTATGGGTACTTCCCGGCGGCGGAATTAAAATCCCAGTAAAAAGATATGGACGGGTACAGGTGAACCAAAACAGCGGACCATCACGGCGGAGATATAACTATGCTTGAAAAAATGACCGATTTCTTTACAGCAAGAACCGGTATTTATGATGACCACATGTTATCAAATTTCAAAAATGGTTATAAAAAACTGGCAGAAATGATTCCGGATACTGTCACATCCTTATTGGATTTAGGCTGCGGCACAGGACTGGAACTGGATGAAATATTCAAAAGATTCCCGGAATTAAAAGTAACCGGAATAGATTTAACCCAAAAAATGCTGGATAGATTAAAAGAAAAATTTGGCCATAAAAATATAACATTAATAAATGCGGATTATTTTCAATATGATTTTGGAACAAATACATATGATACTGTAATTTCATTTGAAACCTTACATCATTTTGAACACCATGAAAAAATAAAATTGTACAAAAAAATATTCAACGCACTGACACCGAACGGACAATACATTGAATGTGACTATATGGTATTTAAACAGGAGGAAGAGAATTTCTATTTTTCTGAAAATAAACGGCTAAGGATTGAACATGGTATAAAAGATGGAGAATTTTACCATTATGATACTCCCTGTACCATAAGCAACCAAATAATGATGATGAATAAAGCAGGATTTATTCATGTCAAAGAAGAATGGAGAGAAGCAAATACGGTAATAATAAGGGCAAAAAAGAATATCCGTGGGTGTGCTGCCCCATAACAGATTTTTTTGGCATCTAACTAAAAATTGGGATAATAAAAGAAAATATGTTTGAGCCTTTTTCAAAACTCGGTTAGTTTTGAAAAAGGCTTTTGCAGAAAGAATACTATTTCCTTACCCATAAATAAAATAGTATTCTTTCTGCACTTACATCTAAGGTTGCTTTTTCAAAATTTGACATTTTGAAAAAGCCTCGGATGAATGAATTAATTATAAGAGTGTTTTGTTGAATATATGAAGTATGATGGGGCGGAGCTGCATTTAAAATACAAACACTCTTATAAATATGTTTTTTATGCAAAGAACAACATTGACAAAACAACAATAACAATCAATTATAACAGCAGTAATATTTCTATCATAATTTGAGGCAAAGAAAATACACGTTCCTGTAGGTAGTCAGGAAAGCTGTACGATCAGCTAGGTAACCATCTGAAAGATGTCCGTTTTTGCTTCTGGGCGAAGAATGCCCGGAGGGGAAAAATGGCAACGGTGATTACAACAATATATTTTGACGGTCAATTCTGGAAAGCAATAATCGAGAAGCAGGAAGAAAACGGAACAGCCATAGGTGAATACACCTTCGGGGCAGAGCCAAGTAATAATGACATAAAAGATTTTTATCTAAATAAGTGCTGGAAGATAAGATGCATAAAAGTAAATTCGGAATATCATCTTTTTAAAAACAGAAAAAAGAAACAGGAAGAAAGGCAGACATCACATTCGAAAGAAATATATAAAATAAACTGTACCGGAATCATGAGGAAAGAGAAGCTGCAGAAGAAAAAAATAATAAGGACAAAGGAAGCAGAAGAAAAATATTTATTAAAAAAAATGAAGAAAAAGCAAAAGAAAAAAGGACATTAAGAGAACCCGCAGCAAAGTTTTTAAACTTGACCGTGGGTTATCAGCCGTGAAGAAGTATTAAAGGAAACAAAGATAATGAGCAAAGGAAAATATATATCCATGGTTCTTTAAGAAAGAATTTAACGTTCAATGGTTCATTACTTTTTTTAATCTTTCTTATTATCAAACATAAAACTATTATTGGACATTGAAGTGAAAAAAATATGAAGAAGAACCAAAACGTGCCCAAACGAAGAAACTGCGAAATAGTAAAACGAAAAGGGAATTTATAAAATATAACATCCTGAATAAACCCGGAGGATATAAGATTAATTGTACTTGTTAAAAGAAAATAAATAACATAATAAACGAGTGAAAATATATTTATGGATTTTTTAAGAAAAATAAATACCATTATCGGAATCGTAAAAATAATCAGAAAAATCCCCAAAAAAGCGATGGCCTGATGTTGGTATCCAAAAATCCACGGAAAAGATAAGAGAAATATAAAAGAAAAAATCAAAAGAATTAGAATTGAAAAAATAATAATAGAATATTTCTTCATGATAAAATAAAAATGTTTTTAGGAGGAAATGTCAATATAACAGATTGTAAAACAATACCGGGGCTGTTAAAATATACGGGGATAATAATGTTATTAAATAATGAGCCCTGGAAAAGGAAGTTGAAGGGTGCTCCGGCGGTACATATACATACTGTTAGGTGTAGTTTGTCCTAAAATTGGCGGGAAATAATTTATAGCAAAATATAATTTAAGAAACAGGTAAATGTATTGACTAAATATTTGAATTGCAATGAACATGGAATACGCATTAGAAGGATATGATATGAAGTTTGATAAAACGACAGTTCGAATTTTGGTACGGAAAGACTATGGCGATTGCTTTGATTTCTATACTAAAAAAATTGGTTTAGTTGCAGTTTGGGGAGATAGAAATGGTCCCTATACTTCCTTTGCTGTAAAAGAAGGAAAGCCGCCATGTTTTGCTATTTTCAGCGGGGATAATATGTCAATATTCAATGGGTACAAACAGCCCAATGTAAATTCTCAACCTGATACCATCGCGGTTATAATATCTTCCGAAAACTTGGATGATGACTATAAACGTTTAAAAGAGGCGGGGGTAGAATTTATAGGAGAGCCGCAATTTGTTGAAGATTGGGGAATGCGTTGCACCTATTTTAGAGATACAGAAGGCAATTTGTTTGAATTAAATGATGCGGATGGCGTATAATGAAGAACCCCGAGGCAGAGCCTCGGGGAATCTTCGCTGTAGAGGAAATTATTATACAGGCTGAGGGTTCATACCAAATACAAACGTTTCAACCCTCATCCAGGGCGGTAAAAAATCAACCGATGCTAGATCGTGTATGAGCCCCAACAGGCTTCCAATCAACATACACGCCGTAAGCAGCGGGGTATATTGTACGGACAAACTGCACATAACAAAGTTTATACGTGTCGCCGCTGCGCTCATCGGCCTGCGTTCGCCTAGGCAGACTTGGCACCCCATGGCTTACAGTAGCGCATTTTATGGCGGCGGTCATTGCAGCGCAATGCCCTATTAAGTAGCCGCGAAACGTCGTAAAAACCCAAACGTTACCTGAAATGTCCCAACCCACCTGGACATATTCAGAAGACCGCCGAACACCCTTGTTCAGCGGAGAATATTTACATGGAAAATAAAACATGGCATGATATTCCTTGAACACAGGAATTTACAGAAATGAACAAAATAATATGTGTACTTTACATTTTTTTAAATATTTCTTTTATATTTGCTAACGGAAACAGGGAGTTACCTGATGGGTATGCAGATTTAGGAAAAATTGAAGTAACAAAAGGCTTTGAATTAAGTTTACCCTATAAAAAACCTGCCGGCATAGATAAAATAATCACTCATTCCAGGAAAGGATTGATAATTAACAAATTATTGGTTGATAATAAAATCATTAAGGTTAAAAAACATCCATGGTTCGATTTGTCGGCAAATGAAGCAATGGCATATTTAGATCAAGAAGTTGCCGATAAAGAAGAAGAAATCTGCTATTTACCAATGATATGGAGAATGGACGAAATGGGAGTTTCTTTTGATTATTATACCAGAAATAATCAATTTCGATATTCCCCCGATTATTATAAAATACCATACGGTAGTAAGGAAATATATATTGAATACCGGGTACGATTAGTTAAGAACAAAGAGCAAAATGATTATGAATATATCATTCCAGATGATATATATGTTGTTAGATTTGAATTGATTTGGCCTGAAAAAATATAAAAAACCTCGCCGCAGAGCAGCGAGGTTTGTTGGTTCTGTAAGGTATGGATTTTATGTGGGTTTAATACCCATACAATTTTGATTTACAAGATTTTTAGAACGCCCCAGAGCCTCGCACGCGGGAGCGTGCAGAAAATATTAAACCCACTTGCGAATAAAAAACACTTGTTGTCCGCAGCGATCAGATTCGTAACTGGTGGGCATTTCGCATAACAAAGTGGGACTTGTGTTATCAATTCAAATCTTAAAACAGATCACTTTTGATTCCATCCCAGGTAATCAGCTTTATACCCTGGTGACTGAGCTTCAAATCTCCCGCATAAATCACACGGCAATTTTCAGGAGCTTCTTTGGAAAACTTCATCCACGAGTTTAACCCATCGAGAAAATCAGAAGAAAATGTCTTACCGGATTTTATTTCGATAGCAGTGAGTTTTGATCCATTCTCCAGAACTGCATCAATTTCTATTCCCGTATTATCCCTCCAGAAATAAAGGTCCGGTGTCATTCCTTTGTTGAACCGTACCTTCAGCAATTCAGAGATGATAAATGATTCAAAAAGATTTCCCCGGTTTGGGTGAATAAAAAGCTGTTCTGAATCATGAATACCCAGGAGACGGCAGGCAAGTCCTGGATCAAGAAAATAGAGCTTTGGTGTTTTAACCAGCCGCTTACCAAAGTTACGGTAATAAGGACGGAGGATATAAATAATCCCGCTGGTTTCTAAAATAGATATCCAGGCCTTTGCGGTATTATGGCTTAATCCGCAGTCAGCCGCTAGAACGCTTAAATTGATAAGTTGGCCGGAACGGGCGGCGCACATTTTCACAAAAGTCTGAAATTGCCCCAGGTCCTTCACGTTAATAATTAAACGCACATCCCGTTCGATATAAGAGGCAATATAATTGGTGTACCAATCATAAGGAGACACATCCCTATCATAAAGAGGAGGATAAAGGCCGGTAACCATCGCTGTAAGAGAATCATCCGGTTTTCGATCAGCCCCGGTTAATTCTTCTATTGAAAATGGAAGCAGTGTCAGGAAAGCGGCCCTCCCCGCCAGTGACTCGGTTGCTTTTTCCAACAAATGAAACTGCTGTGAACCGGTAACAATATATTTCCCAGGGATAGGGTTTTTATCAATGGCTGTTTTTAAATAAGAGAATATTTCACTTACATACTGGGCCTCATCCAGAATGAGACCATCAGGATAATTATCCAGCAAGCCCCGGGGATCAGAACGAGCCAGTGCAGCTATATCCGGATCTTCAAGGGAAATATATGGTTTATGGGGAAAGGCTTTTTTTGCCAGGGTTGTCTTTCCGGATTGCCGGGGACCGGTAATGCAGATGAGAGGAAATCCCTTTGCATAACGCTGCAGTGTCACTTCTGCTGTTCTTTTGATCATATAACAAGTTTAAAACATTTTTTACAAATTGTCAATTTAATTGACAATTTGTAAAATTGCCTTATTCTATCGTGGTCCTCGGGCAGCATATATGGTTGAATAATATATTGCTGTTTTGAAAAAGCCTCAGAATATAGAAAATTTACATTTTTACAATCAGCTCTATCAAATTAATGATTACGCACAACACGAAAACCGGTATGATCATCCCCGCGACCTGGATCACCCTGAGCCCGGGCTGTTAATTCTGCCATGCCTGCAGATACTGTCCCGCCGCGGCGAACCCTGCGGTTTTCACCGGAAGAAGATGGGCCTACAGGGTCTGTCTGCGCCCCCCTTAGGTTACTCCCTAACCAGTCCCAGTCCCAACACCACTCATACACATTACCGCTCATATCAAATAATCCCAATCCATTAGGTGCTTTCAACCCAACTTCATGGGTGCAGCCTCCTCTGTTGCCACTTCTTGCGGGCGTACTTTCAAACCAAGCTACCGCATAGGGATCATCGCTTCCGGACCATGTAAACTTTTCATACAAATGCCCTCCCTTTCCGGCATATTCCCATTCGGCTTGAGTGGGTAACCGGTAGCCATTTGCGTTCCAGTCAGGGGTTATTACTGCAGAAATTATCGGATAGGAACCTGCTATATTTTCAGCATCATATGCAGGACGCCTGCTGCTGATTAAATAAACCGGCGAAAGCCCTTCCCTTTCGCTCAACCTGTTGCAGAATTCTACCGCGTCGTACCAGGTTACCATTTCTACGGGTAATCTGCGGACATTTTCACCGGAGGGTGCTGTGGTAAAACGGCTTGGATTATATCCCATGACCTCCTCATATTGAGCTTGAGTTACCTGATACTTACCTATGTAAAACCCTTTTGTTAAGGTTACCCCATGAACTGAATTAGAGTTATCCTTGCCTACCGTTCCCAGGTTTCTCCCCATCTCGAAATTACCCGCTTCCACCAAAACCAATTCCATGAAATCTTTGTTGGACGGATCACTTTTTACACCGTTACCTGTAACACAATTCGCAACCAAAAAAGCAATGGATATGATACTCAAAAAACAAATCATTTTTCTTGTTTGCATACATTAAACTCCCTTTCACATTATAAAGTTTTCGTTTTTTTACTGCTATTTATAGCTTTTTCAATTTGTTATAAATCCGGAATTTCTTCTTTAATAATTCCTTCAAAACTGATATTTATATTTTCTCCGAATACCTTTTCTCCTGTTTTTAACAACAAGAAATTATATATTAAATTTGTTACTTGCGCATTTTATCTTAAATTGGTGATTATTACTGATAATTACGGCATATTTTAAAAAGTCTCGCAGAACTTTACTGTTATACGAAGTACCTCATGTCTTTACAGGGTGCCTCAAAAAGTGAACAGTGTAGTAATTACCAACACTGTTCACTCCCGACACAATTACTTGCGAGATTCAATATACCCATACTCCTAATTACCAGCCGCTGGTATAATTTGGATGGGATTACTACTGTTTGTTCTTGTCCCATTACCAAGCTGGCCAAAACTATTGTCACCCCACGCCCACAGGCTGCCGTCCGATCTTATAGCCACAGTGTGCTTTCCGCCAGCTGAAATGGAAGTTACCTGGGATAGAGCTGTACCGCCGAGACCGGAACCATTCTTGTTTACAGTTTCCGCAAAAACACGTTGCGTCGTGGTTCCGTCGCCAAGTTGACCGCTGCTATTATCGCCCCATGCCTTAAGGGTACCATCAGCCAACTTAACCACCGTGTGCAGACTGCCCGCAGAAACAATATCAGGATCGTGAACACCCGGAGCGAGTACCGGGTTATTGCGTTGCGTTGTGGTCCCGTCACCAAGTTGACCGTAACTATTGGCGCCCCACGCCATAAGGGTGCCATTCATTATAGCTACCGTGTATTGCCCGCCCGCTGAAAGAGAGTCAGCGCCGGAAATGACCGTAACACTTACCGGGGTATTGCTAGGCAATGCACTCCCGTTGCCAAGTTGACCGTAACTATTGGCGCCCCACGCTTTAAAAGTGCCACCATCTATTTTGACAACAGTATGCTGTCCGCCCGCTGAAATTGTATCTATGCCGGAAACGTTCACAGTTACCGGTGAATGGCGTTGCGTCGTGGTCCCGTCGCCAACCTGGCCAACATCATTAGCGCCCCATGCCTTAAGGGCACCATTCATCAACTTAACCACCGTGTGATAATTCCCTGCTGCCACGGAATCCGCATTATCCATTATATATACAGGAGTATCCCGGTCTACTATTGTGCCGTCACCAATCTGGCCGTAATTATTCCTTCCCCAACCCCACAAACTGCCGTCCGTTTTGATGGCTAGAGTATGCTCGTAACCCGCTGCGACGGAAACCACGTCGTCCATTATTTTTACAGGAGCATCCTGGTCTTCTGTTGTACCATCACCAAGCTGTCCATAAGTATTTCTTCCCCAACCCCATAAACTTCCGTCTGTCCTGATGGCCAGAGTATGCTCGTATCCTGCAGCCACAGTTTTTACGCCAATTACGGGCGTAGTGTCACCCCCTCCACCTGAAGCGGGGTTTCCACAGGACAACAAAAAAAAGGAAACAACAAGGGTTGATAAAAACACTTTTTTTGCCCGTTTATGTATATTTTTCATAGCGTTGCTCCTTATCTAACAAATATGACTTTTAAAAAATCAATAATTAACCCTACCGGGAGTATTCCAGTTCTTTCACGAATTTAGTCTGTATCTCCTGGGAATTATATCTAAACCATGACAACATCCAACCGGGAAACAAAACCAGGATGTCCCATCCTTATATACTTTTGGCACTTATCAGTTCCCAGTTACATACTGAAGTGGTACACAAGTCAACATGGCGGCAGAGTTTTCATCAGACAAACCATCTGCCACCCGAAACAACATGCTCAACGTCCGGACTTTTACTACCCTTTTAAATATTCATAAACATTTTTTAAGGTCCAGCCTATTTTATAAGTAGCCGTATATTTATTTCCATAGGCTGTAAAATTTTCAGGATACGAATTATTAGTAAAAGTATATCCCTCCCTTAAGTAATAAGAGGATTGGCACGCAGATTTATCACCTGCAAAAATAAGAAGTCCCAGATATGCGCCCACGCTGTTTCTTATTTCCTTTGGGACATCCGCGGTTTCTTTGGTTAAAACATTTTTACCATCCTTTCCAAAGGCATCCATAAAATATACTATGGTCACCTTTGCATTACCCTGGGGCAGCGGCCCATTAAGAACAGCGCCGCCTCCCTTTGCCTGGCTTTTCCCCGAAACCTGCCCGAATTTAGCTATGGCTTCATTCATATATGCATAAGCCGAATCCAAATCATCAAACGTTTTTTCACCGCCTATTCCGGAAAAATAATACTCAAACTCATGCTGCCTTGCTTCACTTGCAGGGCTTGGCTGGGTTGACGTTGATGCACAGCCGCAAAAAAGCAGGGCACATCCCACAAGGGACAGGAAAAATAATCGCATAGTTTCTCTCCTTGGAAAAAAATATCCGGTATTATGATGATACCGTATTGTGATCGTTTTTATTAGGGTAAGGACCCGGCGCCTGGGGATCAACTGCTCCCATGTAAGCCTTATTGTCCGTGGCGGGCATCACCCCAGGTAAACACAAGGACAATAACTTAGCTAATGATGACATCCTGATCATTCCCCCCAGGTCGACAGCCATGTCCCCTTATGGTCCAATAACTATAATAATACTACCGTTTGAATCGATTTTATCAGCATTTCCATAATACAAGAATTTCTGGTAATTTTCTGAAACATTTCCTGCTAATACCCTGAAGCCCACAAAATTGGTACCCTGGACAATGTTAGCTGCTATAGTCTGGGTTAATATACCACTTATAGTAATGAGCCCACCGTAGCGGGATAAACTTACGGTATTACTATTATCAGGTTTTACTAACGAATTTCCACTCATGGTGAAAGTACCTCCGTCTACCGCTACTCCGCCGCCATGGTCAACGGCAGTATTATCACGTATTATGGCATTATCACCCATAGCAAACGTCCCAAATGTGGCTACCCCACCGCCATATCCACCGGATGTATTGTTGTAGATCGAAGCATTATCGTTCATGATGAAGGTACTTTGACCATCCACATAGACTCCGGCGCCTGCTTGAAGAGTATCATTACTGCAGACCACTGAATTTCCATTCATAACAAGGGCACCGCTCACCAATGCTATACCGCTGCCGTTGCTAGAAGATGTAGAATGTTTGCTGCTTTGTATAGTTACGTTATAATTCAGCGTCAGATTTCCGGAACATTTAATCATGCCCCTGTCCCACATTTCCATTCCTTCATTTTTTCCGCCGTCAATGATAATGTTACCGTAGGTTCCAGAACTACCGGCAGGGCCAAAGGTCAGGCCTGCCCCTGTTTCAACGCTGAACATGGCTTTCAAATCTGTAACTGTCCGTTTAATAATATAATTCGTACCGGAAGTTCCGGCGGGAGGTAAAACATGGATATACTTTCCCCCTGGTACAGTCACGGTTTCATTCTGGGTTATCAGGGCGGAACGGAGGGTGATAACATCAGGATTGGTTGATGACCCTGCTGCACAGAGGGCAGCAATACCGAGGGCCCCGTAATACCGGGTGATTCCGCTTTCCCGGGAAGCAATGGCCATAACCAGTTTACCGGCGCTGTCTATGGCCCAGCGATTGGTCCCGGAAGTTTCCTGCCGGATATGGAATCTGGCAATATTTGCCGGTGTTAGCAGTGTTGGGGGACTTGCAGTAATGATAGTCCGCTGCGGCGTGGTCGCATAATTATCCGGAGTAACCAGGATACTTTCCATGGGGACTGAATCGGCAAAATTTTCTACAATATTGATCTTTGCAGAGCTGTTATAGAAGAATACATCATTATTGCTGTTTATCATGGCTCCCCCGCCGATGGACAAAATCGATGTTGCAGTATATAAACATATCCCGGCGCCTTTTTCGGTGATGTCGGTACCTATCATGTTTCCCGTAATAGTGCCCCCGGTAATCCTATAAGTACCATTGGGCCCCACAAATATCCCTCCGCCTTCATCGGAAGCGCTGTTCCCGCTGATGGTCCCGCCAGTCATGGTACAGGTTCCTGCGGTTACATATATCCCCCCTCCGTAACTGCCAATCGAATCATTTCCCGTGAAAGTACAGTTCGTAAGGATAGCATTACTGCCGGAACTGGACAGCCCTCCGCCAGCCCCGTTTGAAATATTTCCGGAAAATTCGCAATTGGTGAGCTTGGCATTACTGCTGCTAGCATTATACATACCACCCCCATTGGTAATGGATTCATTGTTTTCAAATTTACAATCCGTAACCACGGGACTGCTGGCAAAATTGAATATCCCCCCACCGTTGGCAGCGGAAGCATTCCCTGTAAAAATACAGCTGTTGATACTGGGATCACAGGAAATATTGACCATACCACCGCCATTACTACCGTTATTTACACTGTTGTCACTGGCATACCCCCCGGTGACAGTCACATTCTGGAGTTTCGCGGTATTTGTAAGATTAAGCCCGTAGGGGTGGTGGAACACATGGAGGGCATCATTATCGTCCCTGATTTCATTCTTATTTAGATCCCCGGAAAGTACAGTTTGGGACGCATTCCCCCCAGGAATGATCCCGGTTTCGGTCCCGGCAAACCCGCCGATCACCGTAACCCCGTTCCTCAGGGAGAAATGTTTATGCCGCGGGTTAGTATCATCAATATTGGAATCAAAAGCCTTATTTGGCCATGATGTAGGATAGTAGGTTCCCGCCTTGATAAGTACATGGGTTTTTCCGTTGGCAGCGGCATAGTTAATGGCCTCCTGCACATCCCCCAGGGCATGCCCCCAGGAAAATCCCGTCCGGCTTCCCGAACCTCCTGGTACTACATAGATATAATTACCCTCCGCCTGGGACCGGTTGTCCGTATTTCTCTGTAAACCGTCTTCGTTGATAACGGCCAGGGCGACCGTATATGCGGCATTCACCGTGGTTTCCATGGAGGAGAATGCGGTGACCTTATAATTACCCGAGCCCAGGGGAACCTCATCGACAATCCCCGGACCCGACCAATTATCCCATACTGAGCCAGTCCTGCCTCGGGTATAGGTTTCACTAACACCATTACAGGATACCACAAACCTGGTTGCACCCCGGCAATCATTATCGTCGACCAAATTCCAGGATATGGTTAATCCCGTTCCCGTACCGGTGGGGGTAACTTCCACTATACTTGGAGTTTTGGGATAATCATTATACTTTATTACAGGTATGTCGTAGGGATAGTTCAGAAATTCCCGCTGTGTTTCATCATTTACAATAAGCGTAAGCTTCATACGGAACATATGACCGTAATTCGTCTGTCCTAAATGAATCCTTACAATATCGGATCCAGCGGAGGTTTCTGTCTCAACAGAAACCCCATTTATGTAAATTGAGGTCCCGGTCAGTTTTACCCAATCATTATTCAACCATTCATATAATTGAGGTTTAAGATCATATCCCCTGGGGTTCCGCAGGCGTATACTGAGGGTAGTATCCAATGAAGGCAGAAGGATAATCCTGTTATTATCCCTCAAAATAACAGGGTCGGGTAAGCCGGCCGCATGAATTTCTTCCAGCTGTTCCGCCGCCGCATTATTCGTATATTCATCAATATATTTGGGAACCGAAAGATTAAAGAGGTCGCAGCCTGTTAATAAAAGGACCGCGGAAAACAGCAAACCCAACCATACAATAACATCGGAAAACATAAACCGACATCGCATTTTTTCCATACTTTCCACCTTTAAACGCCGATACAAAAATGACCGATTTACCGTTTTTCTGAATTCAACTATGATGTATGTATATATAATTATATCATCATAACGACAAAAAAATATAGCGCCATTTAAAAAAACATGTTCCAGGGTACAATTCCGCTTTTCGACACCTTCCGGGCATTCTCAAAGTTAGAATAACTTTACTTTTGAACACAATTTTTAAAGAGAACATTAAAACACGCCATACTGCCTCCCCATCATTATTCCCTGTCATTTATTGATTTATAACCAAATATTCACGATATTTAATAAATACGGAGGATTTAAAAAAATGACATATCGAAGCGGTTAAAAAATCTTCAAATTTACGGTATATGCCTAATGTTCACTGATCAGGGTAATTGTACCGCCACGTAAAGACTTGGGCTTCAGGAAAACAGGCTTTTCTTAAATGACCCAACCTTCCATGATCAAATAAGCCGGAATTACAGGCTTCTGGAGGGCGCCACCAACATATCAATTCCGACCCGCTTATTTGGTTGATTTTCTAAGGAGAAAATATGAAAAAAAAATTTAGTCTGCAGCAGGGCAAAGCTCTTTTTGCCTTGACCACCTTTGCCTCTGCGGGATTGTATTCCTGCAGCGTAGCATCAAAGGACAACAACCCCGGGTTCAAAGGAAAAATTGACCTGGATATCCGGAACTCCACCCCCGACTGGAATGCGTTCTTATACAAGAAAGCCCCAGCGGATGCCCCCAACGTGTTGTTTGTATTGTTTGATGATACAGGACAGGCAACCTGGTCCACCTACGGGGGAAGGGTGAACATGCCCACCCTGGACAGGCTTGCGGAAAACGGCATCACCTATACCCAGTGGCATACCACCGCGCTGTCATCGCCCACCCGGTCATGTCTGCTTACAGGACGCAACCATCACCAGAACGGCTTTGGTACCATTGCGGAATCCGCAGTTGGGTACCCCGGATACAGCGGCCATATTCCCGAATCGAATGCCACCCTGGCCACGATCCTGCGGGATGCGGGATACAGTACTTTCTGGATCGGGAAAAACCATAACGTCCCGGTGGACGCCTTCGGCATGGGTGCCTCGAAAAAGGACTGGCCCCTGGGCCTGGGCTTCGACAGGTACTACGGATTTATTTCCGGTGAAACCAGCCAATGGTATCCTGCACTGACCGAGGATAATCACAGCATAGAACAACCCTACCTCCCCGAACAGGGTTACCACCTTTCCAGGGATCTGGCGGATCATGCCATCCAATATATCCGGGACTCCAAACAGTCGAGCCCGGAAAAACCCTGGTATATGTGGTTCAACCCCGGGGCAAACCATGCTCCCCACCAGGCGCCCCAGGAATATATCGATAAATACAAAGGCAAATTCGATGACGGCTATGAGGCATACCGGGAATGGGTTCTGCAGCGGATGATAGCCAAGGGCATCCTTCCCAAGGATACCAAGCTGACCCCCATCAACCCCATGCCCGAAGGAACCTACGACAAGGGCGACATGGTCCGGCCATGGAATACCCTGACCCCCGACGAAAAGCGGCTTTTCTCCCGGATGGCCGAGGTCTTTGCGGGCTTCTCCGAATATACCGATGCCCAGGTGGGCCGGATTATTGATTACCTGGAGGAATCCGGACAGTTGGATAATACCCTGGTTATATACTGCGCGGATAACGGCGCATCCGGCGAGGGAAGCCCCAACGGATCGGTGAACGAAAACTTCTTCTTCAATGGCTACCCTGATGATATCAAACTGAACCTGTCGATGATTGATAAACTGGGTACCGTAGAAACCTACAACCACGATCCCACCGGATGGGCGGTGGCGTTTTCTACTCCCTACAAGATGTTCAAGCGGTATTCAGGGTACAGCGGCGGTACCTGCGACCCGTTGGTCATTTCATGGCCAAAGGGAATAAAAGCCAAGGGTGAACTGCGCAGCCAGTACTACCATGCGGTCGATATTGTACCTACCATCCTGGAAGCCTGCGGTGTGAAAATGCCCGAAGTAGTCCACGGTATCAAACAGACTCCCCTGGCGGGGGTTTCCATGGTATCAAGTTTTAATGATGCCGGTGCACCCACCCAAAAGAAAGTCCAGTATTATGAAATGCTGGGAACCCGGGGTATCTGGAAAGACGGCTGGATGGCCGCCGCAACCCATGGGCCGGTACCTTCAAATCTAAGTAATTTCGACAAGGACAACTGGGAACTGTACCACACCGATGTGGACCGGTCCCAGTCAACCGATTTGGCATCCCAAAATCCCAAGAAAGTGGAAGAAATGAAAAAACTCTGGATGGAAGAGGCCAAGAAGTACAATGTCCTTCCCCTTAACGACCTGGATGTGGTCAACTTCGCCGCCGAGGAGTACCATGCGGCTATCCCCGCCAGCGGACAGTTTGTCTATTATCCCGGAACCAGTGAAATTCCCGAAGCCACCGCAGCACCGACCAAGGGACGTTCCTTCAAGATCTTCTCGGAGGTAACCCTGCAAAGAGGAGCCGAGGGTGTTATTGTAGCCCAGGGGTCACGGTTCGGAGGATACTCCCTCTACATCAAGGAAGGAAAGGTTAACTTCGTATACAATTTCCTGGGTATTCCTCCGGAACAAATCCTGACCTGCCCGGCGCCTGCCAGCGGTGACCATATTATCGGGGTGGAATTCGTGAAGGAAAAAATGTCCGAAAAGAATGAAACCCTGGGAACCATGAAATTGTATGTAGACGGCAACATGATGGCCCAGGCGCCATTCCGTACCATCACCGTCCGCTACTCCCTGGGCGGGGATGGACTGGCCATCGGATACGACGGCGGTGATCCGGTCAGCAAGAACTACGGATACATGTTCCCATTCACCAAGGGTGTAATCCACAAGGTGATATTCGATGTGGGAAATGACGCCTATATAGATGTGGAAAGGGAATTTGAAATCAAAATGCGGACCCAGTAAGTGCATCCTATGCCGGCTGACATAAGTCCGCAATGATTTTAACAAGTCCCTGAATGGTATTCAGGGACTTGTTGTTTTATAATGTAAGGATCCCCTCAGCTTTAGGGGCAAACCGCTGGAAAAATTAATTTATGGATAAAAGATGATGAACAATACCCCTGATACAAAAGCCCCCCGGCCGGTGGTTTTTTCCTCCATGCTGAAACCCGTGGGATCAAACTGCAACCTGGACTGCGCATATTGTTATTACCTGGATAAGGCCAATATATACCATCATGCACAGCCGGTAATGGGTGAAGAACTTCTGGAAAAGTACATCCGGCAATATATAGAGGCCAATGAAGTTCCCCGGATTGAATTCTGCTGGCACGGCGGGGAACCCCTGCTGGCTGGTTTGGACTTTTACCGCCGGGCGGTGGAACTTCAGAAAAAGTACGGGGGAAACCGGGAGATCATCAATTCCCTGCAGACAAACGGCACCCTCATAACCAATGAGTGGTGTACCTTCTTTAGGGATAATAATTTTTTAATCGGCATTTCCATTGACGGCCCCAAGGACATCCACGATGCATACCGTATCAATAAAGGCAGGGAACCCACATGGAAAAAGGTCATCCAGGCTGTGAAAATGCTCAAACACAAAGGTGTGGACTTCAACACCCTGAGCGTGGTGAACAACCTTTCCGAAGGACGGGGCGCGGAGATTTATACCTTCATGAAATCCATCGGCAGCCATTACATGCAGTTTATGCCTGCCCTGGAATACGTGGCAGACACGGATTATAAAAACCGGCCCGTGATTGTTCCCCCGGGAACACCCGGTTCACATCCTGCGCCATGGGGTATCAGCGCTGAAGGATTCGGCCGGTTCCTGGTGGATGTTTTTAACCAGTGGCTTATCCGGGATGTGGGAACCTATTACGTGCAGCACTTCGATGCAAGCCTGGCAAAATGGGCGGGAGAAAATCCCGGCATTTGTACTTTCAAGGAAACCTGCGGGGAAGCCCTCGTGGTGGAACATAACGGGGATGTGTATTCCTGCGATCATTTTGTGTATCCCGGCCACCGTTTGGGAAACATCGCAGAAACCGGTTTAAAACATTTATTCAATTCGGACAAACAGTATTACTTTGGTCTTGAAAAAAAAATCAGCCTTCCCGGGGAATGCCGGCGCTGCAATTATTATTTTGTCTGTACCGGTCAATGCCCAAAGCACCGTTTTGAAAAAAGCAGTGACGGGGAGGATGGAATGAATGCCCTCTGCAGGGGATATAAAATGTTTTTTGAGCACGCTGCCCCCTATATGGAATATATGGTACGGATGCTCCGGGAAAACAAAGCACCTTCTTCGGTCATGGCCTGGGCAAGGGAACAATAAAATTTTTTAGAGGTCATTTCACAAATACTTATTTCTTCTCAGAACTCTTCGCTGCCCCGGGGGCCTCAGTATAAATAGCCTCAACCACCGAAAATAACCCCGGCCCCTGAGGCTCTCGAAGGGACCTGTGATGAAAAAGTTTCACTTCACTATCACAGGTGGGGTTGACCCTTCGGCAGGCTTAGAGTAAGCGGCCTCAACCACCGGAAAACTCCGGCTTGTGGATTATG
The DNA here is from genome assembly GCA_031549725.1 of Treponemataceae bacterium. Taxonomy (GTDB): domain Bacteria; phylum Spirochaetota; class Spirochaetia; order Treponematales; family Breznakiellaceae; genus UBA937. The sequence continues at coordinate 52,586 of JAVBPH010000004.1, forward strand.
AACGGCCGGAGAAAATATAATATAGACGTTTTACTCAATAATGTGTGTAATATACTATATTATGTGTATGGAGGAATTCTATGCGAACGAATGTAGAACTTGATGATGTTCTTGTGAATGAAGTCATGAAAATCAGCGGGATAGAAACAAAAAAAGGCTGCCATTAATATGGCCCTGAAGGAATATATAAAGTCGAATAAACGTAAACAGATATTGAAATATCAGGGTAAGAACATTTGGGAAGGCAATCTTCAAGAAATGAGAAAAGACCGATGAATAGTATATTGGTGGATACCTCTGTATGGATAGATTTTTTCAGTCAAAAAAATCTCAGAAAGCAGATGCCCTGAGAACCCTGATAGAAAAAAACGAACAGCTGTATATGGGTCCGGTTATCTATCAAGAACTGTTGCAAGGGATTCGGGATGACCGCGAAGTGTCAACTGATTGCGGAAAGGGAAGAACTGAGCAGAAAGAAGTAGAAAAAGCAGCAAGTAAACAGAAAACATGAAGAATATCTGGAAAATAGATTAAAATGGTATAAATAGAATGAAAGAACATAATGAAAAAGAGTGGTTGTTTCAAGACCCTCCAAATGTAATGGTTATTACCACCAAAAGAATTTTAAATCGCAAAGAAGATATTACCCTTGTTTCTCACGATATTGATGACGGTATGTGGCAATTTTTAGATGGATTCGAGTTAGACGAAAAAAATGCTGCCATAGTAAGTTTACAAGAGATAGTAAAATTAGATACAACGATTCTGTATTTGCATAATTTACCTCTTGGATGGATTGCTTTAAGAAAGAAAAAAACAAATGAATGGATATTTGAAAAAAATAATTAAGAAGGTAAATTGTCAAAAAATATGAATATAACCAAGAAACAAGAGAGTAAGCGGCAAGGCCTGGTTGTGATAACCGGGCTTTTTTGTGAGTTCGCACACAGTCGCCTTAACTGTCCCAGTTCCGCCTCGCGATTTTTCAGTGTACACCCTATTTTATATTTGTAAACGCTAAACCCCTTCGGGGCGGTCCACGCCCGGCCTTGACAAAAAAATGGGGTGTGTTGAAAATAATGGATGTTTTGCATGTATTAGGACTTGAGATTGATGATACTATTGTCATACAAATACTCAACAAAGACTATGGGGAATAATAGATTATGAAAAAGCAAATTCTTTTATCTCTGGTCTTTTTTTGTATATGTTTATTCCCTGTCTCTGCTGATGGAGAACCGGTTATATCATATCTCTCTTATCCCTTCGCTGTTAAATTTTCGGGCAATCAGATCGAATTTACAGAAGACAGGGATGGCGGAGATACAACGATAACACGGAAGGGGCAATTTGTTGTGAAGTATGAGGATGCTGTCCCTTTTTTGCATGTAGCTTTTGAAGATGGTGAAAACCAAAAATTACTCATGCTTAGAAATGAAAGTGTTTGTATATTGCTTGATGAACAGGGGATATATTTTCGGGGTGTGGCGACTAGTTTTAATAGGGCAGAAGGATATTTACCGCCATCGATTGTTACGGCAACTTCTTTTTTGACAGAGAAAGATAAAATTTATACCCCTGACAATCTAACAAAATATCCCCGTTCAGAAAATCCATGGGCGGATGGTGTACCTGGTCAGGGTATTGGGGAGAAGCTTTTTATAACAAATACTGAAGCCATTGAATTGTATATTTCTATAGGGTATGTCTCTTATAATAGACCGTACCTTTACAACATGAATTCCAGACCAAAAGAGATAAAAGTTTCAGTTGCCGGAAAGTTTTCATTTATTCATCAGTTATTAGATACGCCAAATTATCAAACAATAGTATTCCCGGAACAGGTTCAAAGAAATGAATTGCTGATCATTGAAATACTATCTGTTTACGAGGGGACCAGGTATCAGGATACTTGTATAAATAGTCTTATTAGAAAGATGTTGTAATGTGAATCAAAGAGACGAAGCCGAAGTGCCAGCTTATTCGGGAAAGGAAAAAGAGAACTGTCTGAAAAAGGAAAGGAAGTTCGATTTATGCATCAGGCATACTCCGGTGTTCACTTTACCTGGTCTTTATTTTTTCAATTCTGTGGGGTTCATAAAATTATATTTTGAAAAATCTCAGTTTCACCTTCCCATACACAACAAATTCTTACTGTTTCCGGCTTATCGGTATAGGTATAGATGAATTGCGTATTATGAATTTATATCATATAATAATGTAGTTTACCCTATGGTTTTCATGATAGTGAAAGCGCTTTATTATTAAGAGGAGTAAGGGTATTTTTTGTTCCGCCAAAGGGAAGCTGCATCTTAGTTTTATAATCAATCATTTCCTATGGTACATTAACTGAAAAAAGTATTTCTTAAGGATAAATTTATTATATGGCAGATAATGACAAGCAAAGTCATATATATACTATTTTTTCATCCTTCACCCGGATTCTGCGGGCCAAGGATGAACTGAGTTTTAAAAATATCCGCCCACAGTATTTGTGTTACTTTCTCCCCCTGGTAATTATTCTTACACTCCTGGATCAGCGTAATACCTATTTTATTCCCCTGGAAAATGATGACTTCATGAGCTTTGATTCATCAATCCTGGTCTATGCATCTTACTGTATTGGATCATTATTTGTATTGATCTTCTGCATGAAAAAATTGATAAGCGGTATGCGGGTTTTTACCGGGATTGCACTGGCTGGTTTTATGTCCTGGCTGTTTTTACCGCCAGGGGACAGTAAAGTCACCGCAATGATGTTTTTTCAATTTGGGTTAGGAGGATGCGCTATATACGCAACCTATGCATATGTGTTTGTACTTCGTAACGCAGAACGTCTTTTCGGTATATTTCTGGTAACCTTCAATTATGGTCTTTTTATTACCCTTGAACAAAACGGAATAAATAATCCGTTTCTGTCAAAAATCCTGCCGGCCATGCTGGTAGGCCTTCTTGGTTTATGTACCCTGTTTTTCCGCAGCAGGGAATTTCCCGATACATCACCCAAGGAATCTATACAGCCTCCTAAGGAAATTTATTTTGTTCTTGTCTGTCCCTTTGCTTTTTTTTCAATCAATGTTTTTGGGGAGGCGGTGGTGAATGCCAGTGCCGGAAGTACCGGCATGCGCGGGATCGGCGCAATTGTGGCGGTACTGCTGGCTTTTATCATTCAATTCGGATTAAGGCGCAATATCTGGCACATGCTTAACCTGTTCCTGATTTTTGCTATTACAGGAATTATTCTTCTTGCATTACCCCTGACCCCGGGCTGGTTTACCCTGGGCAATTTCCTTTTCGGGATTGGCGACGGATTTGGATATATCATGGTTTTCTATATGACCGGTCTTATGAAAAAATACAACAATGCGGCTCTGTTCTGGCGGATCACCATGGCAACCGTGGTGGAACTTATAGTTTCAATCCTTATCACCGCCCTGATTGTCCGGATGTGGCCGGCTGCCATGCCCGCGGTGACCGCACTTCTGGCCGCTTTTTTCCTTTTCCTTTTCCTCCTGCTTTCCCCGGTCTTTCAGAAAATATTATTCAATACAGATTGGATAGGTGACTTCCATAAGATCGATATGGCACCCTTGGATAATCAGCTCAAAACTTTGTACACCGGAAACAAACCCCTCCCGGAAGACCTGTTCCATGATTTTATCATCCGGGTCAAAACTCTGACCCCAACCGAGCGGCAGATCTTTGACTATTATATAGAAGGAAAAACCGCCCAGGAAGTTCTGCAGTTATTGTATATCACCATGGCAACCCTTAAAGCCCATAATACACATATTTTTACAAAGCTGAATGTTACTTCCAAAGATGCCCTGGTCCTTTACATTGATTTGATACGAAAAAGCGGTCTTCTTTTCAGGTTAAAGCAGCCGGTGATTGAAAAGTCTACTTTGTAAGCACCGTTCTAACCCATCCTAATCAATCCATACAAAAAAATTGTCACCCAGGGTATATATCGGAAAAAGTATTAATCGATTTAAGAATTTTAGCGCTTTTATCCCGCATATACGACTGGGTCGTATATGTTTTTTATATTAAATCCACAAAAATACGACCCGGTCTAATATACAACATACCATATCCGTGTTAAGAATCTGCGGAACACATTCTATAGTAGAATAATTCATTTTCCAAGGAGGATTTTCTATGACTACAAAGATTGAGCCCCATAAATCATCAATCGGGCCGGATGCCAACATAATGGTTATAATCATTTATATCGGAACAGCGGTTATTTCCTGGATACCTTTCCTGAAGTATGTAGCCTGGGCATTCCCGCTGGTTATTTTTTTTATGGAAAAGGACAGTAAATTTGTTAAGTATCAATCCGTTCAGGCGCTTGTCCTTGGAATCATACAGACGGTCATTTCCATTTTCTTCAGCATAATTATTTGGGCATTGACCCCGAAATCATATAACACCCTGGAAGATATATTCCGCAGAAACAATATGGGGAGCATCATGGTTGTCGGAGTGATTGGGTCCCTGGTCAGCCTGGCAATTACCGCTTTAATGGTTTATGTCCTTGTAAATGCCTATAACTACAAACAAGTCGAACTGCCTATCATAGGATCGGTTGCACAAAAATTGAGTTCCAAAATGGATACAATCCAAAAAGAGAAATCCAATCCAACCGCTGATACAGGATCCAATAATAATTCCCCGGACGCAGGCAATAATAAGCAAGGATAACATTATGAAAAAGGTAATACTGATTACGTTAGCCGCGGTCCTGGTATTAACAGGGTGCGGAAAGAAAAAATCCCTGACCGAACAACTGACTGAAAATTTTCTGGGGGAACTCTCCAAAGCGGCGGATGAGCTTGCCAAAATTGAAGACTTGACCATCTCCGGTGAAGGATCCAAATGGCCAAAGAATGAAGCAAACTTTTTGCCTGAACCAAAGGGCACAATCAATTATGTCGCTGCCCTGCCCATGGCTTTTTCTGCAAACATCAGCGACATGAGTCATGCCGATGCAAAAAATTATTTTCAGTCCTTAAAGGGCATGACGGAATATCCAGCCCAGTTGATCCTTAAAGAAAAAAGTATTATGTACACGGGTTATATAAAGGACAGCTATGTGCTTTATACGTGGAACAGCAGTGGAAATGGTTCTATTAACAGGATTGTCAAGAAATTCGATCCCGCATCCAGCGATTATTCATATGTGGTTTACGGTGGAGAAGAAGCGTTTTGGCCTGCTGAACAAATGGGGGAAATCCCCCAACCCAAGGGACTTGTGATAACCGATGTGTCCGTTCCGACGGGTTCTGAAAAAGGTATATCCATGATGTTTACCGGCGGCAGCCTGGAAGACATTCAGTCCTACTACGACAAATTAACCGCTATGGGGTTCCAGGATATAGTTCCCCCTAATAAAGGAACGAATGATTTTACCTTTGATGTCCGGGGAAAAGGAAAATCCATTACATTCTCCTGGAGCGCGTCCTTCATTACTTCCATGGAAGTACGCTGAAAAGGGGATCCCTAACGGTTTAATCAAAAACCTTCTGCACGCTTTCGCGTGCGAGGCAGAGCAGCGAGGTTTGTTGGTTCTGCAAGGTATGGATATTATGTAGGTTTAATACCCATACAATTTTCATTTACAAAATTTTAAAAACACCCCGGAGCCTCGCACGCGGGAGCGTCCAGAAGGTATTAAACCCACCTGCGAATAAAACCCCTGCATAGATAAAACGGCCCCATTTAAGGGGGTCGTTTTAATTTTCCGGTTTAGGGCCCGCTGCTGATTATTGGTTCAGGATGCGGGAGGAACGTCTTTCTTTTTCGGCCACAGTTTGATGATCATATAAAAAACCACCTGAACAAGGAACACGAAACTAATTCCGCAGACCATAAGAAACAGACTTTTCTGTACCAGGGAACCACTTTGTATGGTTTGTAATAAGGCATTCATTTTTTACCCCACCAGCAATGGCACTAAGGCCAGGACGATACCGCCCGCAATTACCGAGCCAAGCTGGCCCGAGACATTCGCACTGACCGCATGCATGATAACAAAAGTATTCGGATCTTCCTTGGTGGCCAGTTTCTGCACGACCCGGGCACTCATGGGGAATGCGGAAATTCCCGCAGCCCCTACCATGGGATTAATCTTTTCCTTTCTGAACAGATTAAGGAACTTCGCAAAAAGCACACCCCCGGCGGTATCAAATATAAATGCCCCCAGTCCCATAAGAAGAATCTTCAGGGTGGTAACCTGCAGGAACTGGTCCGCCTTCATGCTGGCCCCAATGGTTATTCCCAAGAGCAGGGTTACGATGTTAGCCAATTCGTTCTGGGCTGCTGCGGAAAGACGGTCCAACACTCCGCATTCGCGGATAAGGTTACCGAACATCAGGGACCCGATAAGGGGTACACTCATGGGAGCAACCAGGCCGGAAATCAGGGTCACCACAATCGGGAAGGAAATCCTGAGACTTTTCGGGATACTCGCATCATGGGCAATCATTTTGATGCAGCGTTCTTTTTTTGTGGTCAGCAGTTTGATCACCGGCGGCTGGATCAGCGGAACCAATGCCATATACGAGTACGCGGCCACCGATATGGGGCCAAGATAATCCTTTGCAAAACGGGACGCCACAAAAATGGAAGTCGGCCCGTCCGCAGCGCCGATAATACCAATGGCGCTGGCTACTTTAAGATCAAACCCCAGAAGCACCCCAACAAGGATGGTGGCAAAAATACCAAACTGGGCTGCGGCCCCGAAGAACATCATCACCGGGTTTTTAAACATCGGCCCGAAATCGCACATGGCTCCCACGGCTATGAATATAAGCACCGGAAACAACTCGGTGCTTATCCCCGCATCAAAGAGCAGTTTCAGGAAACCCGGTGCCCCGTCATGTTCAAAAACCACCGACAAAGGCAGATTTACCAGGATGGTTCCAAACCCGATAGGGAGCAGCAGCATCGGCTCATATTCTTTTTTTATTGCAAGAAATATGAGTATTATCCCTATCAGAATCATCACCCCGGACTGCCAGGTAAAGGATGTGAATCCTATAAATAAGTCTTCCATAAAAATGTATAACTCCTTTTTTATGAATCCCTTATTCCGGAGACAAGGGAAAATTTTCCTTTATCCCCGGAACTTGTTTATGAATAACTTCGGACAAATCCTAAAATATGGAATAGGTCAGAAAGAGCGTAGCCGCTAATGAAGCAATCAGGGAAACCACGGTTATCTGGGTATTGATGGACGGCCCCGCGGTGTCTTTGAAGGGATCACCCACAGTATCGCCAACCACAGCTGCTTTATGCGCTGCGGATTTTTTCCCGCCGTTGTTTCCGGCTTCCACATACTTTTTCGCGTTATCCCAGAGCCCGCCGGAATTACTCATGAACAAAGCAAGCATCAGCCCGGTGACAATGTTTCCGCAGAGGAACCCGCCGATAGCCTGAACTCCGCCGATAAATCCTACCGCAAGGGTAATAAAAATGGCGATAAAACCCGCGGGGATTAATTCTTTCAGCGCGCCATGGGTAGCAATTTCAATACACCGGTCGTATTCGGGAACAACCCCTTCTTTTCCTTCTTTGAGTCCGGCAATTTCCTTGAACTGCCGGTGTATTTCCGCCACCAGGCGCTGGGCATTCCGGTCTACCCCAAGGATCAGCATGGCTGAAAATACCGCGGGGACCGCAGCGCCGACCAGCATGCCAAAGAACACCGTGGGATTCATGATATCGAACCCGGTAATTCCGGCCACACCCATTTCAGCGGCGGCCACGTTAACTTCGCTGATAAAAGCACCCAGCAGGGCGATTACCGTTAGTCCCGCAGCCCCGATGGCAAACCCCTTGGTTACCGCCTTAACCGTATTTCCTGCGCTGTCGAGTTCATCGGTAATCCGCAGCACCTCATCACCCAGGCTTCCCATTTCCGCAAGACCCCGGGCATTGTCAACGATTGGCCCATAGGCATCGTTTGCGATGATCATACCCACAATTGAAAGCATCCCCACCGCGGCCATGGAAATACCGAACATGGCATACCCCGGTCCAATAGGATCGCAGAGCTTGTACGCCACCAGGGAAGAAATGGCAATACCGATAAGTGAAGGCAAAGTACTTATAAATCCATAGGCTATACCAGAAAGAATGGTAAACGCCGGACCGGATTCGGAAGCCTTGGCAACAAACCGCACCGGTTTCTTTTCATCATTGGTGAAGTAGTCCGTGGCAATCCCGATAATAACACCAACCACAAGACCAACCATGCTTGCCCCCCAGATACGCCACTGGAGATCAAAAGCCCAGGTAGCCAGGGCGGTAAGGATACTGAATATGATGGTGGTAATATAGGTACTGCTGTTCAGCGCCCTGGTGGGACCCCGCTTTCCCATCCGCGCCATGGCCACACCGATTACCGAGGCCAATAACCCCGCGGCGGCATAACAGAATACCATGGCGGAATTTATGGTTCCCCCCGCAGCCTTATCCAGAACGCTGGCCAGGACCAGCGCAGCGGACATGGAAGCCACGTTGGAATCAAATAGGTCCGCACCCATACCGGCCACATCACCCACGTTATCCCCAACATTATCCGCAATCACCGCGGGATTCCGGGGATCGTCCTCGGGAATACCCAGTTCAACCTTGCCGACAATATCCGCACTTATATCTGCGGTTTTTGTAAAGATACCGCCCCCGGCTTTTGCAAACAGCGCCAGAGAACTTGCGCCGAAGCTGAACCCCAGAAGGGTGGTGGCATCATTGGTTATCAGCATTAAAAGAGAAACCCCCAGCAGGGTACTTCCCACTACGGCGATTCCCATAACCGCGCCGCCCCGGAAGCCCGCCATAAACGAAGGTTTAATCCCCTTCTGTGCGGCCTCGGCGGTTTTCATATTCGCAATGGTAGCAACCTGCATACCAATAATTCCCGCGGAACCCGAGAAAACAGCCCCCGCAAGATAAGCGATCATCATAAAAATATTTTCCGTAAACGATCCTTTCCAGACCGGTTTTGGTAAAAACAAAAGAATCAGTAATGATACCACGGCGGAAAACTTCGCCAGTACCACATATTCTTTTTTCAAAAACGTCCTTGCCCCGTTGCGGATTAATGTCCCGATCTCCGCGATCCGGGCATTCGAAGAAGGTTGGGCTTTAACCCACCGGTAAAGCCAGAGGGCAAAAGCAAATGAAGCAGCCGAGATAGCTATGGCCGCCACGATAAAAGTAGTAAGTAAATTAGACATTGATATTCTCCTGGTTGTCTCTTAAAGTCTATCTCCATTACATATAGGATGTATAAACTTAGGTAATGAGATAATTAATCGTTTGATGGATCAGTTAAAGAACAACCACGGGAGGTGCCCTACCCCCAAGGGACAGGGCAATGACAGAATTGTTTCTTTTCTTTTTTGAACAGCATACGGTGAATTCATTGGAATCAAACAAAACATGAAATCTGTTTTGCCTGCATGAAGCTAATACAAACAGGAATAAAAGGTGAAGCAGCCGGGAGGAATACCCCCGGATACGGTTTATAAGATTGATAAAAAAGGAGGAATATGCCGGAACTAATGCGGGAAAAATGGACTCATCCGCATGGGGATTGTCTATAGCCTCACCTATGGAAACAGTACTGTATGAATCATAATAATCAAACAGAATCTCATCACTGGTCAAAAACACAATAAGAACAGCAAGAACAAGGATACATGTATTGATTAAAGAAGGCATTCGGTCTTTCATAGCATAACGTTCATCCACGCGGATACATGATTATGATATATTTTTGATTGTCCGGCAATCCCTATGCGGGGAGGTTCATTTTTGCGTCAGGGCATGGTGTACACCGCCGGTCATTACTTTTTCAAAATCCTCTGCAGATACGGTATATCGAGTAAGTTCACGGTTTCAAATTTGCCCTTATAGAACACTCCCCAGTTGTTAAAAACACAGGGTAATGTCTTTGCCTTTTCCAGGGTATCCACTTTAATTAAATCCACGGGAACATTATTATCTTTGCAGTATTGCCTTATCATTTCCACATTTTTTGGGATATAGGGACATTGTAAACCGTAATAAACAGTTAATTTCTGTCCTTTAATACTTTGCTTTTTGGCGTTCTCCGAAAAACGGGGTTTTGTCCTGTCAAATGATAAGGCCAATAACTCGTAGCCGTCCCGGGTGGTATCCGCAACTTCAAAACCATATTTCATGGCAAAAACCTTATCGGAAAGCCAGTTTTTTTGTTTAACGGAACTAAGCATACAAATACCTGATTTTTTCTTTTGTCTGGCATCAGCAATACAGTATTCCATCAATGCCTTTCCGTAGCCCTTGCCTTTATAGTCTCCCAAAACCCAGAGGCAATAAATATAAAAATAGTTATCCCCCATAACCGGAACCCAGGCTGTTTCAAGGGGGGAATATTCAATAAACACAGTAGCCTTTGCGTTTAATTTTCTGAATACATGCCCCTCCGCAAGCCTGCCGGATAACCACTGCCTTTTGGTTTCAACACCCGGGGAAGGTTTCTTGCTGGTTATGATACAGCACAAATGTTCCTCCGGAAGGTTTTCCTGGGTCAGATTAATAAACTCCGGGCTATCACTCATTTGATCCGCTCCCTCCACAAAATTTTATATTTCAAATTCCAGTTTATCACCGGGCTTGATACTTTCCAATATCAATATTCAAAAAGAAATAACCCATGATTCCAACCTGTACCATGCTAATAGTTTCAGCCGGCTTTTTTAACTTCCATGTTGCGGTTTATGGTTATTAAGCTATAAGATATCCTGCCGGAAAACAGTACTATATCGTAATGTTTATTCCGGTATATTTTCAGGTCTTAAAAGTTAAAACCGCCAAAGCCTGCCCCGGTATTCCGGTTCCTATCCTACCCCATATCCGGAAAATTTGCAGTATAACGGTTGCTATTAAAAGCGCAGCTAACCCGTACAAGCCAAGTACCGGCAGGCTGGTTCCCGGCCATTTACGGAGAAGAGGTACGGTACGGGTACGTTTGGGGTACCTTTCGGATATGGAGAAATCCGGCTGCGGGTGGGAAGTGTTTTTTAACGGGGGTTAGTGGGATTTTGAAAAACGGCCAAGTATAATGGAGTTACAAGGGTCGGGCCGATATGCTGCCGTACTGCCGGAAGGGTCCTTGGGCTTGAAGAGGATGCAAAGAATATAGAATAATGTTTTTGTACAAAAAAAGTTTTCTATTTACCCGAGTTTTCTTATAAAATTATCAATACTTTTCTTTGCTATGGATGGAATATCATCTTTTGGTATTCCTAAAATAATTTCTTTATTTTTTAATAAATATTTTTTTAAATCAGAAATATTCAAGTGTACATAATTTAGATTTTTTAAATATCCATCTAATTGTAACACTGCTTCTCTATCAGTGAGACCTAATTCCATAAGATTTAATTTACTAATGTTATTAAATCCAAACTGTAGTAAAGATGGCCAACTGATAATAATTGGAGAGATTTCTTTTTCTGAATTTCTAATTTCTGCAAGCCTAATTGCTGATGAAACCAAAGTATTCATTTTAAAAGAAAGGAAATTATTTATTAATCTCAATAGGTGATGCATTTCGATTCCTATCTTTGATATATTTTCAAACCATTCACCATTCATCCACATAATAATAACAGTTTTGATTTTCTGGTTATCAATATCGCAACTATTTATTGAATTAAATTCAGTAATAATTGATTGAAATGTTTCCATAAGAAATATTCCATTATCAAGTATAAATGATAACCAATCTTCAGCTAAAGCATCTGTCAAATTTTCCCATATTTCGTTTTCAAAATCAAATATCTCTGACAGTTCTTTGTATGAGGAAATTGAAGCCCCACTATTTTTTAAATCTTGAAACTCATCATTTTTAATAAATGGTAAAACTGTTTCTGCTTTTATTGAAAATATCTTTTTTAATGTATCTCTCTCATCTGAGCTTGATTGATAATAAGAAAAAGTATTGGAAACAAATTTTTCTACTGTTTCCATTAAATCTTCTTCATTAATGTCCTCTGCCAACATCTCTATTAGAGACTTGTCTAATATATCCTCAAAATAATTTGAGTATTTATCTAATAACTCTTGTGTAACTACCAATCCTTTGGTGATTAACTCATGGGTAAATGGTTTAATAAGATTGTACAAATCGCCTTTGACAGGTTCAATATCAACCTCGTTTATCAGTTTTTCTATAGTTCTAAAATCACTCTCATGGGGTATGATAATTAATCCCTTTGTCTCTTTACCAGCTCGGCCTGCTCTACCCACAAGGTTTTTCAAATCTCTAATTTTTAATACTTCATAGTTTCCAGGAACATCAGAATTGAATCTTTCTGTCGAATGAATGACAATTGTTTTTATTGGGAGATTAATGCCTTCTGCAAGCGTATTAGTACAGATCACAAGTTTAATTTGGTTTGCTCTGATTTGATCCTCAATAATTTCTCGTATAAATTGCGGAAAATCACCATGATGAAATAAAAACCCTACACTTGCAGTCTTTGTCAGTAAGTAGGTGTCACCAAATACTTTTGAGAAATACCCTACTAAATCATCAATAGTTTTATGGTTATATGAGTTGATTAACGATTTATTGTTTGTCCACTCTAATTGACTTAGCAACTCGCTTGCCAATCCTTCTACGCCGGTATATCCGCGTTTGTGTGGTGCGAACAGAAAGACAGAACCTATATTAATTGATTTCAAAGCAACAGCGGACGAAATCGCTTTTTTTGAGGCAAGAAGTCTCTTTTGTCCTGTATTGGGATTTACTATATTTACTTCGTTACTATCCAAGAAGCGGTATAGCTGATAATTAAATGGTCTTTTTTTTGTTGGATTTACATTTAGGTAAAAGCGGTCCCGTGATTGATCCATTCTATAAAGAAACGCAAATTCAAGTTGCGTGGGTCTATAATCAGATTCTACAATGGTATTTTCATCTCCGCCCAACCAATGATTTATTTCAGCTAAATTCGGAATTATTGCTGAGACAAAAATAAACCTTTTTGGTGTTTCAGAATTTATTTTTATTCTAGTTAATAATAATTCGTATTCAAGGCCTCGTGAATAATCATCTAACAAGTGCCCCTCATCACATATAATCGTAGAAAATTCATTATGAATATTTGGAAAAATATTTTCTATTGCCATAAATTTTTCTGGTGTTGATATTAAAACATTACAATTGAATAGATTGTCTCGTTCCTCAGTTGTAGGCAAGTTTCCACCATAAATCGTTTTTGAAGATATACCTAAACTTCTTAACTCACTTCCCAAAGTTTTCTTTAATTCAGCCGCCAGTGCTCTAAATGGAGCTAAGTATAATACCTTATTTTTATTGTTTTGTCTTATTTCGTTATAAATAATAATTTCACTTAAATAGGTTTTTCCTGAACTTGTGGGCATCTGGAGAGAAATTGTTTTATCTGACAAAACTCCCTTTTCAAGTGCTAAACGCTGTGATGGGAAAAAACTCCATATTGGACTGCTTTTGTTTAAACACTTTATAACATATGGCTTCCAATAATCAACATTGTTATGAAGATTTAATAAATCAAACCAAATATTGTCATCAATAAATTTCTTCAAAATTGATATGCATAACAAAAATGCAGTAAAGTCAATACTGTTATTATTCAGACTTTCCTCCAGCTTTGCTTGAAGTTTATTAATAAGATTTTTTACTATAAAAAAATCACCGTTTCTAAGAAAATCATTTAAAGTGATTGAGAATTCATTTGATTTATTATTTTCTCTTTTTAGGAAAGAGAAAATAAATTTATCCGCGGTAGAATTAAAATCATCGTTATTAAATAAGCTTGAAATGATACAGGCAGAAGAAGAATAGCCTGCTAGATAATACATTGCAGCAGAATATAAAGCATTATTAGAATAATCTATTCCTTCAAAATTATTTCGTTTATTTTCTAAGGAAAATATCTCAAGTCCATGAGCAATTGATAACATTTTTGATAAATCTGGATTTTCTTTTTTCAATTCTTCAAAACAACTACTCATTAAGCTAAGATAGAAATCATCGTATTTACTTAAAAAAGGATATCTAGCGCGTGCCTCTTTTGGTATCTTAAAATCAATGAATGATTGCCATGATTCTGATTCAGCGATCCATGTATTTAGTATTTTATTCATGTCTCAACCGAACTAATTATTCTTGTTAGATTCTCTTCATAAAGATGCTTTAGATTATCAGATAGTATTACAACGATTACGATATCTTTTGAGTTGTTAGTCAAATGCAAGAACTCTTCCTCTTCAAAATTTTTATCAAGTATAACAAATGCCTTAAATACTTTTTTATATGACCCATGTTCTGATGGATTAGCAAACCGTTCAACCAATTTTTTATTCTTTATATCTCCTTCTTTTGCATATTTTTCTTTGAGCCATTCCAAAGTTTTTGCAGTTCTAGAAAGTTTATCTTGATTTGCACCATCAATAGCTTCTTGAATTCGATGGCTTTTTGATGGTGTTGCTTTCATTTTAGATTCAATAGATATAAGAATATCTTCTGACTCTGAGTTAATTCCATTTATGTAAAAAGCGACAACATCGGTATATGGAGCAGCTTTATTTCTATCTTTCCATAACCATTTTCGAGGACAAAATAAAGATACATTTTTGCTAGCAAATCTTTCAATTAAAGAGAAATAACTTAACATCTCTCCAAAATCACCAGATTTTATATTTCCTTTATCAGGAAGAACATATTTACTAAGAAATTCCGATTTAGATATTTCATTTTTTGCTGATAGCTGCTCTAAGGACTCATTGCTGATATAACACTGGCGAAAATCCTCTGCTAATTCATTAAGAAAAACATTAAACTGATCACTTTTTAATCTATATATTGTAATATCATCTTTTTTCTCAAATTCAAAGTATTTCAATATATTCATTTTATCACCACTAAACTAAAGTTTTATTAGGTTTTCCTACTCCCCAAGCCCCTCAATTACTTTCTTGGTAAGCCCCGTAAGCTTTCGGATAACGCTGATCTCAAACCCTTCCTGTAGCATATTTCTGGCAATCTCAATATTCCTGTCTTTTACGCCTTCTTTCTTACCCTTCGCCAACGCGTCCTGGACCATCATTTCCTGCCGTTCCAGCATTTCCAAAACAATGGTTTCCTTCTCCTGGCGGTACCGCTCTTCAAGCTCAAACTTGGGAAGCCACTTGGTACTTTTGGCAAGTTCGGCCAAAAGCCCGGATTCGGCAAAACTGTAGTATTCCCCTGGGGTAATAATCAGGTGGTCCTCCACATCGATATCGAGGATTTTTCCTACCTGGTACAGCCGGTCGGTGATGCTCTTATCCGGGTCGGAAACCGTGAGGCTTTCCGACGGGTGATTGTGTACCAGGATAATCCGGGCCGAGCCTTTCATCACGGCCAGCCGGAAGACGTTCATGGGTTCCACCGTGGTGGCCTTGGTTCCGCCGAGGCTGATGAGTTCCACATATTGAAGCAGCAGGTTCTGTGCAAGCCCCACGGCCCAGAAGTGTTCCCGGTTCCGGTCAATGGTATTGTCCCGGAGGAGGATTTCCTTCATGATTGGATAGATGTCCGAAGGCTTGGAGAGGATTTTCTTCTGGTCCTTTGGGATGTGAATTTCCATAAAAACCAGTATACCACAGGCCCGGGAAATTGCAAAGCAAAGGGGAAATCAGCTTTCATTGAGTTTTCTGCTACAAAAGAAGGCTGTTTCCCCTGGTATTCCAATTAATAGGATAGCTTAACTACTTAAAAGGGTTTTGTTTAACCCATCATTTCTTCCATCATTGCAAGGCTGCCCTCAAACTCTTCCGCCACATCCTTCAGAAAATCGGTAATAGGAAGGTGCTGCGGGCAGATCTGTTCACATTTTTTACAGGCAATACATTCGGATGGTTTTCCGAAGGCCTGGACTAAGCTCGCAAAATAGTCTATCTGGGGGCTGAAGCTGTACCGGTTTACATCCCGCAGGTGGGCGTTGTACAGCGCGAAGTATTCGGGTATGGCAATTTTCTTCGGGCAGCCCGGGGCACAATAACGGCAGGCGGTACAGGGGATGGCTACGGAAGTGTTGATTATGGAAACCGTTTGCTTTACAATATGCTGCTCTTCCTGGGTTAATGGCACGAAATCCGCCATATAACTTATGTTGTCCTCCAACTGTGCTATGTTGGACATACCCGAAAGAACGGTCATAACAGCTTCAGGGCTGGCCGCGAAACGGATAGCCCAGGAAGCGATGGATAGTTCCGGGTGATGCGCTTTAAGCAATTTCTCCGCCTCCCCGGGTACATTGGCGAGGGTTCCCCCTTTGACCGGCTCCATGACAACGACTTTTTTGCCATGTTTCACCGCGACATCATAACATTTGCCCGATTGGATAGAAGCGTTGTCCCAATCCAGATAATTGATTTGCAGCTGTACGAAATCCACTTCGGGATAGGCAGTTAATACTTCATCCAAAAGGTTTGAATCCTCATGGAAGGAAAAACCGATACTGCGGATCCTGCCTGCCCGCTTCTGCTCCGCAATAAACTCAAAGCTGTTGAGTTTTTTTACGATTGGATACGACATACGGTTGATGTCGTGCAGCAGGTAATAATCAAAATAATCGACCCCGCAGTTTTTAAGCTGCTCATGGAAAATACTGCTCTGCTGTTCCTTGCTTTTCAGCAGAAAAAGCGGCATTTTTGTTGCGATGGCAAACCGGTCCCGGGGGTATCGCTTAACAAGCGCCTCACCCAGGGCGATTTCGCTTTGATTATCGTGATAAACATAAGCGGTGTCAAAATAGGTAAAGCCTTTTTCAAGAAACAGATCAACCATGCGGCGGACCTGTTCCATGTCTATGCTTGTCTGGTCGTTCGGGTCTGTCAGCGGCAGGCGCATAAACCCAAAACCTAATTTCTTGTGTTCCATGTCTGGAGCCTCCTCGAATTTACATATATTGATATACGTTTTTTTACTGTACATGCAAATCATCTATCCATTTGGTTACCGTATTCAGCGCGTTTGGAACATCGCTGTACCGGATGGCAATTCCGTCAAGGATAATGGAATTGGGGCATAGGGACTTTAAGTTCCATACGGCGCTGCCCAGTCCGCTCCCGTCATGGGTAGAAAAGGGAATGATGGTTTTTCCCGTAAAATCATACGTTTCCAAAAAGGTGAATACCGGCATAGGCATTGTTCCATACCAGATGGGATAACCCAGGTAGATAGTATCGTAAGCATCCATATCTTCTACATGAACGGAAAGTTCCGGCCGGGCGTTTTGTGAAAACTCGGTCTGCGCCGCATCAAGGGTTTCATAGGCGTCCAAAGGATAGGAATTGACAGTTTGAATTGCAAATAATGCTGCCCCCGTATGCTCTGCGATATAATTCGCGATTATTTGTGTGTTACCCATGTGCACGCCGTGGTAACGCTGGGAAGGAAAGTTATTGCCCTCACGCTGTACACTGGCGGAAGTGACCGCGTCCGTATTGGTCGCAATTCCTCCGGAAGCATTGTTGCCCTCATGGCTGAAATAGACAATCAGCACGTTTCCGGATTCGGCTCCGGCGGATAACCCGGGGACTGTGCTTTCCGCTAAGCCCGCGGCATTACCGCTTGCGCCCGGTACGGCGGAAGATGAGGGTCTTACTGCGATTTCTTTTCGACTGGCACTTCCGCATGCACCAGCGAAAGCCGCCAGTAATAATAGCAGAACACCCATAACGACAAGCGTTCGCTTTAATCTCATGGATTTATCATTCCTTCCTGCTGGTAACTTTTTTAGCTCCATTACAACAACCGCCTTATTTGTTTTCGTATATAAATTTGTGTAAACGCTCTGCATAGAGTTTTGTAAGTGAAATCAGAGCCCTGCGCTGCGGCTCATCAAGATTTCCCATTGCCGTGAGTTCCGCTTTTTGGAGTTTTGGAAGTATTTTTCTGGTGTATTGTTGGCCATATTCGGTTAAATGAATCTCTTTCTTACGGCGATTATCCGCCACCTCTACCAGCTGAATAATCCCTTGCTTTAGAAATCCCGTAATGATTGTATTAACGGTCTGCTTCGGCAAAAAAGTCCGCTCACAAATAATGGTTTGGGTACAGCTCTGATTGCCGGAAGCAATAATGCTGAGGGTTTGCAGGGATGTATAGGAATGGCCAACCGACTTTGCATAGTCCTCATAAAATGCATTTAACTCCTGCCAGGTTTCGCAATACTCATCCGATTGCTTTTTCAACGCCTCTTTATTCATGCTATTTACCTCTTTCCATTAATATAGTCAATGTTTCGGATAGTACTAATATGGGACTATAGTAAATTATGTAATTACTTTTGTCAATATAAATCTGAATTATAAAAACGAAATGATTCCATACGAGTACTAGACCGGAAAAATTTCTCTCAAATAAAGATGGTATTATTTAACAAAATAGCAGACTAAGGGATTGTGATACCCTGCACTCATACCCAGCCAGCTAGGAGGACTCATCCTAAACTCTTCTCTATCGCTTTTTGACTTTTAAGCAATCTATGATATTATAAACTATAACTTATTTTTTCATAAAAAGGCTGTCATCATGAAATACATCCAAAGACACCTGGAAAGAAAGTTCCTCCATATGAGTTCCTTTTTCAAGGCTGTCCTGGTTACAGGAGCCAAGCAGGTCGGGAAAACAACCATGCTTAAACATTTGGCGGAGGAACACAAAAGAACGTATATTTCCATGGATAACCTTACGGCACGGAATCTGGCCAAGAAAGATCCGGTTTTATTTTTCCAGAGATATATGCCCCTCCTATCATTATAGATGAAATACAATACGCCCCGGAACTCTTTACCCAGATCAAAATCATCTGTAATGAGAGCGAAGGAACCGGTCTGTTCTGGCTGACCGGTTCGCAGCAATATACCATGATGAAAAATGTCCCGGAAAGTTTGGCCGGACGGGTGGGAATCCTTGAAATGTTCGGTCTTTCCCAAAGTGAAAAAGCAGGCGTTCAGTTTGACGGTGAACTGGACTTCACCCTCCCCTGTCTACTGGAACGCAGGAAGCAAGTCCCAAGAAACAACATCATCAAAATATTTGAGAATATATGGCGGGGCGGTATGCCCCAGGTACTCAAGGCTGATCCGGAACAGCGGCAGAAATATTATAATTCCTATATTGATACCTATCTCATGCGGGATATTGCGGAACTTGGAGGCGTTACTGATGCACTGCGGTTCCAGCGTTTCCTGTCAGCCTGCGCCGCCCTGGTGTCGCAGCAGCTTAACTACAAAACCCTGGCGGAGACAGCGGAAATTTCCCAGCCAACGGCAAAGGAGTGGCTCCGGCTTCTTGAGAGTTTGGGGATCATCTATCTTCTCCGTCCCTATTCCGGCAATGAACTGAAACGTCTTACAAAGACACCTAAACTCTACTTCTGCGATACCGGACTTTGCGCCCACCTGTCCATGTGGCTTAGCATCGAAACCCTAATGGACGGGGCGGCCTCCGGGCATTACTTTGAAAATTATGTAGTACTCGAACTGCTGAAAAATTATGCCTATTCAAAATCAATGGCTGCTCTGAGCTATTACCGGGATTCCAACGCAAAGGAAATAGACGTCTTTGTTGAAGAGAACAACCTGATTCATCCCCTGGAAATCAAGAAATCCGCCAACCCTAATCAGCGGGAAGTAAGGAAGTTTTCCGTGCTGGATAAAACCGGCCTCCAGGAAGGTCACGGCGGTATCGTCTGTATGTGCGAAGATGTGATTCCCATTGATGAAAAGAATTGTCTGATTCCCTGCAATTTGATATGAGCACAGGGCTTCTATAACCATTGGACAGGTATAACGTTATCCTCATCTTTCAGGGTAATGAACTTATCATAAAGACAGATGATACCGCCGGGGCCGCGTTTCAGCCCACTGATCTTATCAAGCGCCGCGAAAGCCCGGAGATCATCCTTTTTTGGATCAGCATATTTTTTTATCTCCAAAGGATAAAGCGTACCGTTTTGTAAAATGAGCAAATCAATTTCATTCATATCCTTGTCGCGGTAAAAGAATAAAGGCAGGTCAAGGGTACCGGTGTTGCAGTAACTTTTAATGATTTCAGCAATGACAAAGGTCTCAAAAAATGCTCCCGCATGGCGCCGTTTTGAAGCACCTCCGGCGTCTTCCAGCGGGTAAGATAGGCCGCTAGTCCCGTATCAAGAAAATAGAGTTTCGGCGTTTTAATCGCGCGTTTGGTAATATTGTTGTGAAAGGGTTGTAAAAGATAAATGATGTTTGACGCCGCCAAAATGGAAAGCCAGCGGTCTGCGGTTGGCGCGCTGATGCCCACATCACGGGCCACTGATGCCAGATTGAGCAGCTGTCCTGTTGCACCGGCCATTACCCTCATAAATCGCAGGAATTTTACCTCGTCCCCAACCTGGGTAAGTTCCCGGACATCCCGTTCAATATATGTTCTGACATAGGAACCATAAAAGACGTCCCAATCAAACTCCGGGTCACTGTACAACTCCGGCATGCAGCCCCGCTGGATAACACGCCATATATCCTTATATTCCGTATCCTTAACGCTGTTTCTCCGGGCTTTAAAATAATTATCAGTAGGTATAAAGCCTTCGTTAAAATCCGCACCGGAAATCTCCCGAAGGGATAGCCCTAATATATTGAGAATGCCCAGCCTCCCCGCCAGGGATTCACTGACATTTTTCATCATATGGAACTGCTGGGAACCGGACATAAAATACTGGCCCTTTTTCTTACCTTTATCCAAATCCATTTTGATATATGGAAACAGATTAGGGGTGTACTGGATTTCATCAATGAAAAGCGGGGGCGGTGTATTCTTGAAAAATGTACCCGGTTCATCTACTGCCATTTGAAGCATAATGGGATCATCCAGGGTAACGTATGCTATACCGCTGACGACTTCTTTCAACAGTGTGGTTTTTCCCACCTGCCGCGCCCCGGTAACAAGAACCGCCCCAAACATTTTAGCCAGTTTTCTGACAGATGCTTCCATATGCCTTTTTATATACATAAATTCCGTCTCCGGCTATAAAAACACAAGCCCTATTTTCTATTATATGTTCCAGCAGGAATTGAAAGATTACATTTAAAACAGATTCCTTTTGATTCCATCCGAGATAATTAATGGTATACCTTGGCGGGGAGTCTCCTGACCTGCAAATAATTAAGATACATTTTCGCTCCTTTAATACACCTGGAGGAAAACACACCTATTTTGCTGGCAGTGTTTACCCGAACATGATCTAATTCTTTATATTGCTTATAAATGAAGAACCTCGGGAATGAGCCGCAATAATTTCGGACCACCTACCCATATCTTAAAAAATCCCGGTCATGAATCACACCATTGCATATTTTGTTTTACAGCGGTATTGTCAGGGATCATGACGATCGTATCTATTCTTTTTCAGCTTACCGGAAGCCTTTGCTTTCTTCTTTTTGGAATGAAGATGATGAGCGACGGTATCCAGAAAACCGCGGGAAACAGCCTGCACCGTATTCTGGGTATGATGACCGGCAACCGTTTTTTATCCGTGCTTACGGGGATACTTATTACCGTGATAATCCAATCTTCCAGTGCGACAACCGTTATGGTAGTTTCATTTGTCAACGCGGGCATCCTTAACCTTGTACAGGCAATCGGGGTAATCTTCGGGGCAAACATAGGGACCACCGCGACAGCCTGGATTGTTTCTTTAATAGGATTTGATTTTAACCTGAGCCTGCTTGCGGTTCCCGCCTTTGGAATCGGGTATATCCTGACGGCAATTAAGAAATGGAATAAACAGGGACTTGGGGAAACCCTTATGGGATTCGGGCTTCTCTTTTTGGGCCTCGATATGCTTTCCCACGGACTGCCGGATATCAGCCCGGAAAATGTTGCGTTTCTTCAATCCTTTACCGGGAAAGGCGCTTTCAGCATCTTCGTAGGGGTCGCCGCAGGATTAATTATCACAGCCATTATCAACTCCTCAAGTGCTTCCACTGCTATCATCATAACCCTGGCATACAAGAACCTCCTGACCTGGGAATTTGCGGCGGCCATGGTGTTGGGGAGCAACATCGGAACCACCACCGATGCGGTCCTTGCTTCCATCGGAACCAAGGTTAATGCCCGCCGGGCCGCGGTTGTCCATGTGCTGTTCAATACGGTAGGAACCATCATTGCGGCAATTTTTATTCATCCCTTTCTTGCGCTGGTTGATTTTATAACCCCCGGCACTGTTGAGGAAGCAATCGGAATTCATATTGCCATGCTTCATACGGTATTCAATGTTCTTTGTACACTGCTTTTCCTTCCGTTTATCAATCAGCTGGCGAAGCTGATGGAACGGCTGGTAAAACCCGGCAAAAACGAAACCCCCGAAGTATACCGCCTTGATTTTCTCAGATCCGGAATCATAGATAATACCGAATCGTATATTATCCGGGCTGAAAAGGAAGTTTCCGACATGGCGGACATTGCAATCAAAATGGTCGGCCATATTGCGGAAAGCCTTGAAAACAACAGAGAAAAAAATATCACCACATCCATTGGGGTTCTTGCCGAACTTGAGGATTATGCGGATCAGATGAAGGAAGGTATCTCCAAATACCTTATTGAAACATCCCGGCTTTCCCTGACAGATAAAAACCGCAACCATATTACGGCGATGCTTCATATCGTGGATGAACTTGAAAGCATGACCGATGATTGTTACAGCGTCGGCCTCCTGCTTAATAAAAGCATCGAAAAGAAAATGGAATTCCGGGAGAGTGATAATGAACGGCTGACCCCGTATTTTTCACTGGTCCAGCGCCTGATGCATTTTATCCGGGAACACATCAATCTTCATGTAACCGCCGAAGAGCTCATCACCGCCCAGAAACTGGAGGATGAAATTGACCAGTTCCGGAAGGACCTGAAAAAGGTGGCCCGCAAGCGTCTTGAGGCAGGAGAGGACGTTAAGACCGAGCTGCTATATATTGATGTGGTCCGGCATATTGAAAAAATCGGTGACCACGCATTCAATATAGCGGAAGCTCTTTCAGAAGAATCGTAAAAGCCCAGCCCGGTGGATTTTACAGGGGCGTTGTTTTTTTTATTTAATTCCGCTATTCTTGCAATGTCACTTATGCTGGAGCCTTTTTTTAAAACTCGGTTAGTTTTGAAAAAGGCTTTTGCAGAAAGAATGCTATTTCCTTACCCATAAATAAAATAGTATTCTTTCTGCACTTACATCTAAGGTTGCTTTTTCAAAATTTGACATTTTGAAAAAGCCTCGCTGGTTAATAAATTTTACCGGCATTTTCACTATCTGCCCGGAACAGAACGGGTTTCCCGGGGCCCGCCTGAAGAGGTTATAATGGAAAACAGAGTTTTTACTGTTTCTTCCCCGAAAAATCCAATCATCACCATGGAGGTAATTCCGGGACATTTTGCCACCGGTAATTCCCACATCAGTCACTATCTAAACATGACCGAATTGAAATCCAGTGCACTGATAGCCAAGGATGTTTCCCGGGAATTGGCTATTCCCTATCTGGCAAGCACCCTGGTCGATACCATCGTATGCCTGGGGGGAACCAGGATAACCGGGTCCTACCTGGCGGAGGAACTGCTGCAGGACGGGACCATGGTGATGAATGCCGGTACGGACATACACATACTTACACCGTTGAATAATGTGAACGGGCAGCTCATTTTCCAGCCTAACATGCAGAAAATGATATCCGGGCGGAACGTGCTGATCCTGGTGGCTTCCGTATCCACCGGAATATCCATCAGCCGTGCACTGGAATGCCTCGATTATTACGGCGGGACCCTTGCGGGAATTTCCGCACTCTTCAGTGCCATCCCCAGCATTGGCGGAAATGATATACATGCGGTTTTTACCAGCGATAATATTGAGGGGTACCGGTTCTACCCGACCACCGAATGCAACATGTGCAGTGAAGGGCAGAGAATCGACGCAATCATCAACAGTGATGGTTACACAAAACTGGATCAGGGTTTCTTGGGGAAATAAGTTTTTTATATCCCCCGGCGTAAAGGCGGAGAGTTGTGTTCAAAAAACAATTGACGACAGTTTTAATTCTCGTTTCTTTCTCCGCAGTTTTTATTCCCTGCCTGTTAAAGTATATGGACCATACCGGACACACTGATTATTCCGCAGCCCAACCGGCGAACAGCCAGTCCGTTCCGGAAGAAAATTCAAGAAATATATTGTTTACTGTAAAGATTAATGATCAATTTGCCGTGAATCTGCTCTCCCGTATCCTGAGGTATCTTATCTGCATGATCTGTATCGTACTACTGACAGTGGTATCGGGAAAGAATCCGGGCACAAGCCGGATACAATCAGCATTTTATACACAGCAGTTTGCCCGCATCCCTGTTATGGCCCTTTCCATCGGCGGGCGGGCCCCTCCTAAATCCTTCCGTTAATTTACATTTTACAAGGTCTTTAGTTCAGCCTATCCCGTGACATACCGGACAGGCTGGTAAAAACCACGGAGGGTACACTCATTAACGACGTAACTTTTTTACAGAAGATTTTTTCAAATATGGGGATCATGGAAATGTCCATACCCCAGATACTTATGATTGGGATTTCTCTGCTGTTGGCATATCTGGCTATCGGGAAAAAATATGAGCCTTTGCTCCTGCTGCCCCTGGCTTTCGGCATGCTGATTGCGAATATCCCCTTGGCGGGCCTTTCTGCCCATGACAAAGGCGGGCTGGTGTATTATCTGTACCAGGGAATTAAACTGGGAATTTACCCTCCAATGATTTTTTTGTGTATAGGGGCCATGACGGATTTTGGGCCGCTCATATCCTCACCCAAAAGCGCATTGATTGGACTTGGCGGACAGCTGGGGATTTTTGTTGCCATGGGAGGAGCCTTATTGGCAGGACGCGGGCTCAGCCATATCATTCCCGGGTTTCAAGCTTTTACCATACAGGATGCGGCGGCCATCGGTATTATTGGAAGTTCCGATGGTCCCACCTCAATCTTTGTTGCCGAACGGCTTTCACCGGACATGCTCCCCACCATTGCCATTGCGGCCTATTCGTACATGGCACTGGTACCGCTTATCCAGCCGCCGATAATGCGCGCATTAACCACCGCAAAAGAACGGGTTATCGAAATGCCAATCCCCAGAAAAGTTTCCTGCAAAGAACGGATTATATTTCCCATTGCATCCACCGCCGTTACCCTGCTGATTGTTCCCGCAGCGGGACCGCTCATAGCAATGCTGATGCTTGGAAACCTGATAAAGGAAAGCGGCGTCACCGAACGGCTTACCCGTTCCCTGCAGAATGATCTGCTGAATATTCTGACCCTTCTTATCGGCCTCTCCATTGGAGCTACCGCTACGGCGGACCGCATTCTCAACCCGAAGACGATCCTGGTTATCCTGCTGGGATTAATCGCCTTCTGCTTCGGTACCATCGGCGGGGTGCTTATTGCTAAGCTGCTCTGCAAACTTACCGGGGGCAAGGTTAATCCCCTGATCGGCAATGCGGGCGTTTCAGCCATGCCCATGGCTGCCCGGGTTTCCCAGATAGAAGCACAGAAATACAACCCCAACAATCATCTGCTTATGCACGCCATGGGCCCGATTGTTTCCAGTACCATCGGGTCGGCTTTGCTGGCGGGTGTTTTTATCGCCCTGTTCGGATAAAATCAACGGATTTTGCCAACAAACAAAAACCCCGCTCAACCCATGGGCGGGGTTTTTATTTTCAATTCAGAAGTCATTCTCTGAAGGATAAAATATATATTTGGGAACTTCTAAAAACTTCAGTTTTTAGAAGTTTTCCTTAGATGTAAGACGGAGAAACTTTTTTATTTCGTTATAAGATAAAGAAATCAAAAACCTTCTGCACGCTTTCGCGTGCGAGGTTTGTTGGTTCTGTAAGGTATGGGTTTTATGTGGGTTTAATACCCATACAATTTTGATTTACAAGATTTTTAGAGGTACCCATTTTTCAATTTTTCTCTTTATGAAAGTATCTGCCAAGGATTCACTATTTTAAATAGCCATGACCATATATTTTTATTTGATCTTCTTTTCTTTCCTTTGTATCTTTTATATAACGAGGCTTTTTCAAAATGTCAAATTTTGAAAAAGCAACCTTAGATGTAAGTGCAGAAAGAATACTATTTTATTTATGGGTAAGGAAATAGCATTCTTTCTGCAAAAGCCTTTTTCAAAACTAACCGGGTTTTGAAAAAGGCTCTAACTTCTATATAAACCGAAGTTGATAAGGCTGAAATTTAAAAACGGGAGGCCTGAAATGTATTGGGGTTATTACACTATTGGCGGTATTGCATGGCTGCTCCTTAGTCTGCTGGTTGCCTTTGGCGCAAAAAACCGGGGACGCTCGTTCCTTGGTTATTTTCTTTTATCGTTTTTTTTGTCTCCTATTATTGGATTCATTATCCTGCTTGTTCTGGGATATAAACGGTAAAGATGATGTAAGTATATTGTGCTTTGCACTAAACCTGCATATGTTCTCTAATAATGGACTCAAGTTTTTCATCTGAAATTTCGCTGATTGGACGGATAGGGGCTGGTTCAATACTGTATGGCGCTATTTCTTTTTCAAACCATGTTACGTCATGCCAGTTACCGGATTTGTATCCCGTTTTATGATATGTCCCAAGCCGGCTGAATCCCAGCGATTCATGCAATTTTTCACTTTTTTCATTCGGCATACTAACCCCGCCGTATACGGTTTTGATGCCCTGTAGTTTTAATATATCCATCAGAATACAATAGAATCTTTTTCCCAACCCCTTCGAAGTATGGGAATTGTCCAAATAAACAGACAACTCCGCATTCCATTGATATGCAGCCCGTTCCATCTGCCGGTGGGCATATGCATACCCTATAATGTGATCATCTTCCTCACAAACTAAATAGGGATAATCCCTGCGGATATGCTCAATTCGTTTTGAAAATTCCTGTACTGTTGGGAGAACATATTCAAATGTAATCGCCGTATCAATATATTGGGCATATATTTTTAACAGCGCCCCGCTGTCTTCTGTTTTCACAAACCGGATTACCATGGGATCCCTCCATATCCAGGATCATTGTATTCTATGGAAATAAAAAAATCTCTTGTCCAGGATAGTACACCTTATAACAGTACTCTTTAGTATTATGCGGATT
Source organism: Treponemataceae bacterium (assembly GCA_031549725.1). Classification (GTDB taxonomy): domain Bacteria; phylum Spirochaetota; class Spirochaetia; order Treponematales; family Breznakiellaceae; genus UBA937. The sequence goes on from JAVBPH010000004.1 coordinate 79,829, forward strand.
AATGTATTATATGATGAGCTTTTTTCAAAACTCGGTTAGTTTTGAAAAAAGCTTCAGAAAAAACGTCAAAAAGCCGGTTTTTCCCCTAAATCCAAGGTTGCTTTTTCAAAATCTGACATTTTGAAAAAGCCTCTGATTTTTATTTCCCGGAGAAAAAAGTATAAGATGCATTATCACAATTTTCTTCTAAAAATATAAGCTAAAAGCATTGATTTCATCCGGAAATCAAAAACCTCGCCCCAGAGCCCTGCACGCGGGAGCGTGCAGAAGGTATTAAACCCACTTGCGAATAAAAAATCTTTCTGTGTAAATGGTCAGACCGGTCATTACTTTCATGAATTTGTTTGACACCTCTAATTAGTGGTGTTATCCTGGAAACTGAAAAATCACTTCGTAAATCACTGGAACATTTTAATTATTTTTTAATCCGGGATACATTTCCAGACACTATTGAGGCATTAATATAAGGATTCACTTGGGGAGACTGGAAAAAGCATTAGTTCATCGAACTAATGCTTTTTCTTAAATATATTAAGGAGGGTCCTCATGAAAAGGATTCCAAGATGCTTACTGGTATCGTTGGTATTAATTCTCATCAGCGGATTTTGCGTGAGTATTATTGAGCGCACAGGGTATACGGTAAAAGTTACGGATCACAAAAAATCCTGGGCTCAAATGGCCGCCGAAATCCGGACGAATGCAAAGGCAAACGGACGGGATGTGGCTGTCACTTTTGACGGTTCAAACGGCTCGGTTAATTTAAGCGCATCCACCCGGCAAATCAGTTTTAAATTGCTGGTTCCTAAAACAGCAACCCCCGGTAATCCGGCCCCTGCAATCGTATGTGCCCATGGATTCTACAACAATAAGGAAATGCAGGACCAATACTATGTGGAATTGGCCCGGCGGGGTTATGTGGTAATCTCCCTGGATATGACCGGCCATGGCAGCAGTGATGCAAACTTTGATCCCGCCGCCAATATTGTGGTGGCTATTGAAAACAGCGGTATGGAAGCCTGTGTGGAATGGCTCATGACCCAGCCCTATGTGGATATGAATAAGATAGGGATTACCGGCCACTCCCAGGGTGGACGGGCCTGCGGGTGGACACTGCAGCATTTAATCCGTGCCGGCCATGGGGATTATGTAAAAGCATCCCTGTTCCAGGCCAACTCCGCAGGGCTCGTTGCGGTGCTGGACGAATTTAAAGGACTTCCGGAAAATCTGGTGGTGGGAACCATCATGTGCAAATACGACGAATTCAGTATAGTCCGGGATAAATCCTACGATTATTTACCCTCGGATCAGGCAAAGAATATTGTCCGCGCATCATACCCCGGGTTTTCAGGAGCTGCGGTAAAGGACGGAATGTTTTATACATCCCGGGGAGAAACCACGGTGGACACCGCGGCGGGTAAAACCCTGGGAACCAGGGCTTCAATTATTTATTGGCCTCCCATCATCCATCCCTGGGCGCATTTCTCCTGGAGATGTTCCACCTTTAACACGGAGTTCTTTTATGCTTCCCTGGGAATTCCCTCGGGAGCTTCCTATATGGGTCCTAACAATCAAATTTGGTGGCTTAAGGAATTCTTCAACCTTGTAGGACTGATAGGATTTTTCCTGTTACTGATTCCTGCCGCAGGTCTTCTGCTAAAACTTCCGGTGTTCAAACCCCTGGCCGCCAATGGCGAAAAAACCCGTAATATTAATCTACCCGAATTACGGGGAGGTAAAAACCATTTTGCATTCTGGGCAAGCGGTATATTGGTTATTTTCTTTTCCGCCGCCATATTCCAGCCCCTGTACAGCGGATCCCGCTTCGGCAACACCATTTGGCCGATGACCCAGTTGTACCCCCAGACTACCACCAACACCATTGCCCTCTGGACCGTGGGATGCGGAGTGGTAGGCTTGATAATCCTGCTGGCATTCTGGGCTTTCCGCTATTTTGCCAACCGCAAAAACGGGGATGCGGTAATACCTAATCCCTTTGAAGCCGCCCGGCTTGACAGTGTCGGTCAATTTTTCCGCACCCTTCTGTTTGCCCTGACCGTCATATTTGTTTTGTACGCCGTGGTCTGGCTGCAGTACGCCATATGGAAGACGGATTTCCGTATCTGGACCTTTGCGGTTATGAAGTTTGAAGCCATGAAGGTCGGCACCATGGTCCGTTATGCCCCGTTCTTCCTGTTCTTCTATATAATAAACGGTATCTGCAATGCAAATAACCGTTTCAAAAACATGCCCGATTGGCTGTCGGTTGCCCTGACATCACTGTTTAATGTGGCTGGTATCGTAATACTGCTGGCAATTCAATATTACACCATGGTGTTCAAAGGCCACCAGGCTTATTGGCTGCTGGAATCCGACGCGATGATGACAGCCATAGGCGGTGCACTGGGATACCTGTTGTTAATTCCGATCTTCTTTGTATTGATCATTGCAAATATATATGCCCGGATCCTATACAAGAAAACCGGCAACATCTGGGCCGGCGGATTGATCAACGGATTGCTGTTTACGATTATAATAGCGGCAAACACCTTCAGCCAGTTCCCGTATATTTTAACCTGATACCAGGAGGTTTCCGAAATACCGGAACGGACGGTTGCTGTATAAAGAAGGAATACCCCGGTTTGCAATGGCCGCCCGTTCAGTTTAATCGTTCCGGATCATAAAAGGATGTCCAAAAAGTTATAAAAACTTGGCTGGACATCCTTTGCTTTTTAAGAGTTTCTCCCGTAATAGCAGTTTACTGTTTTTCCACCAACCGGTTTTATCAAATGGTCATTCATTTATATTTCATTCCGGTTATTATACCTTTTTAAAAATATGATAACATAGGCGTCAAAGAGAATGCTATTTAAAACCGGGACGCTCATTTCTTGAATGTTTTTTGCTGTCCTTGTTTTATCCCTCAGCATTGGATTCATTATTCCGCTGATTATAATAATGTCGCCAGCAACATAATACAATTGTTCAGAGATGCATCCTTTTCCTGATTTCGGATATGAGGTTTTTCCCTTCAATGATACTCAGATATGCCAGGGAAATAACCGAAAGGCCGAAACAGACTAAGGCGGGATATACAATGGAAACCACTTGAAAAATAATCAGCAGCAGGGACAGGATGCTGATGATGCTTAAGATAACAAAATATATGATAAAGTCAGGCCCCTGCAATTTTCTGATTCTGGCGAAAACGGCCATTCCGATCATGGAGCAGCCATATAAAATGGGGATGACGAAATTCAACGACCATTTATGAAAACCGGTCAATACATCCCATAAAAAAACAATAATGGGCAGTACAATTGCCTGAAGCAGGATATTTTTCGGAATATTTCTGCGTTTTTTCATCCCCACTAAAAACGTAACCCAAAGACTTGCGAGACCCGCGAAAACGAATACCGACCACCATCCGGTTTTCGGAATACCGATATTTACCACCACCGAAATAATGACCACCGCCACACTGCAGAATCCGATAAATGTTATAAGCCCCCGGTAAACATTTTTGACAGGCCGGATTACGGGGAATACGTTTCCGGCGGGCTCCGCTGTGCCTGAGGGTTCCTCCTGGCACAAGGGACAATACCTGGGACTCCCCGCAAGTTTTACACCACATTTACTGCACCAAAGCATCGGCATCCTCTTCAATTTCCACGGTATTGGACACTATCTCGATTTCCATACCATACCCCGAAAGGGTCCTGAAAAAATACCGCTGGATATCGGAACTGCGAAAGGGAGAAGAAAAGGTGATAGCCATCCGGTCCTCAAAAGAACAAAGACATATCTGGGGCCTCTTGGTGCTGATTATCAAATCAAAAAGCCGGATATGCGGAACAAGTTCAGCCGGCATAGTGACCCGGCCAAGATTGGACAAGGCCGCACTGTCATCCCGTTCGGCCAGGGCGGAAAAAAACTTCATTACAGGTGTTTTAAGAATAAGAGGAACAATTTTATTGATCCCCCGGTGCTCCAGGGCGATAAGCTGGTTCATTTTCCCGTAAATATTATCAGCCTGAAGCTGTCTCTTAAACGATTCCTTTACGGAAGCCAAAAGCTCATCAAAGGTCCCGCCGGAAGTCCTGAAATTATAACTTATATTGATGGTACTGAAAAAATTGCGGATGGTGGGATGGGAAAAATAATTACGCAGGTTCACCGGAACGGTAATTGCGATGGGCAATGATTCATCCCGGACATTCATATTTTCATGGATTGCCATAATGAGAAGAGCGGTTATAAATTCAGTTACCGTAACGCCGTACTCCCGGGCCTTCCCGATCATCGCTGCGGTGGAAAGACATCCCTCAATAACACCCATCCGCTGATCGGAAAATGGCTCCCCCCGGATCCTGTATGCCCGGGGAAGTTTTTCATTCTTTTTAATCCTGTCCTTTGAATAATATTTGTCGAACGCATCCGACCGTTTCTGATCCTCCGGCGCATCAAGATCACCGAGCACCATATCCGCAGGAACCGAATCGCGGTGTTTCTTTTTAAGATAGTAAAACACCAGGGTCCTCAGAAACTGCATGGCGCCGGTACCATCCGAAAGGGCGTGGTAAATTTCAAAATTGATCCTCCGGCGGTAGTAGGTCACCTCAAAAAGAAGATCCGCGTAATCAGGATTATAAATGGGTTTGCAGGGTGTATCCTGTTCTTCCTTAACCAGTGGACGGAGTCCGGTTTCCTCAAAATAATACCAGAAAAATCCCCGTTTCAGGATTGACCGGAAAAACGGGAAACGGACCATAGTTTTATCCAGGGCATCCTGGAGAATGAAGGGATCAACATCTTCATACAGTTCGCAGGAAAACCGGAATACCTTGGTATCCCGGTTGGTGGTGGTGGGAGGAAAAATCTTCGCCGCGTTGTCAAGCTTGGTCCAGCGTTTTGTATACTCCATGGTCTTCCTTCCTGGAATTAATCGAAGCTTTTTCAAAATATCAGATTTTGAAAAAGCAACCTTAGATGTAAGTGCAGAAAGAATGCTATTTTATTTATGGATAAGGAAATAGCATTCTTTCTGCAAAAGCCTTTTTCAAAACTAACCGAGTTTTGAAAAAGGCTCAGTCTCCAAAAAATTATTTATCAGCTCATAGGTTCTTTTTACATGCACAAACCGGGGAGGCAGCATCAAGTATCCGTGAAACGCATCTTTCATCCGGTATATTTCCACGGAATTGCCCGCGGCCTTCAGCATTTCCCCGTAATATTCCCCCTCATCCCTGAGCGGGCAATATTCGGCGGAGATTATTAACGTCCGCGGCTGCCGGGAAAGGTCCTTCGCTTCCAAAGGAGCGAAATAGGGATTACACAGGTCCTCTTCGGAACTCCGGTATAATTCTATCACATTCTGAATTCGTTTTGAAGTCAGAAGGTAATCGGTACCATTGTCTCTTATAGAAGGAAAGGGAGAATATTCACTATGATCGCTGGCAGTGGCGGGATAGATAAGGATTTGCCTGGGGACATGAAATTCCCCCCGGTCCCGGGCCATGAGGGAAAGTGCGGCCGCCAAATTCCCTCCGGCGCTGTCCCCAATGATGGTAATATTTTCAGCATCCGTTCTGAGGGGGCCTGTCCCGGCAAACATTTCCCGGGCAACGGCGTAGCAGTCTTCCAGAGCCGCGGGGAATTTATGTTCCGGGGCAAGACGGTAATCCACGGAAATCACGGTACATCCGGTGGCCCCCGCAAGCCGGGCGCAGACCGTGGTATAACTTTCAATACTTCCGGTTACCCAGCCGCCGCCGTGGAAGAACAGCAATACCCTGCCGGGAATTTCTTCTCCCTCGGAGTACCGTACCTTGTTTGAACAGGCAAACAGCCGCACCGGGATTTCCCGGCCTGCAAACCTCACGCAATGGTCCCATATAGTATATGGAAGGGGTTTGCCCCGGATTGCGGCGGAAATTTTTTCCATTTCCCGTTCCAATTTATATGTTTTCTTTACATCCACATCAATATACGCGATTGCCTTAAGCGCAGCCCGCATTGCTTTATTAATTGCCATTATTACATCCAGTTCCCGGAATTATAAAAATACAAACGGAAATACATGATTTCCTGTTTCTCAAATTATATACATTAATCCTAGGTTTGCTAATGGATTCCGGACCAGGAGTACAAGTCAGCTCCAGGGCAAATTCCCGGAGCATCCGTTCCGTTTCCGCCCGGGATCCTTCAAATGAAAAACATCATATAAATTTTTCATCACCCCTAATAAGAATCCCCGGCAAATCCGGTTTCCCAAGTTTCAGGGTGAAGGTATTCTTATCAGAGGCTTTTTCAAAATGTCAAATTTTGAAAAAGCAACCTTAGATGTACGTGCAGAAAGAATACTATTTTATTTATGGGTAAGGAAATAGCATTCTTTCTGCAAAAGCCTTTTTCAAAACTAACCGAGTTTTGAAAAAGGC
>JAVBPH010000007.1:0-7214 GCA_031549725.1 Treponemataceae bacterium
GCTTTTTCAAAATGTCAAATTTTGAAAAAGCAACCTTAGATGTAAGTGCAGAAAGAATACTATTTTATTTATGGGTAAGGAAATAGCATTCTTTCTGCAAAAGCCTTTTTCAAAACTAACCGAGTTTTGAAAAAGGCTCAGACTATAAAAAGTCTGATTTATTATGGCAGAGTTTAAGCTGGGAGGGGTTTTTATGTCAAAATATTGGATATTTTTAATTCTAACCCTGGTATTCACCGGGTGCGTAATGTTTCCCGATGATGATGATATACCGCATTTGTCTATGGCAAAATCAATTGCGGTAGAAGCAGATGGCACCACCCATGTTGCAGGTTTCTATTGGGACGGTTCAAGAATAAAAGCCTGTTACTGGAAAAACGGAGTAAAAATAAAACTTCCCGAGGCGGAAGGAACGAAGGATTCTAGAGCAAATGGAATAGTTGTAGCTGCAGACAATTCCGTCTATATTGCAGGATATTATGAGGATAGTTTTTATACGAGAGCTTGTTATTGGAAAGATGAAGAAAGAAAAGACCTCCCTGCCGGAACAGGTAATTCTTATGCTGCACCAATGGCCATCGGAGCTGACGGTGCAGTTTATATCGCCGGCAGTTATCTGGATAATGGCAAAAGGATAGCCTGCTACTGGAAAGATGGAACAAAATATGATCTCCCTGATTTCCCCGGAATGACAACTGGTTCCACCAATGGAATCGCCATAGCAGCTGACAACACAATTTATATAACGGGAAATTACTGGAACGATAACCATAAAATTATACCTTGGTTATGGAGTAATGGGGTAAAGACGGATCTCTCAATTCCTCCGGGAAATGGTTATTTTTCAGCAGAGGCTGTCGCCATAACAGCAGATAACACAGTCTATATAGCTGACACCTATAGAGGTGATGGCCCAGAAAAAGCCTGTTACTGGAAGAACGGAACAAAACATGATCTTCCTGTTCCTGTTGGAAGCGATGGTTCTTTTGCCATGGCAATTGCAATTGCATCTGACAATTCGGTTTATATAACAGGTGGTTACAAAGAAAATGACATACGTAAAACTTGTTATTGGAAAAACGAGGAAATAACAGATTTACCTAGAGGGGATTGGTCTACCGCTGATGCTGATGCAATTATTATAGCAAATAACACAGTCTATATTGCAGGCAATTATAAGGTAGGCACTTATGTGTTAGGTGGACTTGGAATTTCTATCGTAGATAAAGCCTGTTACTGGAAAGACGGAATAAAAATAAACCTGCCCGACTGAAACCCGCATATGGTTTTAAGATATGGCGCAATAATGTTTCCCTACTGTTTTTTCCTGAATACCCGGTAATTTATCGAAGGAAAGATATTGTTTCTTTTTTCAAGGCTGGTCAGCCATTCGGTACTGATATAATTGCTTCCCAGGGCCTCATAAATAGTCGTAAAATTCCGCAGGGATGATTCCAGCTGATTCTTGGCATAATCCGCATTTTTATCACAGCTGATCATTTCAGGCCAGTCCGACGCCTGGATAAGCAGGATTTCCCGGGCGGCCTGGTTCAGGGCCCGTTCCTTTAACCCCGTATCATCCGGGAAGCGTTCCGCCAATTCAATCATCCTACTAATGGAACGTGAAATATGCCGGTATACCCAATCGTTGGAAGAATCCAGCCATGTTTCAGCATAACCGTTGGTACCCCAGGATGAAAATTCCGGAGTCATAGTTTGATAGGAATTCACCGGCTGGTTGCTTATATAGTCCCCGGGGAGGACAAATTGAATATCATTCCTTTTGGCGGATTCCCGGAACAACTGGTCCAGGAAAGTAATTCCCTCGTACCAAAAATGGCCGAATTCGTCCATGTTGGAAGTCCATAAACTGAGGGGCGGCCGGTCAACATATTTGGAAGCCCGGTGCAGCCGCCCGGCCCGGTTATCCAAAAACAGTTTTGCATGTTCCCGGGCTTTTTTCTGGGCATCCTTCATGTTGTATATCCGGGAAGTCTTATTTTCCCTGCCCCGGGACCAGTATTTATATCCCGTGGGAATCCTGGGCCAGCCGGGCTGGATAAAAGGAACCAGTTCTTTGTTGGGTATTTCGTATCCCACATCACTGGCATAATCCCGGTACACCGGATCCCGGCTGAACCCTTCATCCTCATCCCATAGATCCTTCATGGAATAAAAATCATTTGAAAAAACCTCTACCCCCGCGGGGGTTTTCACGGGATAAAAACTTCCGCATTTCGGCGGGGGATTTCCCAGGATAAGCCCCGGGGTATTTACCACGGTATAAAGGATATTGTATGCCCGGAGATATTCATCCAGTTCCGGGGACCATCCCAGCTCGGGAAGCCAGAAACCCAGGGGGTTTTTATCAAAATAAGTCCGGTGGGATGCCAGGGCCACCTCAATTTGGGACTGGATACTTTCTGGAAATCCCGTATAAAAAGGCAGAAAAGCATGGGTGGCGGAGGTGGTCAGGAATTCGATCTTTCCTTTTTTCTGGAATAATTCGAAAACCCCCAGGATATTCTTCTGATACCTTTCGGTAAAAAGGATTTTATCATCCACCGATTTATCGTAATAATACCGGGCAAGATTATTCAATTCGGGATCACCCGAGGTCCTGTCCAGTTCGTGCAGCCCGAATTCTATCTGCCTGTCCACATAAGCCAGATATCTCTTAATCAGGAGCTCATCATTCAGCATATGGCAAAGGGTCGGAGAAAAGGAAATGGCGATTTTATAGGGAATCCGGTCCGAATCCAAATGATCCAGCATTTTCAGGAAAGGGATATAGGTATCCGAAAGACGTTCGAAGAGATACCGTTCCTCCGGTACCCAGGAAAGTTCGGGATGTCTGATAAAAGGAAGATGGGCGTTCAGCACCAGCGAAATAAAAGGACCATTCTGCATTAAATCCACCTTCAATCCTCACAGAGCCGGTGCATCCGGATAGCCCTGTCCACATTACGGAGTATTTCAAATTCTTCTATTCCGGACAAACTAAGGATGGGATATTCCGGAACATCCTTTAATGTTTCATTCAGGGGATCAAAAATCCTGGGAACCCGGATTTCCCTGGAAGAAATGATCACCTCCCGGGTTTCCCCGGTTTTTACACAGAGGTCCACCCGGAACGAAGTAATTTCGGGTTGTATATAAATACCCCAGGAAGTATCCGAAATGTCCACCGAAATAGTAAATGGATCTATGACAGGTTTTTTTTCTTTTCCGGGAAGGGCTATCACATTAAGAAAATACCCCTCAAAACCGGGATCCGATTCATGGGTAAACTTATCATGGGCTTTTATTTCCCAATATACAAAAGCCCATAAAGAATCCCGGAGCAGCACCTCAATATAATTGATATTGTACTGCTTGGGCAGGGGAACCGATTCAATTAAAGGCATATCATTAATGGGTTCCATGGAAGTCTGGGAATCCTTGAAACCCAAATCTTCGCTGGTTTCCATTAATTCCTGTATTATAAAGATCCTCTCCAGATCTGGCGGAATATCGATACCAAGGTTATCAGCCATTTTTATTAATTCACTGGTGGTTAGAGTTTCCAGATAAGTTCTAACCAATCGTTTCTGGTTCATACCATTGATCATGATTAAAAAGAAAGACCCCTGTCAAGCGCTAAGGTACTGTATATTCCTCTTTTGATAAATCCTAAAAGCTTCATTATGTCTTTATGGCCTACCCTGGGGCTTCCAAAGCTTTACCCCTGGAGAAAATTGATCCGCAAGTGGGTTTAATACCTTCTGCACGCTCCCGCTTGCGACGCTCTTAAAATATTGTAAATGAAAATTGCATGGGTATTAAACCCGCATAAAATCCATACCTTACAGAACCAAGAAACCTCGCTGCTCCGCCTCGCACGCGAAAGCGTGCAGAAGGTTTTTGAATTCGTTTTATCATAAGGAATTAAAAAACTTTCATCAAGCTGTACCGGACGAAATCTCGGAAAATGGGGTGTGAAAAAATTCTTATAGGCAAATTATTGTTTTGATGCAAAAGTTTCAAAATAAGGCGGCAGCGGGGCACTTATTTCCAGGGTCCCTCCGTTCCGCCGGGGAAACCCGAGGGTTTTGGCATGCAAAAAGAGTTTTTTTGACCCTCCCGCTTTTCTGAAAGCCTTGTTTACCGCAAAATTGCCGTATTTATCATCCCCCAGGATAGGATGCCCAATAGAAGACAGATGTTTTCTTATTTGATGCATCCTTCCGGTTCCAAGCTCCAGTTCCAGAAAAGCAAACGGATCCTTTATCCCCAGGGTTTTATACAGGGTTTCCGATTTTTTTATGGTTCCTTTGACTGAAATATCCAGGGAAATAATCCCCCCGGGGGGCTCCGGAATTCCATCACAGACGGCATTGTATATTTTAAGAATATCCCGGCTTTCAATTATTTTGCTGAAATACGATGCGGCTTCTTTATGTTTCGCCACCAGGATAATCCCGGAGGTATCCCTGTCCAGCCGGTGCACCAGAAGGGGCCTGGGGGAAAATTCCCTGGCCAAAAGGTCATCCAGGGAAACCTCCACCCCCTGCCCTCCCTGGACGGCTAAACCCGCGGGCTTGTTCAGGATGAGGCAGTCATCATCTTCAAAAAGGATATCCACATTCTTCACGGAAAGACCTCGTTCAAACATCAAGTTTGCGATATATTATAACTATGAAGATAAAAGAAGCCCCCGGATGTGTAAAGCGGTTCCGGATACAATTATTAACGGCATGGCTGCTGATAATTCCCTGGTTTGCCGCGGCCGAGCCTCTTTATTCCCCTACCTGGGGATTCAGTATTGATCTCCCGGAAGGGTACGAGTTTACCGGCGGGGACGGAAAAAACCGTTTTTCCTTTTCATCATCCATAGGTGCGGTTTTTGATCTGGTGGCCTACGGTTCCGGAACGTATAAATCCGTCAAGGAAACCATGGAGGATGTAAAAAAGCGGCTTCAGCTGCCGGGGGATATCAGTTATTTTGATTATCATGGAAAAGCCGCTGCCCTCATGGAAATGACCATAACCAATCCCCAGAATCCCCTGGAGGGCTGGTGTTTTTGTGTGGAACTGCCCGGCCAGGGTTACCTGACCGCCCTTGCCTACGGGCCCAGGGATGTCAAGGGACTGCAGAGCTTCCATTTTTCAGCCATTGATTCAATTACCCCCACGGATGCGGACAGGAATTCCCCGGGAGCTTTGGCGGAGTTCAGTTATCCCCGGGGAGAACCCCGGGAAACGTCCCTGGCGGGAGGAAAATTCAAAGCCGTTATCCACGAAGGTGATGCCGAAGCAGCCCAGGCGACGGTGGACAGGGAATTTACTGTCCTTGCCGCATATTTGGATTCACCCTTATGGAAGGAAGCCTGGATCAGGTTTTACCGGGCCATTTACCGGGATTCCTATGAACGGCTGGCGGATATTTCGTTTGAGGTGGAACGGTCCCTGTTCCTGGAACGCCGGGAAAAAAGCAGCGGCACCGAAACAAACACGGATGATGAAAACCGGGCCTTTGCCGAGGAAGCTCTTCAATGGGTACAATCCTTTGCCTACGAGCGGGACCTGATGGGCAGTGATTTTGTCAATCTGGTAACCGCCGCCGTGGAAGGCCGGGGGGACTGTGACAGCCGGGCCATGCTTTGGGCGGTGCTTTTACAGAGAAGCAATATTCCCGCGGCCATTATGGTTTCCAGGGATTACAGTCATGCCATGGGACTGGCGGACCTGAAAGGTTCCGGCGCCCGGTTCGATTTAGAGAACAAAAAATGGGTGGTTGCGGAAACCACCGCCCAGGTTCCCCTGGGTTTGATTGGGAAAAACGTCAGTGATCCCCAGTACTGGCTGGGAATCACCTTTGAATAGGAAGGTCAATTTAGCAGGTGATTTTGAGGGGCTTCTCCGGCAGGTTCAGTGCAAGCCCCGAAGATCTGTACCTGAAGTTCCCGGAAGGGGATGAAAGATTTATTATTAACTTATTTATAATAGTGTGTTTAGTGTGTTTGACGATCAAAACAATTTATAGGAAACCAATATGAGTACTTTCTTTGAAGATATGATTACAGAAGCTCTTAGTAAAGTCAGGGAAAAAAGTATTGATATTTTCACTTTTGCATTTTATCATGACCACGAATCAGCTTGTGTTAGTATCTGTATAGATACCGAGGAAAGCTCCGTCAAAACTATTAAATCATCAAATGAATTTTCCAGAATATATTTTTATGAAAACCTTATAAAAGGTGATTTGGATTCATTAGGATTATTTAATTTCCAAACCGGCCGAAGTTTTTCTCTGGGGGATTATGCATATTGTAATATTATTTATAAAAGTTTACCTGCTGAATATATGTCTTCGAATAAGATGTACCTTGAAATGATTCAGGCTATAAATCTAAATAAAGAAAACATTCTTAAGTGCAGTAGTAAACCAGAAAATGTATTTTACTGTTGTTCATCCGAAAATAACGAAGTTGAATATATTTGGCAATAGAATTGCAGCAACTGATTTTATGAGAAAGAAGCATAAAAAGAGAAATTGTTTGCAAGGTATGAACCCCGCATTTAGTCCTTACCTTGCAGAACCAACATTCCCCGCTGCTTGCGGCGGGGTTGTTGATTTTCTCTTTAACTGTCTTTCTCTGAAATAAAACATGGGAATTATTGAAAATAGAATCCAAAACCCTGAATACATTCTAATTTGCATATATTTCAATTTGCTGTATAACTCTTTATTAATTTCGTTAATATTTCCTTTATCATTTATTACATACTTTCCATCAATAATTTCCGGGGTCCCTGAAATAAAATTTTGTAAAGAAAAATAAAAATTAATAAAAACGTAAAGATATAAAAAAACAACAATTACACATATTATTTTATGGCGTAAAAAATATGCTTTTAAAGCAGGAATCACCCCATTGTTTTCATTATGTTCGCTCTTATTCAGACTGGCTGATATAATCATAGAACCGAATAATACAATAACAATTAATTGCAATGCAAAGGTAACGCTGAATATTGGAGAGTAATCTTTTAGAATGTATGTACTTATATTTATAATTATACTCAGAATAACTGAACCGCCCCGGGTATCCCGGAGAGCAGATTATGTGAGTCCTGCGCTTAACGGCAGGACCGTAGAACCATTATAATACACTTGTTCATATTCTGCAGGGGGCATATAGCCCAGGGGTTCCAGGATGCGTTTTGTATTG
>JAVBPH010000094.1:0-6920 GCA_031549725.1 Treponemataceae bacterium
GCTTTTTCAAAATGTCAAATTTTGAAAAAGCAACCTTAGATGTAAGTGCAGAAAGAATACTATTTTATTTATGGGTAAGGAAATAGCATTCTTTCTGCAAAAGCCTTTTTCAAAACTAACCGAGTTTTGAAAAAGGCTCAATCAATAGTAAAAAGAATAAACCTAAAAAGACGGCCAGTTCAATTAAAAATATTCCCCCGCAGCAATGACATAACAGTACCAATTTAGTAATATTATAAAAGGAGTTATTATGAAAAAGAGTATTATATTATTGTTTTGTTTTATCGCCGGGATTTTTATTTCCGCCGGTTCAAAGGATAATCCCAAAAGTGATAATACCCCTGTAACAGTCAGGGTGGGTGCATTAAAGGGAGCCACCGCCATGGGTTTGGTTAAATTGATGCAGGACAGCGATGAAGGGAAAACGAAAAATACGTATACCTTTACCCTGGCCACCACCGATGAAATCATTCCTAAAATTTCCAAAGGGGAAGTTGATATCGCCGCGGTTCCCGCAAATCTGGCAGCGGTACTTTACAACAACACCGGAAAATACCAGGTTATGGCAATTAATACCCTGGGGGTCCTGTACATTGTGGAAAAGGGAAACACCATTCATAGCATCAACGACTTGAAGGGAAAAACCATATATGCCACCGGAAAGGGGACAGTCCCCGAATTCTCCCTGAATTATATTCTGGCCCAGCATGGACTTGTTCCGGGAAAGGATGTAACCGTCGAGTATAAATCAGAGCCGGCGGAAATAATCCCGCTTCTGTCAAAAAGCAGTAATGGCATCGCCATGCTGCCCCAGCCCTTTGTGACCACAGCGCAGATGAGGATAGAAGGACTGCGGATAGCCCTGGATTTGACAAAAGAATGGGCTGCATCAGCGAAGGATGGGAGTTCCCTGGTGACAGGAGTCATGATAGTCCGGAAGGATTTTGCAGATGCGCATCCCCAGGCAGTAAAAACCTTTGCCGAGGAATACAAGGCTTCCACCTCATATGCCAATTCCAATATTCCGGAAACGGCGGTTCTTGTCGGGAATACCGGAATCGTGGATTCCAAAATAGCTGAAAAAGCATTACCATATTGTAATATAACGTATATTGATGGTCTTCCAATGAAGGAAAAGCTGGGTGGATATTTAAAGACCCTCTATGACCAGAACCCTAAATCAGTAGGAGAAAAGCTGCCTGATGAAGGCTTCTACTATATTTTCAAATAAAAAATTTTACACCCTGCTTGCCATATTGGTTTGGATTGCCATCTGGCAGGCAGCCAGTGTCTGGATCGGGGAAGAAATGCTTCTGGCATCACCGGGAGCGGTATTAAAAACCCTCTGGTCGTTACTTTTTACTTCAAGCTTCTGGAAGAGCATCGGTTTTTCCCTTTCCCGGATAGCCATTGGATTTGCAGGGGCATTTGTACTGAGTATACTTTTTGCAGGGCTGGCTTACCGGTTTAAATTTGTTGAAATTTTTCTGAGTCCTCTTATGACCGTTGCCAAGGCAGCGCCTGTAGCATCGTATATAATTCTTTTTCTTTTATTTTTTTCCTCAGCCATACTGCCGGCTCTCATAGCCCTGATTATGGCAATCCCGATTTTATACACCAACATACTGCAGGGTCTTTCAAACACCGATAAAAAACTTCTGGAAATGGCAGCGGTATTTAATATGCCAAAATGGAGAAAGATCTTATATATTTATGTTTCCGAATTAATGCCGTTTCTGATTTCTGCCTGCAGCATAGCCCTGGGCTTCACCTGGAAAGCCGCCATTGCTGCAGAGGTGATTGCCCTCCCCCTGGGTTCGATAGGGGAACAAATGTACCAGGCAAAAATTTTTCTTGATACAAAAACCCTCCTGGCCTGGACAGTCGTATTGGTGCTGATCAGTTTCTTTCTGGAAAAACTTGTTCTGATTTTCCTGAAAGCCCTCACATCAAATATTGAAAGGACCTAGTATGGCGATTGTCCTGGATAACATTTTCAAACAGTACGGCGATCAGATTGTCCTGAATCATTTTTCCTTTGAATTTCAGGATAATAAAAGCTATTGCATTATGGCGCCCTCCGGTCAGGGAAAAACCACACTGCTTCACATTATGATGGGCCTTGTGGAAGCAGACAGCGGTACCGTTTCGGGGATTGATCAGTATGTGATAGCTCCGGTTTTCCAGGAAAACCGGCTCTGTGAAAACCTTAGTGTAGGGACCAACCTCAGGATGGTCAGCAGAGAGAAGCTGTCTTCCCAAAAGTTGACAACCCTTCTGGATGAGTTCCTGCTTTTTGGTTCCCTCAGAAAAACAGTCCGTACTTTAAGCGGCGGGATGAAACGGAGGGTAGCCATTGCCCGGGCCCTCTGCAGCCAGGGAAACCTTTTTCTTTTCGATGAACCGTTTAAGGGGCTCGATATTTTCACAAAAGAAGCGGTGATGCGGGTAATGAAAAAAACCTTTGCAGGAAAAACCGCCCTCTGGGTTTCCCATAACCCGGATGAAGCGGAATTTATGGGCAGCGAAATTGTAAAATTGGGAAAATGATTGTTAAATGTAGTACAGAACGTAAAAATCTATTGTCCGGCGGTTAGATGATTTTGCCTGAAAGAAAATCATCAATATGTTTTTTATTCATTTCTTCTGCGTCTTCTTCTTTGGCTTTCTTAAAGTAATCCAGATATACTTCATTGTACCGGTCGATTAACGTTTTGATATTATATCCATTCAGTACGGCTTCAATCTGTTTGCTTAAATACGATTCATCAATGTAAAAATCCACCTGGGAATTATTATGATTAATGTATCCCTGGATAAATATGTTTACCGTTTCATCAATGTGCTGGATTTTCACACCGTATTCTATTCTCAGGGAATTTTCGGCAATGACAATCCCGATTTCATTATTATTGTTCGGTATAAAAAATACACCCTGATTCACCTTTTCCTTTAATGCCGGGGTAATTACACCGATTTTACTGTTCAGATAATTTTGGATTACAAAATTGTTAGTCCTATAAAAATATTCTTCGTTGCTGTGGTTTACTCCGCGTATCATATTTCTGAAAGACTTAAGTTTAATATTATCAAACTCCTTGTTGAATGATTCCCTGATTTGTTTGTTGCTCAGTTCAAGCTTTTTGGTTTCTTCTTCCGCTTTTGGATCCTTAAGCAACTCCTTGTAGGAAAACAACTTCCTGACCTTGTCCTTACCTAGGGAAACGGTATCTTTTCTTTCCGTTAAGGTATCAATTATTTCATTCAAATAAAATAATGTTTCATTTCTGATGTGGGTTTTTTTCCGGTAAAACGACATGACCTGGCTGATATTATCGATAATTTCAGATATATGCTTATCCAGGTATATATTCACATCATCCGTATTGAATTTGTTTACCTTCGCGGCGGATAATTTTTGTACTACCGCAAATATTTCGCCTGAAATTAAATCTGCGTGGTTAAATACTGAAATCTTTTCGTGCATGGAAATGCTCACGCTTTGCTGAATATAAACCAGGAATATGACAAATTCATTCACCAATTCATCCAAAGAAAGCAGTGTTTTATTATTGTGGAAACCCATGGTAATCCTCCAGGAATAGTTATGTTATGTGCTATTATATTATTACATCCGGTCACCTCTAAAAACCGGCGGGATTTTTAGAGTTTCCCATCCTTTAACTTTTAAAGATTCCCCATGGTCATTGACTGCAGATTTGACAGGGTCCCTTTGAACACATTCAAATCTACGATAGTATCAATACCATCTATAATTGCGCTGTTATGATACTGCCAAAAGGCCAGGTTCTTCATTTTTTTGTTCACCGGAAAAATAATCGACCTGTACCACAGCGGATTATCAAAATTATCTTTGATAATTTTTTTATAGGCACTTGGTGTGGTATAAATAATTACATCTCTTCCATAGTAATTTTCGAGTACATTAATACATTTTTCAAGTTCTTTTATAACGGTTTCTTCATTATAATGGATAGGGTTTCCGGAAAATTCAAAATCTATTGCCGGTGGAAGATTGATGTTTTGCCCTACGGTGTTGATGTAATTATGAGCCTGGGCCTCTCCATCATAATTAAAATGAAAAAAATGATATGCCCCGAGGATTCTCTTGGTGCGCTTTATGCCGGAAACATTTTCTTGAAACCGTTTATCCACGAAGGTATCGCCTTCAGTTGCTTTTGCAAAAATAAACTGGTACTTGGCGTCAACTTCATCCCAGTTGATCTTTCCCTGGTGATGCGAAATATCCAACCCATGAATTTGGAATACCTTTTTATTGGGGGACACAAACCAGATTTTTTTCTCAATCAATAATGCGGCGAGGGTAAAGAGAACTGATAAAAGGATAACTCCGGTAGTTAAAATTATTTTTCTTTTCATTGCATAGTAACGTCCGTTATATAGTTTTCTTCCAGTTGATAAAATAATCCGGATATCTTCACAACCAATTCAAATATAATGAAGATACATCATGATGGATTATCAAAATCCGGTATGATCTACAAAAATTATACAGTCCAATGAAAACATTGGCAAGAATAAAGAGTTGCGGATTAGGCGGTCCCGGTTTATACTATGGACATGAAATATGGATCAGCCGGACTCTATCCTGAAAAAATCCGAATAATAATATTGTTTATATTTTTCATAAGTTTATGCTCCCCATTATATCCGGATTTAGGATCGTTTAAAGAAGACATAGAAGAAAAAGAAAAGGAAAATTCCGAGAAGGTTGAAAAGGTCGAAAAAGCCCCGAGAAATGATGCTGATGAAGACGATGGATTCATCGGGCTTATGGGAACACTTCTTCGGGACCTGTTTATGGATAATATGGATGTACACTACAAGCAGTATCCCTACTACCCGGGAGGTTATATCCGGAGATCCAGGTATGTCTATTCGGATGAGATTTACGGATTAACCAAAGCAATGGATAAGAATTATTATTTTACCGCATCCCTCTCGGGATTTTATATGTTTGATATGGGCGGTGGTCCCTGGTTTTCCTTCAGCGGCAATTTCTACAAATTTGTCGGCCCATATATAGATACCTTCATGGTCATGGACGGCAAGGATACGCTGAATGGGATCAGGGTGGGACTGCAGTTTTCCCTGCTCCAGTACAACGGGTTCCAGGCTATTTTTTATGCCCAATGGCAGGGTTGGTATGGAATACTCCAGCGCAGCGGGGAAAACCTGGGATTTGATTTTCGCATATATCCTGTAAAACCCCTGACATTGCGGTTCAAACTGGGGTTCCAGATTTTCGATCAATTTGATCTTGGGGAAATTGAAGCGCAGATTGGGTTTATGATAAAAGCCTGGGAAATACAAGCCGGTTACCGCTGGTGGAATTCCGGGGACCGGTATTTCGATTTTACCCAGGGATGGTCCGGTCCTTATGCCGGGGTGCGTTTTTATTTCTGAGCAGTTTTAATAAAACAGACGCCGCTGTTTCAATACACATTCCCGGATAAATCTTATATTATAAAGGAAAAGGAGCTTTACGATGGAGCCTGATGACCTGTCCGGAATGAAAATCGAAGATGTAAAGGAATATATAGTCCGTCATTTAATCACCTTTAAACTTACCGGAAAAAAAATAGATGCCCTTAATGAAGAACTGGAAAGATGGAATCTCCGGGAAGAACTGGCCCGGTCCAAGGGAGAGGCGGACCTGGCGGCCCAAGCCGGACGTAAAATCAGCCGGGTCCTTGCGGAACGGGATGCCCTTACAGCAGAAAATGATGAACTAAAAAAACAGATCGATAGCATGCGCCGCCAGCTTCCCGGACTTACCGCCCGGGAACGGAGTATAGATCCGGATCTCCTGGAACAGGAATTGCTAATAGCAGCGGGATATAATCCCGGGGATGAGAAAAAGGCCGGTCTGGACCGGAAATTCGCTGACCTGGAAAGGGATCTTTCCGCGGATGCAGCCCTGGAAGCCCTCAAGAAGAAAATTCAAAGTGAAGATAAAAACGGAGAAAAAACATGAAGCGGATACCTGTTTTACCGGACCGCTTGCGGCCCCTTCTTTTTGCCCACCGGGGATGTTCCTCCCTGGCCCCGGAAAATACCATGACATCCTTTAAAACAGCCCGGCAGCTGGGGATTCCCGGTATTGAACTGGACGTCCATGTATGTGCTTCCGGAGAGCTGGTGGTAGCCCATGACGATTCATTTATGCGGACCGCCGGGGATCCCCGGAATATTAAAACCCTTAGGTATGAAGAAATCCGGTCAATCGATATTGGTTCCTTTTTCAGTCCGGAGTTTAAAAATGAGCGGGTTATGCTGCTGGAAGAGGTGCTTGAAGAATTCTGTCCTGGTATGTATATCGATATCGAACTTAAGACAAAAAAAACTTCCCAGGACCCCCTGCCGGGCCTGGTGGCGGACAAATTAAAAACCATGGGCAAGCGTATCGGTGATGCGGTAACCATTTCATCCTTTAATCCCATAAGTCTCCGGGCTTTCAAAAAACTTTTTCCGGCAATCCCCACGGCCATCATATGGAGCCGGGATTCGGAAGTTCCCTGGTTTCTCCGGCGCGGTCAGGGCCGGTGGATAGCCCGGTGTGATTATCTTAAACCGGAATACGCCCAGGTAAAGCCTTCGGCGCTTTTTATGAAACGGGGTCAGGTTATTCCGTGGACTATTGATGATCCGGAATTGGCAAAGAAAATGATTGCCCTGGGGGCCGGCGGGATCATTTCCAACAGACCCCAGGATATGCCCCAGGCATGGAAAATAAGTTAGAATAATCAGCAAACCGGGTCTCTTTTTTCTGATTTAACTTGTATGGTAATTCCCAAGGTTTTATTTTTAATTATAGAAGATATATAATATAATATATCGGGCACCTCTAAAAACTCGGTTAGATTTTCAGAGGTGCC
>JAVBPH010000046.1:0-139616 GCA_031549725.1 Treponemataceae bacterium
AGCCTTTTTCAAAACTCGGTTAGTTTTGAAAAAGGCTTTTGCAGAAAGAATGCTATTTCCTTACCCATAAATAAAATAGTATTCTTTCTGCACTTACATCGAAGGTTGCTTTTTCAAAATTTGACATTTTGAAAAAGCCTCAATAAACATTGTATGGGTATTAAACCCACATAACATCCAGACCTTGCAGAACCAACAAACCTCGCTGCTCTGGGGCGAGGTTTTTGATTATCATTTTTTGCAGGATACTCTGATTATAGTTTCACATCAAAACCCGGAAAATCAATTGGCTCCAAACGGCATTTAATAATTGAGACACATTGATGGAAGAAAAAAGGTTTACATAAAAAACCAATTTGAATAAAAATTTCCGAATTAATTCACCTTATTTACTATTTTGCCTGTCAAATAGGAGGCAAGATTTTTACAGGCCGTTTCCATAAGCCTGTCCCTGGATTCCCTGGCTGCCCAGGCTATATGGGGAGTAATAATACAATTGGGTGCCCCAATAAGAGCACTGCCGGGTCCCGGGGGTTCAATAGGAAGCACATCCAATCCGGCGCCTCCGACTTTGCCGTTTTGCAGTGCATCCGCCAAATCCTTTTCCACCACCAAACCTCCCCTGGAGGTATTAATGATAAGAACCCCGGTTTTCATTTTATCAATGGTTTCTGTATGGATCATTCCGTTGGTTTCGTTGGTTAATGGACAGTGGAGGCTGATTATATCCGATTCTTTCAGCAGTTCCCCAAAAGAAACAAAACGGATATTTTTTTCATTCCCTGAATACGAAGAAACAGAATCATTTGCCAGAACGGTCATTCCAAATGCCTGGGCAACCCGCGCAACGGCCTGTCCTATCCGTCCGAATCCTACCACCCCCAGGGTTTTTCCTGCAATTTCTATTATCGGATAATCCCAGAAACAGAAATCCTGGCTGGCTGTCCATCTTCCTTTATTAACAGCATCCGAATGGGCCCCCACATGGCTGCACAGCTCAAGCATCAATGCAAATACATGCTGGGCTACCGCATCTGTTCCATAGGTAGGAACATTGGTTACCGTGATTCCCCGGATTGCTGCGGCCCTGGTATCCACCACATTAAAACCGGTCGCCAAAACCCCGATGTATTTCAAAGAAGGACAAGCCGCCATAATATCATCGGTGATGGGGGTTTTGTTGGTCAGGACAGCCCGGGCATCCCCGATTCGATGGATGATCTGATCCGGAGGGGTCCTGTCATAGACCTTTAAATCTCCCAGGGTTGTAAAACAATCCCAGCTGATATCGCCGGGATTAAGGGTATATCCGTCAAGGACAACAATATTCATAAACCAGTCTCCCCTTCCAGTATGCTGCTATTACCGGAATCACGCAAGGGAAACACCGATTAATGCCCACAGAGCATTAATCAGTGTATTCCTTAATCTAGGCAATTCTTTGTGCAACAAAGAATTGCGAAGGGAACCGCAGATTGGTCGCATATTGCGACCGGTTTAATCAGCGGTTCCCTAGCGGTCAAACCGCAGCATGGTTTTTATGTTACCGGGCTTTTTAACTTCCTTCACGGCCTGGGCAATATCGGAAACACTGAACACGCTGGTAACAAACGGTGAGTAATCCAGCTTTCCCTCCCGGATCCATTGGATCAATGGTTCCTGGGCAGCGGCTTCCGCGTCCCGGGAAGGCCACTGATGTACCAGAAGATTAAAATTGTAGGGGCCCCTTTCCTTCTGCAGAACTATTTCCTGTTTACCCACGACGCCAAATACACAGATGTCCCCGCCGCCTTTAATCAATTCCAGTGCCGTGTTGATAATACTCTCATTGCCCACCGCATCGATGACCGCATCCACCTTTCCATAGTTAGTTACATAATTTTGGATACCACTGATATCGTCGGATGCAAATACCATATCGGCTCCAAGCTTTTGTGCCATGGCCCGTTTGTTTTCCAGGGGATCCACCGTAACAATTTGCCTGAATCCCTTCAATTTTGCAAAACGGGTAAAACTCAATCCCACAGGGCCAGCCCCAAAAATAATAATCCGTTTATCAGGGGTTAATTTGAAATCATCAAAAAATCCCGAATAGACTTCCCGCCAGGTACACAACAAACCCGCAGCTTCAATGGGAATATCATCCGGGACGCATTTCATGATTTTATATGTTTCATTGTAATCCTTTTCCGCCACACCATCTTCAATCATGGCATTAATATCCCGGATTACCGTAAACTCGGAATGCCCGCCCCAGCCGGAACCGTATCCGTCTACGGGATCAGGTTCAAGAACCAGACCGCCTATAGCCCGGCTTCCCAGGGGGAAGTTCCGTACCTTTGACCCGGACACAACAATCCTTCCCACCGATTCATGGCCCAGCAGGAGGGGATAATTTTCCTTACCCAATCCGGGCATATGGTAATCGATTATTTTTCCGTCCGTGGCATTACAGATAAAGGAAATTTCGGTTTTAACAAGCACATCATAATCCCCTAAAACGGGTTTCTTCACATCCACTATGGTAACTTCTCCCGGGGCGATCACCGCAGCACTGTACATATCAACTCTCCTTTTTCTGTCTGTTAGTATGGATGGAAATTAATCATCCACGTATTCGGTGGTTCTCTTCACCTGTGGATCGGAGAACCCGTCCAGCACGTCCCTGGCGGTACTGGAAAAAGTATAAATCACCGCGCCCTCGGGTCCGCCCTGGAACCAGTGTTTTATCCCGGGTTCCAAAGTGATCTGATCCCCCGGTTTCAGTACCAGTTCCTTCCGGCAGGTATAAACCTTTTTTTTTCCTTCTGGGATTTTTCCTTCCACAATACCCGTATCGCCGGGGAGGTAAAAAATACAGGTCCCCCAGAGCACCCGGACGGTTTCTTCCTTACCCGGATCATCCCCCACAGGGGGATGCCAGTGTTCCGGTTCAGTCTGCCAGGGAAGATGGGCCAGGGCTTTCACGGCATATCGGCTGGTACACGCCATAGTAAAAAGATGCATCCCTTCCTTTTCAAACTGGTTAAGTCCGAAGTCAACAATAGCAATACCATCCTTTTCATCAGGCCTAATGGGGACCCCGGCATGGCGGAAAAAATCGTAGGCCCAGGCCTGGGCTTTTTTTTCATAGCTCCGGTAAATCATAATTCCCTGTCCTTATACAAAAAATTCTTTTTCAATCACCCGCCAGGTATTAAAATAATTATCCCCCGACATAAGTTTTTCCATTTCCCCGGGATCAATCCTGTCCAGGGCGTTCCATATATGGTTTGTAATCCGGTTGTTGGTTTCAAAGACATCAATAATTTCCCAGCGGGTCGGGTTGGTATCACTGGTAATGTAATCGTTGTAACCGAATTTCTTCAAATAGAAAAGGAATTCTATATATTCCAGATAATGCTTGCTGCCGATAAAGTAATCCCAGTCCCAGCGCTGGTCATTATCGTTGGTATGCACATAGTATGGATACGGGCTCTGGGACAACAGGGATACCGCCTCGGCAGGGTTTTCCCCTCCATAAATGGAATGACCAAAATCAAGGGTGACCCCCATTTCCTTGATGCCGATATCCTTCAGCATCAGCAGCGCCTTGGATGCGCTGTCGATAAAACAGTGGCCCCTGGTTTCGCTGGGCTTATACTCAATATAAAGGGGAATATGTTTTTTATAATCCCCCGCGGCCCCTAGGGTATCGCACATATTTTTCCAGGCCTTTCCATAATCGTACTGAAATGCATACTCATATCCATCCGCCAAGGGACAGCAGGTAACCTTGTTTGCCCCAATCTGTTCGGCAAAATCCTTTGCCCGGCGCATAAGGTCCACCGCCTTTTTACGGACCGCCTCATTTAAATTGGAGATACTTCCTGCTCTGAATTCCGGTTCAGCCTTTATGTTAACATTCAATGCTGCAATACGAAGATTGTATTTTGCCAGCAGCCGTTTAGTTTCTTCGGGATCACTGACTTCGTAGGGATACACGATCTCCACACCGTCGCAATCTTTTATCTTTGTCATTAATGAAAATTTCTCATCCAGACTTAGATCCTCATGATAATAATTGAACCTGTCCCTTTGCTGTCCGAGAAATGCTGTTATGATTCCCATTTTAACATTACCCATGGTATTTACTCCTTTCCTTTTTCAGGTCTTGAAATACGGATCTGTAATTCATCTTCCCAGATTTCCCCGGGGAGAAGTTCCTTATATCCGGATATATGGGGAGGATGTTTTGAGTTCGGTGCATCAATAACCCAGGTCATGGGTTCAGGACAAATATATCCCGATGATCCTCCGTCATTCCAAATCATCCAGTGGGTAAAGGATTTTTCCGCAGTATAAATAATTTCTGCGCCTGTTCCGGTATCTTTTAGAATAGTACCGTTCAGGGGTCCCTTATCGGTATCCAGGGGTTTTCCTGAATAATGATCCCGGATTCCCTGGTCATCTATTGGTATACCGCTGCTCCGGTAGTTGTCTTCTATTGATTGCAATGGCGCCATATATCCTGTGGGAATTGAGGCTTCATCCAGTTCCCATCGTTTATCCACAGGCAAAAGCAATTTCACCTGGATTGCCCGGCCCGACATATCAAAAGGAATACTGAACGCCGTATGCAGTCCTATCCCAAAGGGCATTGGTTCGGAACTAAGGTTTTTGCAGCTAACCTTCTGAACAACCCGGCCGGGTTCAAACCTGTAGGTATTCAAAACCGTAAACTCATGGGGGAAGGATTGATAAAATTCATTATCCTCCGAATTTTCATAGGAAAGAGTAATAAAAGGATTTCCTCCTTCCACTCCAAACTCTGTTATTTTCCATGAGTCCAAACTGAGGGGACCATGACAATGATGACCATCGGGGGAATTGATTACCATGGTATATTCCCTGCCGTGAACCTTGAATCGTCCTTTATTAATCCTGTTCGGCGGCAGGATCACCGGAATCCCGAATATCCTGGGCCTTGCTGCATATGTTTCGTAATTCATAGGCCGATGAAGTATTTCACATCCCGACTGCCGGTGGGTTAGCTGGATCAGGTTTCCCCCAATTGCCGGATCAAGCAGCCCATCCCAGGAT
Source organism: Treponemataceae bacterium (assembly GCA_031549725.1). Taxonomy (GTDB): domain Bacteria; phylum Spirochaetota; class Spirochaetia; order Treponematales; family Breznakiellaceae; genus UBA937. Next base: position 5,083 of record JAVBPH010000046.1, read on the forward strand.
TCGGTACAAATCCGGTACACTTCCTTCCCGCTCCACCGGACCTTTTCTACTTTTGGCGGGGAATCTATCTTTGAATATCCGTAGCGTACGATAGATTTTTCAGGATCAAATACGGCAAACCCGTTGTAGGGGATAATCACCGGCCGGGGTCCATAAAAAGGAAACGACCTTTGCCATTGGAAGGGATCATAGGTCCGGGAACTGAAACATTCATAATGAGCGGGGACTGCAAAATCCAGCCCAATTTTTTGGGAAAGTTTCACCGTATCCGCAAAGAACGGAAACTCACCTTCAGTGGGATGGGTGGTTAGCAGACCAATTCGTGGAGCCAGGTTACGGATAGGCTCCCAGAGATCCTTCCTTTCTGCCAGATCCCGCTGACAATCACCGCTGACATATATACCGATTCCATCACCGTTTTTAATTACATATCCAAGATGGGTTGTTCCAGGTGCGGGCATGGGATTTTCCATTCCCCGGGCAGTTTTTGCTGCTGTTCCCTCGGGATGTTTGGAATAAAGACCATTAATCATGTTTCCCTTAATTTCCAGGGAACCACCAGGGTCTGCCTGAACCATATGATCCTTGGCAATACCGCCTGCCGCAAGACGGCTTAGGCTTTCAGCAGGACCAACAATTGTAATCTGTTTGGTTTTATTCCAATATCCCAGTACCGTTTCAACATCCGTATGGTCCGAATGATCATGGGTCAGCAGGATGATATCCGGCTGAAGATCATACACATAGTCGGGTATATTTCCATGGAGAAATTTATCCGGGTCCCTGTTTAAAGGGAAATAGGGGTCTATCAAAATGATAACCCCCTGGCTGTCCTTAACAGCAAAACTGTTCTGACCGAACCAGGCGATACCGGCAGTCCCCGGTTTGATGATTTCCGTATTTAATGCATGCATGGCTGTTCCTTTCATGTATCCTTAGACCGGCGGGACTGGAGTGCAAGCTTTGATGTCAGCCCCCCATCGGCATATATAATTTGTCCTGTGATAAATTCCGATGCATCGGACGCAAGAAAAACCGCTAAATTACCAATATCCTCGGGGTGCCCTACCCGTCCCCAGGGCACTCCCCGGCTGCCTTCCTCGGTGGAATATCCCTGGTAGGTAAAGTGCCGGTCCACTTCAACATGCCCGGGGGCAATAGCATTTACCCTGATATGCTCCGGAGCTAATTCTATGGCCAGCTCCCTGGTAAGGGCATTGATGGCTCCCTTCATTGAAGCATAAGCTGAATTATCCGGGACTCCCGCAAAACCGTGAACTGAAGATATATTTATGATCACCCCGCCCCGGGCCTTTAATAATTCCCTGACCGCCTGCTGGCTGCAGAAAAAATAACTCTGGAAATTCACCGAATAAATGGCATTCAGTTTTTCCAGGGTCACCTCCGTAAAGCCCATGGGACTGGTAACGCCGCTGTTGTTCACCAGAACATCCAGGCCGCCCATCAAGGATGATGCTTTTTCAACCAACTCAGCGCATGCTTCAGGAACAGACAGGTCCGCCTGAAGAATATAGGCCTTCCCGGAATTTTTATTGATCATATCCACCGCTTCCTCAGCACCGGTCCTGCTGGAATGGTAATGGAATACCACCTCTGCTCCGGACCTGGCCATACACAGGGCGATCCCCTTACCTATTCCGGTTCCGGCCCCGGTGACCAAAACTTTTTTCCCTGTTACATCCGTCATCAGAATCCCTTCCTTTTGTCAACCACATTTATCAGAGGGCGGCCTTCCAAAAAACGGGAAAGATTTTCTGAAAAAATATCCAGCACCATTTGATTGGTCTGGGATGATTCTCCGGAACAGTGAGGGGTAATGATCAGATGGGGTGTATCCCAAAGGGGTGAAGATGGGGGGACGGGTTTTTCTACCTGTACATCCAATGCGGCTCCGGTGAGCAGATTCCGCCGCAGGGCTTCACATAATTCGTCTTCCTTTACAACGCCCCCCCGGGAAACCGCAATAATGTAGGAGGGTTTTTTCAAAAGCCCGGCTTCCTTCAGCCCGATCATACCCTCCGTATCCTTGGTCAGGGGTACCGTAATGATTAGAATGTTTATTTTCAAAAGGAATTGATCAAGCTGGGAAATATCAAATTTTTCTTTTATATACTGACGGGATTCATTTGTATTAATATCGCAGGTATATACATCCATACCAAAAGCCGATGCCCGTTCTCCCAGGGCCTGACCAATCATCCCGAACCCTAAAATTCCCAGGGATAATCCGAAAAGACCCACCGCCGGTTCCTGCAGGGGCCGCCGCCAAATATGATTGTGCTGATCCAAAAAAAGAGGATAGAATCCTCTGGCCAGGGCGATGAGTAGTCCCATGGAATGTTCAGCAATGGTTGATGCATGGGCCCCTCTGGTGTTGGTCACGGGGACATTATCATTAATCAAATCCTTTACAGAAAAAATCCAGTTGACCCCCGATCCCTGGTACTGGATCCATTTTAAATTTTCAGCGGTTTTATACTGATCATTATCCACCGAACCGAACAGTACATCCGCATCGTTTAAATACCTGGAGAACTCGTTTTCATCCTTGGGTATCATAAAATTGATATCCTTAAATTTTTCCAGGAGCGGAGCATACATATCGGTGGTCCATCGGTGAGCATACAGAAGGACATTCATAACAAACCCCTTTAAAAGCAACTCTAAAAATCCGGCGAGTTTCAGGAAACCGCTGATTAACCCGGTCGCAATATGCGACCAATCAGCGGTTTCCTTTGCAAATCTTTGTTGCACAAAGAATTGCCTACATTAAAGAATACACTGATTAATGCTCTGTGGGCATTAATCAATGTTTCCTTAGAAGTTCCCTGCAATCAGTTATAAATCCGTTATGGGAATAATGACAGCCATGTATATATTCAAAAAAGTATCAAACCGTTACTTTCATTTTTTAAACATATCAATAGAAGATGATTTCATATCATTTTTACATATTACGTAGCTGATCTTATTATTAAATGGAAAAACTATTTTCTTTGGTTGCCCCCCATATCAGCAGGATATACAGTGATAAGGAGATAATCCTGATTCTCCAGAGAATGTATAGCGAGGTAAGCTGTGATAAAAACGGATTTTCCTGATACGGATAAATGGCCTGCATTCATTGTCCCCTGGGATGATACAAGCGAGGGCCCGACGGACATGTCCTTTCTGCTGCATAAACCTGCCGGTACTCACGGCTTTATCCAGGCCAGGGACGGACATTTTTATCTTTCCACCGGCGCCAGATGGAAAATCTGGGGACAAAATATGACCTTAAATGCTCCCCTCCCGCCGACGGAAGCCGCCAGGATCATTGCCGGAAGAATGGCAAAATATGGAATCAACTGTATCAGGCTGCACCACATTGACCACCGGTGGCCCGAGGGAATTCTTATCCGCCATTCATCGGGAACCGCAGCGCCCCTGGGCAGGGATATGGGAGTCCCCTGGGACGGCCGGTCCGAATCGACCAGATTCCTGGATCCGGAAGCCATGAACCGGCTCGATTGGTTTATACACTGCTGCAAGGAAGAAGGAATCTACATCGATCTTAATCTGAATGTTTCCCGGATCTTTACAGCGGAGGATGGCGTAAAAGATTCTGATACTATTGGGTTTGCCAAGGCGGTAACCTATTTCGACCGGAGGTTAATCCAACTTCAGAAAGAATATGCCCGGCAATTATTGACCCATTTGAATCCATTTACCGGGCTGCGTTACGCCGATGATCCCGGTATAGCACTGGTGGAAATCCTCAATGAGAACAGTCTTCTTGCATTCTGGATGAGGAATAAATTAAACGGCCAAGTCAAGCTGGGACAAACCTGGGGAACTATTCCATCATCATATATCGATGACTTGAACCGTCTATGGAATATGTATCTTCAGCGGAAGTACCCCACCAGAAGTTCCATGGAGAAAGCCTGGGGGCAGGATCTGGAATCCGGCGAAAATCATCTTGAAGGAACCGTCCGGCGATTAGTTTGTTCCGAGGCAGGGTCGGTATCATCCATTCGTTTCACCGATGAAGCTGCCTTTTACCAGGAGATCGAACAAAACTTTTTTAAGGAAATGAAACAGTACCTGAAGGAAGAGCTGGGATGCGGCCAATTGATTGTGGGTACCTCCGACTGCTTTTCCGATGTGGGGGGATTGGCTTTAACCGAATCCCAAACAGAAACGGATGTGATTGACGGTCACGCCTATTGGAATTCCTACTGGGATACTCCGAACCTTAGAAGAAATGAACGAAGCGCAAAAGACTGGTATAAGGACTGGCATCTTACCATGAATGCCATGGTGGATCATCCCGAAAAATCCCTGCCGGTCCGGTTGTCCAGGAATATTACCGCGGGGAAACCGTTTATTGTTTCGGAAATCAATGAACATTTTCCAAGTCCCTTTGCCTGCGAATGCCTTCCGGTCAACACCGCCTATGCACTTTTGCAGGATTGGGATGGTATATTCTGGTTCGGGTATGCCGGAGGTGATTGGGAAGGAGTTTTTCATTTTGATGAACATATGCCCAGGGAACTTCAACTATTAAAAACCCAGGCTGTTACCAGGTTCGAATGGATGTGCAGCGATCCACTAAAAATGATTCAAAGCGCCCAATGTGCACTAATGTTTTTACGGGGGGATCTTTCCCGGGCAAAAAAAACCATCCGCAGAAACATCAGCCGGACATCTGTACTGGAGGATTGCAGAAGCCAGCTTTCCAATCATTTTACTCCCTACGGCTTTTCACCCCTTTCCCCGCTCTACAGTCTGATCCACCGAATCCAGATAGACTGTTTTCATGCTGAAAAAGACCGGATTATTCCGGATATCCCCGTAAATCTGAAAATTGATAATGAAAAACCAATTTGTTTTGAAAGCGACACCGGAGAAATTATATGGCACAACGAGAAAAAATATTCCCATGTGATCATTTCTTCAGAAAAACAGCTGGGCTATGTGGGATACAAAAAAAACATAGAAACCTCCCGTTTCATATATGAAACGGTAAGATTTTTTTCCAGCCTGCTCCTTTCAAGCCTGGACGGAAAGAACATCGAATCATCCGAAAGCATCCTCTGTGTTGCATGTTCCATGGTAGCCAACACAGGAATGAACCTGAGGACAATACAAACTCCATCAGGTGAAGCCTGTACTATCGGAAATGAATGGGGACAGCCCCCTACCAGGGTTGAACCAGGGTTAGGCCGGATCATCCTAAAACAAATAAAACCTGGTAAATCCTATGCAATTCAACCCCTGGACGGCAGGGGACAGCCGCTGGGCTTGGCAACATCCCTATCATTCGGTGAAAAAGGATTGGTTATCGATTTAAAAGAAAAATACGAAACCATCGCTTACCATATAAAAGCAGAGAAATAGGAGGAACAAATGAAAAGGAATACCCTAAGGGAAAAACTCAATGCTGGAATACCCACCCTGGGAACCAGAATACAAAGTACCTGGGCATCCATCACGGAAATCATCGGTTATAGTGAGGCTTTTGATTACGTTGAATTTCTGGCGGAGTATGCCCCTTTTACACCCTTTGATCTGGAAAACATTGGCAGGGCCATTGAACTTTTCCCCCATTTTTCAGGGATGATCAAAATACCCCAACAGTCCAGGTTCGAATTGGCCCTGCGGGGAATGAACGCGGGGATTCAGAATATGCTCTTTGCGGATATCAGAACCCCCGCGGATGCCAGGGAGTGTACGGATGCGGTCAGGGCGGAATCTCCCTGTGCCGGCGGTCAGCATGGGGTGGGTCACGGCAGGGATTCGGAAATCGTCCGGGAAATTGGTTCCCCGGCATTTCTCCAGTCAACCAAGGATTCGGTCATTGCCATTATGATAGAGAAAAAGGAAGCCATAGAAAACCTGGAAGCCATTCTGGATGTTCCCGGAATCGATATGGTTCAATTCGGGCCAGGGGATTATTCCATGAGTATTGGACAAACCGGAAACCGGAACCATCCGGCGGTTAGGGAGGCCGAGGAATACATGATTGCCACCGCCCTGAAAAAAAATATTATCCCCAGAGCGGAAATTCCTGCGCCGGATGCTGCGGAAAAATACTTAAACCTGGGGGTAAAACATTTCTGCATGCAGACAGACACGGTTATTCTTTATAACTGGTATAAAAAAGAAGGGAAAACCATGAAGGAAATTCTTGGAAAGATATAATACCTGTCATTTGAATACTTCACCCCAGGAATTTATCCTGGGGTTTTTTATGTCCTATGAGACAGATACAATTAACAAAAGGGAACTTCTAAAAACTGAAGTTTTTAGAAGTTATTTCATAAATAGTTTATCAAAGCATATCTTCCGCCGCAGGTGGTTTCGAGGGCCTCAACCACCGGGAATCCCTGGCCGCTGAGGTTACCTGTACCGGGATTCCCGGAACATCAAAGGACCAAAGAAACGTATAACGGCCAGTCTTGACAGGCTGCAGGGACTATAAACATGCATGTGTAATATATTTCATCCTCTTCAACATTGAAAAGAATTCCCTATCCCTTAATCCCTGTCATGGCTATTCCTTTGACAAAATGTTTCTGGCAAACCAGGAACACCAAAATATTTGGAATCATTGCCAGAACCGCCATGGCTATAATCTGGTTCCAGTTCACCATATTGGTGCTGGTATCCAATGTCATTTTCAATCCCAGGGAAATTGGAAATTTTTTCACCGAGTTAATATATATCAGGGGATTGATAAAATCATTCCAGGTCCACATAAACTGGAATATTGCCGTTGAAAGCAAGGCCGATTTTGAAAGGGGCAGCAGAATTTTCCAGAACACACAAAAGGAACCGGCGCCGTCAACAAAGGCGGATTCATCATACTCCTTCGGAACTCCCCGGAAAAATTGTACAAACAGAAAAATAAAAAATGAATTGTTTGCCATCAATGCCGGAATAGTAAAGGGATAATAGGTGTTAATCCAATTGAAACTCCTGAACAGAATAAACCGGGGAATAATCAGTACCGTGGAAGGGATCATCAGTCCGGATATCATCAGGGCAAAAAGAATTTTGCGGAGGGGGAAATTAAACCGGGAGAATCCGAATCCTACTACGCTGGAAGACAACAAAGTAAATATTACCACCTGGGAAACCAAAATAAGGGAATTTGCATAAAACCTGCTGAAGGGAACCTGGCTTGAGGCGGTCCATCCCTTTATATATGCATTAATGCTGAAATGCTCGGGAAGTATTTTCAGAGTTCCGAATATTTCATTGTTCTCCTTAAAGGAAGCAAAAAACAGCCAAATCAAGGGAAAAATCATAGCCAGAGCAAACAGGGTTATAATAATGTATGTAACGCCTTTTCCGGCGATTCTCTTAAAAGTTAATTTTCTAGACATTGTTGCCCTCATCATATACCCAGAACCTGGAAGTTTTAAAAATGATAATAGTCAGCGCCACAATAATAAGCACCAAAATCCATGAAAGGGCTGAGGCATATCCCAATTTGGAAAACCTGAATGCATCCTCCCATACTTTAAAGCCAAACAGATACGTTGCTTTCAGAGGGCCCCCGTTGGTTATGACAAAGGCTTCAGTAAAATGCTGAAGTGATTGGATCATCTGCATCAGCAGGTTAAAGAAGATAATAGGCGTAATCAAAGGAATAGTGATATGAATAAATGTGCTGATCCGTTTTGCCCCGTCCACCATGGCCGCTTCGTATAAATCCTGGGGAACATTTTTAAGGGCCGCCAGAAAAATGACCATGGATGATCCAAACTGCCATACCTGCAGAAGGGCTATGGTATTCAGGGCCATGTTCGGTCCCAGCCAATTTACCGCCGGAATACCTATGAACGAAAACAGGTAATTGATATATCCATCCTGCATAAACAGGAATTTCCAGATGATTGAAATAACCACACTGCCCCCAAGAATTGAGGGTAAATAAAACATGAGCCGGTAAAATGTAAGTCCCCTGATATTTGCAGTCAGAATTAGGGCGATTATTAATGCAAAACCAACCTTTACAGGTACTGAAACAAAAGTATAGTAAAGGGTAACCTTGAGCGATTGGTAAAAAGTTTCATCCTGGGTAAACATGAATTTAAAATTATCAAATCCAATGAATTTAGGCTGGTTGAGCAGTTTAAGATCGGTGAATGAATAACAAAGGCTGGTCAGAATCGGGATAATATTGAACAGCAGGAATCCGATCACCCAGGGCATCACATACCAGAAACCTCTTCTCTGGAACTGTTTAATTGTAAGACCGCGTTTGGAAAAAAGTTTCATAGTTTAATCCTTACCGTTAAGGGGTTCCATGTCAGGCATCCTTCACGGAATATGGGATGCCCGGCACAAAAATCCCTAACAGGACCTTGTATCCCGTTTCACGGATATTTTTTTGCCGTCATGTTTACCATGACGGCAATTTTCAAAACTCAGAATTCCGCCAGTTTGGCATCCAATTTTTTGATTGCCTCCGCAGCAGCCTGGGCCGGGGTTGATACCCGGTATCCTACGGATTCAACCGCCGAAATCAGGATGTCCTGGATTTCCGCATCGTAAAAAATAACATTAAAGGGTTTTCCGATATTTGCTAAAGAACGGTTTACCGCTTCGTTCAGGACCGGATCAAGTTCTCCCCGGCTTTCCAGAAGTTTCCGGGCGCTGTCCACTGCGGGAACGGAACGCTGCAAACCAAGGGCAATTTGCGCATCAGGATTGTTGAAGAAATAATCAACAAACAGTGCGGCTTCCTTGGCATGTTTGGTTTTTCCGTTGATACAGATGAGTTGGGCAGGCTGGACAATGATACCGGTCTGTTTTGCATTTTCCATTATTGGAAAGAGGCCTGTGGACACCTGGAATTTTCCCTTGCTGTTTGCCTGGGCGCTGGCAATATGGGTGGTAAAGTTGAGGTACATAACCACCTTGCCATTGAGCCAAAGAGGATTTTCCATTTGGTTTACATTATGGATTGCGCTCTGTTCAAAGGGAACCATAACACCGGAAACAATAAGATCATTAATGTATGTCAGAACTTCCCTTAGATCTGCTTCTGAAAAATCCCGTTTATTTTTATCGGTGAACAATCCCCTGCCGGTCCGCTGGCTGATATAATCGTTGACTATATGGATTGCCACCTGCATGGGGTCTAAAAGAATCATGTAAGAATCGGGATTGCTGCTTTTCAGTTTCAGACCATATGTCTTAATATCGTTCCAGGTCATGGGCTTGTCCAAGGGAATTCCAGCTTTTTGCATAAGAGTGGCATTGAATATACTGGTTTGTCCGTTGGTACCCGTAGGAAGCCCAATGATTTTTCCGTTGACGCTCCCCCAGTTCTCAATAAACTTCATATCAAAGCCGTTCAGGTTGATCGCGAGTTTTGATATATCATAAAAAACATCTCCCTGGGATACGATACCGGGCATTTCCTTCACATCGGTCTGCATAATGTCCGGCGCAGAGTTTCCTGCAATCTGGGTTTTCAGTTTTGTATGATACCCGTCCCATCCCTGGTATTCAGGTTCAATTTTAATACCGGGATGGGCAGCCTCAAATTTTTCAATGGCTGCCAGGGTTGCGTTATGACGATGTTCATCTCCCCACCAGGCAAAACGTAATACCACCGTATCCTGGGCTTTCTCCTTTTGACCAGTCCCAAAAACAGCAAGGCTGCTGCAAAAAAGGACAATAATCAAGATAGCTGTTATCTTTTTCATATGCCATCCTCCTAAAATTTATTAATTCAGTGTATGCCCGAACCGGGGAATTCCGCAAACGATGATCGTTCCCTAATATATATCAATCAGAGCGGGGACACATCATTTCATGACAAAACATATCAGTATGTTTCCCGCAGGCGATAGATGACAAAAAACGATTTTCCCGGCTGAAACACATCAGGTAAAAGTAAAATCAGGGGTATATTAAGAATACCGGATTGTGGTTTTAATACGATACCATCAAATTGATCAGCAGTTAAGTATTATTTTTCAATTATTTTACCCCTAGAACTGCCTTAACCCGGCTATTGATTTTTAGATCCGGAACATTACATTCGAAAAAAGAAACAGATTGTTTTGTTGAACAATATTTTTTAGCTTCATTCTAGCCTCCTGTTTTTATCTGCTTCTCTTCTTTTCGGAAAACAGTTTTTTCCATTTTTATCATTAGCAAAGATTCCCTGATATCATTTACATCGGATGCGGCAAGATTTTATTTTATAAATTTACCCTTTGCAGCAATAAATATGATTATAATTTCAGTACCCCAATCCATGGAGAATCCCGGGTTTTCTTTGATTTTATCTGGAATTTTCCGGTTAGTACCTGGACAATCTTTTCATCTTTATGTATATTTTATTCCAACAGGAATAATCAATGAAAGACTCCGCGGAAAAACGGACAGATATTATCTTCTCATCTTCAGTATATTACTTTTATTACTATCTGTTTCCTCGTTGTTCGGAGTCGGGACTTAACAGCCTGAAAAGCTGAAAAGTCCGTTAGGACCTTGTAATCCAGGGAGACTCCGAAAGGGGTCTCCCTTTTTTTGTGCCCAAAAAGCGATTGATCGTTGCTTGGGAACCGCTGATTAAACCGGTCGCAATATGCGACCAATCAGTGGTTCCCTCCGCAATTCTTTGTTGCACAAAGAATTGCCTACATGAAAGAATACACTGATTAATGCTCTATGGGTATTAATCAATGTTTCCCTTGGGAAAAAACAATAGAAAGGAGTGTACAGTATGGTTATTGCACTTAAAGCGGGAACATCCAGGGAAGATGTGACCCGGTTCATCGATGCCCTGGAAAAGCATGGATTGGAAGTTCACCGATCGGAGGGAACATCCCAGGTAGTTCTGGGCCTTGTGGGAGATACCACCGGGATAAATGATGAGCAGCTCCGGGCGCATCACCTGGTGGAACAGGTAATCCGGGTTCAGGAACCATTCAAAATGGCAAACCGGCTTTTCCACCCCGAAGATACCCGGATCAATGTAACCGGGGCAAAGGGGAACATCCAAAGTATTGGCGGGGGTTCCCTGGGAATTATTGCGGGCCCCTGTTCGGTGGAAAGCCGGGAACAGATTGTTCTTATTGCCCAACAGGTAAAGAAAGCCGGAGCCGGTTTTCTTCGGGGCGGGGCCTTCAAACCCAGGACATCCCCCTACAGTTTCCAGGGACTGGGCTGCGAAGGTCTGGACCTCCTCCTGGAAGCAAAACATGAAACCGGATTGCCTATTGTCTCTGAACTTATGACGATCCAGCAGATTGAAGTTTTTGACGACGTGGATATTATCCAGGTTGGAGCCAGGAATATGCAGAATTTCAATCTTCTCCGGGAACTGGGACACTGCCGCAAACCGATACTTCTGAAACGCGGCATGGCTTCCACGGTGACGGAACTTCTTATGGCTGCGGAATACATCATGGCCGGAGGCAACCAGGAGGTGATTCTCTGCGAACGGGGTATCCGCAGTTTTGATACATTTACCAGAAACACCCTGGATCTGAGCGCTGTCCCAATTCTGAAAAAGAAAAGTCACCTTCCGGTAATTGTGGATCCCAGCCATGCCACGGGAATCAGGTGGCTGGTTCCAGCCATGGCCAAAGCGGCAATTGCAGCAGGAGCGGATGGACTTATCATAGAGGTTCACAACAACCCCGAAGCAGCGCTTTGTGACGGAGAACAATCCCTGACACCGGATGAATTTGCGGCTCTTATGGGAACCATCCGCCAGTATGCGGTCATAGAAGAAAAGGTCCTGGCATGAAAAAAATAGAAGACTGCTGTTTTGGATTCGTGGGACTCGGACTTATGGGCGGCGCCTTGGCCATGACCTTAAAAAAAGAAAAAGTCATTGGCCCCAATGGCCGTATCCTGGCCTATGATGTGGACAAAACCGTTTTGGAGCAGGCCCGGAAAAGCAGAACTATCCATGAAGGATTTTGCGATCCCGGTTTTATGCTGAAACAATGCGATGTGGTTTTTATATGTCTAAATCCGAAAGCAGAAATATATTTTATGGAAAACCATATGAATGATTTTATGCCGGGAACAATAATAACCGATATCTCCGGGGTAAAACGGGGAACCGTAGAACCGATAGAAGTCATCCTTCGGGATGATCTGGATTTTATTCCCGGTCATCCCATGGCAGGCAAAGAAAAGGGAGGATTTTCAGAAGCGTCAAAATGCAATTTCCGGGGAAAAAATTATATTCTCACCCCTTTGAAACGGAATCGTCAGGAAAATCTGGATTTTATAAAGGAACTGATCCGGAGGATGGGTTTCGGCCGGATCACCGAAACCACCGCCGCCGACCATGACAGGAAAATCGCCTTTACATCCCAGCTCTGTCATGTGATTGCCGCAGCCCTGATTGACTGTGAAGCGGATCCGGAAATCACCCGGTTCGGCGGCGGAAGTTTTGAGGACCTCACGAGAATTGCCATGCTTAATGCTCCTATGTGGACGGAATTGTTTCTGGAGAACCGGGATGAATTAACCGGATGTATCACCCGTTTTGAATCAAGTCTGGATAAACTAAAATCAATGATAATCCAGGAAGACCGGAAGGACCTCACGGAAACCCTTTCCAGGGTAAGGCAGCGCCGAATGATCATGGCTGCATCCGGTGATTCACCCGGCACATGAACTGTCAATAATACAATCCTGGGGTTAAATTATCCGGCAGCGGAAAAATACGATGGGTAAATTTTTACATTGACTTCCGGCAAAACCCATTATAGGATACTTAGAAGAGAAATTATATGCCATATTCGTTGGTCATTGTGGATGATGATTATGAAATCCGGAACGGTTTGACCCAGTATTTCCCATGGAATGATATAGGTTTCAAGGTGGTAGCTGCTTTTGAAGATGCGGAAACACTGTTCAGTTACCTTCTTACCCATACGGTAGATGTGGTTCTCTGTGATATAAAACTCCCAAAGATGAGCGGCATTGAGGTAGCTCAAAAATTACGGGAAAGCAACAATTCCGTACGGTTTGTATTTCTTTCTGCATACAGCGATTATGACTTTATGCGTTCGGCACTGCAGCTTCATGCGGTGGATTATATTCTGAAACCTACCGATTACCATGAACTTTCTTCTCTGTTCATTTCAATAAAAAGGGATTTTGATGAACAGCACATGGTGTCCGCTGAAGCGGAAAAAGAATCAGAAACCCACATACCTGTACAGCAGAAACTGATCGAGGCTGTCAAAACATACTTAAAAATAAACTACCGGGGCGCCACCCTAGCCTCCGCTGCGGAGGTGGTAAAAATCAATCCTAATTACCTGAGCAGGTTTTTCAAGGAACAAACCAGCGAATCCTTCAGTGATTATTTAATGAAAATCAGAATGGAAAAAGCAAAGGAACTGCTGAACGATTATACCCTGCGGGTCTGTGAAGTCAGTGATATGATTGGGTATTCGGACAGCAATAATTTCTCCCGGGCTTTCACCCGGTATTACGGGAAAAGTCCCAGAGACTTCAGATCATCGGGCAATGCATAGATTACAGAAACGATTCATATCATTGCGTCCTCTCATACTCATCATCCTTCCGTTGATTTTTTTAAGTATCCTGTCGGTATTGGTTTTTATCAGATATGCGGATACCGAGCTGCAGCAAATGGTTGAAACAAAACTTTCGGAAACCCAGATGCAGTTTGATGTTCTGTTCCAGGATCTCCAGAATGTATCAAATTATATTGGCAACAATGCAAGTATAGTAAATGATATTAAGGAAATTCTAAGAAGCGGAAACACCAATATAGTTAATATCAGAAGCTACCAGTTTCTGAACCACATTGTGGTAACCAGTATTGCCAGTGAAGCAAAATCAGTACCGGCAAAACAATCCATCATTATTTATTTTCCCAATGAAGAAGGACGTTTCCTGAGTTCCGACAGGGGATTTGTTTCTCTGGACACTTATTATGACACTTCGTGGTATGTCCATGCTTCAAACCTGAGTAAACCCTTTTTTAAGGTTGAAGCAAAAAACATAAAGCAATTTGAACTGATAGATGCCCGGAAAATCATAAGCCTCTATTCACTGCTGCCATCCGCAGGGCTTGCTTCCGGTTCCGGATTGATTGTCATGAATATCAACCAAAGTTATCTGGAAAATTCCTTTGGTCCTTCCATTACGGTTCTTTCCGGTGATCAATGTATAATTAACCAGGATGTATATGACAGCATTCCGGCAAATTATATGCAGCAGTTACTGAAGGGTGATAAAAATCATATCAACATCAGGTTCAGAAACGGATCAGAGCAGATTACAAAGCTTGAAGACCCCAAATATGGATTGACCTATATTTCCATAGACAGCAAATCATTTTATCAGGTCTCCAATCTTATTCTTATTGCAACGGTGATACTTTGTGTGGTGGTGATGGCCACAGGCATATGGTTTATTTTTATCAACCACCGGAAGAATCAGGTCAACATCAATAACATCATTGAATTATTCAGAAAAGCCGAGTTGGGAGAACCCTTGCCGGCACTTGTACAGGATGGGAACAACACCCAGTATAATCTGATCATCCATAATATTATCAGCAACTTTGTGGAGAATGAGTATCTCAAGGTTCAGCTGTCCGAAAGACGGTATAAGTCGAGAACTTTGGAATTGCTGGCGCTCCAGAATCAGATCAATCCCCATTTTCTGTTTAACACCCTGGATTCTATAAGCTGGAGGATCAGGGGGCTCCTGGAAGATGTAAAAAATCCCACCATCACCATGATGCAGGACCTGGGGGCATTACTTAAATATTCCTTCGCCGCATCATCCACAGTAACCTTAGCCGATGAAATACAATGCGCAGATTATTATACCCATATCCAGCGGGTAAGGCTCAATGAAAAATTTATTTTAAAAAAAGATATCGATTCTGATTTGATGGATGCGCTGGTTCCTAAAATGTTCATCCAGCCGTTGATTGAAAACGCCATAGAACATGGAATCAAACAGCTTAAAACCCAGGGAATCATCCAGCTTACTATAAAAAAACAAGCTTCTCAAAATATTCTTTTTTCCATAGAGGACAATGGCCCCGGGATAGATCCCTCTATGCTCCGGTCCCTGAAACAAAAAATTCTCGACCTCCATGCCCGGGATGATTATGAAGAGGAAACCCGGCACATAGGATTAGTAAATACTTTCAGACGGCTCATCCTTTTTTTTGGAGAGGACACATGCAATGCGTCCATTGAAAGCAAACCCTTTGAATCAACCATTATCCGGTTTATCTTTCCCTATAAAAACAAATAGAAATTGCAGTGTTTATTTTCTGCCGGAAAAATGGAAAAGTTTCGTTTCTATTATATAACAGAGTATTACAGCAGATCCAATAAGAAATTCGGTCAGTTTTATAATCAATAAATCAAGAAGACCATCCATAACAAAATGTTACAGATGGTCCTCTTAGTTTTTATATTGTGAAGATTTTTCAAAATGTCAAATTTTGAAAATGCAACCTTAGATGTAAGTGCAGAAAGACTACTATTTTATTTATGGGTAAGGAAAGAGCATTCTTTCTGCACAAGCCTTTTTCAAAACTAACCGAGTTTTGAAAAAGGCTCGAAATAAAAAAGTTTCTCCATCTTACATCTAAGGAAAACTTCTAAAAACTGAAGTTTTTAGAAGTTCCCTTATGTTCGTTAGTTCAGCTTTTTCGATTTATCAAAAGCTGCTTTTACCGCTGCAATAACTGTTCCCCGGAAAGCATTTTTTTCAAGGGCCGCAATTCCCGCAATGGTGGTTCCCCCCGGGGATGCTACCCGGTCTTTCAATTCGCCGGGGTGCAGCCGGGTTTCCTTTACCATGGCAGCGGAACCAAGAACCGTTTGGGCCGCATAACGTAAAGCCTTGTCTCTGGGTAAACCAGCTTCCACCGCACCATCCGCCAAAGCTTCAATAAACATGTAAACAAAAGCAGGACCGGAACCGGATATGGCTGTCACCGCATCAATATAGGATTCATCCACGCAATCCACAATTCCCGCGGAGGATAAAATAGAAATCAGGTCCTTTATGACTTCTTCTTTTACATTGGAAGATGCCAGGGCGACCATACCTTCTGAAACAAGCACCGGAGTATTCGGCATAATCCGCACAATCCCCTGGTTGTTTACTTTCAGAACACTCCTGATTGAATCAATGGAAATTCCCGCGGCCATTGAAACAAGACAGGGAGGATTCCCTTTTTTAATACGCTTTTTTAGGACCGGTGCAATTTCTTCAAGAATCCTATTTACCGTATTCGGTTTGACCGCAATAAAAATATAATCAGCCTTTTCCGCGGCTTCGGTATTTGATGATACGGTTTGGACTCCCAGTTCCTTTGCGGTATCTTCAGCTTTTTTGGTATCCGCATCGGTAAGATAAATTGTTTTTATCGTTTTTGCCGCCGCCTTCATGAGGGCGCTCCCCATGTTGCCGCTGCCGATGCATGCAATAGATTTATCCATAATAAACCTTCCCTATGGTTTTATTGGGGTAAAAAAGCGGTACCCCGCTGGTTTCCCCTGGACAATTCATCGATTGCCCTGGGATTGCTGCCGTTGGTGATTATCATGGGAATACCGTATGATACTACCCGTTGGGCTGCTTCCAGCTTTGTAGCTATTCCGCCCGTACCGAAACTGTTGGCGCTTCCGATATTTATGGAGGTCTTCATTTTATCCAGATCCCGGACTTCGGGGATGTGTTTGGCATCGGAAAACTCCTTGGGGTTTTTATCGTAGAGCCCGTCAATATCGCTGAACAGGATTACCAGGTCGGCACTCCAGAGAATTCCCGAAAGGGCTGCCAGGTTGTCGTTATCACCGATTTTTATTTCATCGATGCAGACCGAATCGTTTTCATTGATGATGGGAACTATGCCTTCATCCACCAGCGTAAAAAGGGTATTCCTGATATTGAGGGTCCGGATGGAATCGATGAAGTCGTCCTTGGTCAGCAGCAGCTGGGCTATGTGTATATCCAGGGGCCGGAATGCCCTGCGCCAGGCTTCCATGAGTTCCACCTGGCCAACAGCACACAGAGCCTGTTTGTAGTGGATGTCCTGCTTCCGGGCCCACTTGCCCATGGTCCCCAGCCCTGCAATCCGGGCTCCGGAGGAAACAATCACAATCTGTTTCCCATGTTCAATTAACGAATGGGTTTGTTTCGCAAATTCTTCCAGGTATTCCCTGTTTATATGGCCGTTCTTATCTGCCAGGGTATTGGACCCGAACTTGATTACTATTTTGCGTGAATCATTTATAAGCTGTGAAATCATATGATTACCTGATCTGTCCCTGTCCCCGGATACGGTATTTGATAGTGGTTAGAGCCTCAAGTCCCATGGGACCCCGGGCGTGGAATTTTTGAGTGCTGATTCCCAGCTCGGCTCCAAAACCGAATTCCCCGCCGTCGGTGTATCTGATGGATGCATTGGAATAAATGCAAGCCGCATCAACCCGTTTTTCAAAGGCTTCAATGGATTTGAGATCGCTGCTCAGGATTGCCTCGGAATGTTTTGTCCCGTATCGATTAATATGATCGATGGCCTCATCCACCCCGGACACGGTTTTTACCGCCATGATATAGTCGAGAAATTCCGTGCCCCAGTCGGATTCATCCGCATCCTTCAGAACAAGATTTTCCGGTACCGGGCCGATAGCTTTTTTGCTTACCCCGTCACACCGCAATTCTGATTTTCCTGCAAGAATCCCGGCAACCCTGGGCATAAGAGCTTCCACCGCATCCCAGTGGACCAAAAGGGTCTCCACCGAATTACAGGCGCCGGGTTTCTGCAGTTTTGCCGCGGCTATCATTTCCGCGGCGTTATCCATATCGGCACTGGGTTCCACGTATATATGGCAATTTCCTTCTCCGGTTTCTATTACCGGAACCCGGGCGTTTTGGACCACCCGCTGGATCAGGTCCTTGCCGCCCCTGGGAAGAACCACATCAATCTTTCCCCGGGCGTTCAGGATAATATCCACATCCTCCCGGCTGCCCGAATCGGCCAGCTCCACCGCATCGGGGAAGCCCCCGCCGTTTTTAAGACCCCGCTTAATCGCGGATACCAAGGCCTGGTTTGACCGCAGCGCCGCGGAGGATCCCCGGAGAAGGATAGCGCAGCCGGCCTTGTAGGCAAGACAAAAAGCGTCCACCGTTACATTTGGTCTGGATTCATAAATGATGGCTGCCACCCCCATGGGGACGGTAACCTGTTCTATAAACATGCCGTTGGGATGGGCCCATCCGGCTTTCACCTTATTAATAGGATCTTCCTGGCGGATTACCGTATCAATTCCTTCGGTGATATCATCTATCCGCTTTTCATTCAGGGCAAGCCGGTCCAGCAGGGCTTCCTTCATGCCGCCGGCCCTGGCTTTATCCATATCCTGGACATTAGCAGCGAGAATGGCCCGCCGGTCTTCATCTATGGCAGTGATAACAGCCCGCAGGGCTTTATCTTTGGCATTACGGTTTGCCAGTTCCAGAGAAGCCTGGGCGGTTTTTAGACTGTCAAAGACAGAATCAAGTGAGTTCATGGTTCAATAATAGAAGGAATGCCGGATAATTTGCAAGGGATGCAATGGAAAATGCGCATATTCCCAAACTTCTGTTGAAGAATATGCACAGAGGAAAGACTCCGGGGTCTCCAGTTTTAAGGATTTGCCTGCTATTTTTGATGGCCGGTCCGCAGCTTTTCTTCAAACCTCTCCAGGGCTTTGCCTTCCAGCGGTGTACCTGCGTCTGGATTGCCCAGGCGCCGCTTGATTTCCGACAGTTCCTCCCTGGAAAACCGGACTCCGCCCAAAATATGCTTTTCAAAGGATTCACAGCACCGGGGAGCCACCTTCCGGGTGATATCCAGCATGATCTCCGCATAAAGCCGGATTTCCTTCTGGGCATGGGCATCCAGCCGGAGCTCAAGGAAATGGAACAGGTTATGCAGATCGATCTGCCAGTACCATTCGGTATAGAGTGATAAAGGAAGGTTGATCCTGGCCAGTTCCCTGGCAATCCCGGAGTCAATCAGACTGGTATATTCGGCATAGGAATTGCGCTGGCCCTTTTCCAGTGCGGCTTTTACTTTGGCGGTGGTTTCCCGGTCCAGGACTTCTTCGGACCGGCCCTGCTTATTGTCGGTACTCTGCATCGCTATGTCCGCATCTGCGGGGATGTAAAAATCATCCTTCATAACCGAATACCGGCCGGAAATTTCGTTTAACCTGGCTGTCCGGTGCCTGATCCATTGGCGGGCTACAAAAATGGGAAGCTTCATATGAAAAGTCAGAACCACCTGCTCAAAGGGGGAGGTATGCTGATTCCGCAGCAGATAATCGATAAGCCCCGCATCTTCCCGGTAACTTTTGGTCCCCGCACCATAGGAAACCCTGGCGGATTGAACCACCCGTTCATCCCCGCCCAAATAATCCACCAGACGGATAAAACCCTTATCCAGGACCGGAAATTCCTTATCTAAAATTGCTTCCGCCTCCGGAACAGTACAATGCGCCATACCTGATCTCCCATATTTTTATTCGCAAGTGGGTTTAACACCGTCTGCACGCTCCCGCATGCGAGGCTCTGCGGCGTTCTTAAAATCTTGTAAATGAACATTGTATGGTATTAAACCCACATAAAATCCATACCCTACAGAACCAACAAACCTCGCTGCTCTGCGGCGAGGTTTTTGATTTATATATATTCTACGGATTTTACGGGTTTAAGTGAAGTAACCATAATCAAAAAACAATTGTCCTGATTAAAATTCTTGAAAAATTCTTTTCCTCAATTGCAAAATCTTAAAAACCGATATATTATATAACAAATTGCAGTTCTTTTGATTCAATCATTATGGGTCCTCCGGAAACGCTGGTTTTCAGGGATTTCCGGAATTGGACTGCAATTATACCTGTTTTAATAAAGTAAGACTGTTTCAAAAAGGTTTTTTGAGGCGGCTTCCTTGTGTTTAACGGAAGTAACGGAGGTTTATCCCCCGTTTCCAGGACGGGGTTATCCCCAACCGGGTTTTAAAACCGGCTCAAGCAGAATTGATTATGGGATTATTGGAAAAAGCTGATTCTCGCAATAAGAAAAAGTACCCTTCCCGCGGCAGCGGTTTTAAGTCTTTTATGGCAAAACTCCGGGATCTTCAACTGGTGTGTATAGGGTTTACCGAAAAGTATCAAATTGATAATAAGCACATCCTTTGCATGTGCCTGGTTCTCCTGGTATTTTATTTCCAGTTATTCAACCTCTCTTTGTTTAGCTCCTTCCAGAGTATAAATGCCGCATCTGTTTTTTCAATTTTCGGCGGAAAGCAGACCGGGATGGGAATGCTTCCTGTTATGGAGGACCCCCTGGCTGCTGAAAGTGATATTTCAGCTGAACTGAATGAGGTTTTGACGGGTGTCCCCGAACCGGTGGAGTATTCAAAACCCCAAATGGTAACCTATTTTTCCTACAAAATTGAAAAGGGCGATACCATCGGGGAAATTGCCCAGAATTTTGGGTTAAACCAGGATACGCTGCTATCCGTAAACGGCATTAAAAACTCAAGGCTCATCCAGATTGGGCAGGTTCTTAAGGTCCCCAACCAGGATGGAATTATGTACACGGTTAAATCCGGCGACACACTGTTGGCTGTGGCAGAAAAATATGAAAGCGAATCCGGGGCTATTCAGACAGCCAATGAATTGTTTTCCGAAACCATCTATCCCAATTCCAGATTATTCCTTCCCGGCGCCCGGCTGAACATGGTGGAAGTCCAGGAAATCAACGGGGATCTCTTTATATGGCCCATCAATGGATATATAACGTCCCTCTACGGATACAGGCCCAGTCCTTTCACGGGGGTACGCCAGTTCCACTCAGGACTTGATATTGGAGCTCCCACAGGCACGCCGATTAAAGCAGGCATGTCAGGCCGGGTTACCGCCACAGGCTACGACGATATATCCGGTAATTATGTAGTAATTACCCATCATTCCGGCTACAGAACACTGTATGCCCATATGAGCGTCATCAGGACAAAAACCGGAAACTATGTCCGTACCGGCGACAGGATAGGCGACGTCGGAAGCACCGGCCTGAGTACCGGCCCCCACCTTCATTTTACGGTATACAAGAACGGAGTTACGGTTAATCCCCGGCAGCTGATAAAATAGGTTTTTCCTCTGTCCGGACTAATCCTGAAGGATAAGGGGGAAATTGTGATATCTGTTTTTTACAAGACAATGGGACTCTTTTTGATCTCCTTATCTATTTCATGCTGCGCTTCAAGAAAACATGAAATGAAAGATTATGACCAGGCCTCGCTATGGATAAACCGGACCACCACACCATATTCATCAATTGACAAATATGATGTAGTGGACGTTCCTTTTTTAATAATGCCGGACGATAAAAAAAGCGAATATATAAA
This sequence comes from Treponemataceae bacterium, assembly GCA_031549725.1. Classification (GTDB taxonomy): domain Bacteria; phylum Spirochaetota; class Spirochaetia; order Treponematales; family Breznakiellaceae; genus UBA937. The sequence continues at coordinate 26,543 of JAVBPH010000046.1, forward strand.
AATCCTGGAATATTCATCCTATGTTGAATTAGAGGAAGATGAGTATTTGAAACTTGCAAAGAAAAATCTGGAAAAGAAACATGGACTTGCTGTCCGGGCGGTATATGCCCATTCCGGCGGTAATTTTGATGTAATTAGGGATTATAAGAATGATTGCCATATACACTATATGGTAATGGGATCAAAAGTTTGGGAATTACATAGAGAGATCCTGATAATTGAAGCCGATGAATTGCCAAATGAAATATTTGTTAGTTACAGTGTAGTAAAATAACAGGATTATTCTTCGTCTTTCTTCTTTAAGACCGATTCCACCAGGTCCTTGAAATTGGGATCCAGGTTTTTTCCGTTTGTGCTGATATTGGAATCCCTGATATAATTCACACCATCCCGTTCTTCAATGACCGTATCATCCTGGGGGTCGCCGGATTGGGACAGAACTTCTTCCGGTATTTCCTCGATTTCTTCAGCGGTGTCCGCCGAGTCCTGGCCGGAATCTACTTGTTCCAGTTCGGGCGGATTGTTCATCGTTTCGCTTTGGAAAGGTTTATATACCAGGGACATGGTATATGAGGAGTTGACTTCTTCCAGGTTTGCCGAAGGGGCACTGCTGTCCTCGGGTTCTTCCGGGGGGATGTCATCATCTACAAAGATATTGTCAAAGGGTGAATAAATTTCCAGGTTATGATCCAGATCTTCATCCTGTTCATCGACAGTACTGAATTCGATTTCGCTGGCCAGCCTGGATATATCTTCCTCGGACATCTTTTTGCTGCGTTCGTTTGAATCAGCTTCATCGAGTTCTTCCAGTTCTTCAGGTTCTGCGGATGTTTCATTCTGATTAATAATATCAATGACCGAGTCCACATCGTCATCAACCAATTCCAGACCGCTGGTTTCCACGATGTAGGGGATATCATCATCACCAAAGGCAAGCCGGATATTTGACGGATGTTTCTTTTCCTGGCCGGCTTCTGCTTTTTCAAGATGGATACTGCTGTCGGGGCCATCCGCATCGTCCAGTTCTTCCAATTCTTCAAGCTGTTCCGCAATGTCGGCGATGTTTTCTTCTGCAGGGATTTCCTGGCTGGTTTCCATGGGAACCGGCTCATCCGCATCGCCCAATTCTTCCACAACTTCCGTTTCTTCGGATAAAGGAATCTCTTCCAGTTCTTCCAGGGAAGAATCGCTTTCTTCGTTAAGTTCTTCCAGGTCTTCCAAAACTTCGCTGTCCGGCGGGGCTGTGATTTCTTCCAACTCTTCTATGGGATCAGCGGATTCGGCGGTTGTCACTGGTTCGCCTTCATCCTCCAGTTCTTCAAGATCCTCGGGTACTTCTTCCTCCGGGGAGGTTTTATCTTCCTCCAACTCTTCCAGCAATTCCTCTGGTTCTGCGGTGGGGGCCACTTCTTCCGCATCCCCCAGTTCTTCCAGGTCATCGGGTTCGTCCGGGATTTTCCGGTTATCCGCTTTTTGTGTTTCCCGGGGAAGTTCGGGGATCCCCGCGGATGCCGGAACATTGGATGCGGCAGCCAGAACCCGGTTCAATATAGAAGAAAGTTTGTCTTCATCAATATTTGCATTAATTTGAGGCTGTTCCCGGGAACCCATCACGGCGGCCATTTCATCCCAGGATTTGTCAAACAGGGTATCAATATCCAAATCACCCCGGCTGCCCGGTTTTGTTTTGATTCCCCGTTTCAATTCGTTCCGGACTTCTTCCCGGCGCTGTTCCAGTTCCCGGCTCCAGCGGGACCAGTCCATATCACCCTTGCGGTCATAGTATTCTTCAAACAGGCTGATCTGAAGACGTTTCAGCCTGTTCTGGATAACCGTCATGGAATCCTGCTGCAGATTAAACAGCAGGAAGATGATCAGGTAGGTGGTTAAAAAGAAGGAAGCCAAAAGTATGAGCTTCATGGCAAAGGGGAATTCAAATAATGCTTCGTCCGCAATTTTACCGATAAAAATACCCTGATCAGTTTTTGCGGAGATCAGTGCAAACGACAACCCATTATTCCCTGAGTCCAGGGGAGTCAGGGTGGTGATACCTTCGTTCCAGACAGTACGGACCGCATTCACGAGGGCGTCCTTTCCGGCCCGGGGCATACCGATGACGATTCCCGATGGGCCGGATATAATCGACACGTCCTCCCCGTATTTGATGAGACCTTCACTTAAAAGGCGGTCGGAAATTGCCCGGACGGAAAGGGAGAAAATAGCGGTTCCCCGGTATACATTATACGAATCATAAAACGGGAGGGAAAACAGCATTCTGTCCTGGGAGGAATCCAGGGTCAGCTTTGTTTCACCCCGGTTGGGGACGGAAATTTCATTGTAGGGGAATGGCTCATTTTCCTCTTCATAATTACGGTAGGAAATTGACAGCCGGTCCTGGTGGAGTATGTCCGACAGGAGAGTTGAATAATGGATTCTCCTACCCGCGGCATCCACAAATCTGACGGACTGAAGCCCCCCCAGGGATTCCATAAGGGTTCCAAATAACTTGGAACGTTCAAAAATATCTTCAGCGCTTTGATTCGGCAGGAAACTCCGCCGGACGGCTTCATTTTGGATGGTAATAGAAAAACGGGTATCCAGTTCTTTAATGTAATCCTGGATGGTCCGGGTATCCTGCTGCAGGTCCCGGGACAGGTTTTTTGTAATAGAAGGATTATAGAAACGGGTTTCCACCAGGTCAAAAAGTCCTACAAAGGAAACAACCGTAAAGATGGCAAAGAGAAAAACTGATATTAGTAAGCTCAAAGACGCCTTTTGTGATACTGTCAATTTCGATTTTCCTGTTTCAGCACTTCATTATATTATCGGAATCCTTTACTATTAAATATATACTTCTGTTTTAAGAAAGCATCGTTTTTTGATAAAATTATATACCAGAATGGTTTAAAAACCCGGTTATTCAGACGCCGGATTTGGGAAATCGGAGGTTTTATATTTATTAAAAAAGTCCTGTTCCGGGATACATTGTTTTTAAAACAGTTCTTTGAGGAATTATACTATAGATGAAAGAAATGCATGAAGTAGAAGACCAGCCCAATAGGGCTTTTCTTATTGGAATCCAGGACAGCAATATAAACCGGGAGGAATCCCAATCCCTGTCAAAGGAATTGGCGGGATTAGCCGGTACATTAGGGGTGGAAATTATTGCCCTTGAGACGGTTCATATCCGGGAACATCATCCAAAATATGGTATGGGCAGCGGCAAGGCGGAGGAAATCGCCGGAAAAGTCCGTGAACTGGAGGCGGACTGTATCATTTTTGACCAGGAAATTACCCCTTCACAGCAGAGAAACTGGGAAAAGCTGACCGGAATTGCCGTGGTGGACCGCCAGGAAGTGATTATCCAGATCTTTGCCGGCCGCGCCAGGACCCGGGAAGCGGAATTACAGGTTAATTTAGCCGAGTTAAAGTATTCTTTACCCAGATTAACCCATAAATACATCGATTTAAACCGCCAAAAGGGAGGCCGTTACGGCACCAAAGGGTCCGGAGAAACAAAGCTGGAAATGGACCGGCGGCAGGTTGAACAGAAAATTCATAAAATTGAGGCAGAATTGAAGGAGGTCCGGAAGAACCGGGCTACACAGAGGAAGAAACGTGAAAAAATACCCATTCCAGGCTGTGCCCTGGTGGGGTATACCAATGCGGGAAAATCTTCCCTGTTAAACGCCATGACCCAGGCCGATGCCTTTGTGGAGGATAAGCTCTTTGCCACCCTGGACCCGACCACCCGGCGCCTGGAAATAGGCAAGGGCAGGCCCGTCCTTCTTACCGATACGGTGGGATTTATCCGCCGTCTGCCCCACGATCTGGTGGATGCCTTTAAATCAACCCTGGAAGAGGCTTCCCTGGCATCGGTGCTGATCCATGTACTGGACGCTTCCGATCCTGATGCGGACAGGTATTATAAGACCACCATGGATGTTCTCCGGGAGCTTAAGGCTGATGCGACACCTATGATACTGGTCCTTAACAAGGCTGATAAAACCAGCCAGGAAACCCTGGAAGATCTGCATAGACGGTATCCCCGCAGCATAGCGGTTTCGGCTAAAACAGGTCTGGGCTTGGATGAGCTGGCAAAACGTATCGATGAAACCCTGTCGGTAAATCAATATTGTTTCCGGTTTCCCTCATCCAGGACAGACCTGCCTGCGCTGCTTCACCGCCGGGGAACCGTGATCAGTGAATCGTATAATGATGAATATATTGAGGTGGAAGCCCGGGTTGACAGTGTATTGTTGTCCCAGTTGGAGGAATGGCTCTGCGGTCCGGGGGATATCGAAACAGTTTCCAACGAAGAATCGATGTGAAATAATCCGTAAAAATATGGTTTTTCGGTCCCTTTGATGTTTCGAAACCCCCGAAACCACCAATAAGGAAAAGAGATTTTCTCCAGAGCTCCTTTTGAAGGGCCTTTGAAATCAACACAGAGGAACAAATTACACAGAGGAGAGAATAAAATTTTCCACTGCCAGCTCAAAAGGCGGCTTCCGAGGCTCCCGAAGGATTGAAATTATTCCAGAAAAAACAATACCATCAATGTTTTCCAAATCATTTTAAATATATCCTGCATGTACATTCCGGCATTTTTTATGGTATGTATAAGGTATGAAGAAAAACGAAAACAACCTCATCTGGTCTCTGGAAGACAGAAATATCATTTTTAATACCAGGGTTTTTAACATTGCTGAATTAAAGAGCCGGGCACCCAACGGTGAAGTTGGCACATTTACGGTGATGGATGCCCCGGATTGGGCAATAATCATTCCGGTTCTGAAAAAAAATGATGAAGATTATTTTGTGATGGTCCGCCAGTGGCGGCATGGTTCCCAGGAACTGAGCCTGGAATTTCCCGGAGGTGTTTTTGAACCCGGTGAAGACAGTCATAAGGCGGCGGTCCGGGAAATGCAGGAAGAAACCGGCTATATAGCAAATAATGTGGAATATGCGGGGGTTTTCAGTCCGAATCCGGCGATTATGTCAAACAGGGTTCATTTCTTTGTTGCCAGGGATTTAGTTAATACCGGGAAACAGCATTTAGATATTGATGAATTTGTAGATATTGAATTAGTTCCGGTGAAGGAAGTAATCCAAGGCATGGGGCGTCCACCCTATGTGCACGCCCTCATGGCCTCGGCATTATGTCTTTACTTGCGGGGGAGCGGAGCGTAGGTCCGTCCGGACTGCCACATACCCTGCCGGGTTTCACCCTTGATGCTGGGAATGTCCAGAACCATACCGGGATGGATCAGATCGGGATTATTCGGCTGGGGCATTTTGGATTTATTGGCTTCATAGAGAACCTTCCACTTGGTGGGATCTCCGTAAACCCATGAATACCCTGCTATATTCCAGAGACAATCCTTTTCTCCCTGCCATGTGCGCACCGTGTACTGGGCGGGCAGAGGAAGCACATCCTGGGCATCACCTAACACGTACAGAACATTCCGGGCTGCCTTGATGGCGGTTTCCCAGTCTTCTGCTTCCCGGGCAGTGGTGGCTTCGGTGTAGGAAGCCTGGGCCCGGTTGTACTGATCCGGGTAGGTTTTGTCGATACCCCTGGAAACTGCCCAGGCCATGCGGTCCTTGGCTTGTTTAATGGCGTCATCGGCCTCGCGGATCTTCAGCTGCAGTGCCACGTATTCATCGGAAAGCTGTGCATACCGGAGGGATTCCGCGGCATAGTTGGCGGAAGCATCGTAATCGCCGGAATCAAATGAACTCTGGGCCATCTGCTTAAGACGGACACTTTCCCGGAAATACTGGTTGTTCCTGATGCTGTTGGGAATAATCCCGCCGGCATCACTGGATGCGGCGGCTACCAGGGTTGCCACCGAGGTAAAATCAATCTCTTCTGCGGCATCTCCGGGATTAAAAGCCCAGAGATATGCCACATCGGCAAAGTCGGGCAGATCAAATACTGCAACCGCCGGAAGATATACGAATGATGCTTCTGCCAGCACTTCAGGAGCAGCAGTAGATTCTACAAAGACAGGCTCGGGTAAATCAAAATGTTGGGCAAAAACCTGGACACTAATAACTAAAGTGAGCAACAAAGCAATTATTAAAGCACGTTTCATTGTGCACCTCCTTCGAGTCTGGCCTCAGCTTCTTCTGCGGTGTGTTCGCTTTCTAGGATTTTCTTTTCAGCGGCATCAATTGCAGCTTGAGCCTGGTCACGTTTATATACTGCCAACTCCCTTACCGTATCAAACATGGAAACGGATTGGGCGTAGGATTCGGCGGCAATTTGATAATCCTCGGATCTGAAGGATGCCTGTCCCTGTCTGTAGATTGCATCGGCTTTGTCGAATTCCTGCTTAACCGCCACCGGGGCCTTTACATCCACCGCGGCCTTTCTGGCTCCTGTGGCGGCATTGCCTTCCTGGGTGGCCAGGCTGAACCAGGCTTTCCTTAATACAGTGTTGTATCCCGACAGGGCCTGCTGGGCACTGATCAGTGCATCTTCTATATCGCCTTCATCATACAGGACTATTGCCAAAAGGCCTTTTTCATCTGCCATATTGAAGGTATCCCGGTCAAAGAATGCAAAACCCCGGTCTTCAATTTCCGTCCTGGCTTCGTATGCGTCAGCCCCGGTTTTCAGGGCCACATAGTAGGGGAGGGCTATCTTGGCATTTTCAATGGTCATGATATAATCCCCGAATTCCCAGGCTGCTTCCGCATTTACGGCATATTCTTCCGCCACCAGGAACCGTTCCGGAGAAAGGTCAACAATATCGGTCGCAATAGCTGCCGACCTGGCTTCCAGCATCCTGTCCCGGCATGCTTCTGCATATTTAGGAATAGAATTGGCGGTGATATCCTCAAATGCCAGGGCTATTCCATTGTATGTTCCCGCCACGGTACGGTAGGCATCTTCGGTTTCTTCCACCACCGAGTTATTTTCCAGAATGAACTGAGATTCGGTTTCATTCCATTCATCAGGAAAATACACCGGGCCGTCTACTTCGATTGACATCGCTCTGGCTACATCAGCTCTAACCCTGGCCGCATTCAGGGCATCGATCAGATCCTGGCTGATACCCTTTGGAGTTTCGGTGGTTGTAGTTCCGGTCTGGGAACCATCTACCAGGTTGTCCTCCACCGTGTCCGTGCCAGTAGTTTTACATGAAACCATGACAAAGATTAGTACTAGAAATAGAATACCCACGCCCATTAATCTACGTTTCATAATCAGCTCCTGATAATAACATTTTTTCCAGTAATAACTGTGTATAAACATAATCAGCTTTTAGGAAAAATGATATCCTAAAATAAACCTTTTCTTACTGATAACTTCAATAAAAAAGATATTTTTACAGGAATTCTGCCAATCATTTCATTTTAAAATAAAATTTTTGGTCTAAATCCCACTATATTAGTATATTCCTGTTTATATCGCAAAACAAGGGCAAATCAAATAAATAATTATCACGAAATTAATTCCCGGATCCGGATACCTTTCCGGTGGAGGTCCGGGCATTAAAAATAAAATATGTTTGTCAAAGTGAATTATATTTTGTATTTAAGCCATATATTATGATAACATTGCTAAGGAAACACTGATTAATGCCCATAGAGCATTAATCAGTGTATTCTTTAACGTAGGCAATTCTTTGTGCAGCAAAGAATTGCGGAGGGAAACGCTGATTGGTCGCACATTGCGACCGGTTTAATCAGCGGTTCCCTAAAGGAGTTTATATGGCGGATATTACTTTTGATGTGGTGAAACATTTTGGCGTTTTGTCGGAAGAAAAAACCGGATGGAAAAAGGAAGTCAACCTGGTTTCCTGGAACGGCAGGACCCCAAAGATTGATATCCGGGACTGGGCTCCCGGACATGAAAAAATGGGCAAGGGAATTACCCTTTCACCGGAAGAAGCCAAAAGCCTTGTGGAAATATTGTCGAAAGCGGTGGAATAATCATTCCCGGGAAGACAGGCCCGGCGGAAAAATAACTTCCCCCGGAAATCCCAAAGGAAGACCAGGGCGATCCGGCTTTTGAGGGAAAGGGCTATTTTTTATTCCCGGTTTTTGAGGATTCCCCTTCTTCCTTCTTTTTTTGTTTCTTTACTACGGAAGCAATTGCTTCCTGGGTCATCCTGTCACAGCGCTCGTTGTAGGTGTTTCCCGCGTGTCCCTTTACCCATTTCCAGTGGATTTTCATATATGATGTGATCGTATCCAGGGCTATCCATAATTCCTGGTTTTTTACAGCTCCTTTTGAGCTGGTTTTCCAGTTATTCTTTTTCCAGTTTTTTATCCATTCACTGATACCTTTCTGCAGGTACTGGGAATCGGTGTGAACCGTAAAGGTATCGGCTTTTATACCCAGTTCCGCCACCCGGTTCAGCCCTTCCAATGCGGCGGTGAGTTCCATCCGGTTGTTGGTGGTGTGGGCTTCGGCGCCCCAGTTTTCATCGATGATTGCCTTGCCGTCGATGATAACATAAGCCCAGCCCCCGGGGCCGGGATTCCCCGAACAGCCCCCATCGGTATAAATATCGATATTCATTGGTTCCCCTTAATCTGCTTTTGAATCATCATAAAATACCGGATTTGGAAATTTTTTCCTAGGTCTCTTCCAGTTTTGCCTTAAAGGCCAGTCCGGTGGGTGTTACCGCCAGGCCGCCGGTGGAATTTTCCTTTATTATGGAAGGCAGGGCATCGCCGATTTGTTTCATGGCCCAGACCACTTCGTCAAAGGGAATTACGCTTTGGATTCCGGCCAGGGTTATGTCCGCAGCGGTTATGGCATTCATGGCGGTGAAGGCGTTCCGTTTAACACAGGGTACCTCCACGAGGCCTGCCACAGGATCACAGGCCAGACCTAGGGAATTTTTCAGGGACAGGGCTGCGGCGGAAAAACATTCCTTCAGGGACAGGCCTTCCAGGAAGGTCAGCGCCGCAGCGGCCATGGCTCCGGCCACACCGCACTCCGCCTGGCAGCCCCCTTCGGAACCTGCCAGGGTAGCGGTCTGGGCAGCCAGAACCCCCGCAAGGCTGGAAACGAGAAAGGCTCCCCGGAGGGGTTCATCGTAGGGAGGATTGATTTTTTGGGGAACAGCTATTTCATAGGATGATATTCCGCCGGAACGGGCTTCCGCGGGGTTTCTCCGGGTATCCCACCAGGCCCAGATGGCCCCGGGGACAATACCGCTGGATCCCGCGGTGGGAAAAGCCACCACCCGGCCTCCGCAGGCGTTTACTTCATTTATAGCCAGGGAATACGCGATGCTTCGCCGCAGGAGCTGATCCTGGATCATCCCCCGGGAGGCCTGGGCATATGTTACGGCTCCGGCCTGGGTAAGGCCGGACCGGGAAATTTGCTTTTCCGACAAGCCCTTGATGATACCGTCCCGGGTAATGGATATGCGCCGGTCCAGTTCGGTTTGGATCTCATTTTCGCTTTGGCCGGTGATAAAGGCTTCCCGTTTTATGGCATAATCCTGGGCGGAGATGTGCTCCGTATTGAGGATAGATTCCAGTTCGGTAAATGTTAGAAAACGGTATTTCATAGGCCCCCCAATGAGGGAATACGCAGGACTTCATAGATAGGCGGTAATCCTTCTATACGTTCCGCCACGGATTTAGGAATGGGGGTATCGGTTTCCACCACCAGGAGGGCCTCATCACCTTTTTCCTTCCTGTGGCTGGAAGTACCCGCAATATTGATTTTTTCCGCCGCTAAAATATGGGATACAATGGCAATAACCCCAATCTCATCATGGTGCCGGACTAAAAGAGCTTCCAGTTCCCCGGAAAGGCTTACCTGGTATCCGTTTATTTCATCTATCCTGATGGAGCCGCCGCCGATGCTGGAAGCCCGGACCTTAAGCCGCCTGCCCCCGGTACCGGTATCCCCCGGGCCTTCCAGGATAATAATCATACTGTTTGGATGCCATGAAGGGGGCAGCTCCTGTACCGCCTCGATGGTAATGGGAAAGGCCTGTCCCCGGGATAGTTCTTCCGCTAAAATAACCGCTCCCCGGCTGAGGCGTTCATCCTCCGGGGGAATTGCCAGAAGCCCCGCGATGGCCGCATCCCCCGATCCGTGGCCTTTCCAGGTGGATGCCAGGGAACCGTAAAACCGGATAATAGCTTTCGACGGGTTTTCCCCGAACATTTTCCGGGTTAAAAAGGCAATCCGGGCAACCCCGGCGGTATGGGAACTGGAGGGGCCAATCATTACGGGACCGCAGATTTCAAAAATAGGAACATTTTCCTTCGGCATATTAAAAATATACCATATTTTTAGCTGGACAGACATAGGGGATCCAGGGAAGCGGTTTATGCAACCCGCAGCCCCGCGGAAAGGACTTTTTAAATTTCCTCATTTACCCTATTGCCGTACTGGAGTGTATTTAGTATTTTATATATATACTCATCGATTATATACGGATGGGTTAATAATCTTTATTAAATTAAACCGCACCCCGCAAGGTCAGTTATTCGGTTGATGTATATGCGGGCCGGGAAATAATTGAGGAGAATAAAAGTATGGCGAAACAATTAATGTTCAACGAAGAGGCCCGCCGCAAGTTGCTTTCGGGCGTTGAGCAAATTTCCAAGGCCGTTAAGGTTACCCTTGGGCCCAAGGGGCGGAATGTTCTTTTGGATAAGAAGTTCGGAGCTCCTACTGTCACCAAAGACGGTGTATCCGTAGCCAAAGAAGTTGAATTGGCCGATCCCTATGAAAACATGGGAGCCCAGCTTCTTAAGGAAGTGGCCACCAAGACCAACGATGTGGCCGGTGACGGTACCACCACCGCAACTGTATTGGCCTATTCCCTGGTTAAGGAAGGCCTTAAGGCAGTTGCCGCCGGAATGACCCCCATTGAACTGAAACGGGGCATCGATAAGGCGGTGGAGATTTCCGTGGAAGAAATCAAGAAAAATTCCAAGGAAATCAAGGATAAGGAAGAGATATCCCACGTTGCATCGGTTTCCGCCAATAATGATCCGGAAATCGGGAAAACCATTGCGGATGCCATGGAAAAGGTCGGAAAAGACGGGGTTATCACCGTGGAAGAATCCAAGACCATGGACACCTCCATTGAGTTCGTGGAAGGGATGCAGTTTGACCGGGGATACATTTCCGCTTACTTCGTTACCGACCGGGATACCATGACCAGTGTATACGAAGATGCATATATCCTTATTCATGACAAGAAGGTTTCTTCCATGAAGGATATGCTTCCTCTGCTGGAAAAAATCGCCCAGAGCGGCAAGCCTCTGCTGATCATTGCGGAAGATGTGGACGGAGAAGCCCTTTCAACGTTAGTGGTGAACAGCCTCCGGGGAACCCTCAGGACCTGTGCCGTTAAGGCTCCCGGCTTCGGCGACCGCCGCAAGGCCATGCTCGAAGATATTGCCATCCTTACCGGCGGTGAAGTTATTTCCGATGAGCTCGGCCTTAAGCTGGAAAATACCGATATTTCCCAGCTTGGCAAGGCAAAGACCATCAAGATTGATAAGGATAACACCACCATTATCAACGGTGCCGGCAAGAATAAGGACATCCAGGACCGGATTGCCCAGATTAAGGCCCAGATTGAAGACACCACCTCCGATTATGACCGGGAAAAACTCCAGGAACGGCTGGCTAAACTGGCCGGCGGAGTGGCGGTGATCAACGTGGGTGCTGCCACCGAAGTGGAACTGAAAGAGAAGAAACACCGGGTAGAGGATGCTCTTTCCGCTACCAGGGCAGCCATTGAAGAAGGCATTGTCCCCGGCGGTGAAATCGCCCTGATCCAGGCCGCACTGGCCCTCGACAAGGCCGACACATCCCATCTTACCGACGATGAAAAGGTCGGCTTCAAGATTGTAAAACGTGCCCTGGAAGAACCCATCCGGCAGATTGCTGAAAACGCAGGTCTGGACGGTGCTGTGGTAGCTGACCGGGCCAAGAGCGAAAAGAAAGGCGTTGGTTTTGACGCAGCCAAAATGGAATGGGTTGATATGGTGAAAGCCGGTATTATCGATCCTGCCAAGGTTACCCGTTCTGCTCTTCAGCATGCAGCTTCCATTGCAAGCCTGCTCCTGACCACAGAATGCGCCATCACCGATATTCCCGAGAAGAAAGAACCCCCTGCAATGCCCGGCGGCGGCATGGGCGGTATGGGAATGGATTACTAATAAAACAGTATCCGGTTGTTTTGAGGAACGGCATGGCTTCGGCTATGCCGTTTTTTTTATTCAGCTACGGCATATGGTGTCGTTTATATAATAATTGATCAGACGTTTCTGCTTTTCCAGGTGGCAATTTCGATCAAATTTCCTTCGGGATCCGCCACATAGCTGCTCCGCAGTCCCCAGGGATATGTTTTTGGTTCGCTGACAGGTACCGCCCCAAGGCTTACCATTCTGGCATATTCTTTATCGACTTCCTCAGGGGTATCCGCATCCAGGGCGAGCTCAAAGGTTCCGTTGGTGCCCTCCGGGTAAGTAAAGGCCTGACCGGTAAGGTTCTCAAAATCCTGCCTGCTGTACATCATAAATCTTAATCCATCCAATTCAACGATTACGCTGGGATCAATTCCGTCCCACTCCAAAGGGAAACCGGCCACATCCCGGTAAAAGGCAACCATGGCAGCCATATCTTTGACAAACAGCCCGACGGCCTTTAATTTTAAAGTCATTTTGCCCTTCCTTGCGGATAAAATGCGGTGAACAGTTTCATATACTCCGTCAGTTGGAACAATTCCGGCTTGAAAAACCAAAAAGCCCTTCCATCACATACTTCGTATTGTTTTTCATGAATGGTATATCGTTTTTGATGTATACATTCTGTTTTGCCCTGGCAATGATTGCATAAAGGAAAGTTCCCGGTAAATGCCTCCTGGATAAAATCCGGGGCCGATTCGATGGCTTCCCGGTACTTATCCACATTGCTGAAATACAGGCGCAGTATAATATCTTCATCCCGGATATAGATGCGTGCGTAGGATTTCCTGCTTTTGACTCCCGTTTTGGTGTAGATAATCATATATTTACCCCAGCAGTATCCCGGGACGATACTGCCGTCAAAGGTATATCCCAGGACATCCATTTGAGCATCAAAGGCAATGATAAAATCTTTATTCGCCTTTTTTATGAAACTAAATTCATCTCTTTTTAGGAGCTCCTTCATTTCATCCTCCCTGGTCAGTTTTTATCCCAAAGAGTTAATTTTTGACCTATTTGGTCAAAAATCCGGATAGATTTATCATACTGGAATTTCCCCGGGGTTTCCAGTAAAAGGTCAGCATAATCTTCCGGCGGTTTTACCTCTGTGTTCAAACCCCGTACCAGTATTTGCATTGATTAGGGCCGCAGTCGGTGGACCCTTTTTCAAAAAAAGTATAGAGTACTATCATATATGGAATTTACCGAATTTTCTTTACACCCCGACCTCCAACGGGGTCTTTCTGACGCAGGGTATATCACCTGCATGCCTGTCCAGGAACAGGTACTGGCTAATGCATTTGGAGGCCGGGATCTTTACGTTCAGTCCCAGACGGGGACCGGGAAAACCGCCGCTTATTTAATTGTTATTTTCCAGCGGCTTATGGCTGAACCTTTGCTCAATGGTAAAAAGGCGCTGATCATGGTGCCCACCAGGGAGTTGGCGGTTCAGGTTGAAGAAGAAGCTAAGTTGATAGGCAAGTATCTTCCTTTCAAAATCGGCAGCTTTTACGGCGGGGTAGGGTACGCCCACCAGACCAGGCTTCTAAAGGATAATGCACAGATCCTGGTTGGAACCCCCGGAAGGGTTCTGGATTTGAACGGTTCGGGACAGATGAACCTGATGGATACGGCCTTCCTTATCCTGGATGAAGCTGACCGGATGTTTGATATGGGTTTCTATCCTGATCTCCGGAAGCTTATCAATGTGGTTCCCCCGGCGGACCGGCGGCAGACCATGCTCTTTTCCGCAACCCTCAATGCCTATGTGAAAAATCTGGCTTGGGAGTATACCCGGGAACCCTTTGAGATTGAGATTGAACCGGAAACAATCACCGTTGAGGAAATTGAGCAGCAGCTTTACCATGTTCCCAGTGAAGATAAGATGAAGCTCCTCATGGGAATCCTGAGAAGGGATAATCCCGAGAGTGCGGTCATTTTCTGCAATACCAAACGGTATGCGGAAATTGTGGCAAAACGGATGAGGATAAACGGCTACGAATGTGAGTTTATCATGGGAGATCTTCCCCAGGTTAAGCGCCTCAAGATTATTGATGATATCAAGGCCGGGAAAATAAAATACCTGGTCGCCACGGATGTGGCAGCCCGGGGCCTGGATATAGAAGACCTGGCTTTGGTTATCAATTACGACCTGCCCATTGAATCGGAAAATTATGTTCACCGGATTGGAAGAACCGCCCGGGCCGGTAAAAGCGGCAAGGCTATTACCTTTGCCAGTGAACAGGATGTTTACGAATTGCCGGATATTGAAAAATATATCGGTAAAAAAATTCCCTCGGCGATTGCCAGCGAAGATCTCTATGGTGAAGACAAGAGCGAAGGCATGAGGATCAGGACCGATTTCTACGATGATGGTTATGAATTCCGGGGAGACCGGCGGGGCCGGGGAAGGCCGGACAGCCGCAGGGAAAGCGAACGACGCGGCGGCGGAGACCGGCGGGGTGATAAAAACAGGAACAAACCCCGGAGGCATGACGGTGGGAAACCGTATACCGAGGACCGGCGGCGCAGTGAAAAACCGAAGTCCGGGGGAAGATCCTCTTCCGAACAGAACCTTTCAAATCTTTCCTTTGAAGAAAGGATGGTCTACTATAAACAAAAGTATGAAGGTCCCGGAAAACCCGCGGGAGTAAAGCCCAGGAATGAAACCGTAGGAAAATCCGCCGGACCGAAACCCGGAACCGGAAAAGGGAAGGGCAAGGAAAATTACCGGAAGGATTATCCCGGCAAACGGAATGAAAAATCCGGAAAACCCACCGGCCAAAAACAAAAGAATTATAATAAACCCCAGGGTAAGCCCGCCGGAAAAGCTGAAGCAGCAAAACCGGTTAAAGAAACCGCCAAACCCGCTAAGAAGGGTTTCTTTGCAAAATTGACCGGCCTGCTCTCGGGGAAAAAATCTTAACCGGAATATTTTATGCAGCGGTCTTTGGAGTATTCGTTCAATTTTTTCAGAGAATCCAAGGACCCTGTAAGTAAATCCAAATCTGACTGGAACAGCCGCCTGCATTATGACCGGGCAAATTAGAGGAACACCAGGCACTTTCATTTTCCTGGTGTTCCGATTATCAATGAAGATCCATTTTCAAAACTCGGTTAGTTTTGAAAATGGTTTTGGAAAACCGGCTAAAAATCCGGTTTTTCCCTAAATCTAAGGTTGCTTTTTTAAAACTGAAGTTGGAAAAGCCTCTGGAGTATAAAACGTGATCACAGTTACCGAAGTTACCCTCGCTTACGGAGAGCGAACCCTTTTTAAGGATGTAAATTTAAAGTTTACCCCCGGAAATTGCTACGGCATTATCGGTGCCAATGGCGCAGGAAAATCAACCTTCCTTAAAATCCTTTCCGGAGAAGTTGAACATGATAAAGGCGAAATATCTATAAGTACCGGTGAACGGATGGCGGTGTTAAAACAGGACCACTTTGCCTTTGAGGAATTCCCGGTAATTGAAACCGTTATCATGGGGTATCCGAAACTGTATCAGATTCAGAAAGAACGTGAAGCTATCTATGCCAAGGAAGATTTTTCTGAGGAAGACGGAATGAAGGCCAGCGAACTGGAAGCGGATTTTGCTGATATGGGCGGCTGGGAAGCCGAAGCCCAGGCAAGCCAGCTTCTTTCAGGTCTGGGCTTGGATGACGCGGACCAGGAAAAAATGATGAGCGAGCTGGATGAATCCAAGAAAGTCCGGGTTCTTTTAGCCCAGGCCTTGTTCGGAAATCCCGATATACTACTCCTGGACGAACCCACCAACGGTCTTGACCTGGAATCCATATCCTGGCTTGAGGACTTCCTCATTGAATTTCCCAACATTGTGATTGTGGTTTCCCACGACCGGCATTTCTTAAACTCCGTATGTACCCACATATGTGATATTGATTTTGGAAAGATATCCCTGTATTCCGGAAACTACGATTTCTGGTACCAGATGAGTCAGATGCTTCAGCGGCAGGCAAAGGACCAGCAGCGGCGGAACGAGGATAAAGCCCGGGAATTAAAAGAGTTTATCCAGCGTTTTGCTTCAAACGCCGCCAAGAGCAGGCAGGCCACCAGCCGGAAAAAGGTACTGGAAAAACTGGACCTGGATAACGTGGTGGTTACCAGCAGGAAATTCCCTTATGTGGCGTTTAAACCGAACCGGGATATCGGAAACAATGTACTCCGGGTGGAAGGCCTGGGGTATTCCTTTGAAGGTGAAAAGCTCCTCAACGATTTCAGTCTGATAGTAAATAAGAATGATAAAATTGCCTTTGTTGGTGCAGAACATCAATCCAAGTCAGCACTCTTTGATATCATAGCCGGGGATGTGAAAGCCTCTGCCGGGGATGTTTACTGGGGACAGACCACCAGTTTTGCCTATTTCCCCAAGGAAAATTCCGCATTTTTCGATTCGGATATGTCGATTACCGACTGGCTGAAACAATATTCCCCGGATCAGGATGATACCTACGTCCGGGGTTTCCTGGGCCGGATGCTGTTTTCCGGGGATGAAGCCCTGAAACCGGTGAATGTCCTTTCCGGCGGTGAGAAGGTCCGGTGTATGCTTGCCAAGATGATGCTGTCCGGGGCTAATGTTCTCATCTTTGACGAACCCACCAATCACCTGGACCTGGAAGCCATAACCGCACTCAATGATGGCCTGGTGGATTTCCCCGGGGTAATTCTTTTTAATTCCCATGACCATGAATTTGTAAACTCCGTGGCAACCCGGATTATCGAAATTATCCCCGGGGGTATGATCGACCGGATGATGCCTTTTGATGATTATCTAACGGATGAATCAGTGAAGACCCTGAGATCCGAAGCATACCATGAAACGTCACGGCTGAAGATATAGGTTGATCCTTCGGGCTATATCTTTCATCTTGATATCCTTCTGAATTAATGGAAAATAAGGTCTGGCCTTTTCATAGACTTCGTTTAAATACAAAATTTCTATTTATTTCCCCAAATACTAAAGCAATATCCATGGTAACGTCATCTTATTTTCCAGGAGAAACATACCATGAAGCACAGAGAAGTTGTTGAAGAAGGTGTATACCATATTTATGGATATTGCATTGATGGACAGGAATTTTTCAAGGACCCGATAGTAAAAGAGAAAATAAACAAAACATTTCAAAAGGCAAAAAAATATCATTCTTTTATCATCCACAATTTTGTTATCATGAATGATCATTACCATTATGTTATTCAAACTGGTAAAAAAGAGTCAATTTCAGTAATTATGCATTGGATTCTCACTGTTCTCGGGATTTACATCAATATGTATTTTAAAAGACATGGTCCATTTTGTACCAGTAGGTTCAAGTCGAAACTGATCAAAACCTTAAAACATTTCTTCAACGTGTTTAAATATATTAACTTGAACCCGGTGAAGGCAAAACTGGTGGAGAAAGCAGAGGATTGGGAATATGGTGGGCTTTGGCATTTCAAGATAAAAGATACAAAACTCATTGGTGATAACCCTGCCTGGGTATATTGTCTATATGGAAAAAGCTGGATCAGCTAAAACCAGGTACAAGAATTTCAAGGAAAATCAATTCTTTCTCAGATATATAAATAAACATTCAAAATGTTTATTTCCGGCGATAATTTAATCTTAAAAAGTAAATAAAGGGTATAAATACTTCCGGATTAAATTAATAAGCATTAAATTTTGTAAATCTTTAAATAAAGAACGATATTCGAAGATTTTTTTGTAGATTAAGGTAAGGGAAGAACCGATTTACCCTGTGAAAAAATAAAAAATCCAGGCCTGGCTTATAGTCTACCTTATATTAAAATAATACCGTTCAAGATAGGCGATTCTTCTTTTTGCATCATTATAACGTTTACTCTGGGGATATTCATTTACCAGCCGGCGGTAATAATCCAGGGAAGTCCGGATATCCCGGCTTGGACTGTTAGCTTCATAGAATTGGCCCAGGAGCCAAAAGGCTTCATCGCTTCCCGATGGATAACGCTGTCTGAATTGTTCCAGAACCGATATGGCAGAACTAACCCGGCCTGCATCAAATTCCTCCTGTGCTTTTTTGACATATTCCTCGGGGGAAGAATTCTCCGGCATAACCACCGCTGCAGCAGGGGGACCAGCTTGGGTTGGTGTTCCGGATGGAACCGCCGGGGTAACAGGTACAATGCCTTCATCCGATATGGAAGGTCTGGCCACAGGCTGGGGCGCTGCGGCGGCGGGTGTGGCTTGGACCGCCGCCGGAGAGGTCTGGGCTGGAGGTGTTTGAGGCGAAACCACTGGTGTTCCCGGTTCAAGAGGCCACCGGGGTTCTGCAATAACCCTTCCCCGGTCGACCGGCGGTTTAAACCAGCCCGTCCCTGAGGATTCCGGAGCATCGCCTACAATTACCTGGACATGATCATTGATAATATAATCCCGGATATAATCTTCTTTATAGAATTTAAGGGCATAAGTACCCGCCTCCTCGGCACGGAATATGAAACTTTGCCCTTCCGGATCAAGCCGCCGGGAATCATAGGAAATTCCCCTCCGGGAACCTAATTCTCCTAAGAAGGTCCATCCGGTTCCTCTGAAGGGGATCTCCACCAATTGACCGACGGTGGCCCGGACCGTGCGGGAAAAAATAACATTTGCATCTTCCGTAAGCGGGTGAGTCCGGGCTGGCAGTTCGGGGATAGGATTAATCGGCACTGGGAGGGATTCCCTGACCACACTGGAACCTTCATCAGGTTCTGCGGGACGAAGATGAGCCGGCGGTGACGGAGGCTGTTTTTCCGGGACCGCCGGAGGTACCGAAGCTCCGGCCTTGGGACCGGAAATACCCTCCGGGACTGTTCCCGGTTTTTCCTGGGAACCTGTTTTGGGGGGCAGCTCCTGCGGAACCGCCGGGGCTTCCGCAATACCTAGGGGCTGATCTTTGCTTTCATCCGGGGATTCCGCCGGAAGGGTAATCTCGGGAAATTCTACGGCTGGTTCGCTCAATGTTATCTGGGCGGTATCTTCCTTTGGTTCATCGACGGGTAATATTATCGAAGCCATTTCATCAGCAGAGGCGGAACCATCCCCGGTTGAGGGCTCGGTCAGCGGGAGCATCCCCTCATCGGGGATTTCACTGGTAGATGTTTCCGGGGTACTTTTGCAGGAAAAAAATAGTACAAGTAGGGCTAGTCCAAAAACAAAGGATAATTTTCTCACGGAATGTTCTCCAATAAATCATCTACTGCTGTAAAAATACGCTCTTTCCAAACATCGGCATTTCCATCCAGGGGATCCTTCCAAAACTGTTCCGCATCTTCATCGGTCCAAACAGCCCTGGGCTCCCGGTCCAGGATTACTTCAGGGATAAAATCCGGTTCTTTCGGAATAAAAAGCTCCTCCGGTTTTATAGCCAATGGGGCAAATAAACGGTTTAGTTCCTGGGAAGCCTTCTGCATTTCTTTACGATTATGATTCATTCGAAAGGATATGACAAGAAGTGATATCAACAGGATAAATCCTAGGGTACATCCGCCAATAAGCACCAGGAGTTTTTTGTTTGAAGCCAAGGGTTTTATTTTTTCCCAAAGGGGAAGTATAAAATCATACCATTTTTTCATTATTTACCGGAAACCCCTATCTTTCACCTTATTATCGGAAATTATACCAGGATATTCCCGTTTTGTCCTTATTATTCCGGATTGTTTTTGGTCGGTTTATCGGTTATGAAAAAGATTTTCCGCATTTTCGTTGTTTTTTCGAGGTCTGGGCTTCACCAGAATATGGCGATTAAAAATCCCTTATTAAATCTTATTTTATATATTTCTAAAAGGTGGCCATCCTGCAACGGCCTTGCCGGTAACCTTTTTTTCTGATAATATTACAATATGGAACTTGAAATTAATCCCAGAGGGAATGGTGCTTGTCCGCTCTGTAATCTGAATGGATCCTGCAGAATACAGGATACTTTAACCAAAGCAATGAAAACGTTTTCCAGTAAAGATAATCCCATGGAACTCGTGGTGTATTCCTGTCCCCAATTCCGGGAGAAGCTTTAACGGTGAACGAACGTCTTGAATCCCTTTTGCAGCGTTATAAGGAAGTATGTACCCTTATTGAAGATCCGGAAATTGTAAAGGATCAGAATAAATACCGGGAAGTGATGAAGGAATATTCCCATCTTTCCGAAATTGCCTCAGCCCAGGATAAAATAGAAAAACTTTCTGCCCAGATTGAAGATGCGAACAGTATTATTCATAATGAAAAAGACCAGGAAATGCGGGAACTTGCCAAGGAAGAATTGAAGGACCTGGAAGACCAGTTTACCATAGCTGAGGATCAGCTCAAATTTCTCCTTATTCCTAAGGACCCTCTGGATGAAAAAAATATCATCATGGAGATCCGGGCCGGTACCGGCGGTGATGAGGCTGCTCTTTTTGCGGCGGATCTTTACAGAATGTATTCCCGTTTTGCGGAAACCAAGGGCTGGAAATTTGAAATCATGGATTCCAATGAAACCGAATTGGGCGGTTACAAAGAAATAATTTTTTCCATAAACGGGAATAATGTATACGAAAATCTCCGTTACGAATCCGGGGTCCACCGGGTTCAGCGGGTGCCTGCTACGGAAGGTTCAGGCCGGATTCATACGTCGGCGGTAACCGTGGCGGTGCTGCCCGAAGCGGATGAAACGGAAATCAATATACATCCGGAGGATCTCCGGATTGATGTGATGCGTGCCGGAGGTCCCGGCGGGCAGTGTGTAAATACCACCGACTCGGCGGTTAGGATTACCCATCTCCCCAGCGGTATTGTGGTCCACTGCCAGGACGAAAAAAGCCAGATTAAGAATAAAGCCAAGGCCATGAGGATTCTCCGGGCCAGGATTTATGAAATGGAAGAAGCCAAGGCTCAGTCCGAAAGGGCCGAGGCCAGAAAAAGCCAGATAGGCAGCGGCGACCGTTCGGAACGGATCAGGACATACAACTTTCCCCAGAACCGGCTTACGGACCACCGCATCAATTTGACGTTGTATAAACTTGATCTTATCATGCAGGGTGATGTGGAAGAACTGTTCGATGCCCTCAAACTTTCCGCCCGGGAAGAGCTGCTCAAGGCAACCGCGTCATGACCATCAGGGAAGTCCTTTTGGAAGGGACTGCCCTGCTCCGTTCCGGAAACATAGATACCCCCGATTTAGATGCTTCCCTGATTCTGGCCTGGCTTTTAAACACCGAGAAAGCCAGGCTTGTTCTTATGTGGACTGAGCAGATTTCCGGTGAAACCCTCCGGTCATACAGAAGCCTTATCGAACGGCGTCTGGACGGAGAAAGTGTTGCATACATCATAGGAACCAGGGAGTTCTGGGGTTTAAATTTTAAGGTTGATCCTTCGGTCCTGGTTCCCCGGCCGGATACGGAAATTCTTGTGGAAGCTGCCCTCGTCTGGATCAGGCAGCGGCCGAAGGAGCCGCTCCGGGTGATTGATCTTTGTACCGGTTCCGGGGCAGTGGCCGTGGCCTTGAAGCACGAATGTCCCCGGCTATCCGTGGAGGCCTCCGATATTTCCGGTGCTGCTTTGGAAATAGCTGAGTATAATATCCGCTGCATTCTGGGAGATGGGACAGTCAAGTTGTACCAGAGCAATCTGCTGGATGATATTCCCGGAAAATTTGATTTGATAGTTTCAAACCCTCCATATGTCCCCAGGGATGTTATTCCTTCGTTATCAAAAGAAGTCAGGAGAGAACCCCTGCTGGCCCTGGATGGAGGTGAGGATGGCCTGGAAATAATCCGGAATCTGGTTTCTGCTGCTGCGGAAAGGTTGAACCCTAAAGGGCGGATTTTTTTAGAAGCCGGGCCTGGACAAATGGCCGCCATAAACATGATACTACAAGAGAAGGGTTTTTTTGATATTAAAATAATCAAAGATTTGGCCCAATTGGACCGGATAATCGGTGGGACGATAGAATAAGCCGACTTTTTTTGTTGAAGTTCCCGGTGATCCTGGGCATGCAGAAAGTTTCTGGACCACCCTTGGGATAAGAGAAAAAATCATGGAAGGTTGCAGTGAACATTCGGACCTGCCTTGGGCAGGGTCTTGAGATAATATAAGAGCGGATATGAAAAGTATAGTTTCGGATTTTTCGTCAAAAATACAATCCTATGACCCTAAAGACAGGGAACGCATTTTAAGGGCTGCTCTCTGGGTAAACGAACTATACGAGGGGCAATTCCTTGCTCCGGGAATTACTCATATAATGCATCCACTGGCGGTGGCGGGAATCCTGACGGACCTTAAGCTGGATGCGGATTCCATCATTGCCGCCCTCCTGCACGATGTACTGGAAAACAATGTTACCACCCCGGAAAAAATTGAGGAAGGGTTCGGCGGGGCTGTAACCCTCCTGGTTGAAGGGGTCACCCGGATTGCGGATATCTCGGCAAAAAACAAAACCAACCAGGAAGCGGAAAATATCCGGAAAATGCTTTTTGCCATGGTTCAGGATATCCGGGTAATACTGATAAAACTGGCGGACAAACTCCATACCATGCAGACCTTGGATTACCTTCCGGAAAATCTCAGGAAGGTAACCGCCCAGGAATGCCTGGATATTTATGCTCCCCTGGCAGACCGGCTGGGGATATCCTGGATGAAGGACGAGCTGGAAGACCTGTCGCTGAAGCAGCTGAACCGGGAAGCATATCTTCAGATAAAGGAAATTGTAGCACTCAAACGGAATGAGCGGAAAGAATTTCTTGAACGGGTTCAGAATGATATAACCAGGGAAGCCAACGCTGCGGGAATCGAAATTGAAATAAAAAGCCGGGCAAAACATTTCTACTCTATTTACCAGAAGATGCGGAAACGGAGCAAAGAGGCCAGTGATCTCTACGATCTTTTTGGCATCAGAATTCTCTGCAGGACTATAGAAAACTGTTATACCCTTTTGGGAATTGTGCACCGGTTATGGAAACCCCTGGACGGCCGTTTCAAGGATTATATTGCCATGCCCAAATCCAACGGTTACCGGAGTCTTCATACCACGGTTATGTCCTTTAACGGTAATCTTCTGGAAATTCAAATCCGTACTTTTGATATGCACCAGACCGCCGAATACGGTGTGGCCAGCCACTGGTTTTACAAAAAAGGAAGCGTAGCCGAGGTGATCCGGCCGGAGGATATTCCCATTGTAAACCGGCTTAAGGACTGGAACCTCGCGGAGAATGAAAATCAGAATTCCTCAACTTTCCTGGATGATATAAAACGGGAAATCCTCAGGGATTCAATTTACGTATTTACGCCTTTGGGAAAAGTGATAGAACTTCCTGCGGGAGCAACACCCATTGATTTTGCATACGCAATTCATACTAGTGTGGGTGAACACTGTATTGGTGCCAAGGCTGACGGTTCAATTATTCCCCTTACATCGGAACTGAAAAATACCCAGGTGGTGGAAATTATCACCTCACCGAATGCTCACCCGAACGTGAACTGGCTCAGGGGAGTAAAAACATCCAAGGCCCGGAGCAAGATCCGTTCATGGCTTCAGCAAAATGATGATTCTATCATTATTGAAAAAAACGTGGTGGCCAAAAAGAAACCTCTGCCGCCGGAGAACGTTCAGTCCGGAGTGACCTCTCCGGAAAAAACAGAAGAGGTTTTTCAGCAGCGGATCATCGGAGACGAGATCCTTACTTCCGAGGTGCTCCGGGTCACCGTGGAGGATGAAAAAAATATGATGATCCGGTTTGCCCGGTGCTGCCAGCCAATTACCGGGGATCCTATCATTGGTTATGTTTCCCGGGGCAGGGGGATTATTGTCCACCGAAGCAACTGCAGCAACCTGAAAAATATTCCTGATTTTGCGGAACGGAAAATTGATGTGGAGTGGGAAAATGCAAATACCTTCCTGGTAAAACGCTTTACCATAGAAGCCCGCCGTTCCGCCGGTCTTTTTTCCGAAATTGAAGGGGCCGTAAGGAAACATCAGGGTCATCTTATTGAAGGCCGCCTGGAAGAAACTAAAACTGACCATTTAACAGGGTTCTTCACTATGAAGCTGGATAATAAGGATGATCTGAAAAAGGTGATGAAAAGTATCCGGGCAATTCCATCGGTGTACAGTATCCAGAATATTTGAGGATTTAAAACAGAGGGATACAAAAGCAATGTCTTTGTTTTATAGCTCCTAATGTTTCTTCAGTTATGGATTCAATTTTCTGTCTGTCGTGTTTTTGCAGTTAAAAAATCAAAAGGAATAATCTGAAAGTAAGAAGGAAAATTAGTGTGAAGAACATCTGGTATTATGAATAACCTATAGGAACCATCCGGCTTGCGGAAGAAAATAGTATGGTTTTATTCCTGCCTTT
The DNA here is from genome assembly GCA_031549725.1 of Treponemataceae bacterium. Lineage (GTDB taxonomy): Bacteria > Spirochaetota > Spirochaetia > Treponematales > Breznakiellaceae > UBA937. Next base: position 51,081 of record JAVBPH010000046.1, read on the forward strand.
TAGTAAAAATGAAAAAAGACAGGGGATTTTTATGAAAAAGAGACACCAATTCTGAAAAAACCGCCGCCCGGTTGAATGAATATTTTAAAGGCAAACAAAACCAATTTGATGTACCCCTGAATCTTCGGGGTACGGAATTCTAAAAATCAGTATGGAAGGTTTTGTTGATAATTCCTTTTGGCGAAACCCGAAGCAATAAGGTTATTGCTGGGATGATCGGAAATTCCAGGGCTGTCCGGGCAGCGGGAATGTCGAGTAACCGTAACCCCAGACCTATCATCGTTCTCTACCACCGGTTCATTGGACATAATGGCAGTTTAACCGGGTACGCGGCGGACTCCCGGTAAAACTGCATCTTCCTGATTTAGAAAAAACCGAAACTGATCCGCAGTATACTAAATGTACAAGGTATATGTTGAGTAATAGGATTTATGCATTTTTCCTTTGTCAAATAAAATGGTGCGCCTATATGTTTTGTGCTACCATGTATTTTTCATCACCCTTTTCAGAGATCTATCTTTTTATGCCAAGCCCATTCGTCTCCATGGAATGAATTCTCCGGAAAAATATTATCTTGAAAGCAAAACCGTTATGCTCTGGGCTTTTACCAGATAACTGTCCTGGGGGTCCAGCAGAATCTCATGACCGTTGGGCATAATATCATTGGGGCTGTCCAGGCCTGTGTCAATGGCGCTGTACCATTTCTTTTCATCAATTGAAGGATACACCTTAAAGGGAACCATCTTTGTACTCGCGTTAAACATGATGAAGAAATCATTGTCGTCCCGGTCAGCAAGGATATCGGCTTTGCTGCCGTCGAGCCGCAGGGACAGGAGAAGATTTATCTTGTCCCAGTTGGGAAGATTCCCTTCATCATCGAACCAGCTTATATCGGGAATTGCGTTATAGCTGCCGTCCAAACCGGTGTAGAATTCGGGGCGCATAAAAGCCTGATGACGGAGACGGAAGGCTATCATCTCTTTTGAGAAACGGTAAAGATCAGCATTTGTTTTAAGCAGGGCCCAGTTATACCAGGATGTTTCATTGTCCTGGCAGTAAGCATTGTTGTTCCCGTTCTGGGTCCTCGCAATTTCATCGCCTCCAAGGATCATGGGAGTTCCCAGGGAAATCATCATGGTGGCTATATAATTTTTCATCTGCCGTTCCCGCACTGATTCAATTGCCTGATTTCTTGAAGGACCCTCAAATCCATAATTGCTGCTGTAATTTTCATTACTGCCGTCCCGGTTATCTTCCCCGTTTTCATCGTTATGTTTCCGCTCGTAGCAAACCAGATCCCGGAGGGTGAAGCCGTCATGGCTGGTAATAAAATTAATAGAATGGAAGGGTTTTCTGCCGTCCCTCAAATAGAGATCCGAGCTCCCTGAAATTCTTGTAGCCAGATGCCGGACTTCGGATTTGTCGCCTCTCCAGAATTTACGGACATCATCCCGGTAACGGTCATTCCATTCTGCCCAGCGGCCGCCGGGGAACCAACCCACCTGGTATGCTCCTCCGGCATCCCAGGCTTCTGCAATAATTTTTGTGTGCCGGAGGACAGGGTCTTCCGCGATTTGTTCAAGGACCGGAGGATTTTCCATAAGACGCCCCTGCTGATCCCTTCCAAGAATTGCCCCCAGGTCAAAACGGAATCCGTCCACATGCATATCCACCACCCAGTAACGGAGGCAGTCCAAAATAAAGGACCGGACCGCAGGATGATTGCAGTTTACCGTATTACCGCAGCCAGAATAATTTTTGTAATACCGTTTGTTTTCATCCAGCATGTAATAAATTGTGTTATCCAAACCGCGGAATGAAAAAGTTGGTCCCCGCTCGTTGCCTTCGGCGGTGTGATTGAATACAATGTCCAGGATTACTTCAATTCCGGCCTTATGAAGTTCCCGGACCATTTCCTTGAATTCCTTGACCTGTCCTCCGGGGGTTTTGTCGGATGAATACGAACTTTTCGGGGCAAAAAAAGCAACCGTGGAATAGCCCCAGTAATTGTAAAGCCGTTCCCCTGTTCTGGGGTTGATCTTATCATTTTCCCTTTCATTGAATTCATGAATGGGAAGCAATTCCAGGCTGGTAATCCCCAGATCCTTTAAATAAGGAATTGTCTCAATCATACCCCGGTATGTTCCTGGGTGTTTTACTTCTGAACTTGGATGTATTGTCATTCCCCTGACATGGGTTTCGTAAAGAACGCTATGGCGCAGAGGGTAATTCAGGGGCTTGTCTCCCTGCCAGTCAAATTCATTATCCGTCACAATACAACGCGGATTAAACTGTATGTCATCTTTATAGGAAAAGGATAAATCACTGTAGGGACCTTCGGGATTGTATGCCTTGGCTGCATTAATATCCCAATTGGTCAAATCGGTCAGGGCCCTGGCGTAGGGATCAATCAGGGCTTTGTGTGCATTGTACCGTAATCCTTTTTCCGGGATATACGGGCCATCGGCCCGGTAAAGATAAAGCGCCCCGGTTCCAATTCCCCTGATCAGGCAATGCCAGATATCTCCGGTTCTGTTCTTTTGGGGATCCAGGGGAAATTCTATGAAAGGACTTTCAGGGCTGCTATTTTCAAAAATCACAAGGGTAATGGACATTGCATGCCGTGAAAATAAAGAGAAATTAATTCCATGTTCTGTTAAGGTTGCCCCCAAAGGCAGGGGAGAACCCTGGTCAAGCACCAGATCTTTTAAGGCCATAATTATATTGTAACACATTTGCGGTAAATAAACCTAGGTTAGGATACATGGCAGGTTATGGAAAAGCTAAACAGATTGATTCGCAGGCGGGTTTCATACTCCGCTTTTTAGGGCGGTTTTTTGAAGCAACAAAGAAATTGTTTTGCGGGGTATGAAACCCGCATAAATCCATACCTTACAGAACCAACATACTCCGCTGCTTGCGGCGGGGTATGTTGATAATGAATAGAACAGGATGAATACAAACTGTCGGCAGGAATATTATGTGTAAGCAAGTATTGCCGGTTAAATTTGGGCTTTATCAAATAAGGTTACAAATTCTTTCTTAGAAATATCTTCAGCCCCAAACAGGTATTTATATTCCAGGGGCATTCCCAAATCCCAAAAGGCAAAACCCGTTTCTTCCAGGTACTTTGCGGTTTTTATAATTTGAATGCTGCCGGAGCTGTTTTCTGTCCTGAATCCGGAATAGCTGGTATACACTCTGCCCATGATAACTCCCACTTCTCCTGCTACAAGTTTTCCCTCCCGGTAAAGACCAAAGGCAAGCATTTTTACCGGCTCCACCGGATTTTTCCATAATGAGATCAATACCCGGCAAAGATCCCTGGTGAGCCAGTCATCTCCATGGGTGTCAACACATCTTTGGAGAATAAGTTCAAAGTTGTCATCCACTTTTAACTGATAATGATTAAGCAGACGTTTTATTGTTTTGCTGACATGCAGCCGGTCAAAAAACAAAACGGTCCGGATAAGATGATGTTTTGGCAGTAGAATAAATTCAAGTTTATTCTCCGAACCTGGGCTGTCATCTTCTTCCGGATCTTCCAGTTTCATGGACATAACCAGAAATCCTGCAGCCATGAGCCCCGCAATAAAAGAAGGTGAAAAATCCACAGCGATACAGAAATCTTCTTTATAGTTTGTCCAATCCATAGCCTGGACAATAAATTCCGGATCATCATTGGGATCAATAAACAAATACCCTGCCTGGGTGTATCGGATAACTCCCTGGTTCATTTCTTCCTGACACCAAAAAATTCATGAAACTTTTCGCTGATTTTTTTGTGTTCCTTTACACTGAATACATATCCTGCAAAATCATCCAGGGATTTATCATCTCCGCAAAGTAAAGCAATATCCCCGACCTTAAAAAGGTAATTCACGGAGAACTGTTCGAATTTAGTATCGGACTGACGGACCGCAATGAGGTTCAGGTGGTATTTAGACCTGAGTTCCGATTCCAGTACGGATTTGCCAATCATATATTCCGGGAGTTCAATTTCCACAATAGAAATACTTTCGCTTATAGGGAAATAATTCAGAAGGACATCCGAAAGCAAAAGGGGAGTAATGCGTTTTGCCGCTTCCTTGCTGGGGAAAATGATTTTTGTAGCCCCCACCAGTTCAAGAATTTCCGCGTGGGCTTCTGTTTCAGCTTTTACAATAATCGTTTTTATATTTAGTTTTGCACAATAACTGGTTGCGAGGATAGATGCTTCAATCCTGTCACCCATATCAATAATGACAGCATCAACCTGGGCAGGCAGGATCTTCTGGAGATTTTCAATATTGAGCACATCAAGCACCACAGCTCCGGCGGATGTATCCTTGTAGAGATCTATAACCTCCCGGTCCTTGTCTATAATAAAAACATCCACATCCAAATTAATCAATTCATCCATCACACTTTTTCCAAAATGTCCTAATCCCAAAATTGCTACTTGTTTCATTTTTTACCCCAATATGATATTTCCCTCGGGATAGGTAATATCATAAATTTTATGCCTGGATGCGGGGAAAGCCAGGGCTATCAGTCCGACCCTTCCTGCAAACATCACCCCAATAATTACTAATTTTCCCCAGACGCTTAACTCGGTGGTAAGCCCAAGGGTTAATCCTACGGTTCCAAAGGCTGAAAATACTTCAAAAAGAATCCATTCCAGACTTGCCCCCTCGAAACTTTCAAAAATACTCAGCGCGGTAGAACAAATAAACAGCAGCGCAACAGCCTTTAAAAAATACATCACCCCATTATGAATGGTCTGTGAACCCAGCCGGTGATGACGGATTTTGATATCCCCATTTTTATCAGGACGGTTAATCATAACAACGATGATAACAAACAATGTAGTAACCTTTATCCCCCCTGCGATTGATCCTGGAGCACCCCCAAAAATCATCAATATGGCGGTAAGTATTTTTGACGGCTGACTTAGCAGGTTCTGCGGAATCAAATCAAATCCGGCGGTTCGTGGAGTTATAGCCTGAAACGCCGCATTCGATAATGCTACGGGAAAACTCATCCCCTCATAACACCGGTTGAATTCCATAATAAGAAACCAGACAGTACCAAAGAGTATAAGGATACCAGTCATGGCAAGCACCACCGTACTGTGATAACTAAGCCGTTTCTTTTTTAACAGAAGTTTTCTGGATACATCATTAAGAACAATAAACCCAAGACCTCCGGCGACAATAAGTATCATGATTACAATCTGAACAGGAATGTTGGAAACAAAACTTTGAAGATTATCCGGGAATATGGAGAACCCGGCATTACAGAAAGAAGATACCGCATGAAAGATCCCCGCAAAAAACCAGTCCCTGACACCTGCTTTATAAAACAGAATTGAAAGAAGCATCGCCCCGGAGGCTTCAATCAGGATTGTGAAAAAAATAATATTCCTGACAATTTTTTTTGTATTATATTCTACCCCTTCAACAAAAAAACTGCGAATAGTATTAATCCGCCTGAAGGGAAGTCTGTTCCCAGGAATGGTCATTAAAATTGATGTAAAGCTGATTATTCCCAGCCCCCCAATTTGAATAAGTAAAATGATAATGATTTGCCCGAAGCGACTGAAACCGACCGTATTAACAGAACCTAAACCCGTAACACATACCGCAGAGGTAGCTGTAAAAAGCGCGTCGATTAAGGTCAAAGGGGACCTGTCCTCAGGGAATCCAACCCATGCAGCAGGAAGCATAAGAAGTACTGTCCCAATGCTAATTATTATGATAAAAAAAGCGAGAAGATAATAAGCATCGGATCGGCTAAATGGATTCATACTTTTTCTTAAGATAATCATAGTCTTTTTCCGGGGTTAATCAAGGGTTTAGAGGTCTGGGCTTTTGGTTTTTTATGGGAATGTTGTGATGTGAATGAAGTGTTATTACAGAACACAGAGGAAGAATATTTATAGTAATTGTAACACAGAGGAGAAATATCTGAATATAATGATCGAAAATTAGTGGAATTTTTCTTTGCTTTTTCAGTAACGATTCTATTTACGATTATTTTGTCATTTTTTTTGTTTGATGTGTTTTATTTTTTACATGTTCTTTTTTCTGTTAACAGAAGATATAATAAGACCATACATTATTTCTTAAAGAGGATTTTTTCTTTTTAGACCTTAAAACCTTATCGATGAAATGTCTTACAGTGTTCATAAAGTTTTTGGATCATGATACTGTCTGTATCTATAATTCCCTTCAATTTATTTAGATAATGATATAAGCCGCTGTGTTTAAAATTTTTTGCATATTGTACAAGTTTTGCTTCGATTGGATTTTTTACTATATATTCAAAGGTCGTCACAAATTGTTTTACTGTTTCAATTATCCTGGAAAAATACCGCTCTTTCCACAATCTTCCACTGATTCCCATCTTCCGATTGTAAGCTTTGGCAAAAACACTGTTGATCCATTGCATAATTCGGGGGAGAGAAGAGTCTTTTCCAGGGGTAAGTATAAAATGGATGTGATTCCCCATAATGCAAAAATTTCTTACCCTGAAAGAATGCTTCTTTCTGCACCTGATAATAATATCAAGCAAAAGAACCGTAATGACATCATCGTCAAAGATGATTTCGTCCCGGTTGATCTTACATATCACATGGTATGAAGCCCCGGATTTGAGTTGTCTGCGTCTGTTCATATCTATGAATATGGTATTGAGAATGCATATTGCTTTGAATAAATGATAAAATAGTGAGAAATTGTTATTACACAGAGGAAAATAAAAACATCTCCCCTTATTTACTGTTTTCCCTTTTCTTCCTTAACCCTGAATATAATTATCTTTTTTATCAAATCCATGGGTATAGGCATATCCAGGGGCAATTGAATGGAACCTTTATTTTTTTTATAAGGAGCCAGTTCTTCCTGGAATGCTTCTACGCCGCTTGGGGTTGGGTAAATGCCAATATGATGTTTAAAAGCAGCAAAATGAATAAGATTTTTTCCATTCAATTCGAAGGTTGGCATTTGGTAGCTGATTTTTTCTTTGACTTCCGGTACGAGTTTTTTGATGAGACTCCTTATATCCTGAAGTCTCCTCTGTGTTTCACCGGAAAAAGTATCAATATATTCATCTATAGTTTGGAATTTTCCGCTCATAGTTTGATTATAATATAAATCAAATAATTTTCTATATTCCTCTGAGGAGTTCCCTGGGTTTTGATCCCTGGGCAGGGCCGACGATTCCTCTGTGTTCCATTTCTTCCACAAGCCTGGCGGCTCTGTTGTATCCGATTTTCAGGCGCCGCTGGATATAACTGGCACTGGCCTTCCCCTGGGACATGACAATTTCCAGGGCTTTTTCATATAAGGGATCTTCCCCGTCGGAGAACAATGATGGGCCGTTATCCTCTTCTTCTTCAAAAAAGATTTCATCATCAATATAATCGGGTTCTCCTAAGGTTTTTACATATTCCACCACCCGTTCCACTTCTTCCTCTGAGACAAAGGCGCCCTGGATGCGGATTGGGAAGGGGTCAACCACTCCGGCATAGAGCATATCCCCCCGGCCAAGGAGCTTTTCCGCTCCTACCATGTCGATAATAATACGGCTGTCCATTTTGCTGGCCACCATAAAAGCTATTCTGCTGGGGATGTTTGCCTTGATAAGCCCGGTGATCACATCGATTGAAGGTCGCTGGGTAGCCAGAACCAGATGGATTCCTACTGCCCGGCTCATGGCGGCCAACCGGGCTACGGTGGATTCCAATTCTTTCCCGGTGGTTGCCATGAGATCAGCGAACTCGTCGATAATCACAACTATGTAGGGCATCAATTCTGTAGCAATATTCCGTTCCTTTATCCGTTTGTTATAACTGCGGATATCCCTGACTCCCATGGAATCAAGGCAGGCATACCTGCGTTCCATTTCATAAATGCAATACTGCAGCGCCTGGAAGGCTTTCTTCGGTTCGGTAATAACCGGGGTAAGCAGATGGGGAATATCATTGTAGAGTTTAAGCTCCACAATTTTAGGATCAATCAACATGAGGCGGCATTCATGAGGGGCCCGTTGGTATAAAATAGAAAGGATAATTGAATTAACACAGACTGATTTTCCCGATCCGGTTGAACCTGCGATCAGCAGGTGAGGAGTCTGGACCAGATCCAAGGTCTGGGCTTCACCGGTAATATCCTTTCCAAGGATAACCGGAATTTCCAGTTTTTTCCCCTCCCGTTTCAGTTCCCCCTCAACAATTTCCCTGAATGATACGATATTTCGCTTGCTGTTGGGAACTTCAATTCCAACTGCATGTTTTCCCGGAATAGGAGCCACAATACGGACGCTTGATGCAGCCAGCCTGAGGGCAATGTTGTCCTGGAGGTTTACTATTTTGGAAAGTTTAACCCCCGGCGCCGGAAGAATTTCAAACATGGTGATAACCGGCCCTTTTCGGATACCCGTTACCTCCGCCTGAATATTGAATTCCTTAAGGGTTTCCTTCAGGGTAACCGCCGCATCCCGGGTGGCCTGATCAATAAGCCAGTATTCCCCATCGGGATACTGGTTCAGAATCCCTTCCACTGGAATTTTGTAGGGACCCCGGGGCCTGCGTTTTTTTACCGGAAGAGAACCGAAATCAGATTCCTCGGTGCTGTGTTTTTCCAGGGCTGCGGTCCTTGATTTTTTTTCCGCTTCTATTTCCGCCGCTGAAATCGCCTTTTCGAGATCCGAGTCCAATTCATCATTGTCGGAATGATGGGAATCAGGTTCCATATCTAAATCATCCGGATCTTCAGGATCGTCCTGATCAAAAGCGTCATCCGTATTTTCCTGATAAGCATCTTCCTGGAATTGTTCATCCTGGGATACATTTTTAAAAATATCTTCCTCGTTGAAGTCCAGGTTATCCAATGCCTTAAGTTCTTCCAGGCTGGCACTCAAATCTTCATCCACATCAAAGGGCAGTTCGGAACTTTCCATTTTTCTGAAGGTTTCGCTGCTGGCTAAGGGTTTCGGTTCCGGCAGACTGAAGCCAATGTTATCATCCAATGTAGGTTCTGCCGGCGGATCAGTATGATCCATACCGGTTTCATCAATATTTGATGCGGCCTCTGTGTAAATATCCTTTATATCCTTTGGATTAGTCTGAACCGGTATATCCTTAAGCAGATTCTTCCTGGGCTCATTTTTCTGTTTTTTATTCTTAAAAAGATGGAAGGAATCATTTTTTAAGTCAGGAACTTCCTTTTTTATCTGCAATTTTTCCTTTCCGGAGGGAACATCATTTTTCGTAAAAAGTATGATTTTCAGGGCGGTGATGATCAAACATTCTATTATCGTAACAATCAATATAATAGTAATAAAACCGACCCGGCCTGCCCTGGCGGCGAATGCATTCGTTTCATACCAGGCAGAAAAATCCTTTAATATACCAAAACCGATTGCCAGGGTGATCAGAGGAACTATACTTGCACAGAGGAGGAAAAGTCTGTCCGCTTTGTAGTCCGGGTCCGCCAGGGTGAGGGAAGCCCAGAAAAAGTATACCGGAATGATAAAGGCCATGGCTCCAAAGGCTCTGACAAAAAAAGCCCCCGGTCCCTTAACAAAGAGAGGAAGGTCAAATAGGGCAGCTGCTATGGAAAGGCCGAAGAAAATAGCCCCCAACCCCAGGATAAGGGCTCCCACAATGGCTGCTAAACGAATTTTTGATTCTGGCTCTGAAAAAGATGTCTTCCGGGGCACGCTGATTAATTATTCTCCATGTTAAATATATCGGCAATTACTGCTTCCATCGACATACCATAATACAAATATCCATAAGCCGCTGCCGCCGCAAGAACTTTTCTTCCATAATCCCTGGTTTCTGGGTATTCGATGGTTTCCAGGAAGAGATCCTCCGGCAAGCGGGGCTCCGCGGCCCTCCATCTTTTAACCCTTCCCATGCCTCCATTATAGGAAATCAGGGCCAGCATGGGACTTCCGGTGTATTCTATGAGGTAATTGAGGTACCAGGCGCCGATATGAATATTGATTTCCGGGTTCAGAAGGTCAATTTCCCCGTCTTTTATATAATTAGGTCCGCCCTGACGGGCTATTCTGCCGGCCATATCCAGGGCGGTGGCGGGCATGAGCTGGGATAATCCCACCGCACCGGCCCAGGAAGTTATGTTCCGGTTGAAAGCACTTTCGGTTCTGATGAGTCCAAAAAAGACCTCCGTGGGAATCCGGGCTTCCTTGGCATTTTTTTCTATCAAATCCGCATAAGGCCGGGGGTAAAACATCTCCATATCCTGCCGCTGCAGCTCGTATTCCTCCCGGTTCATAAAAACCGAACAAACCCGGATGGCATCATCCCAGTTTTCCGCCAGAATAAAACCCTGCGCGGCAATCCTCTGTTCATCAATCGTCAGGGGAAGATCCTTGAAATAGGAATAGGCAAAACTTCCCGCCCCGAATTCAAAAAAATTAAGAAGGAATTCCAGGCTGTCCCCATGGGGATAGGTTTTAAGCTGCTGGGGAGTTTGTTTTATTGGGGCCGCCCCGGGTTTACCGGGAACAGGATCGGTTTTTTCCCCTAAAAACGATGCGGAAAGGGCCCGGTAATAAAAGGATCCCCGGCTTTCTTCAAAGGCGATTCTGAAAAAACCCGCCGCGGTTTCCGAAATATCCCAGGATCTGGCCGTATCGTTGCTTTTATCATTATTAGAATAAACGCTCAGGTATGGTCCCGCTTTATCCGGGGAAATAAAACCTTCCATAACGGCCCGGGCAATAATATAAGCGTATTTTGCTATGGTGGTCCCGTCATTTCCGCCCCGGATAAGGCTGAACACCTCCAGAAGCCCGGTCCAATCCCTGGATGAAACCAGGTGCCGGGATACCCGGTCCATGATATCCGTAAAATATACATCATCATTCCAACGGGCGGTATATTCCCGGAGCAATGGTTTTATATCGGCGGGATTTTCCTGCAGGGTCACATTCAGAATATACCACATACAGGCATCTTCCTGATCCGCGCTGGGGGCCAGTTTCAGGGCATCCGTAAAAAATGCTGCGGCTTCCTTGTAGTTCTGCCTTTGCCGTTCTATTCTTCCAATAAAATAAAGCAGCCGGTAACGGGTTTCCGGGATACGGATGGTAAAAATGGATGTCCCAAATCCCGTCCCGGTCCTGAGCCAGGCCTCCCAGTCCGAAAAGAGTTTAATCCCTTCTTCCTGATACTTAGTAAACTGATAGGCCCGGCCTAAATCATGCAATAAATCGATGTAAAGGAAGAATAACGACTGGTCCTGCTCCAAAACCGTTTTGAATAGGGTGATCCCTTCATTAAAAGCTGATTTTGATACGGCTATCCGTCCTTCAATGGCTGTTGTTTCTGCCGCGGTCATCCATGGGGGGGGAATTTTTTGTATTTCCTGGAAAGTCCATATCCGGGCTTCATCGATGACCCCATTAAAAAAATATTCCCGGATATCCTGTTTTTGGGCTTCTCCCGGTTCTTTATTGATATGAAGTCCCGCCATCAGGGAAAATCCCCGGTTCCAGGCTGAAAAATCGTCGGTACCGGGGGGCATATGGATTTCGCTGTACCTGCCTAAAACGTACAGGGCGGTATTCCTGAGAACTTCCACCGCGGAATCGGATTTTAGGGCATCGGACTGGCTTAATTTTAGAATCCTGGCGGCCAGGGCGGAATCGCTGTCTTTTTTCGTCAGTAAGGGCAGCAATTCCCTGGCGGATGCACCGCGGACCAGTTTTGAGGAACCTTCCAGGGCCTGCTCAAAAAGAACCTCCGCCCGGAGCGAATCCCCCGCATCTTTGACCAGGAGCCCCGCATAAAACGGGGCTGAGGGATGGAGTTTTTTAAGCTCCGCCATTTCCGGGAGTCCCGCCTTCAATATGAAGTCAATGTCCCTGTTTTTCAGATTTTCCAGGGCCTTTTTTTGGGGAATACCCATAACAGTACCGGAATCACATGAAGCAAGACTGTTCAAGGTTATCAGAAGCAGAAAAAGTATATGTATGGAAGGCCGTTTCGAATAACTATACTTTCTAACGGCCTTTCCGGAACCCATATCCTCACCGGATCGGGTTGGATATGGGGCTGAGGGTCCCTTAATTCTTAGGAGGAATCCTGATGGTTGTACCCGAGATAATAAGATCCGGGTTTTTAATGCCATTAAAACGGGCAATACGAGGATAAAGCCAAGGATTACGATAATATGCCTCCGAAATGTCCCAAAGAGTATCTCCCCAGCGGATTTTATATGCCACCCCTTCCTTGGGGATAGTCTGGGGTACATTGTATCTTGAAGCAGCGGTCTCAGTCCTGGTCCTGGGCGGTTCCGCCGGGACTGGTTCAGCCTGTTTGGGCTGGACCGGCGGAGCCTGGATTACCGGCACATCCTTCGGCGGTTCCGGCGGCGGAGTTGAAGGCCGGGGGTCTTCCTGGGTAGTCTTTTCTGTCACCGTTGGAGTTTTGGGGGCTGTTTTGCCGGAATTGCCCCTGCCCAGGAGTATGAAGACTAAAGCTCCAATAAATACAAGTATAAGTATACCAATAATTATCCAGATCCAGGGAAATTTTTTCCGGGAATCGGTTTCGTTTATAGCTGTGGCCCTTTCGTACAAACCCTGGGGAGGAGGTTCGGTGGAATCAATTTCAAAATCCGGAATATTGTAATCCCTGGAATCATCATCCAGGGACTGGAGGGATACGCTTAAATGATGCTGTTCGGTCCCCACGGGCGCATCCAGATCTACCGCATCCGCGGTAATTTCACCTTCCGTATTTGAGGAAATAATCAGCTCAATGGAAGGTTCTCCCTTAGGCCGGGGTTTGATATTTTCCACCACCAGGCTGCCAATATATACCGCATCAGCCATGGTTTTGGCTGTACTTTTGTAGAGATCAATCTGGACACTTTTCTGGTCATCGTGAACAGTAGTTAGGACAAGACGTTTTTTTACTGCAGAAGATTCTTGTAAAATGGAGTAGAAATCTCCATTAGCAATTTTTATGCCAATAGTTGCTGCCATGATCGTACTCCTTTGCTGATTAAGGCCCTTCTGCATCTCTATATAATGCTACAATACCACAAAACAGATAAAATAACAGAAGAAACTTTAAAAAAAGTATTTTTCGGAAATTACCTTATTTTTAAACTTTAGACATGGGTTGGGTATTTGTCAACCCAATTTACATGGAGAAAATGGTCCTTCATATATAAGTATATTATAGTAAATACTTTTATCGTTTTATGCTCTTGAGCATTATCCTGCTAATACCGATAATAACAATATGAATTTGGTCCTTGGGATTTTGCTGATAATTATTGTTTTAGCTGTAATTATTTTCCTCTTCATTTCCCTGGGCGGCAAAACCAGGGGAGGGGGCAAAAAAATAAGAGGCCGGGATGCCATCATGAGGGATGCCAACAGGCGGCTGTCCCAGAATCCCCGGGACCCCGAAGCTTTACAAGCCTTGGCGGATATATATTTCCAGGAACAAAGCTGGGATAAGGCTTATAAGACCTACGAGATGCTGATCAGTATGGCCGGGGCAAATTCCAGCGTAAAGGAATTTGAAGCAAACCTCCGGTATGCCATGTCCGCATTAAAACTTGGTCTGCATAATGAAGCCTACAAGGGTTTTGCCGTGGCCCGTTCCTTAAGGACGGATGATTTTGAAGCGAATTATAATCTGGGTTATCTGGAATATCTGAGGAAAAATTATGAACGGGCAATTCAGCTGCTTTCCGCCGCCCGGTCAAAAGACCCGGAACATGCTCCCACGCTCCGTTATCTGGGACTTTCGTTTTTCAGGCTAAAGAAATACAAGGAAGCGGCGGCTTTTATCCGTAAAGCCATTGAACTTGCCCCGGATGATAAGGAATCCCTTTATGCTATGGCGGAATGCTATTATGAGCTGAATCAGACAGAACAGGCCCTGAGGATTTTTGGTCACCTGCGTCCGGATCCGGTATACGGACCCAATGCGTGTCTTTTTTCGGGGTCCATCAATGCAAAAATCAATCAGAATGAAAAGGCCATAGAAAATTTTGAGATTGGGTTAAAGCATCAAAATATAAAACCCGAGGTTGAACTGGAATTAAAGTACCGGCTGGCCGCGGTGTATTTGAAACAGCAGGAAATAGGCCCTGCCATACAGTACCTCCGGGAAATTATTGGGGTGAATCCTGCGTACAAAGACGCATCGGTTCTGCTGGCAAAGTATCAGGAACTGAATACCAACAGGAATATGCAGATTTACCTGATGGCCCCTTCCGCAGACTTTGTTGCCCTTTGCCGGAAAATTGTCATGAGTTATATCCCCAATGCCAAGATTAAGATCACCAATATCACGGTAAATAAAAATGAATGGGCGGATTTACTGGCTGAAGTGGATACCCCCAAATGGTCCGACGTGGTAATGTTCCGGTTTATCCGGAGCCAGGGTTCGGTGGGGGAACTGGTGGTCCGGGATTTCCATTCCCATCTCAAGGAAGTTAAGGCCGGCAAGGGATACTGTATGTCCGTAGGTTCCTTCACCGAAGAAGCCAAACGGTATACCGAAGCCCGGCTTATCGACCTGATTGACCGGGACAAACTGATGGCGATTCTGAATACGGTGGATGCAAAGGCCGCCAGAATGGCCAATCCCAGTCAGGGCCAGCAGAGAAGATAATCTTCCCGAAACAACTCGGATTTTTTCTATCAGTATAGATTTTATTCATCTTCCAGGGAAAACCCATCAAAATATTCCAGCTGATCCGTTTCTCCGGACGCCAGGCCCTCCGCCTGGTTCAGTTTCCTGCTGATGGTTCTGGTTTTTCTGTCTGCCATATCCACCGTGTCCGCGGCTTCCTGTAGTTTTTTCCTGGTTTTATCCAGAAGAGCCCCGAACTTTTCAAACTCGTTTTTTACCAGCCCCAGGGTCTGCCAGACTTCTCCGCTTCTCTGCTCCACCGCCAGGGTCCTGAATCCCATTTGGAGACTGTTCAGTACTGCTGAAAAATTAGTTGGCCCCGTCAGGATAATCCGGTATTTCCGCTGAAGCCCCTCCATCAGCCCCGGCCTGCCGATGCATTCCGCAAAGAGTCCCTCCGAAGCCAGGAACATGATTGCAAAGTCCGTGGTTGACGGGGGAGAGATATATTTATCATGAATTTCCCTGGCGGAATTTTTTATCCGCAATTCCAGGTTTTTACCCGCTTCGTCGGCCATAGCCTTGTCCCCGGTTTCCCGGGCATCCAGGAGCCGCTCATAATCTTCCTTGGGAAATTTAGCATCCACCGGCAGCCAAACCGGTTTATCAATGTTTTTACCCGGAAGCTTGATAGCCAGTTCAACCCGTTCCTGGCTCCCGGGCTTAACTGCTTCGTTTATACTGTACTGGCCGGGAACGAGAATGTCCTCCACAATGGCCATCAGTTGGACTTCTCCCCAGGTTCCCCGGTTTTTTACATTCCCCAGAAACCGTTTTAAATCGCCCACCCCCGCAGCAAGGTTCCGCATCTCCCCAAGACCTGTTTGTACCAGTTCCAGCCTTTCCCCTACCAGTTTAAAGGATTCTCCCAGCCGTTTTTCCAGGGTTTCATGGAGTTTTTCATCCACGGTTTTCCGGATATGTTCAAGCTTCTGGGAATTATCCGCCTGAATTTCCCTGAGTTTCCGGTCCACCGTTTCCCGGAGTACTTCCATCCGCCGGTCATTTCCCTGGCCGACCCGGGCCGTTTCCTCCCGCAGGGCTGCAATCTGTTCAGCCTGGGCAGCCGCGGCCCTCCGCAGGGCCAGGGCTGTTTCCTCCCGGTTCCGGGCCAGTTCTTCCCGGAGCGTCCGGTCCAGCCGGTCTATCCCTTCGCTTAATGCCAGTAGTCTTTCATCGGAATTACCCTGTTTAGGCCGGAGAAGGACAACCAGAAAGATAATAAGGAAAATTAAAGCGCCGGAAATAATAAATACCAGTTCCATAGAGATAATTGTACACTAAAAAGGTATGGACGGGGAGCGTCCAGGTACATATAGCGGCGGGAACACAAAGGACGCTGAAAGTTTTCTCCTCTGTGTACATGCAACTGTTACACAGAGGAGAAAAAACTGCTCCTCGAAAAAGCATGGACGGGGAGCGTCCAGGTACATATAGCGGCGGAAACATAGAGGCCGCTGAAAGTTTTCTCCTCTGTGCAGATACAACTGTTACACAGAGGAGAAAAAACTGCTCCTCGAAAAGGTATGGACGGGGAGCGTCCAGGTACATATAGCGGCGGAAACACAGAGGACGCTGAAAGTTTTCTCCTCTGTGTAGATACAACCATTACACAGAGGAGAAAAAACTGCTCCTCTGTGTAACAAAAATCCAGTCAAACCTGGTAAAAAAGACAGCTTCTCCCTATAGACGCCGGTCAAATATATTGTACAATTGAAATATGAATCGGTTTTTAAAGAAAAAATTGAATATTTCCATGTTGTTGGCGGTTCTTCTTCTGGTGGTTTCTGGTCTGCAGGGGAGTTTTGCAGAACCAGCGAAAAGAGTATCCGGAGGAGCTGCCTGGATTATTCCTATTAAAGGTGATATTGAACCAGCCCTTTCGACTTTCGTCCGGCGGGAGGTGAAGGATGCTGTTTCCAAAGGGGCTAAGTATATCGTTTTTGAAATTGATACCTTCGGCGGCCGGGTGGATTCCGCTCTCCAGATTGCTTCCTTAATTATGTCCATCAAGGATGCAAGGACGATTGCCTGGGTAACCACCAGCAATGATTCCATGGGGGTAAGCTGGTCCGCGGGCGCTTTAATTGCCATGGCCTGTGAGGATATTTATATGGCCCATGGTACATCCATGGGTGCGGCCGCCCCGGTCCAGATGAGCCCGGAGGGGACAAAACCCACGGAGGAGAAAACCGTATCCGCGGTACGGTCCCAGATGGCGGCGATTGCCGAAAAAAACGGGCATCCCGTGGGAATTGCCCTGGCCATGGTTGACCAGGATGTGGAGCTTTGGGAGATCAAGGTTAACGGCGAAACCCAGGTTGCCGCTTTGGGTGAACTGGAACGGCTTGAAAAAAATACCAATCTTAAGGTGGAACGGGTCGGCATTATTTCCCCTCCGGGAAAACTGCTGTCCCTGACTGCGGGTGAAGCCTATCAATATGGTCTTTCAAAAGGTGTGATAGATGATAAAAACACCCTGATTGACCGGATTGGGTCTTCCGAAATAATGAAAGAAAGCAGCATGAGTTTTGCGGATACCCTGGTTTCCTTTCTGACTTCCGGGGTGGTGCAGGCCATTTTAATTATCATTGGGATCATCATGATATTCCTGGAAATCAATACCCCCGGATTTGGCATTCCCGGAGTTACGGCTATTGTTGCCTTCGCTGTGGTATTTGGATCTAATGCTCTGCTGGGAAATGTGGGTTCCCTGGAGATGATTCTGCTCTTTATTGGGATTGCTCTCCTGGCGGTGGAAATATTTATTATTCCGGGATTTGGCATTACCGGAATTTCCGGACTTATCCTGATCGGGGTTTCACTGCTGCTGTCCATGCAGAACTTTATTATCCCGAATTACGAATGGGAATGGGCGATTCTCGGGAGGAACGCCATGGTGGTCTCCGTGGGGATGATCCTAGCTATTGCAGGAATCGCCATCATTGCATTGCTGGGTCCCCGGATCAGGATTTTCGATCCCCTGACATTAAAAACAGCGATTACCGGAACCGCCGGCGGGCCCGATCCGGATACTACAGCAGATACCGGAGCCTCCTATCCGCCGGTCGAGGACGATATGAATTTTGCGCCTCTGGTTGGGAAATCCGGCGTGGCCGAAACCACCCTCCGGCCTTCCGGCAAAGCAGCTATTGAAGGGAAAATTTATTACGTAGAATCGGAGGGTGAATTTATTGATCAGGGTGAACCGGTTACGGTGGTCCGGGTCCGGGGCAACAGGATTGTAGTGCGGTCATAGACCGCCATATTAGATATTCTGAACTATAGGTTCGTATAAATTTCAGGAGTGTGTGTATGGATATTAGGATTGCGTTGATTGTAATTGTGGCACTGGTTGCCTTGGGTTTTATCTTTTTATTCTTCCGGTTTTTTGGTTTGTGGTTCCGGGCTCTTCTTTCCGGGGCATATGTTGGCATGGGTAAACTTATTGGGATGTGGCTCCGCCATGTGAATCCCAGTGTAATTGTGGATTCCAGGATCATGCTTACAAAGGCGGGAATCGATGTTAATTCGGATATGCTCGAAACCCACTTTCTTGCCCGGGGTGATGTTATAAAGGTTGCCCGGGCTTTGGTTGCTGCAAATAAAGCAAATATTCCCCTGCCGTTTCAGAGGGCCGCCGCCATCGACCTGGCCGGCCGGGATGTGCTGGATGCGGTTAGAACCAGCGTTAACCCCAAGGTTATTGATTGTCCCGATTCATCCAAGGGGAAACTTACGATTGATGCGGTGGCAAAAGATGGTATTCAGCTTCAGGTAAAAGCCAGGGTTACGGTCCGGGCAAATATTGAACGCCTGGTTGGTGGTGCTATGGAAGAAACCATTATAGCCAGGGTTGGTGAAGGTATTGTGACCACCATCGGTTCATCCGAATCCTACAAGGCGGTTATGGAAAACCCCGACCTGATTTCAAAACGGGTTCTGGGGAAAGGCCTTGATGCGGGAACCGCCTTTGAAATTCTTTCCATTGATATTGCGGATATTGATGTAGGCGCCAACGTGGGTGCCAAACTCCAGGCAGATCAGGCCGAAGCCGACAAGCGGCGTTTCCAGGCTGAAGCTGAAAAACGCCGGGCCGCAGCCCAGGCCCAGGAACAGGAAATGCTCGCATTGGTCCAGGAAAACCGCGCCAAGGTTGTACTAGCCGAATCGGAAATCCCCCTGGCAATCGCCGAGGCTTTCAGGAAAGGAAATCTGGGCATTATGGATTATTACCGCCTCAAAAACATTCAGGCCGATACGGACATGAGAAGTTCCATCGGTACCGGTGATAAAAAATAATGGACGAGCTTCTTTATATATTGCAGCGGTATTGGTGGCTGGTTGGCCTGGTTCTCCTCCGGCTTGTATTCTCAAGTTTTGAGAAAAAAAAGAAGTCCCAGGCCAACGGTAAAACACAAAAGTCCAAGCTGCAGGAATATCTGGAAAAGATGAGGGCAGAGCTGGAACCTTCCAGCGGGCAATCATCTTATTCGAAAGCCAGGGAAGAACCCTCTTCCTATAAGGAAGAAGATTTTTACGGTGATGATGAAAAAATGCCGCCCCGGTATGTCCCGCATTCTTCCGGAGGGGAAGCCCGGGCGTCGCATAATGTAAAAACCCTGGTGGAAGAAATAGGGGAAAAAACTTTCGCCGAAGCGAATCAGCCCATGGAAAGTGGAATGAAACCGCAGTCCCCAGCCGGAACTGAAAAAACATCATTCCCGCAAAATTTGGATTATTTGCCGCCCCTTCAAAGGGCCATAGTATTATCCGAAATTTTAGGTCCCCCGAAGGGGTTGGATTAATAAACGGAAAGCCGCAGAACGTGATTCTGCGGCTTTTTACTTTATGGCTAAGAATAAACTGTCACAAGATTGGTATGTCAGGACAAATATTACTGTCCCGAGATAAGCTTCTCGTAGATTTTGTTTATCTTTTCTGCAATGTCCTTATCCATCAATGACAGCAGGTAAATACACAATGGAACCCCTACAAACGGAAGAATGCTGAGCAGGCAGAACGCTATGGGATTCCTGCCTTTCCGCTTTGCCAAAATATAGTTAATGATCATCAGCGGTATGATGGTAAAAAGAAACGGGAAAATCATCATAAATGGTGAACCGGGATAATATGGTGGTCTCATGTCTGGAATACTCCTTTTTATTTTTAATTCTATTGTAAGTTTTGTAATTTTTCTTTGGATTGTCAATGATTTTTACGGAAGATAAACTTCTAAAAATTTCTGTTTTTAGAAATTCCCTGAAGATATGAGAATAAAATTTGGTTGTTATTATTAGGAAGGAAATCGGATTGCAGTGGGGGAAGCCTTTCCGGCTTCCCCACTGGTCACTTGTTTTTAGAATTTTCGTGTAAATGGCAGGGGCTTCCGCATCCTTACAAGGAGGATCAGGGGAATCACCACGTAAGCAATATTAAATGATAAGAAGGTCCGCGGGTCCGGGGTTCTCCATTCGGGTTCTCCGAAGAACTCAACACCAAATACAATGATACCGGTAATGGAAGATATCATGGTAGCATAGATAACCGATGGAAGCTGAATCCAGTTCCAGCCCCTGACCAGGGCAAGTACCAGCAATGCATAGAAAGGCATATACACAAAGGCGGATAACCCCGTAACTATCCTCATCCAGAAAGGCGGGTTCCTGAAAAGCGGGTCCGCATCAGCATAGATCGAATTATTTGCTTCAAGGAAAACATTGCCCGTTGCATCCGGGTTAGCATTGAGGTTCAATGCAGGCAGGGCATCGGCGATGATGGAAGTAATCAGGAACAGGGAGAAGATGACCATAAAGAAAATATCAATTGGCCGGTCCCTCAGGCGCAGGTTAGGTGGATTCATATCCCCTGGGTTTGACATGATAGACTCCTTTGTACATTTTGGATGTAAACTTACCGGGTAAGGACTTATAACTTGCCTTGTCCGGAAAATAATAATTCCCGTCCTTATAAATAAGGACGGGAATTATATATCATTAAAAGTTTATAGCATTAAAAAATAAATAAAGAAAGGGGGTAATTATTCGGAAGTCTGGTTTAATACCCCGCGGCAAGCCGCGGCTCAAAGGGCCTATAGCATACAAGTTATGGTATTAAACCAGATGGTATAATAAATTTCCTCTCGAACGAAACTTCCCGTGGCGTAATGAAACGGTTCTAATGATACCCTGCGGCTCGCCCCGGGGAGGTTCATTTCCCCACCGGAATCCTGAGAACCGTCTTAAGTTTTTCCGGGGCGGTTTTAAGCGGATTTAAAAGGTATATCTCATGGTGTTTCCGGGTATTTCCGGTCATCACCCTAAGATTGTTTTCCCTGGCAAAACTATGAAGTTTCTCCAGGGTAGCCGGTTCGTCCGCATAGGGACCGGTATGCAGGATCTGCAAACATAATCCTTCCGTAAAAGTTTCCATCCGGGCCCTGGAATAATCCAGATCAGGATTCTTCTGCCGGGCAATTTCAACTGCCCAGGCAAACACATCAGGGGTGACAAAGTCATACTGCCGTATCATGGATGTCCAGAGCCAGCGGTTTCTTTTTTGAAGGTCAAAGGAATCTCCCTTTACCCACCAGAGTCCTTCCAACGGAGGAATCACATACTCGAAATATCCCTTTAGATTTTTTCCTTTCATCTTAATGGTGTAGGTAAGACTGTAAAGCAGGGATACCGCCTGCTGGTATTCTTCACCGCTCGGGTCCCCCTGGCCATCAACCATGATGAACCGCATGGCTGGTACATCAATCAAGGATGGATTCCCGGAGGGCAGATACAATTCCTTGAAATCCTTTTTATAATCCAGTTTCCCGGGAACAGAATTTGCCATGGTCATGCCTCCTCAAAGGGGATAATAATTTCCGTAATATATTTTTGTTTGTTCCCCCGGAAGATCATTCCGGGACCTTTGATATACCTTTCCCTGGTTGGGGTTTTCATTTCCAGGTTTTTGCTGCGGGCGTAATCTGTGATGGTTTTATACGCCATGTTCAAGGTTTCATAGCTGCCCTGGTGTACCGTACATATGGCCCTTATGGCGGGAAGTTTCTTAACTGTTATTCCCTGGCCATGTACATTCTTCTTAATAGGAATACAAATTTCGATATCCGCTTCTTCTTTGTAGTCCCCATCATAATAAAGACAGAAAGCCGGTCCGTCGGCGTTTCCCTTTACAGCTTTATAAAGGGTTCCGATATAATTGCCCATATCCTGGTATTTTCCTTTATACCGGATTGAAGCAACCGTTATGGGGGGAAACTCTCTGGTTTCTACTGCATAATTCATGTCTGGTTTCTCTCCTTGCGCTGGGTTGATTTGGAGGGAAATCTTTTTGATAAGTTCCCGGTTTTTCCGGATGGCATCTTCAATCTGAAGTTTCTTCTCTTCCAGGTAATATGATAAATCGCTTTCATCTTCACAATGGGAAAGGACATCCTTGATTTCGGCGATGGAAAACTGCAGTTCCCGGAGCAGAACGATCCGTTTTGCCTTTTCAAAGTCCTCCTCTGTGTAGTACCGGTAGGCGTTGTGCTCATCCCGGTAGGAAGGAATCAGAATCCCTTCTTCATCATAATACCTCAGGGTCTTAACGGTCAGCTTGGTGATTCTGGAAAATTCGCTTATCCTATACAATCCCTGCCTCCGGTTTTAGTATAAAGGTTCCCCTGCGCTGGAGGGTCAAGCAAAATTTTATAAAAAGTTTTGTTTTTTCAAAACCTCCGGAATATAACAATAGCTCCTATTCAAAGATTTGTTTTTTTACCGAAAAGACCGGTTAACTCAGCGGTCAATCAGCCTTTTCAGCAGGTGATCATTATGCCGCCAGTCTTTGTCTGCCTTTACCCTCAGGTCCAGGTCAACCTTCCAGTCAAAAATTGCATTCAGGTCCTTTTGCGCTGCCAGCCGGATGGCCCTGATCATTTTTCCTTCCTTGCCTACGACCATACCCTTTTGGGATTCCCGTTCCACCACAATGAATGCCCGGACCCAAAGACGCTTCCCATCATCCTTCAGTTCCAGGTCAGCCACATCAACGTACAGCGAATGGGGCAGTTCTTCCCGGAGCCGGTTGATGGCTTTTTCCCGGATAATTTCCTCCACCCGGAACTGCACATCCTGGTCGGTGTAGTAATCTTCAGGGTACAAGGGTTCCCCCGGAGGGGCTAATCTGAAAAGTGTATCGATTAATTCTTTGGTCCCCTGATTTTCCCTGGCAGAAATAATAAGATACCGGTCTTCCGGAATTGCGGGCAGCGTCCGCTGAAGAAAAGCCCTGGTTGATGCAATGTCCGCACCGGGAAGATCGGTTTTATTTATTGCCACCACGGTCCGGTCCGACAGGGGCGCAATAGTTTGGGCAATGGTTTCTTCCTCCGGACCAGGAGCCCGGGAAGCATCCAGGACATATAAAATCAGTTCCGATTCATCCATGGCCCGGTCCGAAGCGCCCATCAGTTTCTTGTTCATCTTTTTTTCGGAATTATGACGCCCGGGGGTATCCACAAAAATGAGCTGTCCCTCGGGACGGTTTATGATACCCCGGATAGTATTCCGGGTGGTCTGCGGAACAGGGCTTACAATGGCAACCTTTTCACCGCAGAGGAGGTTCAGCAGGGTGGATTTTCCCACGGAAGGTCTGCCGATTATGGCCACAAAGGCCGATTTTTTTGGAGCATCTGTCATGGAGTAAGTATATCAAAACATTGCTTCTTTGACTGCATCATCGGACTGGAGATCAAAAACCCCGCTGCTTGCGGCAGGGTTGTTGATTGATAGTTTGGTCCGGAAAACGGCTTCATCGCATACAACAAGAAAATATTTTAGGCATTAGCAGGAATCATACCAAAAGGGATAAAAAACTTGTTTGAAAAGAAAAATTGCCCTCTTGTTTCTTATCAGCTTCATGGCTAAACTCGTATATTATGTTAGATTATCGATTTATTGTGGACAACCTCGATGCGGTTAAGAAAAATATTACCGATCGGTATATGCAGGCCGATGCGGACCGGATGGTTCAGCTCTTTAACCGGCGGACCGGACTTACCACAGCTCTCCAGGCGCTGCAGCAGGCCCGGAATTCCAACGCCTCCGCCATGAAGGGCAAGCTGGAACCGGATGCCCGGAACAAGCTTATCGAAGAGGGCAAAAAACTTAAGGAAGATATTGCCGCCAGGGAAACCGAACTGGCGGACGCGGAAAAAGAACTGGAGACCGAGGCCCGGCGGATTCCCAACATGGCCCATCCCGATGCTCCCGTGGGAAAGGAAGATAAGGATAATCTTGAGGTGAAGCGGGTAGGAGAACCCCGGAAATTTGATTTTGAGCCTAAGGATCATGTCCAACTGGGCCAGGAACTGGATATCATTGATTTTGATACCGCCACAAAAGTTTCGGGGACCAAATTCTATTATGTTAAAAATGAAGGGGTATTCCTTGAACTGGGGCTCATCCGGTACGCCCTGGATATTCTCCAGAAGAAGGGTTTTACTCCTTTTATCACTCCGGATATTGCCAAGGAAGAAATCCTGGAGGGGATCGGGTTTAATCCCCGGGGGGCCGAATCCAATGTGTACACCCTGGAAGGGGAGGGAACCTGCCTGGTGGGTACCGCTGAAATAACCCTGGGAGGTTACTATTCAAACCAAATCCTCGCCAGGGATCATATGCCTATTCGTATGGCGGGACTTTCCCACTGCTTCCGACGGGAAGCCGGTGCCGCGGGGCAGTTTTCCAAGGGACTGTACCGGGTGCATCAGTTTACCAAGCTGGAGATGTTCGTGTACTGCCTGCCGGAAGAATCGGACCGGTTCCATGAAGAACTCCGTTCTATAGAAGAAGAAATCTTTGCCGGCCTGGAAATTCCCTTCCGGGTGGTGGATACCTGTACCGGAGACCTGGGAGCACCGGCCTACCGCAAGTGGGACCTGGAAGCCTGGATGCCCGGAAGGAACGGCGGCGAATGGGGGGAAGTTACCTCCACATCCAACTGCACCGATTACCAGGCCCGGCGCCTGAATATCAGATACAAGGATACCGACGGAAAAAACCGGTTCGTTCATATGCTGAACGGCACCGCCATTGCCATTTCCCGGGGACTGGTGGCTGTCCTGGAAAATTTCCAGCAGGCCGACGGGACCGTCAAACTCCCCAAAGCGCTGGTTCCCTACTGTGGATTTGAAGTCATTAAGAAGAAGAATTAAGAGGGGCGGTTTTGGGTTATATACTCCTTATTTTACCATATATATTGCAGCTGACCTGCATCATCCATATGTTTAAAACCGGCCGCAGTACCTATTGGTTTTTTATTATTCTTTTTATTCCCTATGTGGGAGGTCTGGTTTATCTTATCCTGGAAATTATCCCGGATCTGCGGCTGGGCCGGAACATTCCCCAGTTCACCGATATTGTGGTATCAAAAATCGTTCCTTCCCATAAAATTGATAAACTCAGAAAGGATGCCGAGTTTACCCCATCGTTCAACAACCGGAAAAACCTGGCGGACGAATACCTCAATACCGGCCGTTTCGATGAAGCCATCGCCCTATACGATGAACTGCTCCAGGGTCATGAAAGCCAGAACACCGCCTGCCTTCTGCAAAAAGCCAGAGCCCTTTACGGCGCAGGCCGTTATGAAGAAGCCGGAACTGTCATCAACCTGCTGGATGAAATAGGTTTTACATTCAGCAGGGAGCCGGAGATTCTGGTAAAGCTGAAGATCCAGGAACACCTGTTGGATAAAGCCCGGGTGGATGTTCTCTATGAAGAGGTAAAGCAGAAGTTCAATAGTTTTGAAATCAACTATTATTATATTGATTACCAGATCCGCCAGGATGAAAACGAAAAGGCCATGAAAGTAATTGAAGACGTCAAAGAAACCAGAAGTTATCTGCAGAAAAAACGTATAGCCTACGACAGAACCTGGGCCAATAAGGCCATCGCTTTGGGAAGGCGGATAAAGTAAAATGTGAAGGTATTAAACAAAATCAGATTTTCAAATATCGATTGGTGTTCTTAAAGGTCGTTTTTTATTTTTATACGTATATTTAAGGAGTAACGCATGAAGAAAATTGTTGCGTTATTGATTTTGATTTTTACCATTATGATGACCTTACATGCACAAAAAGCATATTCGAATGGAAAAGATAACTATTTCTTTAATCAAAATAACCGTATAGTAAAAGAGATTGGATCCGATACGGAAACGACCAATAAAAAGGAAAGAGAAGGAACATATATATTTTCAAAAGAATATGGAATAGAGTATTTGATTATATTATGGGACGATAAAACCTGGGATAAGTACCTTATGTTAAAGGGTTGGAATGTTCTCACTTTATATGATAAAAATGGGGAACCCTATTTCCATGGCGCCGGCTTTGATCCATATGATGAATATATGTGGCGCATACCATTTTTTGTAAAAGATGAAATCACCACATCCTCCTCATTGAAAGAGGGGGCAAAAATACATTCACCGGAAAACATAAGCAGCAGAATTGGCGAGGCCTGGGCAGAGGGTGCAGCGGGCAATGGTATTGGTGAAAAAATATTTTTGCATCGTCGTTATTTAACATCATATGCCATTTCAATTGGATATGTTTCCTATTCCAAACCAGGTTTGTATATGGAAAATTCCCGGCCAAAAAAATTGCGGGCAACATACGATAATATACATTTTATTGAAATAGAATTGGAAGATACCCCAAATTTCCAAAAAATAAATTTTGATGATTTATACTCTGAAGCAGGATGGGATACAGTAATCCTTGAAATTATAGAGGTATATCCCGGTACAAAATATACTGATACTTGTATAAATGCAATGTTGGGTCTGTTTTCACAATAGACATGAATAAAAATCTGAATTGGTACGGCATATAACAAATGTATCCGAATATTCTGTTATATGCCGTTATTTGTTTTTTACTTTAATGTTTATTGATCATATTATCTTCTCCGCCATTTTGCATTATGTACCAAAACGGTAGGGACATACCGAACGGCATAAATAACATTTTATTTCAAATTTTTTATTCACTATTGTAAAAAATTTGGAACATTCTTTTTTTCCGAATGAACCAGGATTATCCAATGCTCCCGAAGGGCATGCTTCGACACATTTGTTACAGTTATCGCAAATTTTGTATTGTGCTTTCTTATCCGGAACCAGGTCTGCGTCGGTCAGAACAGCGCTGAGCCAAAGAAGATTTCCGTATTGAGAGTTTGTAAGCAAATAATTTCTATTGATGAGTCCAAGACCCGCCAGTTCGGCCGCATGTTTCAGGGATATGTAACCATGCTGGCTGCCATTTACCCACTTACCCCCACTGCCGCTTATAGCTTTTGCTTTGTACCCGCTGTCCTTTATAATTCGTTTTGCCACATCCTTTGCGATGCCGGTCATTTTTGTCAGCATGGCATTGCGAAGTTCCGTATATTTAGGCGGATTCAAACTTAAGGCTTTCTGTGGAAATGGAACCCCCAAAACAATCACAGAGATGCATCCCTCTAAATTATCAGAAGGCTTAAAACCATCCGGTGCAAGTTTGAAATCCTTTGCAGCAGCTATACCAACTATACTCGCCCCCGCAGCCATTCCATATTCTTTTACAATTAAACTGTCTATCTCAATTTTCATTAACAATAACTCCAGTTTTTCATTTCCTAAATCAATATTCTTTTTCAACCAAAAAGCACTGATTGTAAAGGCTGTTGGGATCTATGAAAGAATAAAACTTTTGGGCATTTGGATTCGCTGCTCCCGCGGTCTCACCATGTATGGCGTCTTCCATGGTTTCCCAGGTCACCAGGTCAACCCAGGTGTCTCCGTCAACAAGTACCTTCCAGGAAATAAATCCTTTTTGCCTGGACAAAATCTCATTATTTACCTTTTCCGACGCAACTAAGAAATCTGGTACCGACGATCCTTCTATAAGTTTATAAGATATAAACCAAACTGCATTAGGCATAACAAAACTCCATCAGATTAGATGTTTTACAATCCCATACGAAACTGTATGGCAGTATTGTAAAATATTAAATGTGACAACAGCATGTCATATATGAATAAATATTAGAACAAAAATGAATGATAATCACGATTTTTCGAATATTATAAATCGTATTGAATGATAAATAACCGCAATAATAAGAACCATATGAAGGAAAGAATTTTTAAAAAAACAAAAAAAGACGGCATATGCGACCGAAGGTTAAGTACAAATATTTTCTTAGAAATATTGGAGTGATAACTTATAGAAGAAATATTAAAAAAATAGGATATCATATTATACTGAGAATTACCCGGCAGGACATAGTATAAATCCGGCTATTAGACGAAAATAAAGCCGGGACTATTGGCAAAATAAAAATAATATGTAATAAAATCACTATGAGAAAAATTATCGAAAACTTTACCCATCATCAGGATGATTACGAATGTATGTGGAATGGGGTTGAGGATATTTATATAAACAAAACAAAAGATACAATCCCCAATCAATTCTTTTTTGCAATGAGCGGATTCTGCGGATTTGCATATATCAAAACCAATAAAGCCGATTTGAAAAGAATGGTGTCCTTCGGGGACGGCAGAACAAAAAAAATGTTTGAATTCTTAAGCCCAATTGCAGGATTCGACTACCATTTTATCGAATGTAAAACTCCGGAGACTGCATTATCAAAGGCAAAAAAAGAAATTGACCTGGGGTATCCCGTAGTAATAGGCGCATTGGATATGTATTATCTCGAATATTATCCTAAACTATATCATAAAGATCATATTCCATTTCATTATATTTTAATGGTCGGCTATGATGATGAATTAGAAAATATTTATTTATATGACTGCGGTAAAAAAGAGATGCTGGAATTATCATATACTAATTTGTTTTTAGGAATGGGTGCGGAATACGAAGGACTGAGCAGGCAAAATACAATTTGCATAATTAGAATGGATAAACCTAACCGCAAGAAACACATTATAAAAGCAGCATTGGAATATAAAGCCAATCTGTTTATCAATCCCCCCGCAGGTTTTCTTGGGATAAAGGGTATTAAAAAATTTGCCAGGGAATTACCTGGTTGGGAAAAAGAACTTGGGAAAGAAGAGACAGTAAAAATAATCAAAAATATGGTTTATTTCTTCGGCAGTGTTCCTACCACGCCAAACAAATTACTGGGAATTAATGAAAAAGATGCTGTAACGTTTATGTGTTCCAGAGATAAAATGGGCAAAGTATTGAAAGACTTAAGCATTGAATATGAAAATGAACAATTTGAAAAAGCAGGCGATTTGTTTTATAAAAGCGGGCAGGAATTTGAAAAACTTTGCAGCGTATTTATCGATTATATTATAGGGAGCAGCGAATATAAGATTGAAGCTAGTAATATATTGTTGAGTATTGCCGATTTGGAATATAACGCTTTTAAGCTGATTTCGGATGGAACAAAAAATATATAACGGTTTTAACTGTGCCTGATAAAGATTGTACATTTTGTGCCTTGGTTTGGATTTCGGATAGAAGTTTTACCTATATTTTATTCGTGTTGTAATGAAGCATGCCTGAAAAAATTCCTTCGCCTAAAAGATAATTAAAAGAACTGCTCCGGTGAAGCGCCGGGAGCCCGCATCCGCTTACAGGATGGAAGGCCCCCGGAAAACTTCGATTAGAAATAGCTACACTTTTTTTGAGTACATCGGGCCGTATGCCGCGCAGGCCCGGTAGTCCTGACCTTCCTTGTCCATACCAAAGGCATTCCAGGAAGCGGGCCTGAAAATCGCCGGATCTTCCACGTTGTGCATCCCCACGGGGATTCTTAATATAGAACAAAGGGTGATAATATCCGCCCCGATGTGGCCGTAGCTGATGGACCCATGGTTTGCTCCCCAGTTATTCATAACCTCATAGGTGGATGTAAAGGGGCCCTTATCGTTGAGTCTCGGCGAGAACCAGGTGCAGGGCCAGGTATAGTCGGTCCGCTTCCAGAGTTTATCCGATACTTCATCGGGGAGATTCACCGTATAACCTTCGGCGATCTGCATCACCGGGCCCAGGCCTTTCACCAGATTGAGCCGGATCATGGTAACCGGCATTTCATTCTTCGTGAGGAACCGGGAGGAGAAACCGCCGCCCCGGAAATAACCCTGGTCCGCGGGGTTCCAGGTTGTAGCTTCGAGGCATGCCTTGATGTCCTTGTCTGCCATTTCCCAGAAAGGTTTAATGCAAGCCTTGCCGGAACTATCCTTTACTTCCCCGGAAGCATCCAGGCAGGCAGCGCCGGAATTGATCAGGTGAATAAAACCGCCGGATTCCCTGGCTTTTCCTTCCAGGGTAAACCCGGATGCCTTTTTTACCGCATCGGGACTCCAATAGGTCCGGACATCCGCAAAAATCTGGGCGCTGCCGGTAAGGAGTTTCCCGAAGAGCATGCACACCCCGTTGAGGGTATCGTTTTCGGTGGCCAGGATATAGGGTTCCCGGGCGCCTTCCCAGTCAAAGGATGAATTGAGCAGGGATTCGGGGAAGTCGCAGTTGGGATAAAAATCCGTCCACTGGCGCTGGCCCTGGAAACCTCCGGCGATGGCATTATGCCCAAGCTGTTCTTCCTCACATCCCTTGGGCAGTTTCGGATTACCGTTGTACAGGTCCTTGATGATGCACATCATTTTTACCACAAACTCCCAGGCCTCTTCCTTTTGAGCGGGGGTTTTCTGCATATCCGGAGGATTTTTATCAAAGCCCTCTTTACAGTTGGCCCTGGTCCAGGCCAGGGCCTTCTTGTATTCTTCCTGGTCGTAAATACCTTCGGTCATACGGCGGATGATTTCCACTTCATCCACCGATTCCACCCGCATGCCCAGGTAATCTTCAAAGAAGTCGGGGTTGATAATGGAACCGGCAATGCCCATGCAGATGGAACCGATCTGGAGATACGATTTTCCCCGCATGGACGCGGCGGCCACCGCGGCCCGGCCAAACCGGAGCAGCTTCTCCTCCACATCCGCGGGAATACCAGTTGCATCCGCATCCTGTACATCCTTGCCGTATATGCCGAACGCGGGAAGTCCCTTCTGGGCGTGTCCCGCCAGGACCGCCGCCAGGTATACCGCGCCGGGCCGTTCGGTCCCGTTGAATCCCCATACACCTTTTATGGTCATGGGGTCCATATCCATGGTTTCGGAACCGTAACACCAGCAGGGTGTAACCGTTAATGTTATATCAACCCCTTCACGGCGGAATAATTCCGCACATGCCGCGGTTTCACCGACCCGTCCGATGGTACTTTCCGCAATGATAACTTTTACCGGCTCTCCGTTGGAATAATGAATATTCTTTCTAAAAAGATCCGCCGCGGCTTTTGCCATATTCATGGTCTGGTCTTCCAGGGACTCCCGGACCTTCAGGGGGCCCCGTCTTCCGTCTATAGTCGGCCGGATCCCAATCACCGGGTACGCTCCAATCAATCTGTTTTTTGCCATCCTGCTTACCTCCAAAATATAAAAATCCGTTAAGTGCGTGTAATAAGTTTAGTCTGCAGCCGTACCGAATCGAAACTGTCCTCGGTGGTGTTCCGTATCCTGTTCAGAATCATCCGGACCGCATGCACCCCCATCTCCTCAATAGGCTGGGCAACGAAGTACCGGCAGCACCGGAGGAGTCCCGAATAAAAAACATGGTCGAAACTGGCGCATACCAGCCGTTCCTGGATTTCATGGGGTTCCTCCATGATTGACTGGGCGGCCCCCAGACAGGTAGTCAGGTTTACGAAGAAGTATGCATCCGGGGGGTTGTCCTTCCGGAGCAGGGTTTTCATTCCCTGGTATCCGTCTTCCAGTTCCAGACCGGTGTGGGAGATAAAGTTTTTTTCCAGGGGGATACCCCGGTCTTTGAGGGCGCTGCGGTACCCTTCATACCGTTCCCGGCTGGTCATCTGATTCAGGTCTCCCCCGACAAATCCGACCCGGGTAAATCCATCCCGGATAAGGGCACTCACCGCTTCGTAGGTTCCGGATGCATTATCCGCCAGGACACTGTCCGCCCGGATTCCTTCAATACGGCGGTCCACAAAGACCAGGGGAATGTTTTTTTCTTCCATTGTCTTAAAATGCTTACCCTCAACTCCCAGGGGGATGACGATAAGCCCGTCGATCAGCCGGTCCGCCAGATAGCCGAGCATTTCAATTTCACCGGCTACCGAGTTGTTTGAAGAACAGAGGATCATGGTATACCCCGCCTTCCGCAGGGTCCGTTCGATTTGTTCAAACAGGGTCATGAAGAAAATGTTGGACAACTCCGGAGCGATAACCCCCACCATGCGGGATTCCCCCAGCTTCAATGAACGGGCCGTAGGATTTATCCGGTACTGGAGCTTCGCAATAGACGCGAGTACCCGCTCCCGGGTTGCCGGGGCAACCCGGGAATCGTTATTTATTACCCGGGAAACCGATGCGGTGGAGACCCGGGCGTCTGCGGCAACATCCTTAATCGTAACCATATCTTCGCTCTTACACCCACCGGGCATGTTTTCGCATATCAAAAAATACTGCGATAATAATAATTGCACCTTTCATCAAAAGCTGATAATAGGAGTCGATGCTCAGGTAGGTCATCCCGTAGTTTATGATTCCCAGGGTTAGGACCCCGATAATCATTCCTCCCATGGTCCCGACCCCTCCGGCCTGGGATATACCGCCGATGGTAACCGCTGCGATGGCATCCAGTTCCATGCCGTTTCCGGTAAGGGAATTGGCCAGTCCCAGCCGGGAAGACTGGAGCACCCCCGCGCAGCCGTAGAGCAAACCCGCGAAGGTATATACCATCACCAGGTTTTTCTTCACGTTGATCCCCGCCACCCGGGCTGCCTGGGGATTTCCCCCGATGGCGTACAGGTAAGCCCCGAAGGAGGTATGCCGCAGGATCACCCAAACCACCACCGCCGCCACGGTTACATATATTACCAGGTTGGGTATGGGACCTATGAATCCCTGGGCCAGGTGTTTATATCCGTCCCGGAGACTTCCCACTACTTTAGCCTGGGTGTAAATCAGCTGGGTTCCCCTTGCCAGGGACAATGTCCCGAGGGTAGCAATAAAAGGAGGCAGTTTCGCATAAGCCACTAGAATACCGTTAAAAGCTCCGAATATCCCTCCAACTAGTAAAGCCGCAATTACCGGCAAAAACAGCGGAAATTCCACCCCGGGATAAATGGCGGAGGAATAATCCGGATTCTGCGCAAACGAAGCCGCCACGCTGGTGGTAAGGCATACCACGTAACCTATGGACAGATCGATCCCCCGGGTGATGATGATCATTCCTACCCCAAGGGCGGCAAAAGCCCGGACCGATTCGGCGATCAGAAGATTTTGTATTGATGCCAGGGTCAGGGAACCGCCCCGGGTCAGAATACCCAGGAGCAGAAAAAGGAACACAAAGGTGATGTAGTTCGTGTATTTGCTGAATGTTTCCTTGATCCTTTGTTCAGGGAGTACCACTGTTCTATTTTTTTCAGGCATACTTGTACCTCGCTTGTAAAATGATTATTCCTAAAACGTACCGTATCAGGGTTTCGTTATGAAAATTGTGTGGCCAGCCGCATGACCGCTTCCTGGGATGTTTCATGCTTGTCCAATATTCCTGTAAGATGACCGTTGCACAGTACCATTACCCGGTGGGACATCCCGATGAGTTCCGGCATTTCCGAAGAAACCATAATTATAGACTTACCCTGTTTTACCAAATCAGCCATGATCAGGTAAATCTCGTACTTCGCGCCTACGTCAATTCCCCGGGTAGGTTCATCCATAATAAGGATATCCGGCAGCGTCATGAGCCAGCGGCTCACAATGACTTTCTGCTGATTTCCTCCGGAAAGATTTTGTATTTGTGTAACCATGCTTGGGGTCTTGGTCCTGAGTTTGGAATTCAACTCCGATGCCGTCGCCGAAACTGCCCCATGGTTAATCAGCCCGAGCTTTGATCGGAACCGGTCAATCGATGCTATGGCTGTGTTTTTCGTGATCGAAAGAAGAGGGAAAAGTCCCGTGCCCCGGCGGTCTTCGGTAATCATACCGATTTTATTGGCTATCGCATCTTTGGGGGATTTGATAATCACCTGTTTCCCGTCAATTTCAATGGTTCCGGCGGAAATGGAACGGAGCCCGAAAATTGCTTCCACCAGTTCGGACCGCTGGGCCCCCACCAGTCCGCCGATACCTAATATTTCCGATCTATGAAGATCAAAGGAAATATCCCGGAAAGAACCGGCATCCGCGGAGGTAAAGTTCCGTATCTTCATCAAAATTTCCCCTGGTTGTGTTTCCACCTCGGGAAAACGCTGGGTGGTCACCCGGCCTATCATAAGGTTGATGAGCTTATCCTCATTCAGTTCCGACACATCATAGGTTCCGACCATGACCCCGTCCCGCATGATGGATATTTCATCCGCGATGGCAAAGATTTCACTCATCCGGTGGGAAATATAGATAATTGCTACACCCGAGGAACGGAGATCCCGGATTATCCTGAAAAGATGTTCCACCTCCCGGTCCGAGAGGGATGAGGTGGGTTCGTCCATAACAACTACGGAAGCGTTGTGGGAAACTGCTTTTGCTATTTCGCAGGCCTGCTGTTCCGAAATTGAGAGGGCTCCCATTTTTTCATCCGGGTCTATGTCCATCTCAAGCTGCTTCATCAGTTCCGCGGTATCCACTTTCATTTTATGGTGGTTGATAAGATGCAGCCCCGGAATATTCCTCCGGGGTTCCCTGCCGAGCCAGATATTCTGGCTTACCGTACGCTGGGGAACGTTTAATAATTCCTGGTGAATCATGGAGATGCCCGCATGAAGTGCATCCTTGGCATCATGGAATTTCACTTCCTTACCCTGGAAGATGATCCGGCCTTCTTCAGGGTGGTATATACCAAAGAGACATTTCATCAGGGTGGACTTACCTGCTCCGTTTTCACCCATCAACGCATGTACCGTTCCGGGGCGAATATTCAAGGATACATTGTCCAGTGCGGAAACTCCGGGGAAGGATTTGGTAATTCCCTCCATGCGCAGAACATACGGCTCACTCATGTGTTTTCCTGTTATACATGTTAATATCATACATGGGAACCTCAAAAAACTGGTTGGGTTTTTTAAGGTTCCCCAATTCCAAGGAAAACTTCTATAAACGTCAGTTTTTGGAAGCTTCCATAATGTTATACCTGGTTTCCTGCAGAAGGCAGGGACTGCCCGGAAGATGTTACATCCCGGACAGGTCCTGATACCTCCATCAGAAACCGGACCTGGCTGCGTTCAGGCAGCCCCATGGAAAATTTTTCTACAGATCAGACTTCATCACTTTCTTGAAGGGAACCAGGAAGCACTGGGCCAGGATCGAGGGATCGGTGACCGGTTCTTCGGAGGTAACCGCCGGAGCTGCTGTAAGGCCATTAACGGTTGCGCCGATGGCGGTTCCCTTGGTAGCGACGGTGTATACCAGTTCAAAGGCAGTGGTGGACTGACCGATGGAATCCTGGAGGACCGTGGCGTACATCTTGTTTTCCTGCATGGACCGTTTCCCGGTTTCCGTGGCGTCAATACCGATTACCGGTACCAGGAGAACCGTTCCGTCCCCGTTGGTATCCCTGGTAAGGTTGTTGGGATCATCCACATACTTGTTGGTCAGCATGGATTCCACCGCACCCAGACCCATGTCGTCGTTCTGGGCCAGGACCAGGTTGAATTTTCCCCGGTATGCCGCGATCCAGGCGTCCATTTTCTGCTGGGCTTCGGCGGCGCCCCAGTTGGCGGTATCCTGGGCAACGATGTTAACATTGTATCCCCGTTTCTTGAGACCATCCAGAGCACCCTTTGCACGGTTCACTTCCGCGGGGTGGCCAAGCTGGCCCTGGATAAGGATAAGATTGATGGTCTTGTTCGGTCCCAGCTTATCGGGATACTTCTTGAAGTATTCATCCGCGATTTCCGCCTGGATATCTCCGGCCACGGTTTCAGGGGATGAGGCGAGGAAGAAATTCTTTCCCACCTTGAGGGCTGCTACGGAAGGCTGGATATTGGAAAATGCAGCGGCTCCGCCCTTGGCCTGGATCAGTTTTGCCATCTGTTCCGTGGCGCTGGTGTCCTGGGGAATGATAACAAAATACTTCACTCCCTGGGTAAGCAGGGTATTGAGCTGGTCCAACTGGGTGGAAACATCCCCGTTTCCGTCCAGAAGACGCAGGTCCACATTATTGGCCTGGGCCAATTTTTTGAGATTATCCGCATAATCCCGTACAAAGGTTTCATTCAAATTGCGGATAAGAGCCCCCATTACCAATTTACCGTCCTTGGCTTTATCCTGACCGCCGCCGGCAAATGCTAAACTGGAAACGAGGATCAGGATGATCACGACAAAGGATACTTTCTTCATAATTCCTCCAAACAAAAAAATTGTTGTAAAAATTTCCATGGCCATGTCCAAAGGACGAAAACCATGGAACCCGAACCCTGTAAAAAATTCTATGGAAAAACCGGTTTGTTCCGAGTTAACCGGTGTTTTCCTCTTCACCTCTGTGTACCACCGGAATAACTCCCTTTTTAAGAATGATATTCCCGTATGGTACGGTTTCTCCCGTAATTACCACTCCAAAGGCTGTTTTAGCCCGTTCATAGAACGCAAACCGTTCAATTCTTTCTATTTCAGGAGTCTGCGGCCAATGGGCATCCACGGCTTTGCGGTAAGAAAATTCCACCGCAGTATCCAGGATATCCCCATCAACCGGGGCCATCATTGTTAGGGGAGCTGATACGTACGTATCCAGATTGATCAATCTGAGAATGGCGTCCAAAAGGGGAGGGATCCGAATGCCGTCGGCCCGGATGACCCTTTGGTTGAGGTATTCCCCGGGGAAAAAAGCATCCCCCAGTATAAGTTCATCCCCATGGCCCATACGGTGTAAAAGGGATAGTAATTCAGGACCAATCAACGGCGATATTCCAATCAGCATGGCGCAACTCCCAAGGATAAAATGTAATCGATTACATTTTATCGTAATTCATAGCAATACGGTAAAACAAAATGTAATCGATTGCATGCATTTTAAAAATAGTATCCCACTGAATTTTCTATCTGTCAACAAAAAATAAAATTTTTTTTTATGGTATCATTTCTCAAGGCTTATAAAATATTTATTTATTGGTTGCAAATTATACCAATACGATATAGAATCGCAAGTATAACGAAAATCTAACGAAAGAGTGAATAAATTGGGAACTACCCAACGGAAACAAAGTATACCGAATCTGTTTGCGGAGTGGTACCTTCAATCCATCATCATATTACGGAGCGGCGAAATCTAAGGAAAGTTCCGCTTTGCCGGTTACCGGCGGTCGGGTGATGTTCAACTAGGGAACCGCTGATTAAACCGGCCGCAATATGCGGCAAATCATCGGTTCCCTCCGCAATTCTTTGCTGCGCAAAGAATTGCCTGCATTAAAGAATACACCGGTTAATGCTCTGTGGGCATTAACCGGTGTTTCCCTAGGAGGAAGGATGGACGCAGCCATAGGGGTCATCGATATAGGGATGACCAACAAAAAGATAGCCATCTATGACGACGAACTGAGGGAACTTGACCGGGTGTACCGTACCTTTCCGGCCCTTCCGGTTCAGGATCCAAGCACCGGGGAAACCCTGGAGATGCACGACCTCCGGGGAATGGAAGAATGGTTCTTCCAGGAACTAAAGCGTCTTGGTGAAAAATATCCGATCAAAGCTCTTGCGGTAACCACCCATGGCGCAACCATGGTATGTATTGATAAGGACGGACAGGTCTGCGCCCCCTGTATTGTATACACCCATGAACCGGGGTCTGGATTTCAGGAATCCTTCTACCGCCTTGCGGGGGACCGGGAATACCTACAAAGGACCACCTATACGCCTCCGTTCTCGGCCTTGATCAATCCCGCCAAGGGAATCCTGTTTCTGCAGACCCATTTCCCTGAGGATTTTGCCAAAACAACCCTGCTCCTCAGCTATCCCCAGTATTGGGGATATGTGCTGACCCGTCAGGCCGGGGTGGAACCTACCTATGCGGGATGCCATACCTATCTCTGGGACCATAAAGCGGGAACCTATTCCCCGGTGGCGGATACCCTGGGCATCAGGCAGCTCCTCCCGGAACGGTACGAAAACAGTTATGAGATCCTCGGTACCCTCAGCAATGATGCGGCTGCCCGGACCGGCCTGGATCCTTCGGTGATTGTGACCATGGGTATCCACGATTCCAACGCGTCCCTGCTTCCTTATCTTGCCAAGGATGGTCAG
Source organism: Treponemataceae bacterium (assembly GCA_031549725.1). Classification (GTDB taxonomy): domain Bacteria; phylum Spirochaetota; class Spirochaetia; order Treponematales; family Breznakiellaceae; genus UBA937. The sequence goes on from JAVBPH010000046.1 coordinate 89,086, forward strand.
GGGGATTTTGTACTCAATTCCACCGGAACCTGGTGTGTGTCCATGCACCCCCAGGAAAACCTGGACTACAATCCCGACGATATAGGAAAGATTGTATTTTTTAACCAATCCGCCCTGCGGAAACCCATAAAGACTTCCATTTTTCTGGGGGGTATGGAATTTGATACCTGGTCCCGTATTTTTTCCAGTCTGAACAACCACCGGCCCCTGCCGGAATACCATCCGGGGGCAATCAGGGCTGTTCTGGTGGAAAAGGATTGCTTCCTTTTACCCGAACTGGTTCCGGGTTCGGGACAGTTTAATACATCCCAAGCGGGAATTCTGGAAAAGGGAACATTTTACCCCTTTGGGGCAATACAAACGGGTGAGGCGGTTCCGCCGGTCATGTATGATGGAAACCGGTTCAGGGCGCTGCTTACGATTTCACTGGTAATCCAGACCGTAACAGCCCTCACCCGGGCGGGTATGCGGAAGGACACCAGGGTTTTTACCGAAGGGGGATTCAGGAAGAACCAGGGTTACAACAGTTTGCTGGTATCGGTTCTTCCGGATAACCCGGTCCGGCTTACCAATATGAATGAAGCCACAGCCCTGGGTGCGGCCATGACCGCGTCCATGGCGCTGAACGGCAAAACGCTGCAGGATATTGCCGGTTCCATCAATATTGAATATACGGATATCCCGTCCGATTCCTTTCCCCACTTCGAAGCATACCGGGATGCATGGATTGCCGCTGCAGAAGGATAAAACACCGGACCCTCCGGGGCACACGATAAGGAGAATGATATGAAAACAAAAGCAGTACGTTTGTACGGACAGAATGATCTCAGGCTGGAGGAATTTGAATTGCCTCCTATTAAGGATGATGAAATTCTTGCCCGGATTATTTCCGATTCAATCTGCATGTCCAGCCATAAACTCACCCTCCAGGGGGAAAACCATAAACGGGTCCGGAGAACACTCAAGGATAACCCGGTTATCATCGGCCACGAATTTTGCGGGGAACTGGTGGAGGTCGGAGCCGTATGGAAAAACCAATTCCGGGAGGGGGATAAATTTGCCATCCAGCCGGCCCTCAATTACGAGGGAACCCTCTGGGCTCCGGGATATTCCTACCCCTACATCGGCGGGGACGCCACCTATGTGATTATTCCCCGGGAAGTCATGGAAATGAATTGTCTCCTTCCCTACAAGGGGGATAATTTCTTCATGGGTTCCCTGGCGGAACCGATTTCCTGCATCGTCGGTGCATTCCATGCCCAGTACCATACGGTGAACGGGTCCTACGTTCATCACATGGGTATCCATGAAGGGGGATCCCTTATACTGTTGGCCGGTGTGGGGCCCATGGGATTAGGTGCAATCGATTATGCGATCCACGCGGAACGGAAACCTTCTTTCATGGTGGTAACCGACATTGACGAACCGCGTCTTGCCCGGGCGGCTTCGATTTTTACGGTGGAAGAAGCAAAAAAGAACGGCATAACCCTGGTGTATGTAAACACCAGGGATCTGGCGGATCCGGTCCAGCATCTCGCCGGCCTCAATGGGGGCAAGCTCTATGACGATGTGTTTGTCTTTGCCCCGGTCAAACCCGTGGTTGAACTGGGGGACCGGCTCCTGGACAAGGATGGCTGCCTTAACTTTTTTGCCGGCCCCAATGATCCGGAATTTTCCGCGGTTATGAACTTCTATAATGTCCATTATGAATCCCACCACCTGGTGGGAACCTCCGGGGGCAACACAGAGGACATGAAGGAATCCCTCCGGATGATGGCGGAATACAAACTTAACCCGGTGGCATTGATTACCCATGTGGGCGGGTTGAATGCGGTTCCCGCAACTACCATCAATCTGGATAAGATTCCCGGGGGCAAAAAACTCATCTATACCCATAAAAACCTTGAACTGACCGCGATCAATGATTTTGCCGAACGGGGAAAACAGGACCCTTTCTACAGGGAACTGGCCCGGATTGTGGAAGCCCACAATATGCTCTGGTGCAGGGAAGCGGAGGACTATCTCCTGGCCCATGCTCCGGATATTTAGAATCCGTTGATTCTGGACGGGACTTTCAGTATATGAATCCTCTTGCCGTACTGCATGGCGGATGGCTATCAGCTTGAAATGAGATGCGGAAAATTGAAGCCATCTCTCTGAACAGTACATTCAGGTATTAGTGTTCATGAATAATACATCTCCCGGCTCGCAAAATCCGCATCCTTTGACATTCATTAGAAAAAAATGTATACTGCAACCCTTCACATCATGGATTTACATATTGATACAATTCCTTCTTTACTTGAAGGTACTTCCCTAAAGGATCCCCTGTGCGGTCTTTTGAATATATACCGGAGAATTGAAGCGGCCCAGCAGCAATGGACCGGGGCTAGTCCTTTCCAGTGTCCCTTTGCCTGCGGTGAGTGCTGCAGAACCTTTGAACCATCAATATTGGAAATTGAGGCGCTGCTTTTTGCTGCCTGGATTGTGTGTATCCAGCCAATTCCCCAGCCCCATTATTCTGCGGACAAAATTGGCTGTGTGTATCATAATCCCTCCGGGGCATACCACTGTCCGGTGTATCCCGCCAGGCCGCTGATCTGCCGGTTGTTTGCCTTTTCCGGAGACCGGGGAAAAAATGGGACTGTCCGGTATAAACCTTGCAAACATATGCTGGAGGTCGAACACCGGACCATCGAAGAATCCGAGCTGCAGCGGCGGTACGGTATTCTCCCGCCGGTAATGGCCGATCTGGCCAGGGAAGCGGATTGCCTGCTTCCCGGTTCTGCGGGGATCACCATGCCTCTGCGCAAAGCAATTCCGCCGGCAATCGACAAAATCCGTTTTCTTCTGCAGCTCAGTAACCGGAACTTTACCGAATTCTCTAATGATCCTGATGACGATGCGCCGCCCTTTCCCCAGGCTTCTTAAAACAGGTTAACGGTATTTGGGGTGCGGGCACATTTCCGCAGGGCAAATGCATCGCAATCCGGAAAATTTCTGCAGATCATTAATCCGGCAAAAATAGTTAAGTATCGAAAGGGGCTTGGAATTCAGCCAAAGGGTAAAACAGCAGAAAACTTTTTCCCGGACCGGTCAGTTTTCCAAACCGCCGGGATTCTGGGCATTGTGCAGATACTGAACCATGTTGGCCAAAACCCGGTTTTCCTGTTCATCAAAGGACAGGGTCTTTTTCTGATTTTTAGGGTCCGCCGCCAGGGGAAACTTGGAATTGATGCGGATAAGCCAGGTATTATCATGTTTGCCCGCATAATTTTCCAGGGGATTCCGGATCAGGTTTGGCCGGCGCAAACCCGCGCATACCTCCACAAAGGCTGCGTTCTTTTCGCCGATGCTTGTTAAAAAAGACGAAAAATCGGTTTGTGTGGCCCCTTCTTTGGACGGGACCAGGGAAACGGTCTTGCAGCGGAAATGATTTGGGACCAGAAAATCACCGCAGGATGCACAATGGGGAATATCTTCGGGTCTTATTTCCTCTCCCCGGTCTATCCGGTTAAGCATGGGTTCGATATATTTCCAGGTCTCATACAGTTTTTCTTCGCAGGGAAAGGCACACTGCAGAAAAAGATAATTTCCATGGGGCCTGTAGACGATCTGCTGGGGCACCCCGGCCCGTTCAAACTGGGCATCCGCATCGGTGGAAAGAAAAAACCGGTGTTTGCCCTCGGTCAGGGCGATTAAATCCCGGTAGGAGTAGGCCGGAGGATTTTTGTAGAGCACATGCCAAAGATATTTGGCCCAGAACGTCCAAAACTGTACCGCATTGTTATCGAAAATTTGTGAGTAGAAATTTATCATATCATCAATAGTATGCAGGCCTTTTTCATACAGCTTTGGGAAATACAGCTGGGCATCTTCCTTGTTGAAATGCCGTAAGGACGGATTCATGCCGGTGCCGGTACCTACCACAATGTATTCCGCCTGCTGAATTTTCTGCACCGCCTCACGGATTCGCTGGTGAAAGCTGACGGTATGATTATCCTCGGTATTTGTGTGTTCGTAATATGCCAGGGGTTTAATGGGAAGCCCAATTTTTTCAGGTTTTGCCGGCGGGTTTTCCATCATGGCTTCATATTCGGCAATACATATGGTGATGGTCCTCAGGATTGGGGTGAGTTTGTACCCAATCTGGGTCAGGGAATAGACCACCTTCAAAATTGATTCGGGAAAGACTATCCGGGTAACCAGTTCATCCTGCTCCATATCATGGAGCGCGGCGGCCAACACTTTCTGGGAAATTCCGGATAAAGAACGCCTTAATTCCCCAAACCGCTTAGGGCCGCCGATCAGTTCCAGCATAATTTTCATTTTCCATCGTCCCCCCAGCAGTTCATTCATCTGCCAGATAGGATCGTTGGAGGGTTTTTTTTCTTCGGACAAAAGCCCAACCTCCGCCGGTGAATCAAGGTTACTATAGATCATAACAAATGCTTATGTATTATCTACTATAATAATGATAACTCCTATCCGGCCAATTGATAAGGTCTGAAAGGAATATTTGTTATATATACTATACATTTGGTTACTTTTTGGTAACCGTGCACAAAAAAGTATCTACTTTACAGTTGACTTTTTTAGACCCCATACTAGGTAAGGTAAATTCCATGTTTGGTGTAATTACCTAAAACATGTGCAGTATCCGGCGATATCCCCGGGACTGTAATAAAACGATAATGTATAAGGAGTGTGCGATGAAAAAGACAATACTTTTTTCGGTAATCCTAGCGCTGATTTTTTCTTTAGCCGGTTTGATCGGCTGCAGTAAGGAAAAATCCCCAGCTTCAGGACAGGGTTCTGTCGCCCAGAGCAAGAAAGCCTGTTTTATAACCAACGGCGCCCTGGGTAATGATTTTATAAACCTAATTTGGAGTGGTTTTAAAGATCTGGAAAAGGACGGATGGGAAGTTAAGATTATTGAAGCCACCGATGCATCCGAATATCCTGAAGACATCCGGGCAATGGCTGCTGAGGGATACAAGGTAATTATGTGCTGGAATGATGATGTGAACACCGTAGCCCTGGACCTGGCGGACGAAATCGCCAAGATGTACCCGGATGTACACATGTTCCTGCTGGATACCTACCGTGCCCAGGACAAGGACAACTGTACCGCTGTAGCGGTAGACCCCTATGAATCATCCTTTGTGGCCGGTTATGTGGCAGCCAAGATGACAAAAACCGGAACCATCGGGTGGATAGGCCATACCGACGTACCTAAGGTTCGCCGTTTCCGGGACGGTTATGTGGTGGGCGCAAATTATGCCAATCCCAATGTTAAGGTAGTCAGTTCGTTCGTAGGCGCCTCCAGGGATCCCACCAAGGGATATGAAGCGGGTACCGCATTAATCAAAAACAATCCCGTGGATATTATCTACCAGGCGTGTTATCTCTCCGGCACCGGTGTTATTGCTGCCTGTGCTGATGCGGGTATTAAGTGTATTGGTGTGGACGACTGGCAGGGCGGCATTGATCCTTGTGTTTTCTGGTCCGCCATAAAGCCCATCAACGTGGCTGTTAAGATCCTTGCAGAAGAATATGAGAAAGGCGCAAAGCTTGGCCACTTCATGAACTTTGACCTGGCTTCCGGCGGTACTGTTTACGATCAACGGGACCTCCCCAATCTTCCCCCGGAACTGCAGAACGAAGTTAAGCAGCTCATTGCGGATATCCAGAGCGGTAAGGTGGATGTTTACAAGGGATACGAAAACTTCCGCATTGATAATTATATCAAAACAATTCGTTAAATATATTGAGGGTCCTGCCTTTCATCAGACAGGACGGAGTTTGTTGCGGGTTCAGCAGTATGTAACATGCTGCTGAACCCGCAATGTGAATCACAGGATGTAAGTATGGATGTTAACGAGTACGTGCTTGAACTGCACCACATCACCAAAAGTTTTGGCGCCCTTACGGCAAACAACGATATTACCGTGCGCATTAAAAAAGGGAATGTTCATGCCATTATAGGTGAAAACGGGGCCGGCAAAAGTACTCTGATGAATATTATTACCGATATATACAAGCCGGATAAGGGAGAAATTTATCTCAACGGCAAAAGGGTGGTGTTCAAGAATCCTATGGATGCAACCCGCCATGGTATCGGCATGGTGTACCAGGAATTTATGTTATTTGATGAACTGACGGTACTTGAAAATATCATCATGGGTTATGAGGAAAAAAAGTTTCAGCTTTTTCTGGATATGAAATCCAGCCGTCAGAAGGTAAAGGATATCTGTGAAAAATACAATTTCAACATTCCTTTAAATGCCCGGGTGAGCGGCCTGCCCGTGGCGGTGCTGCAGCAGGTGGAAATTGTCAAGGTCCTGTACCGGGGTGCGGATATTCTTATTCTGGATGAGCCCACCTCGGTGCTCACTCCCATAGGAATCCAGGGTTTGTTTGAAGCGATCCGGAACCTTAAGGCAATCGGAAAAACAATTATTATTATCACCCATAAGCTCAAGGAAGTTTTTGCTATTGCCGACCATATTACGGTTCTTAAAAACGGCAAGGTAAGCGGTGACGTTCTGCCGGATGAAGTGGATGAACACAAACTTGCCAGCCTGATGGTTGGCCGGGAGGTCATCCTGCAGGGACAAAAAGTGGAAAGCAAAATCGGTGATCCGGTTTTAGAAATACGGAACCTTACGGTGAATGACCAAAAGGGAATCACCCGGGTCAAAAATATCAGCCTGGAGGTCCGGGCCGGGGAGATTGTTGGAATCGCCGGAGTTGCCGGCAGTGGACAGCAGCAGCTTATTGAAGCAGCCATAGGTCTTGCAACTCCCGAACCGGGCGGCGATGTTCTTATAAATGGTATGAGCGTGCTGGGCCATACCATAGGACAGCGGCGGGCCCTGGGCATCGGATATGTTCCGCAGAACAGAATGGTGGAAGGGGTGAACCCCAAGGGTTCCATCTGGGAAAATGCCATCATGGGCTATCATATTACCCATGGGTTTTCCAGTAAGGTTTTTTTAAAGCGCCCGGAAATCCGGGACTTTACCCAGCGGATTATAAAGGACTATGCGGTAAAGACCCAGGGAATAGATGAAAGGATAACCTCCCTCTCGGGCGGAAATATTCAAAAGCTGGTGGTAGGCCGGGAGTTTATACAAAACAATAAGATCCTCATTATTGAGGATCCTACCCGGGGAATTGACGTGGGGGCCATTGAATTTGTCTGGAAGAAAATTATTGATATTGCAGCCTCGGGGGTGGCGGTTCTGATGATCAGCCATGAATTGAATGAGGTTATGCAATTATCCGACAGGATATTAGTGATGTATGAAGGAAGCCTTTTTAATGCGGGCGTATACAATGAACTGGACGAAAATGCCATTGGACTTTTAATGACCGGCGGAGGAAGGGAGTCATGAAAATAGTAACCCGATTAAATGACGATCTTAAATCAAATGCAATCCGGTATATTATTGCGCTGTTTGCCGTGGTGGTTGTCGGTTCAGTGCTTATTCTTCTGCAGGGTGAAAACCCCCAGAAAGCATTTATGCTGATTATGAAAGGATCCTTTGGAAGCATGGTTGCCCTGGGTAACACTATCCGGCATGCTACGCCATGTATTCTTGCGGGTATAGCCGCATCTGTTACCTTTAAGTGCGGAATCAATAACCTGGGTATTGAAGGACAGATATACTTTGGCGCACTGATTTCGGCGGTGGTGGGATCCTATCTTCAGCTTCCGCCGGTTATCCATGTGATGTTTTGTCTGCTCTGCGGTATGATGGCAGGTCTGTTGTATGCATTGCTTCCCGCACTGCTTAAGCTCTTTTTTAATGTGAATGAATTGATTGTCAGCTTAATGTGCAACTATATAGCATTGCTCCTTACTGAATACATCACCATGTGGTGGGTAATGGGAGGAAGGGCAGCCCAGGGTTCATTCTCAATACAAACGCCGCCTATACAGAAGACCGCGGTGTTGCCCAATTTGATTTTGGGGTCCTCCTCAAGCTGGGGATTTATTATCGCGCTGATTGTGGCAGCGTTTATATTTATTCTCTTCCGGTACACGATTAAGGGTTACGAACTTAAACAGGTCGGGGAAAATATCAAATTTGCCAAGGTCGGCGGCGTGAATGTTACCAAAACATTCTTAAGCATTTTTCTGCTTTCCGGTGCAATTGCCGGGCTGGCAGGAGGCATAGAGACCACCGGTGCATACGGGCGTTTCACCGCACAGTTTGCACCCAATATTGGCTGGAACGGAATTATGATTGCCCATATTTCGGCCCGGCATCCCCTGGCGGTGGTGGTGGTTTCATTGATCTGGGGCGCATTGAATGCGGGTGCCCTGAGTATGGAACGTACAACGTCTTTGAATAAACTTACCATTAATATTCTGCAGATGTTGTTTGTGCTTTTCGTATCCATTGATTATCGTGTTGTGATGAATCAGATTGTTTCATCCTTCCGGCACAAAAGGGAGGCAGCTTAATATGGAAATTTTTCAAGCCATGGTGAGCTCCGTAGTATTTGCCGGAGCATTCCGTTTATCAACACCATTAATCATCGGTTCGGTGGGAGGTTGTTTTACCAACCGGGCAGGCACATTTACCCTGGCCTACGAATGTTTTATGCTTACCGCTGCATTTTTTGCAACCTGGGGTAGTTATGCCACGGGTAATCCGTTGATTGGTTCTCTCTGGGCTATCCTGGCCGGTATTGTTATGGGAATTATCTTTGGCATCATGGTGTTTCACTTTAAGGCTAATCCTCTTATCATCAGTATCGCCCTTAATTACGGAGCCTGGGCCATAACAACTTTTTTGCTGGTAACGGTTTTTAAAGTACGCGGAGCTTTTATCAGCCCGGATATACACAGTTATCCTACAATAAATATTCCTTTTTTAAACAATGTTCCCTTCCTGGGGGATGTGTTCAACAACAAAATCGGGCTTGTTTATTTTGCTTACCTGTTTATGTTTGCGGCATATATTATCATGTATAAAACACCCTACGGGCTTAGGCTTCGGGGAGTTGGTATGAATTCCCTGGCGGCACAAACCGCCGGAACCAATCTTCTCTTTGTTAAATGGAGCAGCTTGATAATCATGAGCGCCGCCTGCGGGCTTGCGGGATCCTATCTGCCCCTTTCAGGGATTTCACAATTTTCGGAAAACATGACCGCCGGCAGGGGGGCCATGTGTTTTGCGGCGGTGCTGGTTGGTCAGGGGAATCCGATCAAGACAGGACTTATTGCAATTTTATTTGCCTACACGGATGCTCTGTTTCTTACTCTGACTTCCTTTGACCTCCCTACACAGCTGTTGTCCTGTATTCCCTATGTGGTGGTCATCCTGGTTATGGTTGTGTCCAAGCTGAAGGGTTTCAGGCATCAGGGGCTTAGGGTATTCCAGCTTAAAAGAAATAACACACCCCGGCGCTGATGCAGACTGTTTCGCCGGTTGAACTATAAAGATGAACAAGAATATGAAGGAGTGATGATAATGACCAAGCGGCAAGATAAGATCCTGGGAGGATTATTGGGAGCGGCAATTGGAGACGCAATTGGGGCATCCACTGAAACCCGGACTATTGATTTAATACGCGGGCGATTTGGAGGTTTTGTAACTGACTTTGTGGAAAAACCCTCGGATAATCTTTCGCGGGGTACTGTCCCAGGATATGTAACCGATGATTTTTCTATTGCATATTATACGGCTTGTGAGATTATAGCATCGCAGTCACGTATTACGGAGGATATCGCAAAAAAAGCACTGATAAAATGGTGGGATGACGGCGGTTACGTACAGTTTATCGGCCCCACCACCCGGGCATCTATTATGAACATGAAGGGCAGCAACAGTGTGGATAAAAGTAATTCCTACAAACTGGAAGTCCCCCGGGTTCCTATTGCATGTGACAATGAAAAAGCCACCAACGGCGCAGGAATGAAAACCGGTTTGATTGGTTTGTTTAATCCCGGCGACATTGACCGGGCAATTGATGAAGCGATTGTTATGTCCCTTCCAACCCATAACAATACCATTGCCATTGCCGGCGGTACGGCGATAGCTGCAGCTGCAGCCAAGGCAATGCAGCCGAATACAAGTTATATGGAAGTAATCCAGGCGGGTATTTACGGAGCCGCCGAGGGATACAAAAGAGTTAAGGGAACCGTCAATGAGGTCTGCGGAGGCAATATAGAGCGGCGCATCAATTTTGCCGTGGAAATTGGCCTGCGTTACCAGAACGATTTTGAAAAAACCGTATATGAAGTTGCGGATACCGTCGGGTGCGGACTTTATGCTTATGAAGCTATTCCTGCGGTATTTGCCTTTATTGCAGCCTGTGAAGGCCGTTCCATGGATTCAATTTGTATGGGAATCAACTGTGGTGATGATACCGACACCATCGCCTGCATGATCGGATTTATTGTTGGGGCCTTGCATGGAGCCCAGGTATTACCTGCCCGGCACCTCACACTTATCAATGAAAAAAACGGATTTAATCTTGTATCCTTAGCCAAAGATATCGATGCCTTGGTTGCCAAGCAGGAGGGGTAAAACAATGGTAAAACACAATAAAATATACAACTGTCTGTTGGGAGCAGCAATTGGTGATGCCCTGGGGGCGCCTCTTAAGACAAGAACCCCTGCAATGATTCTGCAGGATTATGGTTCAGGTAATCTGGTATCTGATTTTGTTAAACCTCTCGATAATTCGGTGGTGTATGGCATGCCAATTGCCAGCGTGACCGATTCCTTTTCTTTGCCTTATACACTAGCATGTTACATCGCCGAATGCGGTGAAATAAATTCTGCAATAGTAGGGGACGCTTTAATTGCCTGGTCCGAATCGAAGCACACCAAAATTCACTTTGAAAAATTCTGCGACGGTGTGATCCGCAAGGGAATTGAGCGGTTAAAGGGGATCCCTGTAAATGATCCAAGGGAATATATTTTTTGCGAGAACAAGACATCCACCGCATCCGCAGCGGCCCGGGCATGGGTTTCTGCACTCTTTCATCCCGGTGATATGGACTTTGCAGTCCGGGATGCATATACCATTACACTGCCTACCCATAACAGCTGGCTTGCATTGACCGGTGCTGTTGCTGTTGCCGCGGCTGTCTCCGCGGCCATGATCCCGGGAGTTACCATGGATGTGGTTGTACAGACTGCTATTGATGCCGCTGAAAAGGGGTATGAAAAGGCAAAGCAGTTTGGCCGTCCTTCGGCGGGCGCCAATGTGGCCCGGCGAATTTCCATGGCCGTTGAAATCGGTATAAAACTTGCATCCGACCCGGAGAAATGTATAGTGGAAATGACCGACCTTGTGGGAAATGGAATTCATACCAACGAGACGGTTCCCGCTGCTTTTGGATATTTTGTGGCCGGCGGCGGTGATGCCATGCAGACCATTATTCTGGCTGCCAATGCCGGCGGAGATTCCACCGATGCAGGGGTAATCGCGGGGGCACTGGCGGGTGCTTTTTCGAAGGGAACACCCTTTGAAGGGGCCTATGCGGAAAAGCTTAAGACCGCTAATAGTTATCTGAATATTGGAGATCTGGCGCAGACTATCTCTGAAGTGGAAATATAAGGTACCTCCGGGTATCTGGGAGAAACTTTTTATTTCTTTGTCATACAAAGAAATAAAAAGTTTTTCCATCGTACATCTAAGGAAGCGCTGATTAAACTGGTCGCAATATGCGAGCAATCAGCGGTTCCCTTCGCAATTTTTTGTTGCACAAAGAATTGCCTATATTAAAGAATACACTGATTAATGCTCTCTGGGCATTAATCAGTGTTTCTCTAAGGAAAACCTATGGAAAAGGGAAGTTACCTTGTAACTGTGAGCGTACTACATATGGATGAATACTACCGGGCGGATTATTGGCCGGCCGAGGGCTCAAAGATCCAGGTTGCCTATACCGGAAGTACCGCCGGGGGCAGCGTGGCCAATACATCCTTTGTATGTACTGCCCTGGGTATGCGGGTATGCTTTTATGATGTGATGAGTACCAGTGCGCAGAATCATTCCCTGTTAAAGGAAATGGAAGACCATGGTATCGATGTAAGTAATGTTAACTTTGTGGAAGGTCTGACCGATGCCAAATGTATCATTGTCAGCACCCCCAAGGACCGGACAATCCTGAGCGTACGTTTTCCCCGTCCTCCGGTGGCCTTAAATCCTCAGCAGCGGAGGTTGTTCGAGAATGCGGGGTATATTTATACCCTGATGGGCCGTCAGACCCTGATACCGGATTACAATGAGACATTCTCCCGATTCCGGCAAAGCGGGGCAAAACTGGTTTTGGATGTGGAAGCCGCCTGGACAGATCCAGATCATAAAAAATTTATGGAAAGTGCGGATATTCTTTTTTTTAATCAGTTCGGATTCTCCGAAAACTGCGGACAGTATACGGATGATGAATATGTGGGGTACCTCTTTTCCAAAGGCGTGGGCATGGTGGTGCAAACACTAGGGAAAAACGGCTGCAGGGTTCGTACCCCCCGGGTTGATTTTTCCCAGCCCGCCTATGATATTCCTGTGGTTGATGCAAACGGCGCAGGGGATACATTCAACGGCGCATTTTTGTATGGCCTTCAGCAGCAATGGGATTTGGAAGATACGGCCAGGTTCGCCATTGCGGCGGCAAATTATGCGGTAACCCAACCTGGTCCCCGGGGCGGGGCAGCAGAAATTAATACAATTCTTGATTTTATGGCACAACACGGGATTTCCTTTGCTCCTGCCAGGAATCGATAAACAGGGGAAAATCTTATGCTTTTTTCGATACCCTATGACCGTAAGACGATGGAACTTACCATTCCCGACCACGATATAGTGGCGGTGCTTGAAGCAAAATCCAGGGAATCTCCAAACAGCGGTGAAGACTTTCTCGTGGAACAGGCCTTGTCTAGTCCCCTGGGAACACAATCTTTAAGAGAACTGGCTAAAGGCAAAAAACGGATTACCCTTGTTACCAGCGACCATACCCGGGCAATGCCCAGCAGGATAACCCTTCCGCATTTACTCCGGGAGATCCGGTTTGGCAATCCTGGTGCGGATATTACTATTCTTATTGCCACAGGGCTGCACCGACCCACCACAGAGGAAGAACAGCGCAGCATGTTTGGCGATGAAATTGTTGACCGGGAACACATTGTGGTCAACGATGCTTTCTGCTTACAGGATTTTGTATATATTGGGACCCTGCCCTCCGGTGCCGGGTTTCATGTTAACCGGTACGTTACGGAGTGTGACCTTTTAGTTACCGAAGGATTTGTGGAACCCCATTTTTTTGCGGGGTTTTCCGGCGGCCGGAAAAGTATACTGCCCGGCTGCTGCAATGCGGAGACCGTGAATCAGAACCATTGCTTCCAGGCTATTGCAAGTCCCTACGCCATAGCGGGGGTATTGGAAAATAATCCCATTCATACGGATATGCTCTGGGCCGCCAGAAAAGTGCAGGTGCAGTTTTCACTTAACGTGGCACTGAATGCGGAAAAACGTATTATCGCCGCTTTCGCGGGGGATCTGGAAAAGTCCCATATGGCGGGGTGCGATTTTGTGCGCTCCCGCGCGGAGGTTGAAGCTGTTAAGGGAAAAATTGTGGTAACCAGCAATGGCGGATATCCCCTGGATCAGAATCTTTATCAGTCCGCAAAATCAGCGGCCACGGCGGAGCACTGCTGCAAACCCGGGGGGGTGATTGTTTTGTTTTGCGCCTGTGCGGACGGCATGGGCGGGAAACGTTTTGAGAAAATTATGCTTTCCGGAGCACCCCTGCAAATAGAAGCAATGCTTAGGTCCATTCCATCAAAGGAAACCATATCTGAACAGTGGTGTGCACAAATTTATGCCCGGATACTTCAAAAACACCGGGTTATTCTTGTAACAGACCATTTGGATCATCATATAGCTGCTTCTGCAGGATTTATTCCGGCAAGTACCGCCGAAAAAGCCATGGAACTGGCGTACAATCTTATCAGTGGTCCAAAGGAAGTTGTGGTAATACCCGACGGGGTTGCTGTTTTGGCGGTTGAGGCCCATATCCGGAGGAGTATCGCATTAAAGGTCCACGATCAGGATAATGTGGCAACTATTTTCAGCGAAGGGACCAGTCCGGGGACAATGCTGGAAGTAAGGGACAAAAAAGGAAACGCCGGTTCTTTAAAGGCCCAATCCGACATTCCCTATGGGCACAAAATTGCGCTTGAGAACATTGCCCCGGGGGAACGGATTAAAAAATACGGCGAAGTAATAGGAACGGCGACAAAGGATATTGTACCCGGTGACCATGTGCATGTGCATAATTTAGCAAGTACCCGGGGCCGGGGTGATTTATAGGAGACAGGGAAAATCATGCAATTTTTTGGATATAGAAGAAATGATGGAAAGGTTGGTTCCCGTAATTGTGTTGCAGTAATCCCCACCGTGATCTGTGCCAACGATGTTGGTCAGGCTATTGTCAGGCAGGTACAGAATACGGTGGGGTTTTTTCATCATCAGGGCTGCTGCCAGCTCCCGCCGGATCTTGACCGGGTAACGGATACGCTCTGCGGTTTGGGCTGCAGCCCTAATGTGGGGGCTGCCCTGATAGTAAGTCTTGGCTGTGAAGGGACCGACCATGAACGTCTTTTGCGGACCATCGCAAAAACAGGCAAACCGGTTTCCATTATCCGCATACAGGAACTGGGGGGCGCAAGCCGCGCAATTCAGGCCGGTATTGATGAAGCCCAGAAACTGGCTATCGATATTTCCTCCCTGCAGCGGGAGCCCGCGGATATTTCCGAACTGGTTTTGTCCATTAAATGCGGTGCCTCGGATACCACCAGCGGGATGGCCTCCAACTGTGTCATCGGTTATGTGGCGGACCGGCTGGTGGATCTCAATGCTACGGTTGTATTCGGGGAAACCACGGAGTTTCTTGGGGCTGAACATATTTTGGCCCAGCGGGCCGCCACACCTGGGGTGGCTGAAAAAATTTATGAAATCGTACAGCGGATGGAACTCCGGGCTAAATCCCTGGGCTGTGATATGCGCAAGGGACAGCCCACACCGGGCAACATAGAAGGGGGACTTTCCTCCATCGAGGAAAAATCCCTGGGGGCAGTCATGAAATCCGGAACCCGGCCTATTCAGGGTGTGCTGGAATATACGGATATGGTCACCAGCCAGAAAGGTTTGTGGATTAAGGATACCCCCGGCCGGGAGCCGGAAATACTGACCGGCATGGCCTGTACCGGAGCCCAGGCCATGCTGTTTTCCACAGGCCGGGGCGCTCCCCAGGGCTTCCCCAGCATGCCGGTGATTAAAATCTGCGGCAACCCCCACACGTATGAACGGATGATACACGATATGGATCTTAACGCCGGCCGTATTATCACCGGAGAAAAATCCATCGAGCAGATAGGCGAAGAAGCCTTTGAACTCCTGCTTGCGGTCTTTTCCGGGCGAATGACCAAAAATGAATCCATCAGCTATTTTAATTCTATTGATATCCATACCCTGGGGCCGGTTATTTAGATATTCCTTTTGCAGATCCCTGCCCATGGGATTTGTACTTGGACTTTTTTGTTAATTTACAGGTTTCCCGGGAAAACAATATAAACAGGATTTTTGATGATTTCCGCCGTAAGGATCTATCTAACACAAACCATAGGTTTTTCTTACACAGAGGAGCCAGTTGCGGACAGAGAGGAACCAACTGCTAACAGAGAGGAGCTAAGTGTTAACACAGAGGAACCGGCTGTCAACACAGAGGAACCGGCTGTCAACACAGAGGAGCCGGCTGTTAACACAGAGGAGCCAGTTGTTAACACAGAGGAGCCGGCTGTCAACACAGAGGAGCCGGCTGTCAACACAGAGGAGCCGGCTGTCAACACAGAGGAACCGGCTATTTACACAGAGGAACCGGCTGTCAACACAGAGGAACCGGCTGTCAACACAGAGGAGCCGGCTGTTAACACAGAGGAACCGGCTGTCAACACAGAGGAGCTGGCTGTTAACACAGAGGAACCGGCCACCATCCTGTTTCCGATTGGATTTTTATGGGGACAAATCGTATTATTGACATTAATTTCTGTTTTAGATAAAATGAAATACTCAAATAGTATTTTATACTCCGATAGGAAGGTTAATTATGTCACGGACCTGCGATATTTGCGGAAAACATACCATCACCGGTAATAATGTGAGCCACGCAAAAAACCATACCCACCGCACCTGGAAACCTAACCTGGTTAAGGTTAAGACCCAAATTCAGGGAACCACCATCACCCTTAAGCTTTGTACCCGCTGTCTGAAGAGTGATTACGTTACCAAAAAGGTATAAGGCGATAATCCGGGTAAAATTTTCCCGGAAATTGTACCACGGAAGGGCTGTCCGGATGTTTTTTTCATCCAGGGCGGCTTTTTTTATGCTTCAATGCTTCTTTTTCCCAAAAAATCACTATATTTTTAATGAAAATCCGTCGAAGGCAGGTTCTACGCAGATTCCGCTGACATTTTTCCTTTTTAAAGCATGTTTGCAGTATGTTTTTATCTCTTTATGGGTGTGATTATGGCAGATATGGGTAAAATATACCAATTTTGACCCGGTTTTGATGGATTCTTCCAAGGCTTCATCAAAACTGAAATGGGTTGGGTGCTTTTTTTCCCGTAAAGCATCAATAATAAAGATATCCGGTGTTCCTATAAGAAGTTCCGATTCCGTGGGAATCCGGTTGGTATCGGTCAAATATACCACTGATTTACCCGCTTCAACCAGTTTCCAGCCGTAAATATCAAGTTCCCCATGTTTTGCCGGGATAGGAATAATTTCCAGCCCGCCTATATTGAAGGGGGCGGATACCGGATGCATTTCAATTCTTGGCTTGCCGCCGCCGCACTGGGTATCCTGGAAAATATAGGCAAATCGCTGTTTCAGTTCCTCTATAGTCCAGGGGTTCCCGAATACCGGGGTAGGGGTTTCTATGCTTAAAGGCCGGATATCATCCAGCCCATGGACATGGTCCGCATGGGAATGGGTAATCAGCACCGCATCAAGCCTGCGGATACCCGCCCTGACAGCCTGAAGGCGGAATTCCGGACCCGTATCTATAACCACCGACTCCCCATGGCTTCCTTCAATCCAGAGGGACGACCGCCACCTCTGGTTCCGCCTGTCCCTGGAACAGCATATGTTACAATCGCAGCCAATCACGGGAATCCCATGGGAAGTACCCGTTCCCAGAAACGTAATATTCATATCTTATGTGTACCCGGCCTTGTCCTCTGTGTCAATTCGGGTTACTCTTAAAATATGTCAAACCCTGAGCTCGTGAAAGTCCTTGATTTTATCCTGAACCGCTGCGATGAAGCTTCAATCGAAGTTATTGCCGCTGCGGTGGTCCGGCGCAGAAGGGATCTTGCCGCATTTGGTGCCATAAAAATCCCCGATCCAAAACAGTTTGCCGAATCCATCACATCCCAGATTAATGTGGGCGCCAGTATAGAGGGAATGCAGCAGACCATCCGGGATATGGTCATCCGGATTATCCGGAAGGAAGCCCCCGAATTGACGGAGGATCAAATTAATGAGCTGGCTGCCTCCTGGATTCCCAGCGCCTCGAAAGACAGTAAGTCCCCCATTCCACCGGAACTTCTGATGAGTATGATCAATCAGTTTATTTCGTATTCCGAAGGAACCATGAGCGATGCCGAAGAAAAAGGCCTGCGCAGTGAAATGGGGGATTGGCCCGAACGGTACTGGAATGCTTTTCCCCAGGTGGTCTGTCTTATTATCCGGGAATACCTTAACGGCGAAATTTCTGCGGAAGAATACAAGAGGAAAATCAAAGCGGCGGTTGCCATGGAGATTTAATTGGCGGTTAGGCAACATTTCCACAAAATAATTTCTAAATTTCATTAGGGAACCTCTAAAAACTTCAGTTTTTAGAGGTTCCCATTAGAAAAACAAGGATTTTTCATTAAATACTTGAAAAATACATAAAATATAGTGGATGGTATATCTATGAAGAAAATTTATCCTAAATTGGAGCAAATTATAATTTATGTACTCTTATTAAGCATCATTGGGTTATTTGCTGGGTGTGCTTTTAGTTACTATAATTATGGTGGAAATGAGGGTTCTTCTATATCTTTTACAAGTTGTAGTTCTTGTGATGGTACTGGAAAATGTAATTACTGCAATGGTACCGGATACAAATCATCTATAGTATGTCCTTCATGTGATGGGACACGTAAGTGTTTTTTTTGTAAAGGAACAGGAAAAATACGATAAGTTATCCGCAAGTGGGTTTAATACCTTCTGCACGCTCCTGCGTGGGAGGCTCTGCGGCGTTCTTAAAATCTTGTAAATCAACATTGTATGGGTACTAAACCAGACGAGACGGTATAATACATTTCCTATCGAACAAGCCTCCGTTGGATACGGTTCATCGCTAAAGATACCGCGGGGTTTGTCCCGCTGAGGTTCATTAAAAAATGAAACATTAGAGTTGAACGGAAACTTCAGTTTAGAAACAACTTCCGAAAAAATTACAAAATACGAAATATTTTGTGAGACTTATGCAAGAATCAACAGGGGTTATACGCGGACGCACATTATGTGCACTGGCCTCCGTTCGCCTAGGTCAGCTACGCTTCCCACGGCTCACTCCGGCACATTTTGTGGCAGCGGTCACGCTGCGCAAGCCCTTATAAGCTGCCACAAAACGTCGTATAAACCCAGACGTTAAATGATACGGTGATTGTCAACAAAAACGATATAGATGGATCCAAGTTTAAAGATGAAAATCCGCAAATACTGTATTTCCTCAAAATAAGATCTTACTTGACGAAAAGAAAAATGAGGATTATCATAAAAAATGAAACCGGTTACATTTTATGAGCCACCGTATCCCATGACAGTGGAGTGACGACTAATAACTAAAAGGGATGTAAAAAGGTTTGTAACGTTATGTTGCGGGGCGATTATATGCGCCCCTCGAATACGAAAAATAATGGGGTTAATAATGAAAGAATTTACAAAAATGTTACGGATGATAACTATTGTAGCGGTAATCGGATTCTCAACGGCAGCCTGTGATAGTGGTACGGGAGGAAACCCTGCCGTGATCTCAACCTATACGGTAACCTTTAACAGCAATGGCGGAAGTGAAGTCAATCCTATTACCAATATAGAACGAGGGGCTGGTATTAACACTCCCCCAGCCCCGGTTAAAGGAACAGGTTATGCATTTGATAAATGGTACAGGGATACGGCATTAACGATTGAATGGAACTTTGGAAGCGACACTGTTACAGGCAATATTACCCTGTATGCAAAATGGAACCTTACCCTGGATATTGGTGATATTGGTCCCGGGGGCGGAAAAATCTTTTATCGAAGCGCTGCGGGCTTTACCATGGCTGACGACGGTTCAACTGCTTGCTATCTTGAAGCTGCTCCTACTGGAATGTCTGAACTAGCATGGGGACCGGTAATTGGTAGTGGTGGTACGGATACATCAATCGGTACAGGCCGGAAGAATACTGCCTTTATCCTTGCAGAAGATGCTGCCGCCCCCGCGGCTCTTGCCAGCAGGGACTATTCAAACAATGGAAAAACCGACTGGTTCCTGCCAAGTAAGGACGAACTGGACCAGCTTTATACTAACAGGAGTTTTGTCGGCGGCCTGACCCCCGATAGCATAAAATATTATTGGTCCTCGTCGCAGCATGATAATGTTATTACTTATGTGTGGTATCAGGATTTCTATGGTGGTGCATGCAACTTTTACCAGCCGTCTGCGTTGTATTATTCCCATGCCATTAGGGCTTTTTAACGCTGGGGTATGCAGGTCATTGCTCCCTGCATAAACAGTATCTATCGGTCCGCACTTAAAATATTGAATTCCCCGGGGATTTCCTTCGCGAATGTAAATTCACGGTTTTGGTACATTTTGCCGCGGTGGTCATTGATGTATAATGCCCTATCAAAATGCTGCCGAATATCATAGCACCAGAATAAAAAACGTACTAAGGAAGGGCTGAAAAACAAATTTTTATACCCCGTAACCCCCCTAAGGAAAAACTAGTTAATGCCCTCAGAGCATTAATCAGTGTATTCTTTAATGCGGGCAATTCTTTGTGCAGCAAAGAATTGCGAAGAGAACCGCTGATTGGTTGCAGATTGCGGCCGGTATAATCAGCGGTTCCCTAAATCTTCCCCAGTTCTTCTATCTTTTTAATCTCGTCCCGGATGGCCGCCGCCTGTTCAAATTCCAGTTGTTTCGCATGTTCCAGCATTTCCCTTTCCAATGCCCTGATGAGCTGTTTGCGCTGGTCAGGGACAAGTATGTTGTAGGATTTTTTCAGTACCTCGATGGATGTGGCCGCCGCATCCTGTTCTTCCTCCGCATGGCGGGTCAGGATATCCGCAATGGCCTTCTTGATGGTGGTGGGGGTAATGCCATGTTCTTCGTTGTAGATCATCTGGATTGCCCGGCGGCGTTCGGTTTCGGCAATCGCATCCCGCATGGCGTCGCTCATCCGGTCTGCGTACATGATTACCTTTCCCGCGGCGTTCCTGGCGGCCCGGCCGATTATCTGAACCAGGCTGGTAAGGGACCGGAGGAAGCCTATCTTGTCGGCGTCCAGGATGGCAATGAAGGAAACCTCCGGCAGGTCGATTCCTTCCCGCAGAAGGTTTATACCCACCAGGACATCAAACTCACCCTGCCGGAGCTGGGTGAGGATTTCCACCCGTTCGATGGTTTCCACTTCGCTGTGGATGTAGCGGACTTTAAGTCCCAGGCCGGTTAAATAATCCGTCAGGTCCTCGGCCATTTTTTTCGTTAAGGTCAGGATAAGGGACCGTTCCCCCGCGGCAATCCGTTTTCTCACTTCACCGTAAATGTCTTCCATTTGTCCGTCACTGGGCCGTACCTCAATAATCGGATCGAGCAGTCCCGTGGGCCGGATCAGCTGCTGAACCACCCGGGCGGACTGTTCAATTTCCGTTTTTCCGGGGGTGGCGGACACATAAATCGCGGCGTCCAGCCGGTCTACAAATTCGTCCATCTTCAGGGGGCGGTTGTCCAGGGCGCTGGGAAGACGGAAACCGTATTCCACCAGGTTTTCCTTCCGGGAACGGTCGCCGGCATACATGGCGCCGATCTGGGGAAGGGTTACATGGCTCTCATCAATAAAAGTCAGATGTTCCCTGGGAAAATATTCTATCAATGTGTCCGGGGTTGAACCGGGTTTGCGGCCCGCCAAAGGAGCCGAGTAGTTTTCAATTCCCGGACAGTAACCTATTTCCCGGAGCATCTCCAGATCATACTCCACCCTGGTCTTGATCCTTTCGGCTTCCATTAATTTTCCGCTGCCCTTCAGGAACTCATACCGCTGGGCCAGTTCGTTTTTAATACTGTCCAGGGCTTCGTTGATCATATCCTGGGGCATGACAAACTGTTTCGCCGGGTAGATCATTGCCCGGTCAAGTTCTTCCAGGATTTCCCCTGAAATAGGGTGGAAACGCCGGATCCGTTCAACCCTGTCCCAGTCAAGTTCGATACGGTAGGCATCTTCCAGGTAGGCCGGATAAATTTCAATAATATCCCCCCGGCGGCGGAACCTCCCGCGTTCCAGGACCGCATCGTTCCGTTCGTACTGCAGCTCGATAAAACGGCGGATCAACGCATCCACATCGATGGTATCGCCCCTGGAAAATTTGACGGTCATCTTACGGTGCATCTCCGGGGTGGCCAAACCGTAAATACAGGATACCGTGGCAATGATGATAACATCCTTGCGTTCCATCAGGCTCCGGGTGGCGGAAAGCCTGAGCCGTTCTATCTCTTCGTTAATTGATGCATCTTTTTCTATATATAAATCCCGGCTGGCCACGTAAGCTTCGGGCTGGTAATAATCGTAATAGGAAACAAAATATTCCACCGCATTGTAGGGGAAAAACCCCTTGAACTCCCGGAAAAGCTGGGCCGCCAGGGTTTTGTTGTGGCTGACAATCAGGGTGGGCATCTGCACTTCTTCAATTATTTTTGCCATGGTAAAGGTTTTACCCGAACCGGTTACTCCCTGTAATGTCTGGTATTTGTCATGGTTTTTAATTCCCGCAGCCAGGGCAGCAATGGCCTGTTCCTGATCGCCCGCGGGGGAAAAGGGGGAAACAACTTCAAAGGGTCTCATGGTTTAAGTATGAAGATAGGGAAAAGATTTTTCAAGATGGCCCCGTAGGAAAGGCCGGTCCATTCCGGGCTGACCGCAAAATTTTATACAAAATATATCCATTACAGCAAAACCTCCAAATCCGTTTTTTTATAATTCCTTGGTCCGGGTAATCCCTTTTTATATTTCCAGCATGTGATGGCTTCCTTTAGGGATTTGTCCTTATTATCCGTAAAAAAATCCCTGATGTAGGTATTGTACTCAAACTGTTTATCAATAACCGTTGGGTTGGTTTTCTTTTCTTCAAGAATGCGGTAATAAGCCTGGATGGCATCGTTGTATGTTTTGCCCGGATTTGCTTTCAGCCATTTTTGGAACATCCCGTTGAAAGTGAAATTTTTACCGATAGCTTTTTTAAAAAAGGCCCGGTGTTTTTCGGAACAGACCAATTGATGTTCAATAGGGGTTTCTTCGGTGATTAAACCGGTATCCGCGGTTTTCCTGGTATGGCGTTTCCCGGAAAGAATTTCGCCGGTATCAAGATACCTTTCAATCCTGGCGGTCAGGTCAGGTTTTCCTCCATTGGACGGAAGCCCGTGTTCCCTGCAGAAATGTACCAGCTCTTCCTTAAGATAGTAATAACTTTTGAATATCCTGGAATCTAAATTCCTGTTTAACCCGGGCCTTTTCTCCATGACTTTCCGCCTGCATTTAAAAATTATGAAAGTATACTATAGATAATATGACAGCTGTTTGTCATGTTAAAAATTTATTCGCCGGCGGGTTTAATACATGCTTTTTAGGGCGATTATTTGAAGCAACAAAGAAATTGTTGTGCGTGTATTAAACCCGCATATAATCCTTGCCTTACAGAACCAACATACACGCTGCTTGCGGCGGGTTTGTTGATTGTTTTGATAGATCATTTTACGGATGCCCCAGGTTCCATTTTTTCTGGAATTTGAATCTGTCCCGATAGTATCTTATACTTAGAACTGAGGTAAAAAAAGTTATGTACAATATTCTTATCGCCGGTGCAGCAGGGGACGGCATTGAAACCGCTGCGGGTGTCTTTGAAAAAATCCTTCTGCGTTCAGGGTCCTATGTTTTTTCCATGAGAGATTTTATGTCCCGGGTCAGGGGCGGCCATAATTTTGCCCTAATCCGCTTTGGGGAAAATCCCGTTTATGCCCACCGGGACCAATTGGACGGACTAATTGTTTTGAATAAGGAATCCTATGATCTTCATAAAAAAGAACTGAAGAAGAACTGTTTTGTTATTGCCGACTCATCCCTGGAAATAGATAATAAACATCTCATGAAATTTGATATGTCCAACATGGCAAAGGAGAGCGGAAATAAAAAAACCATAGGCAGTATTTGTATCGGTATTCTTCTGAAACTGTTTGGAATTCCCATCGATAAAGCGAAGGATGTTTTTAAGGAAATGATGGGCAGCGGTATCCTCGATGCCAACCTTAAGGCTTTGAAGATGGGACATGATGCGGCAAAGTGCAGTATCTTTTATCTTCCTGTAAAGCCTCCTAAAAACAAAATTCTTATTAATGGAAATGATTCCATGGCCCTGGGGGCATTGGCGGGGGGTATCCGTTTTTATTCAGCATATCCCATGTCTCCTTCCACGGGGCTGCTTAATTTTTTTACCGCCCAATCGGAATCTTTCAGGATTGGGGTGGAACAGGCGGAGGATGAAATCGCTGCGATAAATATGGCGTTGGGGGCTTCCTACGCGGGCGCCCGGGCCATGACAGGCACCTCCGGGGGAGGGTTTTCCCTGATGGTAGAAGCCCTGGGGTTTTCAGGGATAGCTGAAATACCCCTGGTTTTGGCGGATATCCAGCGTCCCGGACCTGCCACGGGACTTCCCACCAGAACCGAACAGAGTGATCTGCATTTTGTCATCTCCGCGGCCCAGGGGGAATTTCCCCGGATGGTTATTGCCGTCAGGGATCATGCGGATGCATTTTATCAGACCGCCCGGGCGTTTTATCTGGCAGAAAAATACCAGATACCGGTTATCCTGTTGAGTGACCAGTACCTGGCAGATTCCTCGGTAACCATGCCGGAGCTTAACCATGAAAAGGTTATGCAGTACGGCCATCCTCTTCGTGGGTTGGAGAAAGGTGATGATGCATCCTATATGAGGTATAAACTGACAAGGGGTGGCATATCACCATTCAGGATTCCCGGAAAAACAAAAAGTCTGGTCCGTATAGACAGTGATGAACATGACGAACAGGGGGTTATCACCGAGTCCGCAGCGGTACGCAATACCATGCAGCATAAACGGATGTCAAAATTATTGTCCCTAAAAAAAGATTTGGTTGAACCGGAATTTTACGGAGACGAACTGTTTGATATCCTGGCTGTTGGATTCGGTTCCACCAGCGGGGCAATAAAGGAAGCAATTAATATCTGGAATGAAACTTCCGGTGAGAAAGCTGCGGCCCTTCTGTTCGGTGATGTATACCCTCTGCCCACAAAAAAACTCCTGAAATATGCAAAGGATGCAAAATGTATTGTTAACATTGAGCAGAACTATACGGGGCAGCTGGCCAGACTTATCCGGCAGGAAACACTTATTTCCTGCGGGAAGAGCATATTAAAATATGACGGACGCCAGCTTTCGGTGGATGATATCCTCAGGGGATTTAAAAAAATCAGTCCTGTTTTGACTGAAAAATCAACAACCCCGCCGCAAGCCGCGGGATATGCTGGTTCTGTAAGGTAAGGATTATATGCGGGTTTCATACACGCAAAACAATTTCTTTGTTGATTCGAAGAATAGCCCTAAAGAGCGTGTATTAAACCCGCCTGCGAATAAAGGAAAAGATGATGGAACTGAAAAGTAAAAAAACATTTTATAGTACCGAAACCGCCTGGTGCCCGGGCTGCGGCAATTACGATATACTGGACACCCTCGTATCGGTGCTTAATGATTTAAAAAAGAAACCCGAAGAAATTCTTCTCATAGGAGGAATTGGACAGGCCGCAAAGGCAAATCAATATATCAATGCCAACGGCTTTTCGGGACTTCATGGCCGGGCTCTTCCTGCAGCGGCGGGGGCAAAAATGGCCAATGAAAAACTGACGGTCATTGTGAATACCGGTGACGGTGATTCCTACGGTGAAGGGGGGAATCATTTTATTCATAACATAAGAAGAAATATGGATATTACCCATTTTGTCCATGATAACCAAATCTATAGCCTGACCAAGGGACAGTGTTCGCCCACGTCCAGTGCATGTTCCGTATTACCCTCCGCGGCCTGCAATATGAATATCCCCATGAATCCCATTCTTATCGCCATAGCAGCGGGGGCCACATTTGCAGCCCGTTCCTTCAGCGGTGATAAAGTCCATCTGGCTTCCATGATGAAAGCCGCAATTCAACACAGGGGATACGCTCTGGTGGATATTCTCCAGCCCTGTATCAGCTTTAACAAAGTAAATACCTTCAGTTATTACAAAGAGCGGGTATATGAATTGGAAAAGGACTATGACCCCTCGGATAAAACCCTGGCGCTTCAGAGAAGTATGGAATTCGGTGATAAAATACCCATAGGAATATTGTATCAGGCATCAATCCCTGATTTTCATGAGCTGCGGCCCCAGATATTCAAGGGCAAACCGCTTTTTGATGAGAAAACCGATGTCAAAGCAATTCAAGAGCTTATAAAAACGTATCATTGAAGATTGAATTCAAAGAAATTCCGGAAGCATCCCCATAATAGACCCTTGGGGAGGTCCGTTTTGCTGAAATTTATACTAATTTGGTCAGTTATCCCGGTTTTCCTTCATCATATTTCACTGTTTTTATTAAAGTTTTATCCCCGGGGTGATTCTTGAGTCCTTGTCTGTAAATGTTTTATACGTTATTCTTATTATATCTTATTATGGAAAGTAAAGTATTTATTAAAGGTGAAATAATTTTCCGCGAAGGTGACCTGGGAGATATGATGTATATTTTACAGGACGGCTTGGTGGATCTTAAAAAGAAAGTTGAAAAGGGCGAAGTTGTCCTTAAAACGATCTCCAAACCTAGTGAATTCTTCGGCGAGATGGCCCTCATTGACGGCCGTCCCAGATCCGCTTCTGCGGTGGCAGCGGCGGAAACCCGGGTGATTGCTATTGATGGAAAATCCTTTGAAAGGATGATCCTTACTAATGGGAAATTTGCCCTTAAAATAATCAAGATACTTTCCGAGAGGATCAGGAATTCGAATCAGCAGTTGGAGGAGTTAATCGATACCTCTCCCCGGGAACGGATGATGACCGGCATGGCCCGGTTTGCTGCTGCCTTTGGGGAACGGATTGCCAATGGACATTACAAGGTTTCCATCAGGGAACTCAGATTATGGATAAACGGCAATATGGGAATTCCCTATGACGATATTGATGTCTGGGTCGGAAAGTTTTTATCCACCCGGATTATTGCGTATGCCGGAACCAGCCGGGACCATATCATTCTTTCCCAGCGTTTTGTCCAGGAATACAGCAAAGTATAACCTCCGGGTTTAAATTGGGTGATGGTGTATAATGAAAAGACAGACCTCCGTTTTTTTTGTTTCCTTGTTTTTTTGCTTTTTATTTTTTGCCTGTATGAAGCAGCCTGGTTCCCAGGAAAATTCTCCCGGGACTGTCCAGGAGCCCCAGGTGACTGAAAATAAAAACGCCCCTTCCGGGGAACCGGTTTTTAATGCCCAGTTATGGGGAATCCTTTCCCGGGCGGGTCTTCCGGAGGCCATGGCAAAAGCAATTCATGATAATGCCAGCAACGATCCTTCATTTATTATGGACCTTCTGACGGTACTGCAGGAGGATCCCTATTTTTATGTGCTGGTGGATAAAAAACATCCTCTTTCTTCAGGGTATGCCCCGTCGGATCTGGTGAAACTTTCCGATCTGAAGAATGTATCATATTTATTGAACCGCAATGATCTGAGCCTCCGCAAACCCGCCGCGGATGCGCTGGAGGAAATGGCCGCTGCTGCCAGAGCTGCGGGGATAACCCTGCTGGTCTCATCAACCTACCGGTCATATACATACCAGCAGCAGGTCTATGCCAGGAATGTGGCGGAGATGGGGGAGGCCGAGGCAAACCGGGTTTCCGCAAAACCCGGTGAAAGCCAGCATCAATTAGGTCTTATTGTTGATTTTGGTTCCATCACAAATGATTTTGCCGTAAGCAAGGCCGGACAATGGATGGCGGACAATGCCAGCAGTTACGGCTGGAGTCTTTCCTTCCCCAGGGATTATGAAAGCGTAACCGGCTACAGCTGGGAAAGCTGGCACTTCCGGTACGTAGGAAAGGATCTGGCATATTTTATAGATGCCTATTTTGGCGGTATTCAGCAGTACGCCCTGCAATTCATCCATGAATGGCTGAAACAATAAACCTTTTTCAATAGCATTGATAAAAACGGGAACGCATGTACATAAAGAAATCACTGATCCGAATTGTATGTTCAATTATTCTAGGTGTTCCTTTCGGGGTCTTTTTGATTTGGATTTTTTCCGGTCCCCGGCTGGGCTTCTTCTATGATTTTCTCATGTCCCGCAGAAAGGTTCCTAAAATTTCAACAGAATTGATATTAATTGATACGGCCCAAAATTCAGGTTCCGCCAATGTGGTGGACCCCGCATTGATTGCTTCGGTACTTTTGACCCTTACCGAGGTTGATGCCGGTCCTGTGGTTATCCAGACCCCTGTCCTGGGAATTTCCCCGGGGGGCGCCGGGAAGGACCGGGAGATTATTACCCAGGTAACCGATGAATTCAACCGGATTGAACAGAATATACAGAATCTGTTTCAGGGCATCAGGACCGGGTCGATTTCTCCTTTAGAATCCGAACAATATGTGGGGGATCTCATTGATTTGATTGACCGGGGGAAAAACCGGCTGGTGTATTCCGTATCCGAGAAGGAACTGGCCGGGGTTCATTTTTTCGAGAAAGCTGTCCAGATTAAGGAACATGTCTGGATGAGGGAGGATTCCCGGGTCGCGGTATACCAGCCCCAAGCCGGGGGAGAAACGGATCCCCAGTCGGCCCGGACAAGATGGTATACCGGGTACCGTCCCGATCCGGATGGGGTACTCCGCAGGATTGCCCCGGTGATTCATCTTGAAGACGGAAATGATTCAAGCTATTTAATGTATGCTGCGGTGAAAGACAGGCTTGATCCCCAAATCGCCCGGTTTACCGATTCCGGAATTGTATTTTCCGGAATGAAAGGCCGGGGATTTGAAAATAAGGAGCTTCTGCTTCCCTTGGATAAAAATGGTGCATTGCTCCTGGACGGTCCTGGAAAGGATCTTGGTTTAAGACGTTTTGTTTTAAATGATTTTATCAAATATGATGAGCTGGACCGGATCCTTTTTCTTAAGCTGGAGGAAATGGAAAAGCTGGGATATTATGACCAGCTTGAACCGGAAAAGCACCCCACCGCTTTGTACCGGTATGCCGCCGCTATGCGGGAGGACCTTCTTAGGGATCCCAATACTGATGCGGTCCGGAGGTGGGTAACTTCCCGGAAGAATTATTTTGACGGGGTGGATAATTTTTTCCTCAGCGGGGTGGAGGCAAGGCTTGTTACAGGTTACGAAGAACTGATCGCATCGGATGAGCTGGACGACACCATCAAGGCTCAGCTTTCCTCCATGAGGGATACCCTGATAAAAAAATTCCAGGAATGCAGAACGGCCTATGAAAATGTATCCGTGGTCAGAGAAAACCTGGAAACCCAGCTGAACCGGGCTTTTTGCATATTAGGACCCCTGGGTCTTGGACAGGCCGCATGGGGCAGGGGAGGTTCAGGGAATCCCGGCGAGACCGAAGCTTCGGCAAATTTTGCAAATGCTTTTCTGACCGGGGATGCGATCACCCCCGTCGAGGATATACAGGTAATATTCTGGATATTTATCTGGATTTTCATTACCTCCTTTATTATCCGGGATACCAATACGGTATTAACCATATTGGCGGGAATTATTGCGGCGGCATTAAGTGTGGTATTTTTTTCATCCCTCTTTGTTTACCGGGCCCTTTGGATAAATCCGGTGATTCCCGCTGGGGCTGTTTTGTTCAGTTCCCTGGTTTCTGTATTTATGGGATTGATATTTAAACGGCGGCTTACCCTGGAACTGCGCCGGGCTTATGGTCCATACATTTCTTCCGCTGCCCTGAAAAAAATTATTAAAAGAACCGGGCCCGAGCCCTGGGAAACCATCACCGCGTATACGGCGATTGTGGCTGTCAGAAGCCGCTCGGTGAATACATCGGAAAGCAAGGACAGCCCCGTCATGGCCGCATTGGCGGTCCGCAAATTCAGGGATGAGGTTTCCCAGATATTCAAGGAGGCCGGGGCTGTGATCATCGGGAGCGACGGTGATCTGGTTTTGGCAGCGTTTGGTTCTCCCCTGGAAAGATCCGCCCTGTGGAATGCGGGTATCCCCAATCAGTATATGAACAACCCCGATGATTTAGGAAAGGTTAACCCCGCTGACAAGGCAGTTTCCGCGGTAACCGGAATAATGAAAAGGAAGATCGATATAGGAAACTGGACTTTTGGTATCGACTGCGGTGAATGCGCTTTTACCTATTCGGATGCTTCGGGATATTCCGCTTTTGGGTACGCCGTGGTCAAGGCCAGGATTTTATCGGGCCTTTCGCATAAATACCAGGTGAAAATAATTATCAGTGAAAACCTGAAGGAACATACGGGCCTCCCCATAGAAACCCGCCGGCTGGATACGCTGGTAGAAAGGGAACTGGGAACCAAGGAAGCTTTCTTTGAACTGATGTAATGCGGGATATTGTATATCCCGGATGATTGGAAGGCTGTTGGGGTTCATACACGATGCCTGCATCGGTTGATTTTTTAACGCCCTGGAAAAAGGTTGAAACGTTTGTATGTGGTATGAACCCTCAGCCTGTATAATAATTTCCTCTACAACGAAGATACTCCGAGGCAGAGCCTCGGAGTATCTTCATTTTCCGGTTATTATTTGCTGTTAATCTTTGTAATAGGGGCCGCCATCGATCTAAGCCGGACCACCCGGCCGCCGCCCAGTTCAGGATATGCCCTGTAACGTTTCCCGTCATCCGAGAAGGGTGACGCCTTTTCCCCGGGGAAAGGCGGGTACCGTTCCTGGGTCCACCGGATTTCCGGATCGCTGAGCCTCATATTAGGTTTCGCCGGATCAAAATAAATAAACGATTCATGGGCGCCCCTTTGTTCCAGGGGCGCTTCGTCGGTACACTGGAGATACCGGATAACCCCCCGGGTCAGGTCCACCGACTGGACTATGGCCGAGTGAACCATGGTCCCGTCTTCTCCCCGGAAAAGCATTACGTCCGCGGGTTTCAGGTTCCCCACCTTATCATCCACGGATATAACTTCCCGGCTGTTTGAATTAAAAAACCAGGTTCCGGCATAATAGGCTGGATCGCCGCCCTTCGGCACCCCGATGGTATTCCTGAGGGTGCGTCCCAAATCCAGGCCGCCCTTGTTTGCTATGTAGTTCAGAACGTGCCAAACAAATCCCGAACAGTCCATGCCTACCCAGCCAACACAGTAAAGGTAATTGTACACATCGGTACTCTGGATTTCCGATCCTGAGGCCAATACATAGGGCCTGTGGGGCAGACCCCGGTAGGACCCGGCCTTCATCCGGGCTACATCAAAAAGATCCCGGGTGGTCTGCCATGTCCGGGAGGGAATATCAAAAATAACCACCTTTTCCCTGCCGTCCTGGAGGGTTTTGGTATATGTTTTGAAATCTTCGCTTCCCAGGACTTCACCGATAATGGACCATAAAAAAACAGGATCCGCCTTGCCTCCGCCGATAAATTCCCAGGAATGGTCAGCCAGTTCGGAACGCTCATAGTTCTGGGCAAAGGGCATCCGGAGGTTCATCACCCGTTCCCCTATAATATAGGTCTTGAAACACTGACGGTATGCTTCTTCTATAGCCGATTCAACCCCGTTTCCCCAGATCCGGGAAGGATCGGAAAACGAGGAGAGGGCGGATTCTTCAGTGGCATGAATTTGGATCAATACTGATACAAAAACACAAATGGCTAATATTTTACATCTTCTCATATCAAAAAGTACCGGATTTACCCGGTTATTTAAGTATCGAAAAAAAATGGTACTTTGTTAAGTCCCGTGGGCCAGGCATTATGGTTTGCCCGGCTGATGGATAAACCATCGGAAATTGATTGCGGGCAAACCATCCTGAGAGCAGGGTATTTTCTTAAATTAAAAATTTTTGTTGACAGCTCATTTTTTCAGTGCTATGCTATCAGATGTCAGACATGTTATATGACGAAAAGAATCAATTCACATTGAGGACTGTCCGGACATAAAGGAGGACATATGGCTGTCAGAAAATCCATAGTACTTACACCTTTGGTCCCCGCAGCGGAGAACGACCTTCAGCTTTTCTCCGAATGCGTACAGATACTTGCCGGTACGGAAACATCGGTAATAGAGTATTACACTCCGCCGCAGCATATGTCCCGGACCCGGGAAATCCTTTCTTCACATAACATGGATACGGTCCTGCTTATTGCGCTCATCCAAAAAAGGAACAACTGGAATCTTTCCGCAGCAAATGTACAGGAACGGACAACCGCTCTGGGACATGTCATGGAACACATGGCATCAGCCCGGGAGGCGGGAATTTCAAAGGTCCTGATCACCAGCGGACGCAGATCATTACAGTACCGCCAGGAACAAGCAGCTTATGAGTCTTTGAAAGCCAGCATTGGGGTGCTCCTGCAAACTTACGGAAAGGAAATGGAAATCTTTCTTGAGCCGGGGGATCACGACATTGATGCATTTCAGACAATCGGGAATACCATAAAAGCAGTCAATCTGATGAAGGATATATCCGGCTCTTCCGGGAACATTTCCCTCACCATGGATACAAGCCATCTGGCCCAGCTTGGAGAAGATCCTTGTGAATCCATAGAGGCCGCGGCCCAGTTCTGTGGTCATATTCATATGGCAAATTGCATTCTTGATCCGGGACATCCGCTTTATGGGGACAAACATCCCCTGTTCAGCGATCCGGAGGGCTACTATTCCCCGGAGGATTTGAAGGGGATCGGTTTGGAATTTATGGAGAAATGGAGCACCAGGAAAAAGGACCTGATCATCGGATGTGAGGTAATTTCCCGTACCGCCGGCAGGTTTGGATGGCTGGAACAGGTCCTCACTGAAAATGCATGGTTCTATGGACCCCGGCGGGGAATATCATATGGGGATAGCTGAAAATTGAATTTTCTAGGGATCCCTTTAATCAGTTAATAATATATCAACAACCGCGCTGCAAGCAGCGGGGTATGTTGGTTCTGCAAGGTATGGATTGTAGCGGTTTTAATACCCCCTGGACAAATTTTTTGTTTAGGGTAAACGCCCTAAAGGGCGCACGTGAAAGCGTGCAGAAGGTATTAAACCCGCATGTGAATAAAGGAAAGGAGAAAAACATGGACAGTTATTTCTGGAGGGTCAGGAAATCCACAGCGACCCGCTTCTGGATCAATAACGTAACAATGAAAGAAGCTGATTTGGCGATTGAACACGGAGCCTCCGGGTGTACCCAGAACCCTTCATATGTCTGGAAAATTCTCAGCGGTTCCGAGGACAAGGACTTCGCCATGGAAAAACTGCGGGGTATCCTCAAAACAGAATCGGATCCGGAAGCAGTCGTTGTCAGGCTGCAAAGGGATCTGGTTGCCCGGGTTGCGGAGAAATTTCTTCCTCTGTACAAACAGACCCAGGGACAGATGGGATACGTCAGTATCCAAGGCAGCCCCATCAACGAAGATACAAAAACCATCGTCGAGACCGCCCGTTTCAACTGTATCGCCCCCAATATTATGGCGAAAATTCCGGTGACCGAACATGGATTGGAAGCTATCAGAATTCTGGTTAAGGAAGGCATTCCAATCAATGCAACCGAATGTATGGCGGTTAAACAGGTGGTGGATGTATGTGAAGCATATGTACAGTCGATAGAAGGCATTGCCCATCCTGCGCCCCTCTATTTCAGCCTGATCACAGGCATCTACGATGAATATCTTCAAAAAGAAGTTGCATCAAAGAATATCCATGTCGATCAGGACGCCCTTTGGCAGGCGGGTATGAGCATCGCTAAAAAAGTACATCAATTGGTGGCTGCCAGAAAATACCCCTGCGGGTTTATCGGCGGCGGGGCCAGGGGGCTCCACCATTTCACGGAAATGGTTGGGGCTGATGCATGCATCACCATCAACTGGGAAGGCGCGGCGAAGGAATTAATTGAAATGAACCCACCTGTGGTTAACCGTTTTGCCGCACCGACAGATTTCAGTGTTGAGGAGGAATTGCTCAACAATCTGGAGGATCACCGGAAAGCCTATTTTATTAATGGTATCACATCTTCAGAATATGAAGAATTCGGTCCGGTGGTCCTGTTCAGGAATAATTTCGTTTCCGCATGGGAAAAGGCAATCGAATTCATCCGTTCCTTACGGTAAACGTCAAAAGGAGGAAAAATACATATGTCCATGAGCCTGAGACGGAAAATCAGAGAGGGTAAGCGTGTGCTGGGAACCATGCTGTGTATGGTCACCAGCCCGAACATTATCTGGGTATTCAAGAACCTGGGATTTGATTTCATATTCATCGATTGCGAGCATGGGACGTATACATTCCAGGATGTATCGAACCTGGTGTCCCTTTCCCGGGCGCTGGACCTTGGTGTCATTGTCCGCGTGCCCGAACCCCAGCGGCAGGTTATCCAGAAGTACGGGGATATGGGAATTGACGGGATCATGCTTCCCATGGTGGAGACGAAAGAACAGGTCGAAATTGCCGCGGACTATGCCCGCTACATCCCAAGGGGACACCGGGGAATGAGCCTGGGTGCGACCGTGGACTATAAGCCGGTCGCGGACCTGCGGAAGACGATCCAGGAGATCAACGACAACTTTATCATCCTTGCCCAGATTGAGTCCCGGGCCGGGGTGGAAAACATTGATGAGATTCTGTCCGTGGACGGAGTCGATGGGGTTTTCTTCGGGGTCTATGACATGTCGATCAGTTACGGAAAACCCGGGGAAATCTATGATCCTATTTTCAGGCAGAATATTCAGCATGTTCTTGAAGCTGCAAAAAAACGGGACAAGATCCTTGGGCATCATTTCTTCGGATACCAGGATCTTGAATGGGGGCTTTCCCAGGGAATTCAGATGGTCACATGGCATACCGAGGTGTCGGCCATACAAAAAGCCTATGCGGAAGATGTTAAGGCAATCCGGTCTATGCCGGTGTTCAATGATGATGCTTTTTCAAAATGTTAGATTTTGAAAGGCAACCTTGGATGTGAGTACAGAAAGAAT
Organism: Treponemataceae bacterium; assembly: GCA_031549725.1. Classification (GTDB taxonomy): domain Bacteria; phylum Spirochaetota; class Spirochaetia; order Treponematales; family Breznakiellaceae; genus UBA937. Next base: position 123,667 of record JAVBPH010000046.1, read on the forward strand.
GCTATTTTATGTATGGATAAGGAAATAGCATTCTTTCTGCAAAAGCCTTTTTCAAAACTAACCGAGTTTTGAAAAAGGCACTAATCAGTAATTAATTCTTGGTATATATCAAGAAAAATTAAGGAGGCAAACATGAAAAAATGCAGAAGATTTCTATGCGTACTGGTAATTCTTATGGTTACCATGGTAGCTCTGTTCGCCGGAGGGGGAAAAGAAAATGCATTCCCCAATAAACCCATTACAGTGATCGTACCCACCGGAGCCGGAGGCGGCTCCGACACGGTCGCCAGGAAATCCGCAGCATTGGCAGAGCCGATCCTTGGACAGCCGATCAACGTGGTGAATGTGGTCGGCGGCGGCGGCGTTGTTGGTTGGGAACAGGTAAAGAAAGCCAAGCCGGACGGGTACACCATCATGCTGGCCTTTGGTGAATTAAATACAACACCCCACCAGATGAACCTTTCCATCAGTTACAAAGACTTTCAGCCGCTGATCTGTCTGAACAAATCCGCATCGGTCCTGACCGTACGGACGGATTCCGGATGGAATACCCTGGAGGACTTCCTGAAGTATGCCAAGGCTAATCCCGGTAAAATCAGGGTTGGTACGGGGGGAACCTCCAGTGTCTGGGCCTTGGGTGTAACCGCCATCGAACAGGCCTGTGGTGTGGATTTGACGATTGCACCGCTGTCGACCAGTGCAGAAAGCCAGGCCGCTCTTTTAGGGGGACATATTGAGGCTTTAACTTTTTCCGACGGAGAGGTTGCCCAGTATGTGAGGAACGGAGATTTTAAAATCCTGGCCGTCCTTGATTCGGAACGGCTGGAATCTTTCCCGGATGTTCCTACCTTTGCGGAACTGGGATATAAGGGTGTCGAAAGTTTTACATGGAGGGGCCTGGCTCTTCCCAAGGATACCCCCCAGGATGTGGTGGATACTTTGTACGCAGCGTTCTCCAAGGTTGCCAATTCTGAAGAGTTCACCAAGTTCATGAAGGACATGGCTTTCCCGAAATATATTCTCGGTCCGAAGGAATTCAATGATAAGCTTGCCGAATGGGATCAACATTTCTCCGGTCTGATCAAGGCGATGGGTATCTGACAATCCGCAAGATCAGAAATATTTATACAGCGGGAGGCAAGTGTTTTGGTCTCCCGCTGATCTTCATAAAACAGGTATGGTTATGAAAAAACTGAATATCATCTTGTCGGTATTCTTCTCCTGCTGCGCCTTACTCTTTTTTATTTTGTCCCTGCAGCTGAACCAGGTGGGAAAAAACGAACTTATTTCCAGCGGGACGATTCCGCTGATCCTTTCTATACTTCTGTTCATTTGCTCAGCCGTCTGGCTGATCCTTACAATGCGGACACCGGAACCAGCCGGGGAAAAACAGCCCATCCTTTTTTGGAAAGGAAATCTTCTTGTTCCAATAACGATGGGACTTGTATTTCTCTATGTGTTTTTTATGCAGCTGGTGGGCTTTTTTATTTCAACCGCTGTTTTCCTGGTTGTAATTATGTTCCTGTTCAATCCACGAAAAAATGTGTTGCATATCGTGAAAATCGTGCTGATTTCAGTATGTTTCAATGTCACGGTATATCTGCTCTTCTCGCGTTTACTGCGGGTCTATCTTCCGTAACAGGGTTGATAAAAAACAATGAGGAGATAGAAGGATGTTTCAAATAATGTGTCAGAATTTATTAACATTTTCAGGCCTGTCATTGAGTCTGCTGGGAGTAGCCGCGGGTATGTTCATAGGGGCGCTGCCCGGGCTGAGTGCCGCCATGGGCATAGCGCTGCTTCTGCCCATCACCTATTCCATGGATACGAGCAATGCATTCATTTTGCTCTGCGGAATATATTGCGGAGCGATCTATGGAGGTTCCATAACAGCGATCCTGCTCCGTACACCCGGGACCCCCGCGTCGGGGGCTACGGTACTCGACGGTTATGAATTTACAAAGCGGGGAGAAGCGGGAAGAGCCCTGGGAATTTCAACTGTTTCTTCAGGCTTTGGAGGGATTGTTTCAGCAACAGCCCTTATGCTGTTTGCCCCGCTGCTGGCGGAACTGGCTTTGTCCTTTACTCCGGTGGAAAAAGCCGCATTGGCATTCTTTGGATTGAGTATTATTACCTCCATGATCGGGAAGGATCCGCTGAAGGGCGCTGTCGCTGCCCTGCTGGGTATGCTGCTGGCTCTTGTAGGTATAGATCCAATCAACGGTCATGCCCGCTTCAATTTCGGATCATATGCATTGTTTAACGGATTTGAACTTGTCCCGGCAATGGTAGGATTGCTGGCTATGAGTCAGGTATATCTGGGTACTGAAACCCTCAACGAAAAGATTGTGATACAGCAGAAGGTTAAACGGGTCCTTCCCTCCTGGGCGGATCTCAAAACATGTCTTCCGGTTATGGCTATTTCAAGTATCATCGGTACCTGTATCGGTATAATTCCGGGAACCGGCGGTGATATTGCATCCTATATCGCTTACAACGAGGCCCGGAGAATATCCAAGCGGAAAGACCAGTTCGGTACCGGTGTCCCCGAGGGTGTTGCGGCGCCGGAAGCTGCAAACAATGCGGTTACGGGAGGCGCGATGATTCCCATGATGACATTGGGTATCCCCGGCGACGCCGCCACTGCGGTCATGCTGGGAGCCATGATGCTCCATGGTCTGCAGGCGGGAACCGTATTTTTCAGGAACAACTCGGAGCTGGTATATACAATCTTCGGGGCAATGTTCCTCGCCAACATACTGTTCGTTGTCCTCGGGTTATTCTGTGTCAGGATTTTTATCAAGGTCGTTTCCGTACGGAAGTGGATATTGAACCCTATAATCATTGTGCTTTGCGTGATAGGTGCGTTCTGCGTTAACAATAACTTTGCCGATGTGTGGGTCATGCTGGCGTTCAGCCTGCTCGGATACGTCATGGAGAAAGCAAAGATCCCGGTATCACCGATGGTCCTTGCCCTGATCCTCGGCAAGACCTTCGAAAGTCAGTTCAGGCTGGGGCTTGTCATGAACTATGGCAATATTGCCGTATTCTTCACCCGTCCGATAAGCCTGGCGTTCATTATCGTTGGAATGGTTTCGCTGATATTCGGAATCCTCAGGTCCCGCCGGGCAAACCGTGAACAGCCAATTTCAGGATAACTGGAGTATATATGAAGAAGATTATGAATTCCGCGGACAGCTTCGTTGATGAAGTTCTTGAAGGGATCGCCCTTGCTTATCCCCAGGCTGTCGAGGTATGCGGCAAAGGCCATAGGATTGTTGTCAGCCGTCATAAAAAACAGAACCAGGTCGCCATAGTGACCGCCGGTGGAAGCGGACACCTGCCGGTATTCCTCGGTTATGTGGGCGACGGCCTGCTGGATGGCTGTGCGGTTGGAAATGTATTCGCTTCCCCTTCCGCGGAATGCATGTTTGAAATGATCAAGATGGTGGACGCCGGCGCGGGGGTTCTCTGCCTTTACGGGAATTACGGCGGCGACAGGATGAATTTCAGTATGGCGGAAGAAATGGCCGATTTCGAAGGCATCAAAACCGCGGAAGTCCTGGTCTGTGACGACGTTGCTTCCGCTGCGGCTTCCAATGCGGAAAAACGCAGAGGGGTTGCCGGCATGGTTTACGCCTTCAAGATCGCAGGAGCCGCTGCTATGGAAGGGAAGTCCCTGGAGGAAGTCAAAAAGATCGCGGAACATGCCCTGGGAGGAATCAGAACCATGGGTGTTGCCCTATCGCCCTGTATTGTTCCCCAGGTTGGAAAGCCGACTTTTTCTATCGAAGAAGACGAGATCGAAATAGGCATGGGTATTCATGGAGAACCGGGTATAGAGGTCAAAAAAATGATGCCCGCGGATGATATTGCGGACACCATGGTTTCCAAGCTTCTGGAAGATATTCCTCTGAAAGCCGGGGATGAAATATCGGTTATGGTCAACGGGCTTGGCGCGACTCCCCTGGAGGAACTATTGATCGTATACCGCAGGATTTTCCGGAGGATGGAACAGCTCGGAGTCAGGGTCTATATGCCGCATATTGGGGAGTTCGCCACTTCCATGGAAATGGCGGGCTGTTCGGTGACGGTGTGCAGACTGGATGGCCAGCTTAAACAATTGCTTCGTGTACCCTGCAACACGCCGTTCTATACCAACGCGAATAAGTAGAGGGTTTCAAATGAATATTGAATGTGTCAGAAAATGCTGTGGATCAGTTGCAGCGGTCATGTCCCGGAACAGTGAATACCTTTCGGAATTGGACGCCCAATGCGGCGACGGTGACCTGGGGTTAACCATGAAAAACGGCATGGCCGCGGCCGTGGCTGCCCTGGAGACAGATACGGGAACCGACCTTGGCCAGGCATTTTTTGCCATGTCCCGGGCCTTTAATACCGCAGCGCCATCCACCCTGGGGACCATCATCTCCTTCGGGATGATGGGAATGGCCCGCAGCCTGAAAGGACAAACCGGGACGGACATAAAAGGCTTCGCGGATGCCCTGCAAAACGGCCTGGAAACAATCATGGAAAAAGCAGGGTCAAAAGAAAACGAGCGGACCATACTGGATTCCCTTATTCCGGCCACCAGGGCGCTTTATAACCACGCGGATGAAGGTTGGACCGCTGCATTCGCATCCGCATTGCAGGCAGCGCAGGAAGGAGTCGGGAAAACGAAAACCATGGTTCCGGTCCATGGCAGGGCCGCATACTACGGGGAAAAACTTCTGGGAAAAATAGACGGCGGAGCCTACGCGGGTATGCTGATTTTTCAGGGAATCTCTGATATGATGAATTGTTAGTTTAAAATTCCGGCAGCAAATGAACGATGGACAACTTTTTATAGGCGGTGTTGCATATGCAGGATAAGTACAAATCGACTCTGAATTCAATAAAATTTGAAGAAACCCAGAAGGCTTCGAATCTTTTGGCTGAAAGGATCAAGAATTTGATTGTTTCTGAACAGCTGCCGCCTAAATACATATTCCCCAGCGAAAATGACTTTTGTGCACAGCTGGGGGTAGGCAGGAGCACATTACGGGAAGCCTACAAGGAACTGGAATCCTTTGGATTCATTACCAGGACAAAACGGGGAACCTATGTGAACGATTCATCGGACATCGTTAAATCGGTTCCTTTTGGTACCAGTGTGCAGATGTCGGCTTTTGACGATATCCTGGAATTCCGCGTCATGTTTGAATCGGAACTCGCTTCCCTCGCTGCCGAAAGGGCCGACGCGGATAATATCGAGGCGATGCGTAAATGTTTTGAGGGAATGAAAAACTCATCCGATCTCAAGGAACTGACCGACCACGATACCCAGTTCCACCTGGAAGTGGCCCGGGCATCAAAGAACAAGCTGTTTACCAACACCATGCTGATGGTGATAGATACCTTCCATGACTGTGTCTACAATGCATTCCAGATCGATACCATGGAAAATATCAGGCAGGCTATCAAATACCATGAGAAAATTCTGGACGCGATCATTGCCAAAGATTCAAAATTGGCCCATAAGCTCATGCGCCAGCATGTGATGAATGTGCATAACCGGGTAACAAAGTAAAACTTTGTGACTGGATACCAGCCCGGCGGGAAAACCATCAGGCTGGTATTCAATTATGGGAACTTCTAAAAACCGAAGTTTTTAGAGGTGCCCGTATGTAATTTGATGGTCACTGTGTCTTACCCCGGGAACCGCAACACAGAGGACCGCAATACCGCAGATAAGCAGTCCTGAAATAAAGAACCACCGGGAAACCCCCACAATCTCCGCGAAAAGACCCGCTATCCCAAGTCCCACAGGACCGGCCAGGGACATAAGGCTTCCCGAAAGGGAGAAAACCCTTCCCAGGTATTCCGGGGCAATCCTTGTCTGGAACAGCGCCATCATTGGTCCGTTGAAAAAGGGAGCTGAAAATCCCATGGGAACACAGAGGACCGCAAAATAAACGTACCCCCCAGGTCCCAGCAGCCCCGAAGCGGTCAGGATAATTCCCATAAGGGCCACCGCAAAGGTCATGGAAACCATCCGGTTTTTAAAGCCGCCCCAGATTCCCAGGACCATGGATCCCAGGAGCATCCCCGCGGCGTAAAGGGTTTCGGTGAGTCCCGCGTGCCACTGGGTACCGCCAAACCAGGAAAGGCTCATCAGGGGGAAGAGGCTGCTGATAGGTATAAAAATCAGGGAAAAAAGAGTACAGATAATAATCAATCCCATGAGGCCGCTTTCCCTGATAATGGTAAGTCCGTCCTTTAGTTCCCGGAGAAAATGGTTAATCACTTCCCGGGGGGATTGTTTTTCCGGTGATTCCGGGGTTCTGGGGATTTTTGGGATTTCCGCAATCATCAGGGCCGCCAGGGCAATAAACGCTCCGGCCACATCCAGGGCGATCATCATATTGATATCCCATATGCCGTACAGGAACGCGGATACCATGGGACAGATAAGCCAGACCCCGGATTGGATTGCCTGGGAGTAGCCCGCACACCGGGTTAACTCTTCCTCCGGGACAATCAGGGGCGTTACGGCCTGCATGGATGGACTGTGAAAGGCGGTTGCCCCGGACCTGACCAGCAGTACCCCCATGATAAGCGGGATAGGCAGGGGGCCATAGAACCCGGCTACCACCAGGATAAGACTTACCCCGGCGACAACCATGTCCGAGACAATCATAATCATTTTCCGGTCATACCGGTCAATGAACACCCCGATAAAGGGGCCCAGCAAAGCCTGGGGAAGAAAGGCCATTATGCCAGCCAGGGCAAGCATTGCCGGAGAGTTGGTCACTGCGGTGATATACCAGATGATTGCAAACTGGGTAATTCCGCTGGACAAAAGCGAAAAAGCCTGTCCAGCCCAAATAGTGAAAAAATTCCTTTTCCAGGAATGTTTAGTATATTTCATAGAAAATCCTTGAAGTCCCTGTTTTACAGGGACGGCTGCATATTGAATTAAATGAGAACCGGTTCACCATTGATATGACCGGTCCCAATGGGAGAGATAATTATTATGCTGTTCTGTTTGGAACGGAAACGGCTTGGCGGATTACCAGATTCTTCCCTGGTGTACTAACATCATAGTATTTCCCCTTTACTCTTCATCATCGTCATCGTAACCGATGTCACTGTCGTCAAAGTCATCTTCGAAGGATTCTTCGTCATCATAATCGTCATCGTATTCATCGGAATAATAATCTTCGTCGTCATCATCGTCGTATTGCCTGTCGTCCTGGTTGTCATCATCCTCATCATACACGGGATCATCGGATCCGAACATTACTTCCATCATATTATAGAGGGAATCGTTTAATAGGTCCAGTTTTGACTCAAGCCTGTCCAGGATAATCAGGTCTTTTTTTTCATTCCATAGATGGGAAATATCGGTCCTGGTATCTTCAATGGTGTCCGGAAGATTGCCCGAGGATTCCAGGTATTGGAGTACATAGTTAAACAGGGATGTGCTCCGGACATAAAATTCCGCATTATCATCGGTATCAAGATGAAGAACCACACTGCACTGGTCCCCTGCCAGGACCGGCCAGAGAATGGGCAGTTCGTCCCCGCCCAACTGGGGCAGATCGATCAGGGGCGGCAATTCGCCGGCCTGTTCCAGGAATACCTTTCTCCCCCGGCGGGAATCCGGTTCTTCCCCGGAAAGATCGCTTACTATTTCTATCAGAATATCCGTTGTAAATAAGGCACCCTTGGAAGCCTCCCCCAGCAGGGGAAACTCATTATCGTCCGGGGCAAGGGTGAGGAATTCGTCAAAACTCAGGAGCAGCTGGGCGTCCCAGGGCAGGGGAACGGAACCTTCTTCGGATATGTTTCTTGGAACCCGGATGGCTTTTATTTTATTTGCAGGCATGGGCTTGGCGGTGAGCTGCAGCTTTTCGTACAGCCCGGTAAGTTCTTTTTGGGTTTTTTCCCAGAGCTTTTTCTGTTCAGCCGTAAGATTTTCCAATAATTCCATATAAACCTCCCACCGGGTTTTCACCGCAGACCCCGGATTTTATGAAACCCCGGTCTGCCGCCAAGAAGGATTCAAAAAAACCTTCCAGCCGGATTACAATTCATCCGCCGGGGTTATGTTATCCTTCTCAATATCCTTAAAGTAACGAACGGTACCTACTTTTAATTCATCCGTGGCTGCATCATCGCAGACAATAATTGCCTTGGGGTGAAGCTGGAGGCACGAGATGGTCCACATATGGTTTACCCCGTTTTCAATGCATTCCTTCAAGGCCCGGGCTTTCCCGTAACCGCTGGCCAGGATCAGGACCTCCCGGGCGTCCATGATGGTTCCCACTCCCACGGTAAGCGCAGTAGACGGAACATTGTTTATATCACCGTCAAAAAAACGGGAATTGGCAATCCTGGTATCCATGGTAAGGGTTTTCATCCTGGTTCTGGAACGCAGGGACGATCCGGGTTCATTAAACGCCACATGCCCGTCAGCACCAATCCCGCCCATGAACAAATCGATTCCCCCGTAGGATGCGATTTTTTCTTCATAATCAATGCATTCCTTTTTCGGGTCCCTGGCCATACCATTTAAAATATTTACATTTTTTTTCTCAATATCAATATAATTGAAAAAATTGTCCCACATAAAGTAATGGTAACTCTGGGGATGATTTTCCGGAAGTCCAATATATTCATCCATATTAAATGTAACCACATGGGCAAAGGAAACTTTTCCGGTTTTGTTAAGTTTTACCAGTTCCCGGTATACCCCCAGCGGGGTTGACCCCGTGGGAAGTCCAAGGACGAAAGGCTTGTCAGGGCTGGGATTAAAATCATTGATCCGTTTTGCAATGTGCCAGGCAGCCCAACGGCTTAACTTATGATAATCTTCATGAATAACTAGACGCATATATCCTCCAAAAATGGTGTTAATAAACAAAACAAATCCAGACCCGGTTCCCAGGATTAAAACTTTCCTGTTTACAGAATGTTCTTCTTGAGTACTCCCCCCACAACAGTGGCAAGGATATCAAAATCCCTGTTAAATACCACCAGGTCCGCATCGAAACCCGGAACAATATTTCCTTTCCTGGAAAAACGCATTACCTGGGAGGGATTCGTACTGGCGGCTTTTACGGCTTCTTCCAGGCTGAATCCGTAATTGACCAGATTTTTGACCCCCCGGATCATGGTTAAACCCGACCCGGCGATAACATCATCTATAGTACGGTGAAATGCGCCATCGTGGAAACTGACTTCTTCACCATTTGCAAAGAAGGGCCCCTTGGGCTGTTCGGTCGGTTTAAGTCCATCCGTAACCAGAACTATTTTATCGGCGGGTTTGTCCCTTTTCAGCAGGCGGATCACGTCGGGGTGGACATGGAAACCGTCGGCGATAATTTCACAGGACATTTCCGGATGAATCAGGATTGCCCCCACCGCGTTGGGGTTCCGGTGGTCCAGTTTACTCATGGCATTAAATATATGGGTTGCATGGAGGATGCCCACCTGCATTCCCTCCACCATGTTTTCATAATTTGCATTGGTATGGCCCGCCTGGAGTACGATCCCCTTTTTAATGCAGAAAAGGGCCAGTTCCCGCATGTTTTTTAACTCCGGGGCAACGGTCATGTTAACAATGTGGCCGTTGGAGGCCTCCCAAAGCTGTTCCATGAGGTTGATATCCACCGGACTGAGGGTGCTGGGTTTCTGAACCCCCAGCCGTTCCGGAGAAATGAAGGGACCCTCCAGGTGGAGCCCCATGATTTTTGCCCCGGATTCCTTCCCAATGGCAGCGGAAACGTTTGATACGGCTTCCAGCATCTCCTTAGGTTCCGAAGGGTAGAGGGTGGGGTTGAATGCGGTTACCCCGTATTTTGCCAGCAGCCTGGACATTTCAATCACCGAGTCGGTGGATGCATCATCCGTGCCAAAACCGCCGAAGCCGTGGATATGGGTATCAATAAAACCCGGGGCGATGTATGCCTCACCCACGTCGATAATCTGAACATCCGCGCTGAAACGTTTCTGTTCAAACCGGCGTTTGGAAAAAACATCCGCCACCATACCGCCTTCAATGAGAACTGCGCAATGTTCCATAACCGCAAAACCGGTCATTACTGTTCCGTTGTAAAGGCATATCGGGGTCATGTTAACTCCTTGATGGGGATAATATCAGTATTTCCCTATAAAATAATAGTAAAAAACTAGGAAAAATACAAAAAGAAATACGTTAAATGGAGTTTTTTACAGATGTATGTTAAATATGTATTATTCTGTATCAAATTGCATAAACATTAAAGGCTCCCGGACGGGAGCCTTGAACCGGCATTATGCCAGGAAAGTTATATCCTTTTTCGTAATCATGGTATATATATCAATAATCCAACCGATAAAACAGAGCCCGCTGGTAAGAATCCAGATGATACCAATTATGACTTTTCCCCTGAGAATCCTGTTGATTCCCTGCCAGAGCGGGTCAATAAGGATTGTGAGAATCAGATTGATGGTCCAATCCATTGAATCGATTTGTGTTTTTGCCATAAATTACTCCTTTTATGCAAATATATTTCTAAACATTTTTTTAGATTTTTACTGTTCTGTCAAGGTACGGTCATGGTAATAATCTTAGGAAGATGTTAATTCTCCGGCATTTTCTCTGTTAAATACATTCTGCGATTATTTAAAGCATTTTAATTTTTGTTTTTTTTTTATCCTGATGGAAATATATGTCAAAAAACACGGTAAAAAATGACATAATATTACATAAAATGATAAAATATTCAAATAAATAGCAAATAATGAAATTTATTAAAAAATAAAGAAAAAACTTGACAAATATTGAAACTATGCTATGATGATTTTGAAATAATTTGAAAGGTTGTGAAAATATATGAAATTTTCTGGAAGAATGAACTCGTTTATATTTAAGGGAAATCATGATTTATTTCAGACAATAGATCAGTACAAAACAATAAAAGGGATAACCCACCTTGAGTTTAACTATCCTGAACATGTTAAACCCTATTCCATTCCGGAGCTGAAAAACCGGATGGGGAATTTAAAGGTTAACGGTTTGGCCACCCGGTTCAGGGATCCCTTTGTAAAGGGTGAATTTACCAATCCGGATCCGCAGAAAAGCAGAGGGGCGGTTCAGCTGTGTAAAGATGCCATAGATGCCTGTAAGGAACTGGGGGGTGAGCTGCTTACCATATGGCTGGGATTTGACGGTTTTGATTATGCGTTCCAGGTGGATTATGAAAAAAACTGGAACACCATTATCAGCGCATTCCGGGAAGTGGCACAGCACGGGGAAGAAAAAGGGATAAAAATCAGTATTGAATATAAACCCTTTGAACCCAGGGCTTTTTCCATGATCGACGGAATCGGGTTGACCCTTCTGGTCATTGATGAAATCGGGATGAAAAATGTGGGGGTTACCCTGGATTTCTGCCACATGCTGATGAAAAATGAAAGCCCCGCATTTTCCCTGGTTCTCGCAGCCCGGCGGAACCAGCTGTTTGGGTTTCACCTGAATGACGGCTACCGGGTAATGGACAGCGGTCTCATTTTCGGATCGGTGAATTATATCCAATGTATGGAATTTATCTATTACATGAAAAGATATGCATATAATGGGGTGATTTTTTTCGATACTTTCCCCGTCAGGGAGGAGGCAAAAGAAGAAATCGAAATGAATATAAAAATGGTGAATCTTATGTCCGGCACGATTGATAGGATCGGCATGGACAGGATCAGGGCAATTTGTGAAAAGCAGGACGGGGTAAGTTCTCAGCAGCTTGCCTATGAAATGCTTTCACAGAAAATATAGGTTCCGGAAAACCGACAGGGTTTTCGGAATTATCAAAGAAGTTTTTGTTAAAATGAAATAAGAACATTCTTTATGGAATTATCAGGTTAACTTTTCAAAACTGAAATTTTGGAAGTTCCGGAAATACATAACTTAAAGGAAGGAGCGGAGTTATGAAGAAAACAGTAATGTTTTTGCTGGTTTTATTAATGGCAATTACCATGGTATTTGCCAAGGGCGGATCGGACACTAAGACCGATTCCGGTGAATTTAATCCCGACAACGAAAAGGGTATTATGATTGAAGATATCCGGGCTCAGTTCGGGGATGTTCCCATGCCGAAGGGTGCAATCACTGTGGGTGCAGTGGCAAAGCAGTTCCAGAATGAATACTGGAGAACCCTGAGGGAAGGATACGAAGAAGGGGCGAAACAGGCCAAGGCCGCGGGTGTCAATATCACCATGGATGTCCAGGCTGCTCTGGATGAAAATGATGAACAGGGCCAGCTGGCAATAGTTAATAATATGATCAATAAAAAATATTCCATTCTTCTGCTTTCTCCCATTTCCGACGGGAACCTGGTTCCCGGGGTGGAAAATGCATTAAGCAAGAATGTTCCGGTTATCAACGTAAACGACGGGCTCATCAAGAATGCCCCCAACTTTGTGGGACCCAAGGCCGACCAGAACGGCGAACTGGCCGCAGACTGGATCGCCAAGAAACTCGGCGGTAAAGGTGAAGTAGCCATCGTTATTGGTATGCCCAAGGCATTTGCCGCACGGCAGAGAACCCAGGGATTTGAAAACTGGATGGCAAAGTATTATCCTGATATTAAGATCGTTGCAAAACAGAATGCGGACTGGGACAGGAACAGGGCCCGTGAACTGGCTTCCACCTGGATTAAGAATCACCCCAATCTGCAGGCAATCTTCTGCAACAATGATGGAATGGCTTTAGGTGTAGTAGAAGCAGTTCGGGAATCAGGCAAGAAAATACTGGTTGTAGGCGTTGACGGAATTGGCGAGGCATACGATTCCATCCGTAAGGGATACCTGGATGCTACCATCGATTCCTTCCCATATTATAAATCCCAGATTGCCCTGGAATGCGGTCTCCGGATTCTTGGCGGGCAGAAGCTCCCCAGGGTTATTTGGACTCCCCAGGCTCTGATTGATTCTACCAACGTTAACACCCCCGCTGCACAGATCATCAACTGGAAGGCAACCAGGTTTACAAAGTAATAGCGCACCCGATGTTTTAATCCTGCGGTATATTAAAGTATTTTGATGTGCCGCAGAAACGGGCTGCTGGAAAATCCTGTCATCCAGCAGCTCGTTCTTTCTATTGTAATTTTTTTCCGGATACTATTCCGGTGTAATGTGATGCTTTTCAAAACTAACCGAGTTTTGAGATTAGTCCGTGTATCTTATTTTTATTTTAGGAAATCCCGAAACTTGTTTTCTGAATTTCCTCAAGGAAACTGAAATGGGTAATGCCATAGAATTCAGAAATGTTTCAAAACAATTTCCCGGCGTAAAGGCATTGAAGAACGTCAGTTTTTCTGTTGCCCAGGGTGAAGTTCACGCATTGCTGGGGGAGAACGGTGCAGGAAAAAGTACGCTTCTTAATATTCTGCATGGTGTGCAGACCGATTATGAAGGGGATATTTACCTTTCCGGTTCAAGGATCCGTTTTAAAAATCCCCATGATGCGATTATGAACGGCGGTATATCAAAGGTTCACCAGGAAATAAACGTGGTTAAGGATCTTACCGCAGGACAGAACATAACCCTGGGGTATGAAATGTCCAGGGCCGGAATTTTTGTAGATTATAAAAAGGTTAATAAAACAGTAAATGAAATTTTACAAAAATTAAGCTGTGATTTCAGGGCAGAAGATATGGTTTCCGCTTTGACCGCGGGTGAAATGCAGATGCTGGAAATAGCCAAGGCCCTATTCCATAATTCAAAAATCATTTCCATGGATGAACCCACATCTTCGCTTACGGATAAGGAAACCAACGCTTTGTTTTCTATCATTGAAGAATTAAAACGTTCCGGAATCACGGTTATTTATGTTAGCCACAGGCTGGATGAAATATTCCGGATCTGCGACAGGGCAACCATACTGCGGGACGGAGAATATATTACCACGTTAGATGTAACATTCACCAGCAAGGATGAGTTGATTAAAATGATGGTGGGCCGCAATGTCAGTACAATTGCAGTCAAAACAGGCAACTATACTACGGATGATACAATACTGAAGGTTGAGAATTTCTCCAGATCCCGGTATTTTGAAAATATTAATTTTGAATTAAAACGCGGAGAAATTTTAGGATTCTTCGGGCTTGTCGGGGCCGGCCGCACGGAAGTAATGAGGGCTATCTTCGGAGCCGACAGGAAAAACAGCGGTTCCGTATATATCAATAATAAACAGGTCAATATAAAAAACACCAGGGATGCGCTGAAACACGGAATAGGCCTGATTCCCGAGGAACGGAAAAGCCAGGGCTTTATGAAATTTTTCAGCAACATGGATAACGTCGCCGTCTCCAGTCTGCAGAAATATTTGACCTACGGTTTTATTGACAGAAAAAAGAAAAACAATAACTACACTAAAATTGCAGGAGAGATAAATATAAATCCGAAGGATCCGGACTTCTTAACCAATAACATGTCCGGCGGAAACCAGCAGAAGGTTATCCTGGCAAGGTGGCTGTCTACCGATACGGACATCCTGATTTTTGATGAACCGACCAAGGGTATCGATGTGGCAGCCAAAGTGGAAATATACCGGCTTATGGAAAATTTTGTCAAAAGCGGAAAATCAATCATTGTGGTTTCTTCGGAACTTACCGAGATCATGGGCATCAGTGACCGGATTGTTATTTTCTGGGAAGGTAAAAAAGTGAAGGAACTGGACAGGCCTGGGTTCGATGAACAAAGAATACTTAATTATGCAATGGGAGAAATCGATAAATGAAATCAATGAAAATGAAAGGCATTGGAAGGGAAGTGGGTGTTCTGATTGCACTGGTATTTATGATATTGATATTTACCATTATCGATAAATCCTATTTCACTGCAGGTAATATGGTTGATATTGTGAAGCAGGCTACAATAAATGGGATATTGGCCATTGGTATTACCTTTGCTATTATTTCCGGCGGTATAGATCTTTCCATAGGATGTACCTTTGCAATCGTTATTGTTGCAGTCGGAAAATTTTCTGTGGATGGATATTTTCCCGCAGCATCTATTGCATTCGGGGCAATTATTGGCGGAATCCTGGGATCGATCAACGGACTCCTGATTACGAAAATGCACCTGCAGCCCTTTATTGCCACCCTGGGAACCATGAGTATCTACCGGGGCTTTGCGTATGTGGTAACCGGCGGCTGGCCGGTACTGGGAATTCCCGAATCTTACCGCCGAGCCCTGGGAGCCAGAATTATCGGTGATATTCCCGTATCGATTATTGTATTGGCGGTGATAGCCCTGGTCACCCATATCCTGCTGCAGAAAACCCGTTTCGGAAATTATCTTTTTGCGGTAGGCGGAAATGAAGAAGCAGCAAAACTTTCCGGGGTTAATGTGGATTTGACAAAAATTATTGCATACGTGATGTGCGGTGTCTGTGCGGCTTTTGCCGGAATGATTATGCTGGCCAATCTTGGTACCGGGGAGCCCGCTTCCGGCCAGGGTTATGAACTTGATGCAATCGCCGCGTCCGCCATCGGCGGTACCAGGATGGCCGGAGGCAGGGGAAGTATTGTGGGCACCATGCTGGGCGCCCTGCTTCTGGCGGCATTGAAAATAGGATTGATCATTACCGGGGTCAGTACATTCTGGCAGTTTATAGTGACGGGTATCATTATCATAATTGCGGCATATTTTGAAGTTATCCAGGCAAAACTTTCTCTTCTGTTCAAGAAGAATTAATCCGGTTCCCGGTTTGTTTCTGAAATATGCCTTGGTTTGTCCGGTAACCCCGGTATTTGGGCGGTTACCGGGCAAACGGATTATACATGAGCCTTTTTCAAAACTCGGTTAGTTTTGAAAAAGGCTTTTGCAGAAAGAATGCTATTTCCTTACCCATACATAAAATAGTATTCTTTCTGCACTTACATCTAAGGTTGCTTTTTCAAAATTTGACATTTTGAAAAAGC
>JAVBPH010000101.1:0-63659 GCA_031549725.1 Treponemataceae bacterium
AGCCTTTTTCAAAACTCGGTTAGTTTTGAAAAAGGCTTTTGCAGAAAGAATGTTATTTCCTTACCCATAAATAAAATAGTATTCTTTCTGCACTTACATCTAAGGTTGCTTTTTCAAAATTTGATATTTTGAAAAAGCCTCCTTTAGTAAAGAAAATCGGAAAGTTATAATTTATATTGAGGAAGGATTTAAAATTACAAGAAATAATGATAATGAATAAAAATATAGAGATTGTCAGTTCATCAAAAGAACTGGGAGGATAATAACACCATGGGTGCATCTGCATACATATTATTTGAAGCCGGAAAAAGTATTTCAGCAAGTGAACTCGTATCAACATTAAAAAAATCAAGCGAAGAAAAGGGACTATTCTTTAATAATGACATAAACCGAATTGATGATACCGGGAGATTAAAATATCAAAGGGTATGTATCAGCGATAAACCTCCTTTAAAACAGGACAGGAAAGAAATATGTTTTAATGTTTATGATGAACCATACCAATTTCGAACAGAGCAATTTGACTGGGATGATTTACATAAAGATTATTTTAACGCTATTAGCTTAGAATCTTTTGTTGAAAAAGAGGATTTGTTATTGCAAATACTAAGTCCTTTGTTATTAAATTACCCGCAGGCAAAATTTTGGTGCGATAATAACTGGTTTTATACCATAGAAGTCATGGAGAGAATAATTAATAATCCTTATAATGATTTATGGTGCTATGAGGACCCTGCAGCTTTATAAGTTTTAAAATAATAAATAATTATCTGGCAGTTTTGTGGTATTAACGAACTGTACCGTGATGGTAATTACCGAACAAATCCCGTACGATAAAACCAAGAAAAACACCAAAAATCACACCTGAATGTATCTTTTTCCTAATGTAATTATTTTTGCCAACCCATAGGATGTATCCCGCTTGAGAACAAATATATCCTGTTTTTGCTGAAGAATAATCGATGTTACTATTGACAGTAACATCGAAATATGCTAAATTCGTTTCTGTAAGGAGAAACAGAAGATGAGTGATTACTTTAAAATATTCCCTAATGATGAAGGGTATTACGGCGAATACGGCGGGTCCTTTGTTCCCCCTGTGCTTCAGGCGGAAATGGAAAAAATCACCGATGCATATTATTCCATCAGCAAATCCCACGAGTTTATTTCCGAATTACGGAGCATCCGGAAGCATTTCCAGGGGCGGCCTACGCCGACCTTTTTTTGCAAAAACCTTTCCAACCGCTGCGGCGGCAGAATATACCTGAAACGGGAAGACCTGAACCATACCGGCGCCCATAAATTGAATCACTGTATGGGTGAGGGGCTTTTGGCAAAATATATGGGAAAGAAAAAGCTCATTGCCGAAACCGGGGCGGGACAGCACGGGGTTGCCCTGGCCACCGCGGCCGCTTATTTTGGGCTGGAATGTGAAATCCATATGGGTGAGGTGGATATCGCCAAGGAACATCCCAACGTGGTTAAAATGAAGATTCTGGGGGCTACGGTTGTTCCCGTTACCCGGGGGCTGAAGACCCTGAAAGAGGCTGTGGATTCGGCGTTTGAGGCTTATCTGGAAGATCCGGTCAATAGTATCTATTGTATTGGGTCTGTGGTGGGGCCCCATCCTTTCCCCATGATGGTCCGGGATTTTCAGCATGTTGTTGGGATTGAAGCCCGGGAACAGTTCCTGGAAATGACCGGCGAGCTTCCGGATACGGTAACCGCCTGCGTCGGCGGAGGCTCCAATGCAATGGGAATGTTCTCGGGATTCCTCCAGGATGAAAAGGTCCGGCTTGTTGGGGTTGAACCCGCGGGACGGTCCCTTAAAATAGGGGATCATGCGGCCAGCCTTTCCTATGGGACCCAGGGGATCCTGCATGGATTTAAGACCTATCTTCTTCAGGATGAAAAAGGTGATGTCCAGCCGGTGTATTCCATTGCCAGCGGCCTCGATTATCCCGGTTCCGGACCGGAACACTGTATGCTAAAGGATAATGGCCGGGTGGAGTATACCATGGCAAATGATGAGGATTGTCTCAATGCTTTCTATATACTGTCCCGGGTGGAGGGGATAATCCCCGCCCTGGAAAGTGCCCATGCGGTGGCATATGCCATGGATTATGCCGGTGAGAATCCCCATAAATCCATATTGGTTAACCTGTCCGGCAGGGGGGATAAGGATATTGATTTTGTTATCAATAATTATGGTATTAGGGACATAACCTGATATTTCCAGAACGGCTTTCCGGGGCTGACCCCCGGAAAAGCCACTGTCCGGAAGTTTTCTATTCGGTAAAATATGCTCATATTATTGACAAATGTAATAAAAAGATGGTAACTCATTGATTCCTCTATTGATTGTCGTTAAATTATTAGTATAGGAGTATTACCCATGAATAGAAAAATAATCGCTTTGGTAATCTGTGTCCTGTTAGTTGGGACCGCATCCGTATTTGCACAGAATGTAAATGTGGATATCCGCATGAACATAAAAGCCGCTGATCCGGCAGGCAACTATTCGAAGTGGTCCGCAGGAAATGTTACTGTAAATGATTCGTTGGATGCAACCTCCGGCGCCAGCAAGATGAAATCCACCACCCAATTTGATGTTGTCCGGTACGATTCCACAACAACCAAGCAGATGGCCATCCCTTCCGGTCTGAGGGGACTGTTTCTGTTCCCCGTAGCCCCCTGGGATACAGCGGTGAATGATAATCTGCAGGTAGCCACCAGCGGCAAACAGGTCATTATCCGGTATGTCCACCGGGACAGCGCCTATGAGATCAGGACCGACGCAAACGGAAAACTGAACCTTTCAACCGGGTTTAAAATTGCCCAGGGCGTGGCGGATAACAACAATAATGTGTTTGTTCTTAAATCAAACTATGTAAAATCCGGCCAGGATCCCAAGAAAATGGGCAGCCTTGACTGGACAAAGATCAAACTGGTGAATGACACCTACAGTCCCACCGCTACCCGTTATTATGATGGTGCGCTGGATGTGGCATATGCCAACGGGATTCTCACAATTAAGGGAATCTTAACAGAAAAGAAGAAATAAGCGGTTTAGCAGATCAATGTACTATCCCGGGCCGGGTTTGCCGGTTCCGGGATATTTTTTCGGAGCTGCACTGGCAGTGAAAGACCGGGACCGTCAAATGCCGGCACTAATTATGTAAAATTATATAGAATGACCTTCATAGATAAGTTCCGCCATTTGCCCCAGGGGGATACAGCTTTTTAAGTTAAGATTTGTTTTTGGAAATCCCCGGGGAAACAGGGGTAAACCATCCCCCAGAAGAACCGGTATCACATAAATCATATATATATCAATAAGATTTTCCATAAGAAATGTGTTCACCAGCCTGCCCCCGCCGGCCAGCCAGATATTTTTGCCCGGCTGCCTGCGGATTTCCCGGAGTAACCGTTCCGGCGGGATATCCACCGGAATTACATGACTGTCCCCGGAATATATATGGCTTTGCCGGGTGTACAGGTAGCATTGTTTGCCCTTATAAGGCCATGCTCCCGGGGAAAGTTCATCCCGGATCTGCCGATAGGTGGTGCTTCCCATGATGAGTGTATCCACGGTGTCATAGAAAGCATCGTATCCCGTATCCGAGAGGGAGAAGTCATTAAGAAAATCGATCCGGCCCTGGGGATCTGCTATGTATCCGTCCAGGCTCATGGCTACGTAAAGAATCAGCTTCCTTTCGTTGTATATATTCATGGCAAACCTCGCTTATATGTAAGGATTATTATGTAAATAAATACTATAATTAAGTTGATAATTTATTTCGATGATAATATATGGGGTAATTTTTGCAACCCCAGGGTAAAACAGGATTTTTGACGTTTTTGCCGGAGCCGGGGTATAATCCGGAGTGTCAGCGTCATTCCGTAAAGATCCGTTTTTTATATTTGACAGGAAACTGTTATGTCTGATATAGTAGATTGGTGATGTATCTCTTATTCAAAAGGTAAGGAGTTCGACCGTGGCATCGGTCCATAAATATAAAAGAGTAGAAAATAGTATCGTCAGAAAAGTGAAAAACCTTGCAGGAAGTATTGCGAAGGGGTTTTCATCGTTTTTTGCACGCCTTTTTAAGGTCGCCGGGAACCGGTATACCATAATGGTGGTTCCCCATTCCGAAAAGAAAGTCTATAACCTGCATATTACTGTTTTCTCCATGATTTGTGTTGTTCTGGTGCTGGTAGGTATTTTGGGTGCTTTTGTGTGGTATACCGTGGTGTACACCGATACCAGGAGCATCCTGGTCAACAAGGACAGTAAATTAAAGGATACCCAGGCAAACCTGGATGATATAAGGGACGGGGCAGCCCAGCTTATTATATCCGCCCGGGGTTTTGAGGCGACCCTTAACCAGACCCTCCGTAATCTTGGTCTGGATAAAAATGTAGCCGATGCAAATTCCGCTTCTTTTACCAGCGACCTTTCTTCTTTCCTCTCTATAAATGAAACCGCCGACGGTACTTTAAAAGAGGTAAATGATTTAAACCGGCTGGCCCGGTATCTGTCCGAAGCCACCGTACCCGTAAAGGAAATAGGGGATCTTATCGATTCCCAAAGTGCATTGCTCACGGATATTCCCAGTATGTGGCCCATTAAAGGCGGCATAGGGCATATTTCCATGTTATTCGGGCAAAACCCGAATCCCTTTACCGGGCAGTACTATATCCACAAAGGAATTGACCTTTCCACATACCGCCAGGGCGACCCGGTGATTGCCACCGCCGACGGCCAGGTGGTAACCGTGGATATCGATTTAACCGGATTCGGCAATTATATCATCATCAAACATAAGCACGGTTTTTATACCAGGTATGCCCATCTGCAGTCATTTGCGGTTACCACGGGGCAGCGGGTACAGCAGGGGCAGGTAATCGGAAGAATAGGCAATACGGGTCTTTCCACCGGTCCTCATCTGCATTATGAAGTGCATATTGGTTCAGATGTGGTAGATCCATTGAAATACCTTAATATCCGCTCAAGTATTGCAAAAACCCCCGCATCCCGGTAAATTGTAGGAAGTTATGGCCCGTATAAACCGTGATGACCTCATAAGTAATACCATCATTAGTACAGGAACAGTTGTAAACGGGGATATAACGGCTCCGGGGTTTGTCCGGGTGGACGGCAGTCTTAAGGGCAGCCTGCATACCCAGGGACCGGTTATTATTGGGGCAAAGGCCCGGATGAAAAGTGATATTACCGGGACCAATATCACCGTGGGTGGTGTCGTCAAAGGGAATATTATCGCCAGTGAGCGGGTGACCGTGTTGTCCACCGGGCTTGTTTTGGGGGATATCATCACAAAGCAGATCCAGGCAGACAGCGGTTGTTTAATCCATGGCAAGATCGTGGTATGCAGGTCCGATGAACAGTGGAATACCACCATCCGGGCGTATAAGGATGCCCGGGGTATCCAGTCTACTCTATCAGGATTTACGGCTGCGTCTTCGTACTATCATCAAAATTGAGTATGGCAAAGGTTGATTTTACCGATACGAATTCCTATCTCAACCCTGCGGCTTACACCCAGATAAAAGCAGATACTAAACGGACAAAAGACAAAGACCCGGTGGATAAGGCTAAAAAAGCCCGGTTTGCTTCTATTTTGAGTGAGACAAGAACCGATGAAGCGTCCGAAACCGATGCGGCGGATCAAATTCCTGCATCCGACCATTCCATCAAGGATTTGCTTGATGATGTCCACAGTTCCGGGGAACGGCTTAAAGAACGGCCCTTCCCGGAAGAGATTAAGCAGTATAAAAAGGCGGTAAGGAATTTTCTTCACTATGTGGTGGAAAACGGATATATAATTGAGGAACAGATCAGCGGAACCAATCCTTTAAAAAGGAAAAAGTTTACCCTGATCCAGGTGGTGGATAAAAAACTGGAGCAGCTTGCCGCGGGTATCATGGCAGGGCAAAGCACCCAGCTGGAAATACTGGCTAAGGTTGATGAGATAAAAGGCCTTTTAATTGATTTGTTGAGATGAGACAGTTCCTGTTTCAGGAATTTACTACTTTTGGGGACTTTTTAGTATGGATACAAATGAATTTATAGATGAAGATATGAGTGTTTTGGAGGATTTTCCGGAAGAGGATATCCCGTCGGGGAGTCTTGTCGTTGCATCCGGGGAAGATCTGGAACCGATAACTCCGGATACTCCTTTGTACCGTTTACGGCTGACCTATTCCCATGAAACATTTATTGCGGCGTTTAAGGGGGCAGTCCTTAATCCCAATGAAAAAGTGGTGGTCCCTACCCGGTACGGGAGGGATCTGGCGATTGTCATTGGGGCAATTAAAAACAGCGGTTTAATCAGCGGCAATGAGGTTGTCCGGATTGAACGTTCCGCATCCCAGGAAGACCTTGATAAATCAAATAAAAATCATCAGCAGGAACAAAACGCTTTTTCTGTCTGCAAACAGAAAATCGACGACCATAAACTGGAAATGAAACTGGTATCTGTCCATTATCTGCTGGAAGAGCCAAAAATACTGTTTTTCTTTACTGCAGAAAACCGGGTGGACTTCCGGGAATTGGTAAAGGATCTGGTGGCGGTGTTCAAAACCCGGATCGAACTGCGGCAAATTGGGGTCAGGGATGAATCCAGGGTGGTTGGCGGGCTTGGCCTCTGCGGAAGGGGATTCTGCTGTCATATGGTTTCGGATAAATTAAAACCCGTTTCCATTAAGATGGCCAAGGATCAGAACCTTTCCCTGAATTCAATGAAAATTTCCGGTTCCTGCGGCAGGCTGCTCTGCTGTCTGGCCTATGAACATGGTTTCTACGGTGAACAGCGCCGGATTTTTCCCCAGGAAGGCTGTAAAATTGCTTATGATGGAACCACCTGGAAGGTGATTGAGGTTAATGTGGTAATTGGTAAACTGCGGGTCTCCGCAGAAGATGGCAGGCAATTGTACCTTCCGGCCAGCAGTTTTGAAAAAGTAGAAGGCCGCTGGAGGATTGGCTCCTTCCCCGGCGAAAACAAGTAGCTGTGTGAATCCCGGGAAATAATAATTTTAAGCTCCGGAAGATTTCCGGGGGTTGAGGTTCCCGGAAAAACCTGAGATAGGGAAGGCTTTTCCTTCACAAGTCCCTTCGAGGGCCTCAGGGACCGGGGGTTGAGGTTCCCGAAACCACCTGTTAAAGTGAATCTTTTTTAACAGACCTATCCGTGATAATTTTTTCTTTGAGATAATTAGGAATTCATGACTCCTGAGTAGGGGAATGCAGAAAAACTTAAGCTGCCCCGGAAGTTCCCCGCATCAGGTTATGATGGTTTCAGGATAAAGGTGTCTAAACCTTCATTGCCGTTCCTACCAGAGCAAGACTGGACTTTCCCAGGGGCGATTTATCAAAATCACTATAGAAAGCTTCGTTCTTAAATCCTGATGAATTGAGCATCTTCATTAATTCCTTGGAACCAAGGGGATACAGATTCACCGAATCGCTGAATACGGTCTGTCCGTTGGATGATAATACAGAAGCATCAAAAATAATATTTTTCTGGCTGGTGCAGGTATATTTTCTTACAAAACTGCTCCTGGTTGTTTCTATAATTGGCAGACAAACCACATGTTCCGACAGGATCATTTCGTAGTTTATCAACTGGAATATGAACATTCCCCCAGGCTTGAGAACCGTATGCACCGCCTTAATCAGCCCCTCGATTTCTTCTAATTCTTTCAGGTGAACCATGGTGTTGCCAAGACATAAGACTATATCAAAACAGTCTTTCGAAAAATATTTATCGATCTTGGTCATATCCATTAAAAAAAACCGGGCATTTGTTTTTGGCTCCGGATTCCTCCGGGATGCGCTCTGAATCATTTGATCATTATTATCTATTCCTACAAGATCCATTCCCCGGCGCATCAATTGGATTGCGGTTGTTCCTGTTGCACACCCCAAATCAAGGACTTTTACTATGTTGCGAACGCCTTTTTCTTTCTGGTAATGAGCTGCTGTAGATTCGATAAAATCCAGTCGAGTTTTTTCTACGGGGAATAACTCGTCATAATATTCAAGTAAGTTACTATACAATTGATTTACACCCTTCAAATATAAAATAAATTCGCCAAAACACACGGGTGGTCAAAAGATAACCATTGATTCCCAGTTCTATTCCTGGTTCCCTGTAAAATCATCACATGGTTCTTCTGCAACCATTGGTCTTGAAGCTTCGGGCCCGGCATTCCGGCATGACGCAACTTTCACTTCAACCATAGGTTCTCCGCAGCATTCAAGATTTTCATCCTGTATACCTAGAGTTACCTCCCGGCCGCATTTTTGACATTTAAACTTTTTATTCATTACATTATCCTCTACCTGTCTACATTCATAGACAGGATTTCATATTTCTATATCTATATTATACACATTTTTTTTATAAAAATGGAGATTTTAGTACAATTGTCATTATTCTGTTAATAAGTTTTTTGGGCTGGTATTATACAAATAATAATATATTTTAATCGGTTTTTTTAACTTTTCCATGTTTTTTATTAAATAACATTACCCTGAAAGCCTTTCCCAGAAACTCATCAACCTCCATACTATGTATGCTTTCAGTGATATCCCTCTGCCTACTAGAGGTTATAACGATATCCCTGGTTGGTCAAGTAAAGACCACCTATCTCTAGAGCACATTACATATTCCCAGGAAATACCAGGTATGAAATACCAGGTATCTGTTTTTAAAAGTTATTTTTGATTTTTTGCTATTGAACAGATCCGGGCTGCCATTTTGTCGAGGGGTACCTGCTCCATTACATGACCAAGTTCGTATGCTACCTTGGGCATGCCGTACACAATGGCACTGGCTTCATCCTGCCCCAGGGTAACGCCCCCTTCCTTATATATGGAACCCAGTTCCTGGGCACCGTCCCGGCCCATACCGGTCATAATTACCCCTAATGCATGGTTTTGGTAATATTTAGCCACCGATGCAAAAAGCACATCCGCCGAGGGCCGGTGCCCGCTGACAGGCGGTTCATTGCTCAGGTGGGCCACCGCGGCCAGGGCTTTTCTATCTACTTCCATGTGTTTATTGCCGGGGGCAATCAGTATCCGGCCTGGTTTGATAAGATCCCCTTCTTCGGCTTCCTTGACTTCCAGGGGGCACAGCCGGTTCAGGCTCCTGGCAAATTCCGCGGTAAACCCCGCGGGCATATGCTGGACCACTACGATGGGCTGGGGAAGATCCGCATCAATATGGGCGAATACTTCCCGGAGGGCATCCGGGCCGCCGGTGGAAATTCCTATGGCAATAATTTCAATTTTTCCCGGTTTTCTTAACTGGGCCGGCGGCGGCGCAGGGACCACCGGCTTGTTTTTTTGGGGGAAGATATCTCCCAGGGGAACGGTTTTTTTTGAAGGGAATTCCGAGGGGGTTAATACCCGCTTTCCCTTGGATCTCCTGTACTGGGAACCATAGGCCAGAAGCATGGCGGTAAGGTTATCCTTTACCGTGCCGATATCTTCGGAAATTGACCCGGAGGGTTTCTGGATAAAGTCGCTGGCTCCCAGGGAAAGGGCTTCCATGGTAACTTCCGCGCCCCGGGAAGCCACGGAAGACAGGATAATAACCGGAATATCTATCCCCAGCTTTTTTCTTTCTTTAAGGAATTCAATGCCGTTCATTTCCGGCATTTCGATATCTAAAATGATGATATCAGGATTGCACCGGGGAATCTTCTGGAGTGCAAAAATACCATTCATGGCCTTATCGGCAACTATAAGACCGGGTTCTGCATCAATCATCCGGGAAATCAGATTTCGCATCAGAGCTGAATCATCTACAATTAATACCGAAACCTCATCGGACACAGTGTACTCCTTTTGATACCGGTCAAAATAACGGTTCTTATTACCTTTAGGATTCCTTATTGCAGGGAATCCATGAAAAATGCAATAGTGAGGTTTTTCAAAGCTCGGTTAGTCTTGAAAAAGTCTCTGGTTAAATATATTTTCGATACAGTGTTGCCCATTGGGTTTTTACAAACTCAAACTTTGTATCCATTCCAAAAAGGGATTCCGAATGTCCTATAAAAAGGTAGGATTTTGGGGCCATGGACTCATAGAACCGGTTAACCGTGGCTGTCTGGGCGGCTTCATCAAAATAAATAAGTACATTCCGGCAGAAAACCACATCCAGGCCCCTGAGACCCGAATCGTTTTTTAGGTTATGGTAATCAAATTTGATCCGGGATTTTATATCATCATGGATCCTGTACCCGCCCTCAACCTTGTCGAAGTATTTTTTCTGGTAACCATCCGGGACGCCAACGATTCTTCCTTCGGGATAAAAACCTTCTTTTCCGACCATAAGGGATTTAAGGCTGATATCGCTGGCGGTGATTTCATATTTATACGGCGGGGGAAGGATTTCCTGGAGCAGCATAGCAATACTATAGGGTTCTTCCCCGGTGGAACAGCCGGCGCTCCAGATTTTAATGGTAAAGTTCCCGGAGGCTTTTTTATGCTGAAGTACTTCCGGAATAACATAATGTTCCAAAGCATCGAAATGGGCCTGGTTGCGGAAAAATCTGGTCAGGTTGGTGGTAATAGAATCAAGGAAATTCTTAAACTCATCCTTATCTTTGGTTATCACATCAAAATAAGCCCTGACAGTTCCAAGTCCATTCCCCCTTAGCCGTTCCTTGAGCCTGCTTTCCAGGATTGAGCGGTTTGTTGAAGTAAAATGGATTCCACTTTCATTGTAGATGAGATTCCGGTAAAGATCGAAATCCCCATCACTGAAGAATACATCAGTTGCCATACTACTACTTTAAGGAGTGTTATGATAACTGTCAATCGCACTTCGCGGAAAAAGTTACAATTGAATGCCCGGGGCTTCTTGTTCTGAGCCTGCGGGAGGGTCAAAACCACCAGGAATATTGGGAATTTTACATAGGAAAACTTCTAAAAACTGAAGATTTTAGAAGTTTTCCTATATCGTCAGGCCCGAATTTAATTGCCCCCAAAGCCTTATTGACGAAACCACCAAGCCTCTGGATAATATTAATACATGAACAAGTATATTTTTGTCACAGGCGGCGTATGCTCCAGCTTAGGCAAGGGAGTAGCTGCATCTTCTTTGGGCGCTCTGCTTGAAGGAAGGGGCCTGAATGTCCGCATGGTTAAATGCGATCCCTATATCAATGTGGATGCCGGGACCATGAGTCCCTATCAGCATGGGGAAGTATACGTTACTGATGACGGTGCTGAAACTGATCTTGATCTGGGGAATTATGCCCGGTTTACCTCCGGGGCTTTATCCCAGGCAAATTCCATAACCACCGGCCAGGTATATGAATCGGTGATAAGAAAAGAGCGGGAAGGCCGCTATTTGGGCAGGACCGTCCAGGTGATTCCCCACATTACCGATGAAATAAAAGGCCGGATCCTGGCGGTTGCCAAGGAAGATCCCGATACGGATATTGTAATAGTAGAAATCGGCGGTACCGTGGGGGATATTGAGTCCATCCCGTTCCTTGAAACCGCCCGGCAGCTGATCCATGAACTGGGCCGGGAAAATGCCATTTCGGTGCATTTGACCCTGGTTCCGGAGGTTGCCGGATCGGAACTAAAGACAAAACCCACCCAGCATTCGGTAAAGGCCATGCAGGAACAGGGAATTCAGCCGGATATCCTGATTTGCCGGGCTCCGGTAATGCTGGATGAACCCACCCGGCGGAAAATAGCCCTGTTTACCAATGTGGACCCGGATGCGGTGTTTACTTCCTACGATGTGGATACCACAATTTATGAAATTCCCCTGGTTTTCCATGAACAGAAGCTGGATCTGGTGGTTCTGAAGAAAATGGGGGTTGAATCCAGGCATACCAATCTGAAGGCCTGGACTTCCATGATGGAACAGTTTTCTTCCCGGAAGGGGACCGTCCGGATTGGTATTGTCGGGAAATATATGGACCTCCACGATGCATATAAATCGGTGTATGAGGCGCTTTTCCATGCGGGCCTGGCCAGCGGTGTGGCGGTGGAACTGGTAAAAATGGACTCCTCCAGGCTGGAGGAGGGCAATGCGGATGATCTCCTGGGGCCTGAAGCACCCGGCGGCGGAGTGAACGGTATCCTGGTTCCCGGCGGGTTCGGCCAGCGGGGTATTAATGGAATGGTAAGGGCCGCCGAATGGGCCAGGAAAAATAAAGTCCCTTACCTGGGAATTTGCCTGGGTATGCAGATTATGGTGATTGACTGGGCACGGAATGTTATCAAATGGGATGATGCGGATTCATCTGAATTTAATCCCGATTCAAAACATCCCGTGGTGAGCCTGCTGGAAGAACAAATCGATATTAAGAATTACGGCGGAACCATGAGGCTTGGAAAGAGTGAATCCGTTGCAAAGAAGGGTACAAAGATTTTTGCCGCCTACGGAAAAGCCCAGATCTTTGAACGCCACCGGCACCGGTACGAGTTTTCCAACAAATACCGCCAGGAGATGACCGGTTCGGGACTTGTCATTGGGGCCTTAACCCCCGATGAAAGCCTGGTGGAATCCGTGGAATGGCCGGATCACCCCTGGGGTGTGGGGGTTCAGTTCCATCCGGAATTTAAATCAAAACCCACCGGGGCGAATCCCCTTTTCAGGGATTTTATTGCCGCTGCCAGGGATAAGGCCGGTTTACAGTAAATGAGAAAGAAAGACCAGCCTGGTAAGTATCAATATATTATATGGAAACATATGGCTTACCTTTTGGCATTTGCGTTGTTCTTTTTCTGGGGATGTTCCTTTGATTACGGTACGGTTGAACCCCCGGCGGAAGAGCAGCCGGATATTGTGATGTACGATGTGGAATATGTCCGGGTTGAAAACGGCGAACCCATGGTAAAATTCAATGCGGAAAAGGCCGAACACTACGAAAAAAGCCGTACCATGAAGCTGTCCAATTTTTCCTTTACCCAGTTTAATCAGGATGAGGATAAGGAGGATACTTCGGGTTTTGCGGGGTCCGGGGTGATCAACCTGGATTCCAAGGATGTATCTCTGGACGGCGGGGTTCATGTGGATGTTCCATCCGAGGATATCGAAATATCAGCTTCAAAGCTGGACTGGAAGGATAAGCCCAAACATCTGAACGCAGGTTCCCAGAGCGAAGTTTTTATTGAACGTCCCGACGGAACGGTTATCCAGGGGTCGGGATTCAGTGCGGATCTGCAGTCCAGGTCCTGGGAGTTTTCCGGAGGAATCAGCGGTACCTATGTCCACACGGAAGACTCCGGGGATGAATAGATTATTTCGAGAACTAGCCGGTGTCCCGGCTTTAGTTGGTTATCGAAATAATCTTGTAGTTTTGCAGCATCAGGCTGTAAAACATATGTTTTTTAGCGGTGGTTGTCCGGAAACCGCTGTCATAGACAGCTTGAGTTTCCGAACAACTCTAATAGGGGCTGCCCGAATATAATGAAAAAAATCTGTGTTTTATGCATTTTTACTTTCGTGATTCTAAGTACCCAGGCTGCTGAAAACTTCACCTTCAAGGCAAACCGGATGACCGGGGGAAAAGCCTCGGGAAAGGAAATAACCATCCTTACGGGGAATGCGGAGGTTCATTCGGATAATATCCTTCTCCGGGCAGACAAGATAGAATTGCAGGGTGATGATTACCAGTTTATTGACTGTTCCGGCAATGTGTGGGGACAGGATCTGGAACGGGGTATTGTGTTTATTACCGACCGGCTCCGGTATGACCGGAAGCTGAAAATTGCCCGGCTGGAGGGCAATTCCACCATGGAGGACAAGGAAAACGAAGTGGTGGCCAAGGCACGGTTTATAGAATATAACGATAATTCCGGTCTGGCGATACTCCAGATTTCGGTGAGGCTTTTTAAGGATACCATGGTGTGCCGTTCCGAGTATGCCCTGTATCAGAGGGAAGAAAAAAAATTGGATCTTTCGGGGTATCCCGTGGTATATAAAAAAGATGATGAGTTCAGGGCGGACCGGATGAGGGTGGACCTGGAAACCGATGATGTCATTATGGAAGGGGCCGTGTCGGGCTCCATAAAGGAATAGGATCAGGTGGAAGGGCAGGAAAAACATGTTCTGCAGGTATTGGATCTCCACAAGCAGTTTGGCAAAAAAGAAGTAGTCCATGGTGTAAGTTTCTCCATGAAAAACGGGGAGATCACCGGGCTTTTAGGTCCCAATGGCGCGGGTAAAACCACCATTTTCTACATGGTGGTTGGGTTCTACCGCCCAGATGAGGGAATTGTAAAACTGGACCATGTGGATATCACCAGGAAACCCATGTACCAGCGGGCCCGTGCGGGAATTGCCTATCTTCCCCAGGAAGCCTCTATTTTCAGGAAACTTTCGGTGGAGCAGAATATCTATGCTATTCTGGAAAGCAGAAAGGATCTTCCCCATTATGAGAAAAAGGATCGGATGGAGCAGCTCCTCGAGGAATTCGGCATTGACCGGGTCCGCAGGCAGCCGGGATATACCCTTTCCGGAGGGGAACGCCGGAGAACCGAGATTGCCCGGGCATTGGCATCGGATCCTAAATTTCTGCTGCTGGACGAACCCTTTGCCGGGATTGATCCTATTGCGGTATTTGAGATTAAGCAGATTGTCCGGAATCTTGCTAAAAAAGGAATCGGCATTTTGATCACCGACCATAATGTCCGGGATACTTTGGAAATAACCACCAAGGCCTACATTATTGCGGAAGGCGATATTGTTGCCCACGGCGACCAGGATGAAATTCTGCAGAACGAAATAGTCCGGCAGGTATATCTGGGCGCTGAATTCAGGATGTAACAGGAACCCCCGGTCCCTGAGGTTCCCGAAGGGACCGGTGACGGAAAAGCTGCTTGCTGCGGGTGGTTTCGAGAACCTCAACCACCGGGGGAACGGCCCCCGGTCCCTGAGGCTCCCGAAGGGACCTGCGAAGAAAAAGCTGCTCGGCTGCGGGTGGTTTCGAGGGCCTCAACCACCGGGGGGAACGGCCCCCGGTCCCTGGGGCTCCCGAAGGGACCGGTGACGGAAAAGCTGCTCGGCTGCGGGTGGTTTCGAGGGCCTCAACCACCGGGGGAACGGCCCCCGGTCCCTGGGGCTCCCGAAGGGACCTGCGAAGAAAAAAGCTGTTCGCTGCGGGTGGTTTCGAGGGCCTCAACCACCGGGGGGAACGGCCTCCGGTCCCTGGGGCTCCCGAAGGGCCCTGCGAAGAAAAAGCTGCTCGGCTGCGGGTGGTTTCGAGGGTCTCAACCACCGGGGTGGGATCCGGGAATCAGAAGTCCAGTTTCATATCAAAGGGCATGGTGACCCAGGGGCTGTCCTCTTCTTCCAGCAGCTGTTCCATGCCTTCCTTCATTTCATCATAGGATTCATCAATACCGCCCCAGACTGCCCTGCCGAACTGGTAAGCCACGGACAGGTCCTCCCATGACTTGTAATGTTTTTTTATTTCCAGGGCTGCCTGCCGGATAAGATGCAGTGCTTCTTCCCGGGAGATTATCCTGGCGTCAAAGGCAAACCGGGAAATATTGATAAGCCTTCCCAGATCCCAGGCGGCCATGTCCGGCGTTTTTCCGGGTTTGATAAGCTGGTCCGCTGCAAACTGTTCCAGGGCTTCCTGGTAATTTTCGGCTTCTTCCTCAAAATCCCCGGGAACCTTTCCTGAGGCAATTTGGCTGTATATTTTGGAATGCCTTCCGTTCAGGAGACTTTCCGCCATTTCCATAAACTGTTTTTTATTTTCGATACCCCACTGTTCCGCAAGTATTTCCCTGCAAAGGGATGCATCATTGCCGCTGGTCAGGTCATTGATGATATCCGCCCGGAGATGAATAAGATCGGCTCCGCAGGCAACGGCCCACTGGTCACTGGGGCTTAAGGTGGATGGGTCGGCAAACTCGAAGTACGAATCCATGTTGAGGTTTCCCAGGGTTGCTGCCATTTCGGCTCCTATTTCTTCTGCATCAGCGCCAAAGGCCATCATGGACTGCATGGCCGCCTTTTGGACTTTGATTGCTGCATCAATCTGTTCGTCATTCATACCGGAAGCCTTCATGCCTGCCTTCAGCATTTCAAAATATGCATCACCCATAAATCACTCCTTCGTTATTTTATTATCAAAACAACTATATTCTACCCGAAGGGAAAAAGCCATACGTCATGGGACTTCCTTTTTGTTTTTCTGAATCTATACCCAAAAGCAGTTCCTGCAGACGAAATCAATATACGGGGAAGTATTTTTCAATAAGTATTTTTCCATCTATAATTCAGCTTGATATGCCAAAGGATAAATGCATATACTCATTCTATGGGATCATTTAAATTTACTTCTCCCAAGGACTTTGTTCCCCGGTTTTTTACGCTTTTCTCAAAACAGGGAAAACCCTACGGGGTAAATGCCTTCGGGAAAGATCTTTTTGCCGGAATCACCGTCGGTTTTGTGGCGCTTCCCCTGGCAATGGCCTTTAGTATTGCCGCCGGGGCTACCCCAGCCCAGGGACTTTTTACCGCAATTCTGGCGGGATTTGCAGCCTGTTTCTTCGGCGGAAGCAATTATCAGATATCAGGTCCTTCGGTTTCCTTTTTAGTTATAACCATTAAGATACTTTCCAATTATGGCATGACCGGACTTTTCACTGCAACCTTTATAGCAGGGGTTATGCTGATACTCATGGGGTTGTCCGGTATTGGCCGGTTTATCAAATATATGCCCTATCCGGTTACCACCGGTTTCAGCACCGGCATTGGGGTGATGATTTTTTCCCAACAGATTAAGGATTTTTTCGGGCTTGAGATCAGCCAGAGTTCCGCCGGGTTCTTTGAAAAATGGGCCGAGTATTTCATGTTTTTTCCGACCTTGAACCCCGCTGCCCTGGGAATTGGTCTGGGAACTGTTCTGGTAATTCTTGCGGTCCGTAAAATTTTCCCCCGTATTCCCGGATCGGTGATTGGGGTTGTTATTGCTACCTCGGTGTGTTTTGTGTTCAACCTGCCGTCGGAAACCATCGGCAGCCGCTTCGGCGGTGTTCCCTCGGCTTTCCCGGTACCCGCCATGCCTTCCATGAGCTGGGCGATGGTCCGTTTGGTAATCCCCGATGCCTTTACTATTGCCCTCCTGGCGGTCATTGAATCACTCTTGTCCGCGGTAGTAGCGGATGGTATGACCGGTGAGCGCCATAACAGCAACATGGAACTGGTTGCCCAGGGGATTTCCAATATGGTAAGTTCAGTTTTTGGCGGTATCCCTTCCACCGGGGCCATTGCCCGGACCGCCACAAACATCAAGTCCGGTGCGGTAAGCCCCGTGGCGGGGATGGTCCATGTGGTAATCCTCGTGCTGTTTGTACTTTTCCTTGCGCCCCTGGCATCCCTCATACCCCTGTCAAGTCTTTCCGCGGTTCTTATGGTGGTAGCCTGGGACGTCAGTAATTTTGGCAGATTTTTCAGGATCATCAAAACTTCCCCAAAAAGCGATACCATTATACTGCTGACCACCTTTCTTTTGACGGTTCTGGTGGATATTACCTTTGCGGTGGAAGTAGGGGTAGTCATAGCGGCATTCCTGTTCATGCGCAGGATGATAGAAATTACGGATATAAAACCGGGGACCGCGGATTTAGCCGCAGAACTTGTCCATGACCGGAAGGATACGGAAGGGTTTATTCCATCCCATTCCAAAAACATTGAAATATACGAAATTACGGGTCCCTTCTTTTTTGGGGTTGCGGATATCCTGCAGGATACCCTCCGCCAGATTTCCAAAATGCCCCATGTGTTTATCCTTAAAATGAAGGATGTTCCTGCCATTGATTCCACCGGTATTGCTGCTTTGGAATCCTTTTTAAATCATTGCAGACGCAGGAAAATCAGGGTAATCCTCTGTGATATCCAGGCCCAGCCGATGAAAGCCCTGAATAAGGCGGGTTTCATCAAGGATATTGGGGAAAAAAACGTTGCGGATAACCTGGAGGGTGCCATGGAGATGGCCGAAAGTGATTAGAGGGCACCTCTAAAAACTCGGTTAGATTTTTAGAGGTGCCCTGGGAGAAATTTTGATTTCTTTATCCTATAACGAAATCAAAAAGTTTCTCGATGGTACGTCTAAGGAAAACTTCTAAAAACTGAAGTTTTTAGAAGTTCCCTAGATTAATTGCACGAATTGGAATAATCATGGTAAAATTACAGTTAAATGAAAACTAAAGTTATTTCAGGTAGTTATTGCAGAAAATGTATAGCCCAATCTCTGCCGGTGGATATGATGATCCGGTTTGCCCAGATTGTTTCCCCCCGGTACGATATTTATGAACGATCCGGAATCCCAGAGGGTATCCCCATATCAAATCAGAATGCCGCCAACATGATTGTGGCAGATTTAATCCAGGAAAACTGTTTTATTGATTTTGTGGAAGCCCTGGTGCAGATAGATTCCCACGGGTATATGGGCCGGAAGTATGTCCTGAAAGGGCTCAATGATGTGGTTACCGGGCTCATCCAGGCGGGATATTCATTTGACTCCACCACGGGGCAGTTTTTTGAAAATCAGAATGAACGGATCAGCCAGAACTGGGGACGCCTCCGGGATGGGGATGAACGGGTTATGGCTGTCCTCCGGCTGGATATTGTATCCAATTCTTCGCTGGTCAAGCAGAATGCGGACAGTAGTATTGAAAAGGCCTATAACGCGTTAAGGCGTATTGTAACCCAGGCGGTGGAGTCCCGGCTGGGAAGACTCTGGTCCTGGGAGGGGGATGGTGCCCTGGGGGTATTCCTTTTTGGATATAAAGAAAAGGCCGCTGTATATGCGGCCATGGAAATTCTGCATGAACTGTTCTTTTATAACCGCCTGGAAAATCCCCTAAATAAACCCATCAATGTGAGAATTGCCGTTCATTTTGGTCCCGTCAGATATTCGGGTAATGCCATGGAACGGCTGAAAAATGAAACTATAAAGGAAGTAAGCCGTCTGGAATCGGACAGCGTCCCTGCAAATACCGTAGGGGTATCCTGGAATATTTATTTGTCCATGGATAAAAGTATCCAGGATCTTCTTTCTTATCCGGGCAAAGGGGCCGGTGAAGGCGGGGTCCGGCTCTACCATGTAGGGATGGATAAATCATGATAATCTTCATTTTTTCACCCGCAAAAAAGATTGATCCGGGGCTGGATGCAAAAACCGCCAAACAGGTCCAGCTTCTCCCCCTGGCTGCAATGGGCAGGCACAGTCCGTCATCCGGGGACATCACTTACATTGATGTATCCGGCGCGGATGAAAAAGAAGCGGCCCGGCTGATAGGTGTCCTGAAACGGCGCTGTCCCCAAAGTCCCTGGGGAATTATAGATTCCAAGGGAATAATCCAGGACCCGGCAGCATGGTTTTTTAATGGTGCTTCGGATTATATAGGATCGAAGTTAATTAAGTCGGGGATAAGCGGAAAGCGGTTTGTCCAGGTATGGTCCTATTTTTCCGGTCAGGGTACGGGCCAGCCCGAGAAAAAGGCGTCGGTTCCGGAGCATAAAAAGGTCAACCCGATACCAAATAAATTTGCGGGCTGGAATAATATCCGGTCCGGTGAGGTCTGTCCTTTCTTTTTTCTTTATGCGGCATTTGAAGGCAAGTCGAATCTGAGAACCCGCCTGGGTGAGAACGGATTTAATTTTCTTAAATCCCGGCTGAGGAGCCTTCTGCAGCATCATCTTTCCAAAGCTGATGCATTGCTCTGGATTGAAACGGAATCGGAGTTCCTTTTTCTGATTCCCCCCAGGATTCAGAATGCCAAGGCCGCGGTGACCGCCTGTTTGAAAATACTTATTGCGGTGCCGTTGATTATTTCGGAAAAGCTCGGGCTTATAAATACATCCGCGGATTTCCTGTTTGCCCTGCATTACGGGAAAACCCCCTTTAAGGCTCCCGGTAAAACCGGAACGGTGATTTCCGAGGCGGTAAATTTTATTTTTCATCTGGGAACGAAATTTTCCAAATCCGGCCGTTTAACTATATCCGAAGATGTTCCTGACGACGCTGTTCCGGAACCGCTGAGGGATATGTTCGCCGGGGCCGGAACATTTGAGGACAGCCGGATTATCCACTCAAAGAAGTTTATTCATTCCGCTGCTAAATAGGATTATTGCAGGTTTGGGTATTTGATTCACCGGCGGGTACCGGCATACACCTACACAGGAATAATATTCCAGGTTTTTTTAAAGCTCAATGCTGATCTCCGGGGCTCTTGAAATATCAGGGGGTTCTGTGAAGAAAAGACCTTTTCGCCGCGGTTGGTTTCGGGAGCCTCAACCACCGGGAAGCCCGGTCCCTGAGGCCCTCGAAGGGACCTGATACAAATAATTATTTTAAACAATTCCGCTAAAGCAGCATTCATACTCCCCTCATACAAAGGGTATGAATCTTAAAAAACAAATCCTATGTTTAATTGTTGTTTCAGGATGTATCCATACGTGCTGTCTTTTTGCATCCCCCCAGAAAACCGGGTTCTTTTTTGATCTGCTCTGGTCCGGCTCCTGGGAACGCGGAAAAAATGTTATCAACAGGATTGACCTGAAACTGGGAGTCCCGGGGCCGGGACTTATTTTCCGGGGTCAGCTGGTGGACCGGCGGCCGGGGCCATCAAGTGATTCAGCCACCCCTCCCCTGACGGTCCTGGGGGCAGGTCTTTATCATACCGGTACGGGGTCCAGAATTCTTTACGGGAATATTGATGAAATTGGGCTGGCAGCCCGCCTGAAAAATGTATGGACCCGGGGGCCGCCTCTTCAGATGAACCATTCCCTAAGCGCAGGCGATCTGGCAACCGCCCCGTTGGGTACGAAACAGCCGGGGTTGTTTTTGTACCTGGGCAGTCCCCGGTGGGGACCGGTCAGGGTTTTTTCATCGGTTTATGTGGAACATGATCTTGACCAGCTGTACATCACCGGAATGGATTATTACTTTTCAGAAAAGACCTGGCTTAAGATTGAAGGTTTGTATACGGAACAGATGCTGGATGCCCGGATACCCGCCTCATGGTTTTCCGAACAACCCTGGCTTCCCGAAAGGACAAGCCGTCTTTACGGGGGAAGCATCAATTTTAACCATACTTTTTGGGGAATATCCGGGGATGCTGCCTATTCGGAAACCTTTGCCTTTGGTACCGGGTGGTATGGGGGTGTGTCGTTCCGGCTGGGGAATAAACCCTGGCGGTTCCAGGCCGGGGGTGATATGATCAGAGGTGCCTTTGTTGACCGGGGAGGGAAAGATCCGGATGAGGGTATAAGAATAGGGGCACAGTTTGAAGCCTGGGAAAAGGCGGGATCTTATTTCAAGATAAACGGTTCCGTCCAGGGACCGGGCTCCGGGGAACATCTATCAAAAAGTAAAATCCTGGTTAGTTACTATTTTTCTGTTCCTAAGCAGGTGGTTGTATGGCCCTCCAGGATAAGTTTCAGTGTGGAAAGGAATATCTCTGATTCATCGGATCCTGAAAGTACTGCCAAGGCCGGGTTGGGATTATATCTGGGACCGGTATTGGCCACATCCGGGTTTAGTATCCATGGAAATAATGATGATAACCGGAAGGCTCTGCCCTGGGTCACGGATTTCACGGATTTCACG
The DNA here is from genome assembly GCA_031549725.1 of Treponemataceae bacterium. Classification (GTDB taxonomy): domain Bacteria; phylum Spirochaetota; class Spirochaetia; order Treponematales; family Breznakiellaceae; genus UBA937. Next base: position 21,628 of record JAVBPH010000101.1, read on the forward strand.
GAATGGACGGAACTGTCCTTTTCGGAGGAACTGCAGTACCGGATCAAGGCGTGGACCTTCAGAGTTAAATTTGCTTATTTGATAGAAGAAAAGAAAACCGGTAAGGTTGGTTCGTATAACTTCCAGGTTTACAGTTCCATCTATGGTAAATGGGGCCGTTTAAGCGGAACCCTGAATTTCGATAAGTTTCCGGATATATGGACCTATACGGTCAGCTGGCAGTTAAAACATACATTTCAGTTTGAAAACAATCAAAAACCCTGCGGCAAGCAGCGGGGTATGTTGGTTCTGTAAGATAAGGATTTTATGCGGTTTTCATACTTAAGGGCATCTCAAAAACCCGGTTAGATTTTCAGAGGTGCCCTGGGAGAAATTTTTATTTCTTTATCTTATAACGAAATAAAAAAGTTTTTCCACGATACATCTAAGGAAAACTTCTAAAAACTGAAGTTTTTAGAAGTTCCCATAATAATTTCTTTTGTTGCTTCAAAGAATCGCCCTAAAGAGCGTGTATTAAGCCCGCCGGCGAATAAAAAGATAAATCCGTAAAAAGACCATATTATTTTAATATTGGTAAATTTAATCTTGCGGCCTTTATATATCTTTAATACAATCGAATTACCGGGGAACCGATAAAGGAGTGGCTCGAATGGCGGATAAAAAGTTATCTGTTGGTCAGATGCTTGGTTTCGGTATTTGTGATATGGGGGGGAATCTTTTTTTTACCACCCTGGGGTTTTGGAGTCTGGTGTACCTGACCGATACGGTCGGATTATCCGCGGCCCTTGCGGGAGTTGCCATTATGATCGGCAAATTCTGGGATGCGGTTTCGGATCCTGTTATGGGATTCATGTCGGACCATACCCGGAGCCGCTGGGGCCGGCGGCGGCCCTATCTCCTTTTTGGATCATTGCCCCTGCTGCTGACCATGTGGTTTTTCTTTACCAATCCCCATATTCAGAACCAGGCATTCCTGACCGTTTGGGCAGCCTTTTCCCTGATCCTTCTGAATACCGCATACACGGTGGTTAATATTCCCTATTCATCCTTAACACCCGAGCTGACATCGGATTATCATGAACGGTCAACCCTGAACGGATACCGTTTTGGCTGCGCCGCCATTGGAACCGTTCTGGGGGCCACCGCGGTTCAGCCGATAGTTAGGGCTTTTCCCACGAGGAGCGCGGGATTTTCCGCGGTGGGGATCATTTTTGGACTGGTCATGGCGGTTACAGCATTGATCACTTTCTTTTCTACCAGGGAGCATACTAAAAAAGAAGATATGCCCAAGGAAAGTTTTTTCAAAACCTACATGGGGGTATTCAAAAACCGGCCGTATGTGATTCTTATAATCACATATGCCTTGAATATTGTGGGGCTTAATTTTCTGCAGGGGATTTTGTATTACTATACAAAATACATTTATATGCGGGAGGACATCACCCCCTATGCCCTGGGAATCCTTTTGGCTACGGCGCTTATCTGTATTCCGGTTTCGGTTATAGTTTCAAAAAGGATAGGCAAAAAGAAAACCTACCAGATTTGTTTTGCCGTCCTGGCCAGCGCATGTCTGGTTATTTTCCTGGTTGGACATATCCTGGGGCCGAATTTCTTCCTGGGATTCATGGCCTATGCGGGGATAGGGTTGGGGTTCGGGTATGCTACTCCCTTTTCAATGGTTCCGGATACCATCGATTTTGACATGGTTAAAAGCGGAGAGCGCAGGGAAGGGGCCTACTATGGTATGTGGACTTTCATCTCCAAGGCCGGTCAGGCCTTATCAATTTTTTTATCCGGATTGATTCTTTCCTGGGGCGGTTATGTGGCCAATGCTATCCAGGGATCCGGGGCAAAATTTGCCATCCGTCTGATCATGGGGCCCCTGCCTGCGGTGGTTTTGGTAGCCGGATTGATTGTGGTCCAATTTTTTCCCATTGATGAAAAAACGTATAATGAAATTATCAATAAAAATAAAGTAACCCGGGTTCAAAATGGAAGTGCGGCAAAAAGGTAGTTAAAAGGAGACGGGGGAAAGTAGTATTTCGGAACCTCCGGGAACAAAGGAGTTGTTTTGGGTGATAAAAATGTAACCGTCGATGCGGCAACCCGGAGCAGGCTGATCAGGACTGCTTCCATCACCGCATTAATTGGGAATGCCCTTTTGGCGGGGATGAAAATTGGATTGGGTTTTTTATCCGGCAGTCTTGCGGTAGTCGGGGATGGTATTGATTCCTCAATGGACGTACTGATTGCGATTATGTCCCTGCTGGTCTCCCGGGTTATTTCCCGGCCTGCGGATGCGGGACATCCCTGGGGGCATGGCCGGGCCGAGACAGTTGCCACGGCGGTCCTGTCGTTTATCCTGTTTTTTGCCGGGGGACAATTAATCCTTAATGCGGTATCTACCATTATCAAAGGGGGAAGTCCCGAAGTTCCGTCATTTATGGCCCTGGTGGTTACTGTTATCTCGATTGTGGGTAAAATCGGTCTTGCCTGGAGCCAGTACTTGTTCGGGAAAAAATCCGGGTCGTCCATGCTGATTGCCAACGGAAAAAACATGGCCAGCGATGTGGTAATTTCTGCGGGGGTTCTTGTAGGATTAGGACTTTCCCTGTTTTTTAATCTTGGCATTATCGATCCTATTGTGGCTGCTCTGGTGGGCGTATGGGTAATCAAATCCGCGATAGGTATTTTTATTGAAGCCAATGCGGAACTTATGGACGGCGGTTCCGGAAAGGAATCCTACCGGGCGGTATTCGATGCGGTAGCTTCCGTACCGGGCGCCGGGAATCCCCACCGGGCCAGGATGAGGAGGATCGCCGGATACTGGGATATTGACATTGATATCGAAGTTGATCCGAACCTTACTGTTATGGAGGCCCATACTATTGCCACGAATGTGGAGAACGCCATTAAGGCTAAAATTGATGGGGTCTTTGATATTATGGTCCATGTGGAACCATCCGGGGATTTTAAACTCCACGGGGATGAGGGATTTGGCCTTTGTGAGGATGAACTGGAATCCTGAGGAACACGAATTTATCAAGTTAGAATCCGATAAAGTTGAAATCATTCTTAGAAAGCCAGGCGAAGGACGCATTGGAAAAGAACTCCCAGAACCGGTGGTTATGAGGATAACCGGGGATGTTTTTATGATTGTACCTTAAAACCTAATGAATTCTAATTTTACTTTATCTTTATATATTATCAATTTAGATATTATTATATCGAAAATAATAGCATATTATACAATAACAGGAGTTATATTAGAGTAAAGAGGAATCCATAGTATTATCTTTGACAATTTGGCTAATTACGTCAAAAAAGGTTGACATCCGTAAAGAATGAGCGATAGTATTAGTAACAATTGACGGTGTTATTATTTTTATGAAAACCAAAGAAGCATGTTATTTAGAATGAAGTCTTCTCTAAAATTATTCTTCTGATAGAAACGTCGGAAAAGTTTTTTATTTGAATTTTATAGTTCCATTACACTTCTTTTGAGGTGAAAGGAGAAGTTTTTAATTATGGAAAAAAAATCAACTTCTGAAATCGTGTATAAAGAAGAAAAGGATGACGAATGTTTACCCCGCCTATTCTATATGGATCATTCTCAACCCTTAACAAAAGAAGAAGATGCTTGTTTTGATGAAATAATGAAACCTAAAAATCACGCAAAGTCAGCAAAAGATGTTGATTTAACACAAGCAGCAGAAATTGTAAGACAAAATATAGATTCATTTTTTAAATAAATCCTCTGATTTTCCCAGCGGAGGTATCCAACTCGACTAGGATAATTATATGCCCCTATCGGAAAAATCTTCTTCTTTTAGTTGTGAACATTGGTTTAGCACATTTGAACAACTTGCATATGATACATTAAAAGGAATTCAAGGGTCATATGGAAGTGAAAAAGTTTCTTATGACCAGAAAAAATTACTAAAAATTAAAGAAGACTACACGATAGAAGCTGAAAAATTGAAAGACTTTATCTATGGAGATGAACGGCATTTAAACAAAATAGATCAGCATAAAATCATTGCCATTTATATAAAATTGATTTTAAAACATAAACCTTTTACTTATGAAAAACCAGAAGAATCAAAAGATATAATCCAATATCCATCAGTTTCAATAAGATTAATTAATGAAAATTATTGTATCATTATATTAACAACTATTTTAATGGGTTGGCATAATATAGCAACATTTTTAGAAATTCCTCGTAAATATAAAGTATTCTTATTAAGCCTTTTATATCATTGCAACATAAATATTGTAACATATGAAGTTTTAACTTTCTCACATATTATTTATTTTCTTGAAAATCATATTATAAAAAACTAAAAAGTTACCACCGCAGGAAGGGAAACCTGGATATCGGTCTGGCTGATTGAAATATAATAGGAAAGCCTGGATGTCCAGGCCCGGATAATCCGGTCGGTGTAGGCATCGGTTATTCCCGCATTAATGGTTTCCCCGGGGATACTAAACAGGATGGTCCATTTTTCCTGGCCGGCTACCGTATTGGGCAAACCTGAAATTATATGTAACCCCTGGTCATCCCGCCGTTCCATGGCATGGTAGGTTTGCAGCGACACCCGGGGGCTCCACAGTTCCGGGGAAATAAACATAAATTCGCTGGTTAACCAGGCCGTAATAACCAGTGGAGAAGTTTTTTCAGTCTGCCCGGCGGTATTTTCCGGCAGTTCAATTTTGTATTCACCCGTGATAGCCCGGATGGCATTTTCCCCAAAACCGGGGAGGCCATAGACCAGCTTGTTGCCTTTATTCAAAATTACCGTGGGAAGCCGGACCGGAACTGTTTCCGGGAGCTTTTGATCCGGGAAGTAGGAGACCAGGACCCCGGTGGCGGAGCCGGATTGCGGAGAAGGAATAATCTGGTCCTTTAGCCGCAGCGCCATTTCGCAGGAGGAAAAAAGCAGTAAGGGCAGGAATAATACCCAGGGTCTCCTCATACATCCAAATCCTTTTTTAAACCGTTTTTAAAATAATAATAAATCCGGACGAATAAATGAAGTATCCCGGGCGGTTTTTCCTATACTTGATACTGTACTAGGAAATGCCATCTTCATTACTTCCGGATCTTATGTTTATATAGTCAATTATCACATACATCATACTTAAAGTATATGCATAGCCTCTGGGGATGTGTTCATTAAAGTGAAATCATATATATAAAATAAGGCGGTGGTCATGAGGGAAAGGAAGAAGGCATTACCATTCCGCTGGAAACCCTGGAGATCCTGAAAAAGACATCCCCGCAAACTTGCTTTTTACATTGAGAGCATCATGAGTGATGACCCTCCGGATAACCGGGAATTCATGGTTTCCGGTTATTCATAGATACTTTTCATTAAAATAATACTTCCCCGGATCTCTCGACAATACAACAAATTATGATATACTGTAAGGACATGATATTTACTGCGGTTGCTCTTTGTGCGGTAGGGGCAGAACGGGTTGTTTCAAATGAATTGCGTAAGCTTGATATTAAAGTATTGGATTCATCATTTGGAAGAGTACGATTCCTCGCTGACCTGAAGGATATATATACCAGCCTCATGGCTTTGCGGGCAGCCGACCGGGTGCTTCTGGAATTATCCCGGTTCCCTGCTAATGATTTTGACGAACTGTTCGAAGGAATGGCCTCAATAACCTGGGAAGATTATATTCCCAGAGGTATGGGACTGAGGATCGAAAAAGTCAGGACCAACAGGTCAAAACTGACGGCATTTACCAGTATCCAGGCGGTGGCACATAAGGCCGCTGCGGGAAGGCTTTGTGAAAAATATAAAATGAAGGCCCTGCCGGAACAGGCTAATCCCGCAGAAATAAGGGTTTACCTGGAAAAGGATGTAGCATCGATACTGCTCGATCTTTCCGGGGAACCCCTGTTCAAGCGGGGTTACCGTACGGAAGGCGGCGCGGCGCCCCTGCGGGAAACCACCGCCGCATCAATCATCCTGCTATCAAACTGGAAAAGAAAATTCCCCCTGTATGATCCTTTCTGCGGATCCGGGACAATCACCATAGAGGCTGCCATGTATGCCTGGGACATGTCCCCGGGAATAGGAAGAAGGTTTGCCCTGGCACAGCTGAATTTGCATGATAAGGAAATTGAGCAAAAGGTAAGGACCGCTCTTTTTGAAAAGATCGATTTTAACCGGGTCATCAGGATATACGGAAGTGATGAGGATTCCAGGGCTGTTTCCATTGCCCGGTCCAACGTCCTCAGGGCCTACGATATTGCCATGGGAAAAGTGCCCGGCCAGGGCATCAGGACCGATGAATTGGCGGCGTATATGCCCCGGTACCAGACCGGGCTGGTGTCGGAAATAAAGGCGCCAGAAAAAGAAGGTTTTATTATTACCAATCCCCCGTATGGTAAACGTCTGGGGGATGTGGGGGATGCGGAAAAAACATACCGGGAAATGGGGGCGCTGCAGAATAATTTTTCCGGATGGAAGTTGGCTGTCATTACGGATCATCCTGGATTTGAATCCCACTTCGGGAGACCCGCCTCATCCGTCAGGGAAATTACCAATGGAGCCATCCGTTCATACTTATATGAGTATATAAAACTGTAAGGAGTATTTCCATGTCCATTATTGTTGAACATGAAAAGCGCCGAAAGGAAATTCTGGAAAAAGCCCTGGACGTTTTTATGGATGAGGGATTCGAGGATGCTACTTTCCAGAAAATTGCCGACCGTTCAGGGATTACCAGAACAACCCTTTATATCTACTTTAAGAATAAGAAAGAAATATTCAACTACAGTATTAAACAGCTGCTCACCAAAGTAGAAAAGGATCTGCTGCATCTGCGCAGGGATAAAAATCTTAGCAGTGTTGACAGGATTACTTCCGTGGTATGTGCAATTATCGACAGGCTGGAAGAAAACCGCCGGCTGCTTTCGGTGGTGTTAAACTACCTGCTGTATCTTTCGAAAAGTGAAACTAATCCCGATGACCGGGTCCGCCGGAGGACTATCCGGCTGCGGCATATCCTGGCAACCATGGTAATTGAAGGTGTCAGGGCAGGGGAAATCGTCCCGGTCAATATCAGGACCGTCGATGATCTGCTGTACGGGTTGATTGAATCCGCTATTTTCCGGCTGGTGGTGCTTCACCGGGAATCGGTAAAAGAAATAAAAGAAGATATAAAATTGGCGGTTCACCGGCTTAAGCTTAACCCCGATACCTATTGATATTGTTTTTCCAATGCCCTTTGAGGATTCCGGAGAACGCCCTAACGAAAGTTTTTTCTTCACGGTGATTTCGGAAGCCTCAATCACCGGAACTTCCGGTTCGTGAAGTGCTGAAGAGACAAAGCTTCCCGTAATGCATTTATCTCCAGGGGCAGAGCCGGCGTTCCATAAGGTCCACCAGTCCGAAAAGAACAAGTCCCAAAATGCTTAAGGAAAGAATCGCCGCATACATTTCCGGGTAATCTATCCTGGTCCAGGCATCAACAATAAGAAAACCAAGACCGCTGGAAGCTGCGAAGGTTTCCGCCAGGAAAAGCACCGCCACCGCTGTACCCAGGCTTACCCGGAGGGATGTGAACATATCCGGAAGTACCGCCGGAACAATCACATGGCGGATGATCCCCAGCGGGCCCGCCCCCAGGGAACGCACCGAATCGATAAGGCTTTGGGAAACCCGGCCTGAGGCATCCCTGGCTGAAACAAGAATCTGGCTGAATATTATAAAGGCCAGGAGAAATATTTTTGACGCTTCCCCTAATCCAAGGAACAGCATAATCACCGGAAGGAAAGCCGCCTTTGGCAGGGGATGAATAATGTAGATTACCGGCGATATCACCGCATTGAGTTTTGCGGACCGTCCCGATGCAAGCCCCAGGGCAGCAGCGGGAATGAAACTCCAGAAAAGAGCCCGGAGGATCCGGGACAGACTTGCCCCAAGATGAAAAAATAATGTACCGGATTGGGCAAGTGAGGCCAGGGCTTCAAAGCTGGACAACGGGCCCGGGAGAAATGGCTTGGAGATACATCCTGCGGCGATGCTCCAGGTTATAAAAAAAATTACCAGGACCAGCAGAATCCCCAGTGGTTTTAAGATATATTTTGATGGCTGTTTCATCATGGCTGATTCCCCTCCGGGGCATCAGCATTTTTTAAAGCCCCCCGGATGGTAATACAAAGTTCCTGAAACCGGGGGTCCGCCCTGAACCAGGGTTTACTGCGTTCCGGAATATCAAAATACTGTTTAATGGTCCCGGGATTTTTTCCTGACATCATGTATACCCTGTCCGCAAGGTACACCGCTTCTTCAATCGAATGGGTCACCATAATAATACTGAGTTTCCGTTTGGAAGCTGTCTCCAGCAAAAAATCCTGGGCATCTTCCCGGGTGAGGGCATCCAGGCTGGAAAAGGGTTCATCCATTAAAAGCAGGTCCGGCCCGGCCGCGAGGGAACGGGCAATGGCAAGACGCTGTTTCATTCCGCCGGATAATTGTTTGGGGTAATATTTTAAAAACGTTCCAAGGCCGAACTCTTCAAGCAGGGGAAGGATGATATCCTTCCGGTTGTGTTTTTTCATACCGCTGATTTTCAAGGGCAGTTCCGCATTGGCATATACGGTTTTCCAGGGAAGAAGCCCAAAGTCCTGAAAAATAATTGCGGTGGATTTCCGGATTCCCCCAAGGGGATTGCCCTTCACCAGGATTTCCCCGCGGGAAGGTTCCAGCAGACCTGCCATGACATGGATCAAACTGGTTTTGCCGCAGCCCGATGGCCCCAGCATGGCGGAGATTTTTCCCTCCGGGAATTCCGCGCTTGCCCCGGCAACCGCCGCGGTTTTTTCCCGGGATGAGTTCTGATAATCAACATAAATATTCCGGAGTGTTATCATCTTATTTATATTACAATAAAAAAAACTCTTTGAGTCAAACGGTTTATAAAGAAATCAGCATACACGCGGCAAGCAGCGAGTATGCTGGTTCTGTAAGGTAAGGATTATATGAGGGTTTCATACCCCGCACTACAATTTCTTTGTTGCTTCAAAGAATCGCCCTAAAAAGCGTGTATTATACCCGCCGGCGAATAAACATTACCACTCCGCAGGGCCCGGCCATCGGTTAGGTCTTCAGGCTTAAGCTGCCTGGAAAGCAGCTTCCTGGCGTAAAGCCAGGCCAGGGCATGTTCTATCTGATCCGGGGCGGGCATGGTTGGTTTCCGGTATGTAATAAACTTGTATGAATCCTTTACTTCTGCCGGAAAGGATGCCCGGTCCACCAGGTACTGTCTGTACGCATCCGGGTTGGCATTTATTTTGTTTGCCGCTTTATTATAGGCCCGGTAAAATTTTTTGATATCCTCCAGCCGGGTGTCCAGGATTTTTTTTGAAAAGATCAGGACCCCCGCATCAATCCCGGTGGTGTCGGTACTGGCCAGGAGGATTGCCCCTTTCTGTACCGCCGCGGTGAGAAGCGGTTCCGGAAGGCCCGCCGCATCAATCTGCCCGTTCAGAACCATTTCCATCCGGACAGGCATCCGGGGAATGGATACTGCCTCATATCCGCCCAGGGGGATACCGGAGTTTTCCAGAAGGGTATCCACCGCATACTGGATAATCGTATTTAACGACAATCCGATTTTTTTGCTTTTCAGATCAGCCAGGGTTTTCCCTTTAAAAGAAGGGGCCGCCACAATTCCGTAACGGCCGTCGGTCAGGCTGGTTACCTTCATATCAAAACCGCCGGCAGTAAAAAATGCGGCGGCGAGCAGATCCGAAACGGCACCATCGACCCTGCCTGCCTGGATTGCCGCATCCCGTTCCTGGGGGTTATAAAATAGCACCAGTTCCACATCGATCCCTTCGGCTTTGAAAAGTCCCTCGTCCCGGGCAACCATAAAGGGCAGTGAATCCGCATCCGGCAGGATGGCGAGCCGCAGCGGAACCGCGGAGATCCGGCCAACAAGGAGAACAATAAAAAATGTAAAAATAAAAAAACGTTTCAGGTTCAAGGTTCAATCCACCTTTTAAATAGAGTATGATTAATCCCCAGGCGGTCAAGAATTTTCCCGGCAATAAAATCCACCAGTTCATCGATGGACTTTGGTCCATGGTAAAAAGCCGGTGATGCCGGCAGAACCGCTGCGCCCGCTTCTGCCAGGCAGGTCAGGTTTTTCAGGTCGATCAGGGAGAGGGGGGTTTCCCGGGGAACCAGTACTAAAGGCCTGGCTTCCTTCAGGGCGACCAAAGCTGCCCGGTGAACCAGGTTCCCGGAAATTCCCGAAGCAATGCACCCGATACTGTTCATTGAGCAGGGGACAATCACCGTCCCATCAAACCGGAAGGATCCGCTGGAGGGCGCGGCGGTTAAATCCTCCGGGGGATATACCTGATCAGGATTTAGTCCCAAAGAGCTGATCCATCCGGGAAAGGGTTTTTTCGTTTCTTCCTCGATTACGGTCCGTCCCCAGCGGGACACCACCGCATGAACCTCATGACCTGAATCAAGCAAAACCTGTATCGTCCTGAGGCCGTACAATGAACCGCTGGCTCCGGTAATGCAAACCAAATAACGTCCCATATATTTTTCCTTTTGTATTAAAGGGATAATTAGCTTGTCGGTTTCTGATAATCAATATTTTTCAGGCACTCGCCGGAAAAATGGTAATACCCTGAGTATAACATATTTGCCGGGGTTATTCATCTTATAAAGATATCCAATCTTTGCCATAACAAAATAATGTATCTTCCTCAAAAAATATTGGATATGCTTTTATATAAAACACCGGATTTATTCACATGCGGATTTAATACCCTCTCTACGCTTTTGCGTACGGGCTTCAGGGCGGGGTGTTTATTTTCTTAGAAAGTCCAGGCCGTTTCCGATAAACTGGTGTATGTCCAGCCTGCTGTTTACAGGAACATATATATCCAGGATTGTCCCCAGCAGAACCACCAGGGGAAGAATTTCGTTGATGGAATAGGATGCAATTCTGATATGCCGTTCACTGTTTCCCAGCGCGATGATATGTTCGCTTATCAAAAGTAATGCACCCAGGAAAACCGATCCAAGGTAGAACCATGAAAGGTTCCAGAAGAGGGGCAGCGCCGCAAGGCACGCAATGGTTCCCAGGTGGGAAAGGACCGCCAGAACCCTGGCCGGTCCGGCGCCAAACCTGGCGGGGATGGATTGGATATGTTCCTTTCTGTCAAAATCGATGTCCCCCAGGGCGTAGAGAATATCAAAACCTGCTACCCAAAGCGCATGGGCTCCGGCCAGTACAAAATAGCGGAATTCAAAACGGCCGGACAGGGCTAGGAAGGCCCCCATGGGGGCACAGGCGCAGGCAACGCCAAGCCAGTAATGGCACAGCCAGGTAAAACGCTTGCTGTAGGAATATCCCCCGATAAGAACCGCCGCTAAAGGCAGGAGGGCAGCGCAGAGGGGGTTAAGCATGGCCGCCGAAACAATAAGGATTATTCCCAAAACCGCCGCGGATATGAGCAGTGTTTTTTTTGATAAGATTCCCGCCGGAAGGTGGCGGCCCGCGGTACGGGGATTTTTTGCATCGATTTCCGCATCAATAACCCGGTTGAGTGCGTTTGCTGCGTTTCTGCCGGAGGCTGCTGCCAGGATTATCAGTACCACCTTTTTGACGGGGGGCTGTCCCCAGCTTTCGATCAGCAGGGCCATTACTGCAAAGGGCAGGGAAAAAAGGGTGTGCCGGAAAATAACCGCATCGCCGATATGCCCGATTTTTACGGAAAGATTTTTTGCGTAATCCCTAAAACCCATATTCGGTCCAGCGTTTTGTAACCAGATCTATCACGGATTGATCCATGGAAAGCGGGTCCGGCCATGGCCGGGAATGGCCTTCATCGGGGCCCTTGCGGGTTGCATCAATCCCGATACGGCAGCCGTACCGGGGAAGCGGGGAAGAATGGTCCAATGCATCCAGCGGCCCGTCGTTTAAAACGATATCCCTTCTGCCGTCAATATTATTGAAAGCCCGCCAGGCTACATCGCTGGTGTTCCGGGGATTCACCTCTTCATCTACCACAATGATAAGTTTCGTATACATCATCTGGCCCATTCCCCAGAGAAAGTTCATCACCTTCCGGGCATGACCGGGGAAACGTTTTTTAATGGAAACAATTACACAATTATGAAAGACCCCTTCGAGGGGCATAGACAGATCAACTATTTCGGGACAGATCTGTTTCAGCAGAGGAAGAAAAAGCCGTTCCGTGGCTTTGGCCATCCAGCAGTCTTCTTTCGGGGGAATCCCCACAATGGTAGCCGGGTATACCGGATGTTTCCTCCGGGTAATACGTTCCAGGTGGAACACCGGGTAATCATCTTCCAGTGAATAAAAACCCGTGTGGTCCCCGAAGGGACCTTCCCGGCGGAGTTCCCCGGGTTCCACATAACCTTCCAGGATAAACTCCGCATCCGCAGGAACATCCAGATCACTCAAGGTTGCTTTGGTAATTTCCGCACTCTTGCCCCGGAGGAATCCTGCAAAAAGCATTTCCCAGATTCCCTCCGGCAGGGGAGCCGTTGAAGCATACGTCACCGCAGGATCGGAACCCAGCGCAACGGCCACGGGCATCCGTTCATTCCGGGCCCGGTATTTTTCATAAAAGTGGGCCCCGTCTTTATGCAGGTGCCAGTGCATCCCCGCGGTTTTATTGTCGTATATCTGCATCCGGTACATGCCGACATTCTGGTTTCCCGTATCCGGGTCTTTTGTACAGACCAGCGGTAATGTCAGGAACCGGCCCCCGTCACCGGGCCAGCACTTAAGAACCGGCAGGGTACTGAACCCCGATGAATCATCAATTATTTCCTGGCATTTTGGATTTGAAATTCTTTTGGGAAACAGGCTCATCACCGCGGGCAGTTTAGGCAGAGCCGATGGAACGGCCTTCAGAAGATTAAAGTCCCGGACCTGGGACCAGGCCCACAAAATAAGATCCTCAATTTCCCCGGCTTTTTCATCCAGGGTTTCCGTACCAAAGGCCAGGGCCATCCGTTTTTCGCTGCCCATCGCATTGATCAGCAGAGGATACTCGGATCCTTTTACGTTTTCAAACAGGAGGGCCGGGCCGTTTTCCCGCATCACCCGGTCGGCGATTTCGGTAATTTCAAGAATTGGATCAACCTCAGTGGAGATGCGTTTGAGCTCGCCTTCTTTTTCAAGGACCGCCATAAAATCCTGCAGATCTTTATATGCCATAGCATAACTATAACAGAATGAAATGAATTATTCGAGGGAAACGGGAAAGCAGGGCTAAGGAAACACTGATTGGCCGCATATTGCGACAGGTTTAATCAGCGGTTCCCTAATCCTCTGCGGAATAATTCCTTTGGGCTTTTTTTAAACCATGCAGCCGCTTTGAGGCCAGCCTTTTTTCTTTTACAGCCTTTGATGGCCTGGAGGGTTTTCTGTGTTTTGGAAGACGGGCGGCGGAGATGATAAGTTTCTCCGCCCGGAGAAATGATTCTTCAATATTTTTTTTCTGGGACCGGTCTTCCGATGAATGAACGACCAGTTCATCCTCATGGTTTATCCGGTTGGCCAGCTGAACCCGGAGCCGGGCTGCTTCGGATTCATTCAAACCCTCGAGTTTCCCCACCGGAAGGGTAAGTACTATTTTGGTGCTAGTTTTATTTACATGCTGCCCGCCGGGTCCGCCGGACCTGGCATGACTCAACTGTGCAAACCGGCGGATTGATGCCGCCAGTCTGGAAACTTCCATCGTTTATTTTCCTGCTTCGCGCTGCAGTGCTTCCACTTTATCAGTTTTTTCCCAGGAGAAATCATCCCGGCCGAAGTGGCCGTAGCTGGCGGTTTTACGGTAAACCGGCCGGCGGAGGTCCAGGGTAGAGATAATCCCGGAGGGTGATAAATCAAAAACCTTGTTCACCGCCTTGGCGATCCTTTCTTCGTCTACCGTCTCGGTTCCAAAGGTATCAACCATGACGGAAACCGGGAACGGAACCCCGATGGCGTAGGATAACTGCAGTTCACAGCGTTCGGCCAAACCCGCAGCAACAATATTCTTTGCTACGTAACGGGCCATATATGCGGCGGACCTGTCGACCTTGGTGGGGTCCTTTCCGGAGAAAGCCCCGCCGCCATGGCGTCCCATGCCGCCGTAGGTATCAACAATGATTTTACGGCCGGTCAGACCGGTGTCGCCGAAGGGGCCGCCCACCACAAACCGGCCGGTGGGATTGATAAAGTATTTGGTATTGGCATCCAGAAGCCCCGTGGGCTCCAGAATAGGAATGATAATTTCATTGATGATGGTCTGTTTGATCACATCGTATGCAATTCCGTCGTCATGCTGGTGGGATACAACCACCGCATCAATCCTTACTGGTTTATGTCCTTCGTACTCAACGGTTACCTGGCTTTTGGCATCGGGCCTGAGCCAGGGGATTATTTTTGATTTCCGCTGGACCGTGGCTTTGTCCAGGATTTTATGGGCCAGGGTAATCGGCATGGGCATAAGCTCTTTGGTTTCATTGCAGGCAAACCCGAACATCATCCCCTGGTCACCGGCGCCCTGCTGGCCCCGGTATTCCTCCAGGCCCGTACCGGAAACACCCTGGCTGATATCAGGGGACTGGCTGTGGATCATATCAAGAACAGCCATGGACTGGTAGTCAAGGCCGTAGGCAGGATCGGTATAACCAACGTCCTTTGCGACCTTCCTGACCACTTCCTGAAAATCAACAAAGGTGTTGGTGGTGATTTCGCCGCCAACCAATACCAGTGATGTGGATGCAAAGGTTTCACAGGCAACCCGGCTTTGGGGATCGTCCATCAAACATGCATCCAGGATGGCATCGGAAATCTGATCACATAATTTATCTGGATGACCCTCACCAACGGATTCAGAGGTAAAAAAATATCGTTTTTGGTCCATAAAAGCTCCTATTTGTTATTTGTTTATACATAATATATATTTACCCGGTTTATGTATACTGATGGAACAATGTTTTTTCAGAGTCCCGGAGGAAAATCCCGGCTTCTATTTTTTATCCCTATATAGTATCCTTATATAAAAGCCCGATGAAGGAACATTCATGAAATACAGCACTATTTTGTTTGATCTGGACGGAACCTTGACCGATCCCTACGAAGGGGTAATCCATGGCTACATGCATACCCTGGAAAAATTTGGCATCCAGGAAACCAATGAAAAAAAACTCCGCACGTTTATAGGGCCACCTCTGGAGCTAACCTTTACCAGGGATTACGGATTTAATCCGGAGGATACAAAACGGGCTATTGGAATATTCCGGGGTTACTATGCGGAAAAGGGTGTATACGAAAATAAACTCTATAATGGAATTCCGGAACTGCTGGATCTTCTGGTATCCCAGGGGAAACAATGTATGGTGGCCACTTCAAAGGCGGAACATTTTGCAGTTCAGGTCCTGGATAATTTTAATTTGCGCCGGTATTTTGCGGATGTTGCCGGGGCCCAGCTGGATGAGAGCCGGTCGGATAAGGCAGAAATTATCGCCTACCTGATTGAAAAACACCGCCTGGATAAGTCTGCCACGGTGATGGTCGGCGACCGGATGTTTGATATTGTGGGAGCCGGAAAAAACGGAATAGATTCCGTCGCAGTGGGTTATGGCCACGGAGATGAGGCGGAGCTGAAAAATGCGAACCCCACCTATTACTGCCGGGATATAAAAAGTCTTATGGAACTTTTTTCCTGAAACATTACAAGGTACATATCATGGGAATAAACAGGATGCCGTCCTTCTCCTGAAGGATGTCGGTTCTTTTAAAGCCCAGGGACGCGTAAATTTTTTCTCCGTAAATTGATGAGTTAACCGTCACCGCTGCGACACCGTCGGGTTTTATATCAGAAATATAGCGGTCAAACAGTTTTCGGCCAATCCCCTTTCCCTGATATTCCTTATCAATAAAAAAGAGGGAGATATGATCCTTGTCCCTGATTTCCAGAACCCCAATAATCCGGTCCTTATCTTTTGCGGCATAGAAGATATTTTTGTCCTTCATTCTCTCAAGTACGGCTTTGGGATTCGTGTAGTCCTTAAAGGTTTTGTTCCCGGCTTCTGAATAATCCTTTCCCACATATTCGTCGAATACGGAATCAACCAGCCGGGAGAATTCCCCTATTTCGTTTTCTTTCAGCAATTCTATTTTTGCAGTCATAATACCACCCCGTTCAATCAACAACCCCGCAGCTTCAGTGTATGGCGATCATATCAAAAATGATTTCACATCTGACTGTTTAAAACCAGTTCAATATACATAGCTTTTGTGAAAAAAACAATTAAAAATACAGATTGATACAAAAAAATTTTAATTGATGTGTAAGGTTTTGAATCCTTTGATAGCCGATCAAAACCAAATTGTAATCGCTAGAGCCTTTTTCAAAACTCGGTTAGTTTTGAAAAAGGCTTTTGCAGTAAGAATTCTATTTCCTTACCCATAAATAAAATAGTATTCTTTCTGCACTTACATCTAAGGTTGCTTTTTCAAAATTTGACATTTTGAAAAAGCCTCGCTATACATTTACTTAAATACATGATCCAGCAGCAGCATGATTATTCTTTTACGTTCCTCGGTTTGCATGTTTTTTGATGTTTCAAATGTAAATACTTCGGGTATACCCAGGTCGTCAAAATACAGTCCCGTGGTTATGGTGTTTTTATGGAACATATATATTTTGGCGTAAAAAGGAATATACAGGATTCCATCTTTAACCGTCAGGATATTATCCTTGTAGGAATTATCAATGGTCACATGGTTTTCCTTCAGCATTTGTATTAATGCTTTTGCGGCGGACCTTTTTTTATTCCGGTAACAATAAAGAAAAAATCCCTTTGAGTTGGCTTCGTGAAAGTCAAATACTCCCTGGTATTCTGCATCTTTTATGCTGTTTAATAACAATTGTATTTCCCGGTTGGATCTGTTCAATAAATCCCTGTTTAAATCATTGCCCAGTCCATTGTACCGCTGGTTATATTCAAATCCCCAGGGATTTAAAATATATATAAAATCAATGTTGGTGTCCGGGATGATTTTTTTGCCCGCGTCCAGCTGCAGGATAAAATCTTTAACCGCAAACACCGGGGCGGGTTCATTTCCATGAACACCGGAAATAATTAAATACCTTTTTCCTGGGGTGGTATGGAACTTGCCATAGGTGATTTTGTATATAGGATAGTTTTTACCGGAATACTCTACGGTCCCTATAATTTCCTTTGTAAAGCCGCTGCCCAGGGAATGGATAAATGAAATCTGGTCTTCGTAACTGCGGACCGGTTCCGCAGAAAAGAGAGGGCAGAGGAATATGGGGAAACAAAAGAGAAATATTATTTTTCTGAACATACCCTTTTTATCATACTGTTATAGAAGGATTAATCACTACAATTTCCGGATAATTTAATTATTGAAAAAATCGTTTATTTTTTTGCCGATATCCCCCGCGGCTTTCCCGATGCCTTCCCCCACATCATTTATTATGTCCGATAGGGGATCATCTTTTTTGTTGAACGAATCTTTATAATATTCAAACCCGGATTTGATATCTTCTTTTACATCATTTTCTGAATTATTTTTTCTGCTGTAGCTGCCGTTTAGTATGGCCTGGTAGTATCCTGACATTTCCCAGGATTTTAATTCCTGCAGCCGTATGACCGGGAAAGGGTGGCTTTCCCATAACTGGTTTAAAAATTTATGGGCATTGTCAAGCACCGATTTCTGGTTTTCGTATTCCCTGGCCTGGGCAAAAATTTCATTAAGATTAACCTCTGCCAGGCTCTCGGCTCCTGCCAGTTTCATGAGCAGATTGTAACTTGATGTATCATCCTGGACGGCGAGCAGACCGGCCCTGTCGGCGGTCAGTTCGCTCTTCCGGTCCCATTCAAGCAATGCTGCCTTTATGGCAAGAATAAGTATACCCGCCATGGGAATGAGGTTCAGGGACAGTTTTGTCAGCATCCATAATAATGTTTTATATAATGCATGGCCGCTCATGATATGTCCCATCTCATGGGCTATTACTGCGGTTATTTCTTCGTCGGTGCAGCCCTTTACCATGGACGTGTTTATAATGATGAATGGTTCCTTTACGCCGATAACCCCTGCATTCCAGAAAGGATTTTGGGAAACATACAGGTCGGGACAATAATCCCAATCAAAAATTTCCACCACGTTTTCCAGGGCTGTATGCAGTTTGGGATATTGATTGGGAGAAACCTTTATACATGAAGCCAGTGCCATCAGCTTCAGGGACCGTTCGGTGGTGACCGAAACCAGTAGCCTGACCAGATCATCAAATCCCTTCATCTGTTTTAATGCACCTAAAGCTGCCTTATCCGCGGGATGTTCCCATGATTTGGGGTCAATCCCTTCCAGTTTTTTTATTCTTTTAATAACCATATGAACTCCGCAATTTTATCCCTTTTAAAAACAGAACTCTATGTATATTTATGGATGGTTCCTTAGTAAACAAGAATATCACGGCATTAAAAAAATATCGAGTAAATAATTGTTTTTCATTATAATTAGTGTATTATATGGCGTTGATACAACACAGGTTTTTCCGGATGTAAAAATCGAGGAGGTTTTATGGAAATTGCCTTTAAGGATGAAATTATTTATCAGATTTATCCTATGAGTTTTTGCGACAGCAACGGCGATGGAATTGGTGATTTAAGGGGTGTTATCTTAAAACTGGATTATCTCCAGAATTTGGGGATTACATGCATCTGGATATCCCCATTTTTTAAATCCCCCAGGGATGACAATGGCTATGATATTTCGGATTACCGGGATGTGGACCCTGTGTTTGGAACCCTTGATGATTTCAAGGATTTGATGAAAGAAGCCCACCGGAGAAAAATAAAAGTACTCATGGATTTGGTGGTGAATCATACCAGTGACGAACATCCCTGGTTTATTGAATCAAAAAAATCCAGGGATAATCCCTGCCGGGATTATTACATATGGCGGGATGGAAAAAATAATGGGGAGCCTCCCTCCGATTGGGGGTCCCACTTTTCAGGTTCCGCCTGGGAATGGGATGAAACAACCGGGCAGTACTATCTGCATTTGTTTTCCAAAAAGCAGCCCGACCTGAACTGGGAAAATCCCAGGGTCCGCGGGGAAATATTCGATATGATGGAATTTTGGTCCGGCCTGGGGATTGACGGTTACCGGATTGATACGGCCTGCATGTATTCAAAGAATATGCAATTTCCCGATACCGGTGAGAAATACAAAGTGGCTTGCGAATATTTTAACGATGGCCCGCGGATGCATGAATATTTCCGGGAGATGCATGAGAAAGTTTTTGAGAAATACGGCCAGCTGAGTGTTGGCGAAGCCAATGGACTTACACCTTACAAGGCGTCCCTTTATACCAGAGAAGACAGAAAAGAGCTAAGCATGATCCTGCAGTTTGGACATGTTATGCTGAACCGGAAAACCCATAAATGGGCAAACGATCCTGTGACGCCCTTTGATTTTAAGAAGGCTCTCCTTGGCTGGTACGAACCTATCTATGCCTATAGCGGCCATTTGGGAAACTATCTGTCCAACCATGACCAGCCAAGGCAGGTCAGCAAATTCGGGGATGATAAAAAATTCTGGAAAGAAAGCGCCGTCATGCTGGCTATGCTGAATTTTACTCTGCCGGGAATCCCTTTTGTTTATCAGGGAGAAGAGATCGGCATGACTAATTGTTTCTTTGAGCAGGATGAATACCGGGATGTGGAAATTCTTAACTTCTTTAGACAGTGCGAATCGGAAGGTAAAAATCTGAATCAATATATGGACGGAGTGGTTTTCAACAACCGGGATAATGCCCGGACTCCTATGCAGTGGTCTTCCGGAATAAATGCCGGGTTCAGCAGTGCCCATCCCTGGATTAAGGTGAATCCGAATTACACGAGAATTAATGTGGAGCAGCAGATGCATGATGGAGATTCCATTTTAGCTGCCTATAAGAAATTGATCTCCCTGAGAAAAAACCACAGGGTTTTGGTAAATGGAAATTTCTCGGTCCTTGACCGGGAACATCCGGAACTTTTACTATTCAGCCGGGAAAACCAGGAGGAGATTTTTCTGGTTATATTGAATTTGTCCAGGAGAAGCATTACTTATGCGATGGATCTATCAATCGATATCGATTCTTTTAAGGTATTGTTTGCTAATTTTACTTTGGGCAGACCCTTCGGTAATTTGATTGTGCCGCCGTTTGGGGGATGCATCCTGAGGCGGGGAAGTGAATCAGCTGTTTGAAGGAAATTGATACCATCGCGGCCCGGATTATTCTCATTCCGTTCAGAATAGAAAACAGGGATAAAGTAATAGATGAATCCTTTTATAGGGACCGGATCCGTGAATCCCGGATCATGTGGCTGAAGGAACCGGAGACCAAAACCGGAAACAGTGTTATGGACCCTGAGTAAGGGTACTTTCAGGCTCCCTGATACCCTCTTGTTTTTTTTAACGGTACTCCTATACTGAATAGGTATTACACATAAAGATTAAAGATAAAGAAGGTTTTAATATGGAAAACTTTACATTTTATGCCCCGACGTATTTTGCTTTTGGGAAAGAGTCTGAAAATGATACTGGAAAGTATGTAAAACGCTTTGGAGGGAAAAAGGTTCTGCTCCATTACGGCGGAGGGTCGGTTGTCCGTTCGGGATTGCTTGACCGGGTAAAAAAATCTTTGGATAAAGAAAAACTGTTATATGTTGAACTTGGTGGTGTTCAGCCTAATCCGCGGAGCGGGCTTGTTTATGAGGGAATAGAACTTTGCCGCAGGGAGGGTGTGGATTTCATTCTAGCCATAGGCGGGGGAAGTACAATCGATTCCGCCAAGGCAATCGCGGCGGGTGTACCGTATGACGGGGATTTCTGGGATTACTACCAGGGAAGGGTTGTTGAAAAAGCCCTGCCCATAGGAACGATTCTCACGATCGCCGCTGCGGGAAGTGAAGGTTCCGCGGATTCCGTGGTTACCCATGAAAACGGCATGCTGAAACGCGCCACCACCGGGGAAGCGCTCCGTCCAAAATTTTCCATCCTTAACCCGGCTCTGACCCAGACCCTTCCGCCATTCCAGACCGCATGCGGAATTACGGATATTCTCGCCCACCTGTATGAGCGGTATCTGACAAACACCAAAGAAGTGGAAGTGACCGACCGGATGATTGAAGGCCTCATGCTCGCCATGATTCATGAGGCTCCCCGGGTAATTGAGGATCCGGACAATTATCAGGCCCGGGCGAATATTATGTGGGCAGGCATGATGGCCCACAACAATTCCTGCGGTGTCGGCCGTTCCCAGGACTGGACAAGCCATGATATCGAGCATGAATTATCCGCATTATACGACTGTGCCCACGGTGCAGGACTGGCTGTGGTTATGCCCGCGGTTTTTACCTACAATATGAAACATGACATTATGCGGTTTGCCCAGGCAGCAAACCGGGTATGGGGATGCCAAATGGATTTTGCGAATCCTGAAACGACAGCCCGGGCAGGGATTGAATCGTTGCGGCGGTTCTTGAAATCAATCGGAATGCCGCTGAATTTCAGGGAATTAGGTGCCAGAGAAGAAGATATCGGGAAGTTGGCCCATACCGCTTGTTACGGTGATATAAGGACCGGGAAACTTGGCGGTTTTGTGGAACTAAACGAAGATGATGTGGCGAATATTTACCGCCTCATGCTTTAAATTAAGGTAGGTTCACCATGGAAAAAGAAATGTACGGCAGGTTAAACGAGGTGCTTTGTGAACAGGAAAAGCGTTTGCGTTTTGAACATTTTTCCAACCGTGATGCCTGGGAATTAGGGGCTTTTCTCGTTAAAAAGGTCTATGAAAGCGGATTGAATCTGGCAATCGCCATCCGCAAACTGAACGGAAATATTCTGTTCCAGCATACTACTGAAAATACCAACCTGAACAATCAAAACTGGATGGACCGGAAATTCCGTACGGTTGCCCTCATGGAATGCAGTTCCCTGAGGGCATGGGCGGTTTCATTCCTCAGCGGAGAACAGATTCCCACCCATGGGTTGAGTGAACGGGAGTACGTGTTCTGCGGCGGCGGACACCCTATTTGCCTGAAAACCGGAGAAATAGTGGCGGTATTAACCGTCTCCAACCTTCCCCATTATCTGGATCACAGTTTCATTGTTAATTCCTTAAGCGAGTGGCTCCATATAGACGTTCCAAAAACAGATCATTTCTTTGCGGAATAAGTAAAGAAAGCCGGTCAGTACAGAAGAAAAATTTCTTTTGACGACGGTTGTTTGAAAACTGCTGTCGTAGACAATCAAAGTTTCCGGACAATTCTTTGGAACATGAATGATACCGCCGGATCCGGCGGTATCATAATTCCAATTGTTTTTTTATTTCATTAATGCAAAAACCATATCATCCTCATACTTTAGGTAGAACCAAGTCCGTTGGACTTTTCTAAAACCCTTTAAATTTTCAGGGGTATGCATTTTGTATGAGGAGTCAATATGAACAGTCTCAACTCAGTTATGATAGAAGGAAATATTGTAAGAGACCCTTCTCTCAAATCCACACCAAGCGGGACACCGGTCTGCACTTTCAGTGTGGCCTTTAACCGCTATTTTAAACAGGAGCTGGAGAAAGAGCCGGAAGTAAGCTTTTTTGATGTGGAAACCTGGTCTAAGGTGGCCGAAACCTGTTACAGCCAGTGCCGTAAGGGCAGGGGTGTCCGGGTGGTGGGAAGGCTTAAACAGGACCGGTGGAGTGATGCCGAAGGCAAGAATCATTCAAAGGTTTGGATCGTAGCAGAAAGAGTGGAATTCAAACCCGAAAAGAACGAGGGAGCTTCCGGATACGGGCAGAATATTCCCCCTGCGGCTGCGCCGGGAACTCCCCAGTACCGGGAAGAAGTTGTCCCCACATTTTAATCTATGGAAATCTATGTGAAGGAGTTCTTGAGAGGAAAATAAGTATTGCGTTTGTTCAGATTCTGATAATCCGCAGCCGCAGGATTCTGCGGCTGCGGATCATGGTAATTTACTAATATAGTGTTTGCCGGAAATATCACAAAGGATAGAGGCTTTTTCAAAATACCAGATTTTGAAAAAGCAACCTTGGATGTGAGTGCAGAAAGAATGTTATTTTATTCGCAAGCGGGTTTAATACCTTCTGCACGCTCCCGCGTGGGAGGCTCTGGGGCGTTCTAAAAATCTTGTAAATCAAAATTGTATGGGTATTAAACCCACATAAAATCCATACTTTACAGAACCAACAAACCTCGCCGCCCCGCACGCTCTGCCTCGCACGCGAAAGCGTGCAGAAGGTTTTTGATTAATGGATAAGGAAATAGTATTCTTTCTGCAAAAGCCTTTTTCAAAACTAACCGAGTTTTGAAAAAGGCTCGATATAAAGGAAGTTAAGCCGGAAAATGCTGAATTATTCTTACCGCAGGGTTACTTCTTCCCGGATTGGGTTCCCTCATCTGAGTAAAATCCATCCCGCCAGTTGAAACGGCTGGTTCCCGGCAAAGGCTGACCGTTTTTCAGGGCTGTCATCACATCCTTGTAGTCTTTTTTCTTCAGCCGGGGGCCGGAAAAATCCAGCACAAAACGCTGGAAGCCCGCTTCTTTCAGGAAGGGAACCTTATCAACTATGGAAAATGGTTTTGCCGGAAAAACCAGGGAACCGTCTTCCCTGTTATTTACCAGGGTGAAGACCTCGCCCCGGCTGTCCGCAAATGAATTAAAATCGTACATGGAACCCAGATCGGCCCTGATCCTGAATAAAGCAGGGTATGCAAAAACGCCCACAAATATCCCGGCCCTCCTGTCGTTGGGGATGGTTCTTTCCAGGTTCTGCCGGTTATTTTCCAAAGGAGTGATAATATCATCAAGACCCAGGTCAGCTAAAAAGGCTTCTGCATACCGGTTGAAGGTATACAGATAGGGACCGCCAATCAGGAATGCTTCGGTATTTTTAAACAGCGGAATATGCCCTGGATTGTTTACTACAAACTGATAATATCCCCTGTCAAGCAGAGCCCGGATTTCCTCCGTCAGGGAAGCTTCATCCTTCTGGGGGAAGTAGGGATTAAGAACGATAATCATTTCTTTGGGACCAAAAGGCAGGGGATCCTGGTTGCCGCTTAAAAGCCGGTTCGCGGTTTTTCTGTTGTAATACAGCATCGCCCGGACCGGACGGACCGATTGAAGAATAAAAAGGTCATCGATACTTGAGACTGCTGTATAGATACCTTCGGGGTAGCGCTGGGGAACCTTCTTTTTTAACGGGGGAAGCACAATTTCAGGAGCATTGTCCCTTCCGGGAACCCGTTTGAAACCGGTCAGGTCCTTGGGAACAACCGGTGGATACCGTTTTACCATCGACCTGGTTTGGATGAGATAAACCGAGTCACCCGCATCAAAATTATCGGGAATGGAAATCCAGCACCTGCCGTGGGATTCCTTATCAACACCGGTGATTTTGTGGGCCCGCCGGTCGGAATCATCCGCTTTGTGAAGCCTGACCGAATCACCCGGCTCGGGAATAACCAGGCCGCCCTCAATAAGGGCTTTCCGGTCTTCCCCGGTTCCCCTTGTTTTCAGAACGGTTCCCAGGGCAATACCGGTCCCGCCATCCTGGGAAGGATTCAGCCAATCCGAAGGGGCTCCGTCCAGGTGATAGAACTTTGTTTTGGACCGGGCAAAATCGTTTTGCAAAATGGCCAGTCCCTGGCTGATAGCTTCAGCCTTTTCATTTTCAGAACCGCCCAGGCCGTCAATAATACGGCGGTATGCGGAAACCACGGTCCCCACATATTCGGCGCTTTTCATCCGGCCCTCGATTTTGAAGGAGGAGACCCCCGCATCAACCAGACCGGGAATCAGTTCTGCCAGCTGCAGATCCGAAGGGCTGAAAAAATATCCCTTATCATGTTCATCCTGGTACAGGCGCCGGCATGCCTGGGTACACATGCCCCGGTTTGCCGATTTCCCTCCCAGGTAACTTGAAAAAAGGCAGATCCCGGAGGCGCTGATACAAAGGGCCCCATGGATGAACACCTCCAATTCCATGTTGGTATTCAATTTGATGCTGCGGATTTCTTCAATATCAAGTTCCCTGGCCAGGACCACCCGGTTGAACCCATATTTGGATAAAAGATTAACCCCCCGGCCGGAGGCAATATTCATCTGGGTGGATGCATGCAGTTTTAATCCGGGGAAGTAATCCCGGACCATTTTTGCCACACCAAAATCCTGGACAATAATACCATCCGGACCAACAATGGAAAGGTACTTTAAAAGCTGGTACATCCTGTCGGCTTCACGCTGTTCGAAAACCGTATTTACAGTTACGTATATTTTTTTCTTCATCCGGTGCAGATTTTTTACGGTGCCTTCAAACTGGGAATAGGCAAAATTGGATGTCCTGAGCCGGGCATTAAAATTCTTTAAACCCAGGTAGACCGCATCGGCACCTTCTCCGATGGCGGCATCCAGGGCTTCAGGGGAGCCCGCGGGCGCTAAAAGTTCAATATTATTCATGAGTATCAGATCCCAAACTGAAAGCCTAATTTGATGAGTCCGTCATACACGAACTGTACGCTGAGTCCAGCCAGCAGGAGTCCCATGATCCGTTCCGCCACGGAGACGCCATTTTTTCCAATGAACTTTAATATCAAGTCCGAAAGCCTGAAGACCACCCCGGAACAGAACAGCACAAGAACCACCGAAAGAAACAGCATCAAAGTAGTACGAAATGAAACTTGTTCGGTACTCATAAAAAGAATAATTGATGTGATAGCTCCGGGCCCGGCCATCATGGGAATGGCCAGCGGAAAAATAGCCATGGAAACCCCATCGTCGGATTCTTCCTCGTTGTGGAGATCCTGCCGGGATACCTTGGTTCTGGTGGGCTTTCCGAAAAGCATGTCCAGGGACACGATAAAAAGCATGATTCCCCCGGCAATAAAAAACGCCCCCGGGTGAATATGCAGTAATCCCAGAATTCCCTTGCCCGCCACGATAAAAAGGGTCAGCACAAGAAAAGCAGTAAACACCGCCTTGCGGATAATCTTGTTTTTTTGTTCTTTGTTAAAATGGGAAGTAAGACTCAAATAAACAGGTACAAGCCCGATGGGATCAATTACGATAAACATGGTGAAAAAGATCGGTAAAAAATGTGAAAACATATCACTATTATAGAAGAAAAGGGGCATATCACACAAGGGAAGATGCGGCTGTTCCCGGTCCCGTTGGAATAAAATAAAAAGGGCACCCTTATTGGGTACCCGCTCATGCTATATGATTGGAGGGCACAAGGGGTTTATACACGATGCTGGCATCGGTTGATTTTTTAACGCCCTGGATGAAGGTTGAAACGTTTGTATGTGGTATGAACCCTCAGCCTGTATAATAATTTCCTCTCCAACGGAGAACCCCGGGGCTCTGCCTGCCTCGGGGTATCCTCATTATTTTTTCTTTGACATATCGTAGGTCAGCGGAAATACCACACCATTAACAATCCACACATCCGAGAAGTCCGGCTGTCCGTCCTTGCCGGCCCGGCAGATAAGGTAATCCCCGTCACCGTGGGGAACTTCCGGACGGTTGGCGGTAAGCGTATCTCCCCAGGAGGTCTGTACCTGGACCAGTTTTACCTTGGGAACAAAGCAGGCGAAGTATCCGCCTTCGGCTTTGGTTTTTAGTTTGATATACTGATCCGGTTTGAAATCCGCGGCGGTCAGGGCGCTTCCATCTTCTTTGGTATAGGTTTTTATAACCTTGTCGAGGGAACTTCTCCAAAGTTCGTCCACTAAACCCTTCAGGACCACATCGGAACCGTTGGGTTTTGCCACGTAGGCGACGTCTTCAAGATAATTGGAAAAGGGGAAATCCCTGGAAACCATCATCCCCTGGATGACATAGGATAATTTTCCGGTAGGGAAAAAACCTGATTTATCTATATCATCGAATACGGTAATCGATGATTTTTTTTCTTCGATCACATAGGCTATATCATCAATTTCTGGTGCCGGCTCCGGAGTTTTGCAGGCCAGGATACATAATGATACGGCAATCGTTAATATTAATAATTTATTTATCTTCATTAGGATTCTCCTTGTTTTGAGTATAATGTATATTCCCGTTTGGTTAAACGGGTTTTTGATTGGCAGGTTGAGGGTTCATACCCCGAGGCAGAGCCTCGGGGTATCTTCATTTTTGTTTATAGAACTGGTTGAGATTAGAGACTTTATACTCCCATATCCCGGAGCAGGCCGATAATTTCGTCATTGCATTGTTTCCCCTCGGGAATATCCGGGGTTGTATTAAAACCGTGCCACATTCCTTCGTAGATCAGCAGCTGTACGGGAACTCCCGCATTCTTCAGGATGCGGCAAAGGCGGATACTATCACTGAGAAGCAGATCCCTTGTACCAGTGGTGATGATGCAGGGAGGGAAATCCGGACCATAGTCGGCATATATGGGCGACATCAGGGGGGCGGTAATGTCTGTCTCTGCTCCTGCATAAACCGGTACGGTCTTTTCCACGGAATTCACCCAGGCCAGAATATCCCGTCCGTCATTGGACACATAAGAATCTCCGGAACCGGTAAGATCTGCCCAGGGAGTGCAGAGTACCACAGTTCCGGGCATAGCCAGCGCTGCATCCCGGGCCTGGAGAAGGGTCCCTAATACGAGGTTTCCCCCGGCGGATACTCCAAAGGCAATGACCATTCCTCCTTCCCTGGTTTGGACCAGGGTTTCATAAACCCTGAAACATTCCTCCAGTGCCTGGGGAAACAGAGCCTTGGGGCTGAGGGTGTAGTCCACACTGACTATGGGTATTCCCAGACGGTGGGCCATATCCATCACAAAGAAATCCGCCGCTTCACCGGCCAGGAAACCTCCGCCATGTATATAAAATCCGATCCGGCCGGCTTCTTCATCAGCATCCGGGGGGACCACGAGAACTACCGGCACACCTGCAATAGTTTCCCGTTTCAGGGTGATGTTGAATTCCTTCCGGTATTTTTCCACCTCCGGGGCATGCTGCCGTGAATCATAGGCTGCAATAATCCTGGCGATGGTACCGGTAATATCCAATGCCGGCAGCCGGACTACCCGGTTTTGTTTGTAATATTCCTGCGCTTCAGGGCTGATGGTCATCCGCTGGGTCTTGGTGAGTTTTATTGAAGAGGCACAGGATCCCAGGATCAGAGTAATCGCTGCCAGCAGTATGAAACCCCGCAGCCATTGGGATATTTTCATTGATTCTCCGTGAATCAACATACCCCACCGCAGGTCGCGTAAGCGGCCATATAATCCATACCTTGCAGAGCCCAGCTGTAGGCTGGATTAAACCCACTTGCGAATAAACTATCCAGCTCTTTTTTTGTCCAATCCATTAATTTACTCCGTGTCTTCTTATATATATTTTCTAATTCATCTTTTGTGGTGTAGGATTCATGCTCTAAAAAATATGTGTAGATAGGGATTAACACATGGCCATTTGTTTCTTTTTTAAGCCTGTCAATCAATACTTTTTCGGCATCCATTGTCCAATAGTTGTCCATAAACATGAAGTATACTTGAAAAGTAGCTACCCCTAGTTTAGATATTTGCTTTAGGTATAAGTCTTTTATATCAACATTATTTTTTATTAATAACCCTATCATAAGTTCCAATGATTCTGTATTACTGAAATATTCTTCGGATTTTTCTATAGAAGACAGCATTTGTTTTAAACATAAATCCTTATTTTTGATATAGAAATAATTAACAACATCCTTTGAAACTATTGGATATTCATTCCATATCCTTATTAGCAAATCATCATAAAATCCGTCTTTAAAATCTTTTACCGCGTTGTAAATATATTCAACATGGTATTTCCTGATTCCCGGATTCACACCTTTTCCAAAAACTAAATTAAGCTGCTCAATACTATAGGTATCATGAAATTGTGCCAAAGCGGAATAAAAATAACGCCAGGTTGTACTATAGCCATCTTTAAGTAAAATTGATTTTAAATATTCACTGAAATATGGCTTTAATGAATCGTTCAAATAATAAGAAACCGCCCTGAAGAAAAATGATTCATTTTGTTCTCTTAATGACAATACCAATTCTCTATCCTGCTCTTTTTGGTATTTTGCCAAAGCCAGTTTGGCGTTATCATTATTATCAAGCGCCCATGCCCGTATTGGATCATAGAATCTTTCGGTAAATGATTCTTTCATAAGCGCTGAAGAAACATAATAAAGCGGGGATTTTGCCGTTATTCCTAAATAGTATAATTCGGAGATTTCTTCATCTGATAAAAAATCCTGACATACGGATAATACAAAATCACCAACATTCTCGGTTGAAACAATACACCCAAACATAGTACTAATTTTCTGAGTATCATATAAATACGGCTGCAGGAAACTGAGCCAATCTATTTCGGACCGGTATTTTTTTGATAATCCCCAGCAGGAATAAGCTCTTATTACACCGTTTTTATGTTTTGAGAGTAATAGCAAATCATTTAGATTTGCGGTATTAAGCAGCGTTTCAAATGTATCATACTGCTCCGGTCTGACAGCGCTGTAACCGACCGCGGAGCCCATCAGCATATTATTCTTTTCCAATTTGACTACAATTTCTTCAATTGTCTGAGAATAAGAGAAATAGGTACAAAAAATAAGTATAAGAATTATGCATTTCTTCATAGGGTCTCACTCGCTTGATTTATTTTCCTATTATCATACGGAAAAATGGGATTGTCTAGAACGGATTTAAAGGCCTAAACCAGCGTCCCGCTGGTTTGCGCTCGGGCAAATTTTTCAACGTTGAAGAATCTGTGGTCTCTATGGGGAATCTGTTTCAAGTTCTGCTGTTAATGTAAAAAACCACCAAAATGGGCGGGGCTGAGATTAGCAGGGAGAGAACTCGTTTGAGCTAGTGGTGTTTAAATATATATAATATATAGAGATATATAATTTTATTGTCGCTATCCCTACAAACTGCCTACATGATTTTGGGTGAATTTTGGCTTGCCTACAATGGGCCTACAGGGTGGAAAATGGTAAAAAGTACGATTTTTTCACGAAAAATGATGGTTTATGAAACCACAGCAAGACGCTCGGCTTTGAAGTGAAGATGGATATTTGTATGCTCTTTCCCATTCAGCTCTAAAAGCTCCGGGGTTGCGGTTTTTACCCGCTCTATGAGGGCATCCAGAGAGCCAGATTCAAGGACAATGGGGATTTCATCATTAATAGCGACCCAAACCTGGGCTTCTTCGGCCCAGGTTAATTGAATGGTATATTCATTCATATTTACAAACTCTGTCCTTAATATTACACAAAAAAAGTATGCATAATACCCCCTATTCTGTTCCATAACTTACTTGACCTAATTGTAGTTTAAAAGATACATTTGTTGAAAAAGATGGCAACAAATAAGCAAACCATAAAAATAAGCGACTGGAATCTGGCTGATGAGATCGAAACCAGGGAAGATGTTATCGGTATCCTTGAAGCCGCCTTAGAAGAAAATGATATGCAATTCCTGCTCACGGTGATCGGTGATATTGCACGGTCCAAGGGCATGGCCCAAATAGCAAAGAAACTGAATCTTTCCCGGGAAAGTCTCTACCGCTCTTTATCGGAGGCAGGGAACCCTTCATTCATTACAGTTATGAAAGTTCTGGATTTGCTGGGGTTTCAGCTTAGTATAAAACATAGAATATAGAACGTGGATAAAAAATATTACACCCAAAAATGGTATCAATCACAATGCATTCAAAATATCAGCTAACACCTTTCCAATATCTTCCTGGATGAAAACAGATTTATCCAGGATATTATCCGATATAATATCTTCAGCGGTATTTACCCGGATAAGTTTTGCGTTCGGGTACTGCAAGGTTATTGCTTCAAATGGATACCGTATAATAACAGGAGTATTAAAACCAACACCTAATTCCAACAATACGATAGTTTTCTGAAATGCCTTCTGGATGAATGTTTTATACGTATTAAAATTTTTAACATGCGGTTTCTCAACAAAAGAATCATCACAGCGTAAATTGGGCATAAGCAATCTCCCGCACTTCGGACAACGGGGAATATCATCAGTGTGTATTTC
The DNA here is from genome assembly GCA_031549725.1 of Treponemataceae bacterium. Lineage (GTDB taxonomy): Bacteria > Spirochaetota > Spirochaetia > Treponematales > Breznakiellaceae > UBA937. Next base: position 52,805 of record JAVBPH010000101.1, read on the forward strand.
AAAAGGTGAAACCATATGTTCAAGCATGCGCCTGATCATTTCTTTATTGTCGTATGCCTCCTTTGTACAAGGTTTTGTACATTGAAAAAGTGCGTAATCTCCCTGGGGGGAAAAAATATCTTTTCTATCAAAACCCGCCTTTTCAAGCTGTCCGTCCACATTAGTCGTACAAATAAAATAATCCTTATCCTTTGCGATATTGTATAAGTCAAGGTACGGTTTTAGAGCGGCAGGCTCATAACGGATATGAAAAATATGTTTTGCCCAAAAACCCCAAAACCGTGCTGCATTTTTTTCGTTAACCGTATTAGGCCAGAAATTATGCATAATCTCAATAATTGACCTGTCCCCCTGTTCAAAATATTCAGGGTACCATTTCTGAGCAAGGACCGGATCGGTATAACTGAGGCCGCCGGAAGCCGTCATACCTGAACCAACGCCGATGAGCAAAGATTCGGCGTTTTGTATCAGTTCCGCAATCCCTTTTAATTTATTCCAATAATCGCCTGTAGATATGTTCATCCTGTTCCTTAAAGACATTAAAAACTATTTTCATGAAATGGTTATCGTTTTTCATGAAACCGGAAACCGTATCAATTGCTACCCTTGCCGCTTCTTCATTAGGGAAGTGAAATTCACCGGTTGAAATGCAGCAAAAGGCAATACTGCCTATACCGTTTTGTCCGGCAAGCTCAAGGCAGGAACGGTACGAATCTGCAAGCTGCTTCCTGTCTTTGTCGTTTACATCACCCCGTATAATAGGACCAACGGTATGCAGAATAAAGTTACTTGGTAAATTGTATCCCTTTGTTATTTTTGCCGCGCCTGTAGGTTCCGGCTTTCCCTGCTTCCGCATGATGCCGGCACATTCCAGCCGAAGCTGAACACCCGCAAACGTATGAATCGCGTTGTCAATACAGGCATGACAGGGAACAAAACAGCCGAGCATCCCGCTGTTCGCGGCGTTTACGATAGCACCAATTCTAAGTGTAGTTATATCACCCCGCCATATATACAGATTATCCCGGATAGGCTGTAAATCATCGATAGTGGTTATGCCTTTTTCCGCAATCAGGGATTGCAATAACCCATCCTGAACAGTGAGGAAATCATCATCCACCGGAGCAGGTTCCCGCACATTCACGAGGGAACGGAACAAGCGCCATTTTTCATCTACCGTTGCCGGAAGATCGAGAGCGGGATTAAGCTTACCGATTAAAAAATCAAGTTGGTCTGCCCTGTTCATTTTGTTTTTGCCTTCTTCTGAAATTCCTCTCCCCAGGCCCACATTGCGTCATGGATTGGTTTAAGGCTGCAGCCCAGCTCGGTCAGTGAATACTCAACCCTGGGAGGTACTTCCGCATAGACTTTCCGGTTGACCAGACCGTGTTCTTCCATTATCCGCAGATGGTCGGTTAATACCTTTTGAGAAATTGCGGGGATTGATTTTCTTAATTCTCCGAAGCGTTTAGTCCCGGTAAGTAATTCCCGGACAATTAAGACCTTCCAGCGGTCACCCATCAGTATTAAGGCTGTTTCTACCGGACAATGGGGTAATTCAAACCGTTTTAACATGATTCCTCCAATAGTTTCTATAAGTATACTATACTACATTTTATATACTGCACTCGATTACGTATCTTAATTGACAAATGATACCAACACTTATATCTTACCCTTAAAGGCTAAATAAAAGCAAGCATTATTTTTGGAGGTACTAAAAATGAAAATAGCGGTAATCGGAGGAAACGGAAAGGCCGGAAGCCTGATTGTAAAAGAGGCGTTGAACAGGGGACATGAGGTTACAGCTTTTGTCCGTAAGGCTGATGCTAACCTTGGGAAAGCCTGGGTAGTCGTGAAGGATTTATTTACCCTTACCTATGACGACCTGAAAGACTATGGGGTGATCATTGACGCTTTTGGGACATGGACCCCTGAAACCATGGAAATGCACCAAACGTCCCTCAAGCATCTGACGGATATTCTGTCAGGCAAGCCGAACCGGCTCCTGGTGGTTGGCGGGGCCGGAAGTCTGTATGTCAATCCCGAACACACCATGCGGGTGATGGATACACCGGACTTTCCGGACATGTTCAAACCCCTGGCAAACAGCATGGGAGCCGCCTTCGACGCCCTGAAACAGCGCAGCAATGTGAATTGGACGTATATCAGCCCTTCCGCAAATTTTGTAGCCGATGGGGCGCGTACCGGGAAATACAAGGCTGGCGGAGAAGAACTCATGGTAAACAGCGCAGGCAACAGTGAAATCAGCTATGCGGACTATGCCATTGCCATGATCGACGAAGCCGAGCAGGGAAAGCACATTAAGCGGCGCTTTACAGTCGTGTCGGTTTAATACTGAAAAAATATACAATGAATCGGAGGTTTTGAAAATGAAGAATTGGAAAGTGATTTTAGGATTGCTCATATTGGCAATCATTGTAATGGGTTGCGCAACAACGAAACAAACTGCACCCACACCCTCAAATGTAGTTGTAAAGGAAATCGGCAAGGTAAAACTGCATTCCTTTATGTCTGCCAGCGTAAGCCCTGTCATCATCGAGTCCAATAAGCTGATTATCATTGATTTCCCCGGTGACAATCCTGATAATGGGCCTCTGTTCAAGCAGTATATAGACAGCCTGAACAAACCCATCGCGCGGTATTTCATCAGCCATATTGACAGCGCCCATTGGGTTGGCATCGAGAAACAATTTCCAAACATGACTTTTTATAGTGTTGATGCGGACCAGATTAAAGCCACTAAGGAAGGTTCCGGTTTAACCATTGAAAAGATTGCGGATGGAAGCAAGCAAACTGTTAATGGAATTAACTTTGTATTTGATGTAGACAGGGGAATTGGAGCCTGGATGATTAAGATGCCCGACTTGAAAGCCGTATATATTGACCACCTTGGGTATGTTAAACTCCATGTACTTATCCCGCCGCTGGAACCCCGGCTGGCACATCTTAAAGCATTGGACAAAGAAGGCTATACCTGGTATATGCCCGGCCACGGCGCTCCAATGCAGGGACCGGAATTCGTACAAACGGTTGAAGCATATTATACAGATGTTCTGGCCGCTGCAAAGTTAGGCACCGTTGAAGAAGCAAAGGCAGCCATTGTTGCAAAATATCCGGACTACAATGCGCCTCCCATGCTCGACAGATTTCTTCCGGGGCTCATGGGAAAATGACCCTCCCCCCGGCAAGCCGGGGTATCTTAGGAACCGAATGATTACTCCGCGGGGAGGGTCGTTCGAGAGGAAATTTATTATACCGTCTGGGTTAATACCCCGCAACGATACTATACATACTTAGAGCCGCAGTAAACCGCGAGGTATTAAACCAGACTTTCGAATAACAAATTATAAAATGCCATTTCATATAAGAGTGGCAAAGAAAATGCCCGGAACTATGTATAGTTTCGGGCTTCTTAATTTATTTCAGGAGACAATCATGATTAATTTTGCTGAAATTTTAAAAGCAAACCCGAATGGGGTATTGGCGACCCAGGACGGGAACAAGGTGAAGACCAGGGTATTTCAATACCTTTTTGCGGACGGAAACAAGGTGTACTTCTGTACTAATTCCGAAAAACCGGTTTATAAACAGTTACAACTCAATCCGAATGTATCGTTTTGTACTTATCCATCTAATTTCGCTCCGGTTCTGTCAATAAATGGCAAGGTTGCCTTTGTTGAGGATCCGGCTCTTAAAACACGGGCCCTTGAAGAAAACCCGTCGATAAAGGGTATTTACAAGACGCCGGATAATCCGATATTTAAAATTTTCTACATAAAAACAGAAGAAGTGGAAACCTTTAGTTTTACCGAAGGACCGAAATCTTATACCGTGTAAGCAGCTGTCCTTTCAGAGTATTCAGTAAGGAAAGAAACGGCAGAGCCGGAAATTAACGGTGATATAAGAAACGGATCCAAAAATAGTATAGCACCCTGCCGTATATGGATGTATTATGGTAGGGTGTTTTCGTTCAAAAAAGAATATTTGAATTATGATGCGGTAATAAAATTTGCTGTACCTATTATTTGCCGTTTGAAAAAATAAAAGAAGACACATTCGACACTTCAATATAAAGCAATTCAAAAACCGGATTGTCCGGCGTTTTGTAAATCTCTTTAATGCCGGGGTTTTCATCCAGCGCGCGTTTTTTACCTTCAGGGTCATCTACAAATACAGCAGTCCCGCTGACGCTGACCGACTCCATTGTTTCAGCGTTTAAGGCTGTGAAGGATACTTTGGGATTCTTTTTCATTTGCTCATATACTGGTTTATGATTGCCGGTACAAAAATACAACCTGTTACCGTCAACCCAGAGAATTTGAAATGTGCGGGTCCTTGCTTCGCCCTTCTCCACCGTTCCCATAACTCCGTTTGGATTTTTGTTGAAAAACGCCTGATAATTGTTCATAGCAGTTCCTTCATTTTTTGTAGTAACCCGGCACCCCGCCGATAATATAAATAGTATCAGCAGGGTAATGACCCTCCCCGAGGCAGAGCCTCGGGATATCTTAGGAGCCGAACGACAACACCTCGGGGAGGGTCGTTCGAGAGGAAATTTATTATACCGTCTGGTTTAATACCCCACGACAATACTGTGCGTACTTTGAGCCTCGGCAAACCGCGGGGTATTAAACCAGACTTTCGAATAAACAACTGTATATTGTTGCCTTTGTATATCATTTCATTAAAATTTTCCGTTTTTGTTTGCCCATTTGGACTTGTCCATAATGGTTTCCATAACGTCCCAATGTTCGGCGATTTTTCCGTTCTCTACCCGCCAGAGATCATAATAAGCGGTATGCGATCCGTTAAAAGTCCCTTCACTGACTGCCAGTACAAAATTACCCTGACCCAGTACCATATGAATTTTGTCATACTTCATTTCTATACCTGCCTTGGCGAACGCTTCAAGGGCTGCGCCCAGGCCGGACAAACCATCGGCAATTTGGATATTATGCTGAATGTAATTATCGCCATTAAAATAACTGGTGAGCTTACCGGGATTTTGGCCCATCAGCACATCTTTGATAAACTGTTTACAGAGGGCTTTATTTGCGGCCGTTTTGTCGAGGTCAGTTACAGCGACGGGGCCGTCTGTCTGCGTATGCCCGGAGGGATTGGGCGGCGCGATTGCCGCGAGGTTGTCCCAATGTTCGGCGATTTTTCCGTTTTCAAAACGGAAGATGTCAAACGCAACCTGTTCGCCGGAACCTGCAAAATTATAAACGGTATGCAGAAAAACATAATCGCCATCCTCAAAAGCCCGGATATTTTTCACCGTGGTTTTCACCGGAGCCGCTCCCAGATGCTGTACTGCCCCGGCAAACGCGTCCCGGCCGGTTCCGTATGCGAGGTTATGCTGAATGTAACCTTCCGCCAGATTTGCTTTCGCAATGGCGGTGTCTCCGCTTGCGAAGCTGTTGATAAGTGCAAGTGCTTTTTCCATTTTTGTGCTCTTTTTTTAATATGTTGCACAGCCTAAAATGGCCGTGATTGACAAAACCAATACCCTGAAGGCTTTTTTCCAATTCTTCATTTTCTTAATCTCTAAAAATAATGGTAAGACTTATACTTAAGTTAGATGTATACATATTATATGTCAATCAAGAACCACTCAAATAGGTAGTATTAAAAAAGTACTATAGAATACTTTCAGTAACCATGCTTTCTCAAAGCATGGAGGAAAATGACTTAGTAATGCATATACCGGAGTGTTGCCGAAGGTTGAATGGCTTATGAACGAACTACGTTTTATCTTCAAACCTATTAATAATGTATCAGTTCAACAAAAAAGGCATGTTTAGGATATACATTCAAAGTCTCAATATATTAACTCAAAAAGAATTTTTAGTGTCATAAAATTACCCTCTATATGATTGGTGTTATGATTTTATCATGGCTAAAATTTCGGAATCAGAACAAGAAAAACCTGGAGACTCCTCTGAACTTGGTGAAAATTTAAGAAGAATCAGGATCCTCCGGGGATTAACCCAACTGGAATTGGCTGACAAAGCCAATGTTACAAAGAAAATAATCTCAAATATGGAAGTAGGCAGATCGCATCCTGATGATGTAATGCTTAAACGTCTTTGCCTGATCCTCAAGGTTTCTTCTGATACATTACTTGGCCTTAAAGATATTAAGGGACTCGATATGCCTATGAATATCCGCTGGACAAAACGGTTTAGGCTGATAGATGACCTGCCGGAAGCCAGAAAAAAGATACTGATTAAAGTCATAGATGATTTTATTGGGTATTGAAAAGATACAATTATTTATCAACTTTAGAGAAAGGTATGGTAAAATAAAAGTATAGCCATTTACATATTTTTTGTTACAGGTTGGGTCAGTTGTGCTTCACCCAACGTCGTATTAGAATACATTTTGGAGGTTATAATGGCAAGAAAAAAACAAGATTCTCTTGAAATGCAAGTTAACTGCATAGCTGATTTTTTCGCAACCCATGAATGGGCAGGCCCTATAGTGTCGCCACTCTATTTGCACAGAGAGTTAGATGTAATGACAGAACGCTACGTCTTTGATTGTTACATAGACCTGCGACGCGCAAAAGAAAATTATGAGTCAGGCAATTTTGAACAAGCAAAAAAAGATTTGGCTCTTGCTATTATGTGTAAAGGAGAAGCATACGATATAGCATTTTATAATAATGCGCTCAATAACTTTACAACAATGCTATTTGATAAAACGGAAAAACTCCTTGATAAGGCTTTAGAAATTATTTTTGCTGATGAGTGTCCTTCGCAAAATAATGATTGGGCAGGATTCTGTAACTTCAAGAATACACTTGTAAACCAAATGATGTAATACATTCTTGTCTTAAAGCACTTCCAGCAATCCATGACTGGAAGTGTAAGAAGCATTAGGTGTAATGCTCAAAATATTCAAGAGGTACATAAGGTTCGGCTTGCACCTAATTTGCGAATAATTCTGAACACTACCTTTATTTTGCCATAAAATAGTTACAGCCAATAAAATAACAATGCTTTAAGTCGTATCTTCAGTGAGCCTTTGTAACACTCCGGGTTATAAAACCACAAACACCGTCTGCAATACACTAAGAAAAAAGTCCGGACAAGTATGCTTCCAGGTCTACCTTGATGGGCATGAGGTATAGATTGAAATGATGCTGCCTGCAGAACCGGTGTACCCGCCGGCCAAAGTCCACATTCCAGAAAAGGTCCGGTTTGAATGATTTCGGGAATATTGCCCGGTTTCTGGACTCCCAGTAATTTCTGCTCGATTCGGATAAGACCGGAGAGATGCCCCAGAATACATTTTTGCCTTCCAGATATTCGGCGTAAATTTCCAGGAGCCGCAGATCAAAAAAGGGCTGGCTCATGAAGCCGTCCGCCCCTGCATCTTCTTTTTCCCGGACGTAATCAATCTCGTAACGGATATTTGAACGGTAGGGATCAAAGGCGGCAAATACTTTTATCCCCGGTAATTCTTTTTTTATTTTTTTTATAAAAGCTGCGGACCCGGTGTCATAGGTTTTGATGCTCCTGTCCTGGGGAGGATCACCGGCTATTACCAGAATATTTTTGATTCCCTGGCTGATAAAAAACTCGGTATGGGGGAAGGGCTCGTCCAGAGAAAAATCCGTTGCCCTAAGGTGGGGAATACATTCGGTGAAATTGATCCCGGCGGTTTCTAAAATTGGGCAGGCTTCCCAGGACCGGATGGAAAAACGGAGCAGATCCGGGATGTTGATACAATTAATGTCCGGGAACCGGGGAATCAGTTCCGACGAAGAGATGAGGGCTTCCTTGGTTCTGGGTATCAGTTCCAGCGAGATCAGCATTTATCTTCCTGTCCAAAGCTGAGCCCTGAAGGATGATACATCCGAATCCGGATTTTTTCCTTCAACTGCCAGGGTTCCGGTTTTTCCGCGTACCGGTCCGGACCATATTCCTATGGTCTCTCCCGGTTTCACTTCGGAAAGATAGTTAATGTCCAGTCTCATCTGGCGGGCATTATATAAAATATCCGGTTCAATCGCATCCTGAATCCATTGTATATAACGGGCGTTGTTCACGTGGCCATTGTAGTCGATATCGGAATAACCTGCCCGGCGGTCGTATGTTTTTATAAGTCCGTCTTCCGCATCAATTCCCTGGGCGCCGTCGGGCAGGGCGTCCATCCCTTCGTTTAACGGCATCCCTTCCACAATTGGCTGGGGCCGCAGGGGTCTGTGCTTTTCCATATCCAATACAAGCCAGGCACTGCGTCCCCGGACTATAGCGTTGTCATCCTTATCGCGGAAATCAAAATCCCTGAGTACAAAAAGTTTTTCCGGCCCCCTGGGCCAGGTCCTTACCAGGATGGTTTCATCCTTGACAGGACGCCTTTCAATGAAAACCGACATCCGGGAAAGAATCCAGGCTTGTTTTTTCTGGTCGAGAATTATCTTTCCCACCCCTAAATGTTCAGCATGGGCGATGGCTGCTTCCTGGAAAAAATCAACCGTCCCCGAGAGGGTCAACCGGTCGGTCTTATCCACATCCCAGAAACGCATGGTAAATTCTTCCTGCCATACAGGTTTAACTGTGTTTTCTTCCATAAAGTTATCCTGACGAAAACGAATAAAAACGTCAAGAAGTTGTTTCCCCATTATATGCAGCAATGGATATGCCGGTTTTATTTTTTAATATGTAATTATAGATAAAAAACGATGTTCCACGGGGGAATATTGAAACCTCTAAAACCCGGCTGGATTTTTAGGGAATCGCTGATTAAACCGGTCGAAATATGCGGCCAATCAGCGGTTCCCTCAGCTATTCTTTATTCTACAAAGACTTGCCTACATTAAAGAATACACTGATTAATGCTCTGTGGGCATTAATCAGTGTTTCCTTAGAGGTTCCCCTGGATTACCTGTTTGCTGAGAATTAGGCGCCCAGGAATTTCATGCTTGCTTTGATCCCCATTGCGAGCTGGTCCGGCTTCATTTTCTGGACTGTTTTCGCAAAGGGTTCAAAGGAGAAATCACCCAGATATCCCAGGTTCACCAGATTTTTTACCTGACCTTTGCTGTCCATCCTGTCCTTTGGACCAACCAGAACCCGGTGCTCGTCCTTCATCTTTGAAGGATCGATGGCGGCTTCCACACCGGAAATATGAACCAGTCCCGTATAGGTTGTTTCATAGGAAGCCCCCAGGCCGCCCATGCCAAACATGGTACTGGTATCCGGACCGATATGATGATGGAAGGTATCGTACACAATCCGGTAACACCCGTATCCGGATGCCTTAATGGCATTCATTGCTGCGGGCAGCGAAGCGGCGGATGAAATCCCGAAACCCAGGGCTTCCACGTAACCGGCAATACCGTATTTTACAAACAGGGGGCCGTAATCCCGAAGGGAAATTACGGTATCAATATATTTCTGTTCCGGGGCCCGCTTGTCCTTGATGTCATTGTTCGGACAAAGAACGATGGCTTTGCAGTCAATCCTCGCGGCCAGATCGAGGAGCCTTGCCAGTTCGTCGAGACAGGCCTTCCTCATGGATGGAAGATTGAATTTCTGCAATGCATTGATGCTGATAATTTCAATTCCCATATCCTTTGCCAGGGATGCGGCGTCCCCAGGTTTAAGCCCGTCAATAATATCTTCCGGGTTCGGTTTCCCCGACAGGTCGTTCCGCAGTTCAACCTTGGAAAGTCCCAGGCCGGCGGTGAAACTGAAAAAATCCTTTAAACTGAAAGATGGACATGTAATACGGTTAATAGAAAAACGTTTTTTTGAAAGCATTATTAGATCTCCCTTTACTGAACAGACCCGATTGCCCAAGGAAAATACCGGGCCGCCTTATTTTTTCATGACCTTGGCAAGCAGGTCAGGGTAATTGGTGATGATGGAATCCACACCGAGTTTGATCATCTCTTTCATGTCAGCTTCTGTGTTGACCGTCCAGGTGTTCACCTTCAGACCGGCGTTAAGAAAGGCGCCGGTCAGTTTTTTCTCGTACTGAAGCATGGTGTATTTGGGATGAACGTAATCGGCCAGGGTGGATTTTGCATAGGATGATGCATCGTACAGAGGCATGCCGTACAGTAATCCAGCCTTGATTTCCGGGTTGATTTTTTTGCAGAGCTGGACCGAAACGTGGTTAAAGCTTGAGATGAACACGGTGTCCTGCATTTTGAATTTTACAATTTCTTTTATAACCGCCTGTTCAAGTCCATCATAAAAAACTTCATAATTTTTTAATTCTATGTTGAGGACTTTTCCCGCATCCTTGGTAAGCTGCAGCAGGTCTGAAAACAGCATCAGCTTCTGTCCCTTGAACTCCGGTGACATCCAGGAACCATTGTCCAGCTTGAGCAAATCGGTGTAGGTAAAATCCCGGACATTCCCTTTTCCGCTGGTGGTACGGTCCAGCACAGGATCGTGGATAATGACCAGTTTTTTATCCTTTGAAAAATGGACGTCACTTTCAAAACCATCACAACCTGCAATTTTTAATGCGGCTTCAAAAGCGATCCTGGAATTCTCAGGGTATTTTCCGGAAAATCCCCGGTGGGCTAAATTTAAAATTTTTTTTGCCATGGTTAACTCCTATGATTAAGAAACCAAATTAAGTATACTTCATTTTTTTAAGGTTGTCAGTGGATTTTATTTATGTCCCATGGATCCTTTTGGGACATGAAGATAATATTTCTTTTTATATGAGCCTTTTTCAAAACTCGGTTAGTTTTGAAAAAGGCTTTTGCAGAAAGAATGCTATTTCCTTACCCATACATAAAATAGTATTCTTTCTGCACTTACATCTAAGGTTGCTTTTTCAAAATTTGACATTTTGAAAAAGC
>JAVBPH010000082.1:0-19139 GCA_031549725.1 Treponemataceae bacterium
TCGCTGCCCGCGCCATCCGGGCTTTTTAACACTTTAACCATTTAACGATTACATGGGGGAGGGCAGAGGGGGTACCCCCTCTGCAAATGTGCCGCCTAAGGCGGTTAAAATTTTCAGGAAAGTTATGGTTTTATACTGCGATTTACCGGTATCCGGCGACATACCGGTAAACGAAGAAAGTGACTGAATTCCCCCGGCATTTTTTGCGGGAATATAAGCCTACCCCTGGGCAGGATATAAAACGCGGTTGGTATAATCCTTGTCCGCAGCATATATCATTACATTGCAGGGAACCTCTAAAAATCAAACCAGGTTTTTAGTGGTTTCCCGTATTCCATGGGAAGTTAATGGACCTCCCTGGGCCAAGATGCGGGTATTACCACCCGCAGCCTGCAGCTACATCTATGGGTTGTTAATGTTACCGGTTATGTCACCCCCGTCAACCAATTTCCCCCCGGCGAATTTTTTTACGCCTCCGCTGTCGTCGCCGCTATTATCATGTGCAGTATTGTATCTTATACGCGATAAATTACCGCCTATAAGGGTCAGTATGGCGCCATCAGTTATATTATTACCATTAACGCATGCGCCGCCGCCTGAGTTCTTGGCAGTATTAAATTCAATGCAGGCATCCACTGTGGACCCATTCGTTTTTCCCGCCATCGTAAAATTACATGCATGCACATATATTCCGCCGCCGCTGCCTCCGTTTAAAGTTTCATTATAGGAAATATTTCCTCCGTACATATACGAAGGTTTTGCCAAGTATAAAAATACTCCCGCCCCATTTAAGGCTGTATTTCCATCAGCAGTGTTAGTGCTAGTACCGCCTATTGTTCCGCCTTTCATGACGAAGGTACTGCCGGCGGCACTGTACACTCCGCCGCCATTATTGCTTCTATTTCCACTGCTCGTTATAAAAGAAGAGAAATTTTTACTTATGGTTCCGTTATTCAGATAAAATTCCCCGGCGGAGTATACGCCTCCACCATTGCCTGTGTTCTCACTGCTGTTTACGCAGGTAACTTCATTAGCGGTAATATTCCCTAAATTCATGGTGACCTTTCCATTGGCGTGTATATAAACTCCGCCGCCTCTACCATCGTTTGCCTTATTGTAGTTTATCTTTGCTTCAGACGATATGGTACATGTCCCCTTACTTATATAAACTCCGCCGCCCTCCTTTGCACTATTTCCCGATGTTGCGGCTGTTCCGCCAACAGTCCCGCCGTTTATAATAAAGGTTCCTGCGGAGTATACTCCGCCGCCGAAGCCATTACTTGCGCTTGCCGTATTTCTGGCTTCATTATGGGAAATATCCCCTCCGTACATGGTAAACGTACTGTTTTCGTACACATACACGCCGCCGCCCTGGTATGATTTATTTGAACCACCGCTGCCGCCGATGATTCCGCCATGCATATTGAAAGTTCCTTTACAGCACACAGCGCCGCCGAAATAGCCATCACCCAATGTTGTATAGTTAGTATTTCCGGAAATAACTACTTTATCGTACATATTCAAAATTGCCCCGCTGTCCACGGTAATAAGTGCGGCGGTGTTATTACCGGAAGGTCCCTTCAGGGATAATGTGTTTAAACTGGTGGAAGAACCCAGGGTTAAGGTTGCTCCGCTGGATATCCGGAACAGGCTGCCGGATCCTGTAAATGTTATGATGTTATTTCCTGATGGTGTATCCAAAGTAATATAAGCGTCGGAAGCTAATGTTATTGGACTCGGTACACCTATACTTTTCAGAATATTTAAAGTAACTGCCCCGGAAGTACCGCTGATACCTTCTATTGCTTTTTTAAGATCAAAGTGGTATTGGGTTGTCCCTGATTTATTTATTTCAACCATCGCTGTACTTAATTTTCCGGAATCGCTTATTGCCCAAAGACCGGTGCCGGGCTGTTCCAGGTCAAACTGCATATATTGATTCGTAATATTATTTCCGGATATTACAATTCTGCCGTCGGAATAATCATTAGTGGGGAGTTCAATCCTGGCCGTTTGAACAGATTGGGTAGCGAAGTTTGATGCCAGTCTAATGTAATTAGTGTTATTTTCGATATATACAGTATTATCTGTATTTATTCTTACATTGTTATAGAGGGTAAGTGTTCCGGTATTTACTTGTATGCCCCTGGAATTATTGCCGGCTGCTGCCTTATTGGAACTAATAGTTCCGCCAGAGATATTGCAAGTACCATTGTTAAGATGTATTCCCCCTGCCGAGTTACTAGATTTTGCCATATTTCCGCTGATTTCCCCAGCGCTCAGATTAAATACCCCACCACCCATATATACACCGCCGCCGAGAGATGTGATCAAAGAAGAATAATTCCCGTTGTTAATTATTTTTCCGCCGGACATGGTAAATTTTGCGGAGTTCCCAGCAACAAGGTACACGCCGCCTCCATATCCTTCGCTGGTTGTATTTTGGAGTATCTCCCCGGAAATCAGTTTAAATTCGGCATTTTCATTAATTAAAACCCCGCCGCCGTTTTCACCGGAAATATTCTCATATATTTTCCCGTTGTCCTCCATGGTAAAGGTCCCCTTGTTTATGTATACCCCGCCGCCGCCGTAACTTGTTGGACCACCAGTCTTATTCACCGTGTTTCCGTGAATACTGCCGCCTTTCATGATGAAACTTCCGTTATTATCAATAAAAACTCCGCCGCCGCCAGTATAGGCAATGCCAGTCGTTACCGTATTGCCTGAGATTTCCCCGCCGTTCATAACGAAGCTTCCGCCGTCTATAAAAACCCCGCCGCCCTTTTGTTTGTCCGGATCAGCGGATGCAGTATTTGTGTTTTCATTATTGGTGATAAACACGTTATTTTCTATTTCAAAAGTTCCCCTTACGGTGACCAGCGCCATGTTGTTGGCTATGCCATTACCTATTAAGCTAAGCGTCCCGTTCAAACCCGGTTTAAGCACAAGTTTTGCGCCTTCGCTGACGGTGAAAAGACTTCCATCTTGCGCGGGGTTTTTTCCGATGGAATAATTGGAATTGTCGTCACCCAAAATAGTGATGGTTTTTCCTGGTTTAATCGTATGGACAGGAATGAACATTTGTTCCGGTTCTGTTCCTTTGATAATTATTATCCTTGCATCAGGAACATCCACGGGTCTTCCATTTATTATACTGATAGCATCCGGCAGAGTAGTGGGTTTATCACGGGTAGACCCGTCAAGTGTACCGCCGGCGGATACATAAAAGAGGTCTCCGGTGCCGGTATATTTTGCATGGCTTATTACATCCATGCCGATGCCATCGGAATTTCCCATGGTGAGGTACACATTATAGTCGAATGCCTGGGCGGTTGTGCTGTTCTTGAATTCCGTAAATGAATAATTTTCCGTTGTTCCAGTTGTATTTGTACATAGTGTTACGGAACTACCGCCGACCTTCCAGTGCCCCCATTTACCGTTTTCGGTGTCAAATTCCCGGCTATATGATTTCGATAATCCTAATTCCGGGCAGGATATTTCCATATAATTTGCATCGGAATCATTGTTCTGAATTGTCTGTGACCAGGATAGAGTCAGGCCATCGTCTTCGGTACCCTCAATCTGCTTAATTGAGAATGCGCTGGGCAGGGAAGGGGCGGTATTGCATTTGAAGACCGGGAATATCAGATCTTCTTCAAACTGTCTTTTTAGGTTAGTATCCACTTCTCTCAGGGATAATCTTAGCCGGAATTCATCTCCAATAGCCGGATAGGAAGAAGCCCCAGGATCTCCAATACGTATCTTTACAATATTACTGGTGTTATGGTCAAAAGTAGCTTCCACTGGAACAGAATTAATGAGCACAGAATTACTACCTGTTTCAACTGTCTCTGGACTTATACCGGGAAACCAATAAGAGGAACCATCTTCATTGAAAGCTAAATATTGTAAATACGGATGCAAATTATAACTTTTTGCATTCCTCAGATTGACCACAATTTCAGTGGTTACTCCGGGGATAAGTATCATCTTTCCGCTTCCGTTGGGCGCTGGACTTGGCTGATTACTCCCGACAAAGTTGTAATTTCCCGGAGCCGCTGTGTTGGTATATTTATTGATATATTTCGGAATGGACTGATTGAACAAATCGCAGGCTGAAAGCCAGAAAAAACAAAAAACCGGGACCAATACTATTATAAATTTCCTCATTTTTTCCTCCCGTACAGCGTCATGCTGTTTTTACGGATGATATGATAAAATCATACTTCCCGCCGGTAATTTTTCAATAATTTTTCCGGTACATGGGCAATTTTCTCATTCCCTGGGCAGCAAAACCCGGAAGGTACCGGAGATTATACAATACCTGCTGATAAAACCGGTTTTTTTCATTGCATAAAAAACATTAGTTCTATAAATAATAATATCACGGAACAGCAGATTTTTCTATAAAAAAATTTTATAGAAAGATTTTTCTTTATTTCCATCCGAGGTATATGAATATAACATTTTTACTTGACTATTTTGCTTCAAATATGTATTTATCTATATACTATGATACTCACTAACATAAATGACCCGGAACTGCGGGAAAGGCTTGAAACCCTTTGTCCTGACGGTATAACCCATTTTTCCATGCTCGACGGAACCGTAAAAGGGGCAGTCCTTTCAGGGACCGCCCTGGTTTCCCAGGCCAGGGCAAACCATAATTTGGGAATAATCGAAAGCCTGGCCCTGTCCCAGGGCTTAATCGCCGGGGGACTCATCTCCACCACCATAAAAGAAGGTACCAAAATCAATCTCCGGATGGACTGTTCAGGCCCCTTAAGGGGATTTTCCGTTGATACCGACTGGCAGGGGAATGTCCGGGGATACCTTTTTAATAATTCGATAAATATCGATAAACCCCTGGATAATTTTGACTTGAAACCCTTTATCGGCAGGGGAACCCTTTCGGTGACCCGGAAAGCCGGAACCGGGGATCCCTATACGGGACATATCGAACTGGTCCACAGCAGGATAGCCGAGGATATCACCGAGTATTTTCTGAAATCCGAACAGGCCAGGACCGCCCTGGCGCTGAGCGTCCGGTATGACCAGAAGGGCAGGATCGCCGGGGCGGGGGGGCTTTTTTTTCAGGCCATGCCCGGGGCAAATTCCCTGGATATGGAAGATATTGAAGTCTGGATGAGGGAAATTCCTTCCCTGGGAAACTATTTTGCCGAAGGAAAAAGCCGGGGGGATTTCCTTACCGAATGGTTCGGGAATTTCGAAGTCCATGTCCTGGCGGATTCCAAGGTCCAGTTCAGCTGCGGCTGCAGCAAGGAACGATTTGCCATGTATATAAAAGCCCTGGGAAAATCCGAACTGGAAGGCATCATCCAGGATGGTCCTTTCCCCATGGATATCCGCTGCCATTACTGCAGCAGCAGTTATGCCTTTTCCCAGGATGACCTGAAGGCTATGCTCTAAGGGGAAAATCCTATTCGAATGACTGGTTAATACACATGGTTCCCTGCGGGGAGGTTCATATCCTCTCCGCCCGGAACATACTCGACGGGTTTACTAATTCGGCCTGGTTCTTCACAATCTGCAGTTCCATACTCCCGGCTTTGCAGGATGCATCGATAATACCGTAAACCGATGCGGCGGTTAATTCCAGGGCCCGGGAAATATCCCGGCTCTGCAGGTACCGGGAAAGGAACAATGCCGCGGTCAAATCACCGCTGCCCGCCATGTTTTTGTCCATGGGCAGTTCGGGGGTGCTGATGCAGAACAGTCCCGTATCCCCCGAAACCAGCATGCCGATTTCTCCCCGGGGAATTTCCATTCCCTTGTAGCTGGTTACCATGATTGTTCCCGGACCCGTTTCATGGATCAGGGTTAATGCTTTTTTTGCGGATTCAAAACTGTCCGTCCGGATACCCGTAAGCGCCTCCAGCTCAAACTGGTTTGGGGTTAGGATATCCGCCAGGGGGATAATGCGCTCCTTGAACACCCGCGGAATTTCCGGATGGACATAGAACCCGGTGGCCACATCCCCCATAACAGGGTCGCAGCAGTACACCAGGTTGGGCACCGCCCGCCGGACTTCCCGGACCGCTTCCAGCACAGCATTGCCCGCCAGGGGGTTCCCCAGGTAACCTGAAAGGACCGCCTCGCACTGGCCCAGCACCTGCCGGTCCTTGAGTCCTCCCACCAGTTCCCCCACTAATGCCGGGTCCAGGACGGAGCCCCTCCAGGAACCGTATCCTGTATGGTTGGAGAACTCCACCGTATTAATTGCCCAGACGTCATGGCCCAACCGCTGCAGGGGGAAGGCAGCGGCGGTATTCCCCACATACCCGTAAACCACATGGGACTGGATGGAAAGAATGGCCATTAAATCAATGTCTCCCTTTGAAAAACCTGACCGCCAGCAGCGAAAGGTAGTCCCTGATTCCCGCGGGTTTCCGTCCGTATTTTTGGGTAAAGTCCCGGGCCGCATCGGTTATGGAATAATTCACCCCGTATTTTCTTTTCAGGAAATCCCAGTGCTGGACAATCCACACATACAGGTCGCTCTGGGTCCTTTCAGGGAAATTGTGGTACAATTTTTCATCCCGGATAATGCCGATAATGGGCTGGTACACATTGTTGTACCATGAAACCAGGGCATCGGAAAAGGAAATTTCACCGGAATAATTTTCGTTGATGTAATACTTGTGGACCAGAATATGGTTGTATATTACATCGTACCTTCCCGTGGCGGAAAAATTAAGATCATAACAGTCGGTGAGTTTCCCGAAATCCGTTTTCTGGTAGAACAGTTTCTTTTCATATTCGATAACCGCCCTCCGGAGGTCGTCGGTGGTCATGGAGGGGGAAATCTGGATTTCGCTGGAAAGGCTTACCACCTCCGCATCAATGGAATCAACCCCCTGGGTGCGGGCCACCGAAACCCGGTGGTTCCCGTCCCGGACAAAATACACCCCGCCGATTTCATAGAGCTGGATCGGCGGCAGGATGATATCCTTAAGCCTGGCCACATCGACCCTTTCCCACCGGGAACGGAGATGTTCCGACTTGGGGAGAAAATATTTGTTGAAATCCCGGTACCGGCCTTCGCTGCCCACAATCAGTTTGATGGGCACTACCTGCATGCCCCGGTAGGTTTCATTTTTTGGTTTCAGGATATCCTTGACATCATTGAAGGAAAGAAGTTTATCATTGTCCAGGTTCATGAAATTCTGCATCCGGGAAAGCAGGGCTTTACCCTTGGCTTTGGTAAAATCCTCGGATGCCTGGAGCCTGAACATTTCGTTGCTCATATCATTATTCATATGTTTCCTCTGTTTCAAGTATAAAGTGGCTGTATGCATTAACTACCAGGGTATCCCGGTATTTGGTGGTTCTGACCTCCGAAAGATCATACAGATGGATATGGCCATGGATGAGGTACTTTGGCTTAAAAACCCGCATGAACCAAAGGAACCCCCGGAACCCCCGGTGGCACTGGTCCTCCTTGTCATGGATTCCTTCGGGCGCGGCGTGGGTCAGAAGAATATCCAGATACCTGCCATGGAAAATTTTGTGGAAAAGAAGTCTTGGTATCAGTCTGATAATTTCCATATTCATCTGGAAATTAGTGTACTGGTTATCCCCCCGGTTGTACCGCATGGACCCTCCCAGTCCGGCCACAATCAGGGAACCTTCTTTTACCACCCGGGAACCCACATGGGTTGCCCCGGTGGAATAAAAATAATTTCCCCGGTCCCAGTCAATCCTGCTGTCGTAGGATTTTCTGAACCGGGAGAATCCCTTAAGGTTATGATTTCCGAAAACAAAGAGCAGGGGCTTGTTCAGGCTGGAAACGATAAAATCCAGATAATCCAGGGGAAGATCCCCCGCACTCAGGACCAGATCCATATCGGCAAAACGTTCTTTTATGGAATTGCTGTACACTAATGGATCAATCTGATCGGAGATGCAGAGGATTTTCATGATTTCATTTTTTGTCCTTTCCCGGGCAGTTTAACCTGCTGAAAAAGGGCTTGAAGCTGTTCTTTGCCAAAGAGTTCTACCGGCCGGGAATCCGCAAATTCCTGGGCGGGCCGGGTAAATCCCGAACTGGTTACCACCGCGGCCCTGGTCATGTTCAGGTTTTTCATGTCCTCCAGGATGGTCCGGATCTTTGTTTCGTCCACCATTTCGGGCATCCGGTAAAAACGGATCAGCCTGGGCATTTTTCTGGCGTTGCGCCATTTTGCGTTATCGTTTTCTATGGCAATGATTTCACAGCCGTTGTTCATGGATTTAATGTCCTGCACCGAAAGGCTCATGGCCTGCAAAGCCAGGGCTTTGCAGATTTCCAGGAATTCGTTCTGGTTGGATGTCAGGTAATCCTTCATCTTGTCATCCTGCCGGAACTCCTGGTACTGGGCCAGTTTTTCCCCCACATCCCTGAAATTGTTTTTGGCCGCGTATATCTTGTCCCACTGGACAATGGCCTGGTCTATTTCCCGGATCTTTTCGTAACACATGGCCAGGAAATACCGGGCGTACAGAGCATCCTGATTGGTCTCATTGGTGATGGCCTTAACCGCCCGTTCCAGTTCGGGGATGGCCTTTTCGGGGGCGTTCATGGTCATATAGCAGCCGCCCCGTTCAATCAGGGCCTTTATCTTGAATTGGGGATCCCGCTGGGCCTTTTCCAGGGAGTTCAGCGCCGCGGTGAAATCCCTGGTTTCCTTCTGGAGTTTACCCAGGTAATAGTAGGCGGGAAAATTATCCTGCTGATATTTTATGGCCTGCTCAAGTTCGGACCGGGCTTCATTGTTTTTTTTATCCTTGTAGAGGTTTATCCCCAGTTCATAATGGACCTTTCCATCCCTGGGATTTAATTCAGCAGCCTTCCTGAGGTAATTCTGGGCCATGTCGGTCCGGTTCCGTTCGGTGAACAGTTTTCCCGCCCAGTAATAATACTCCGCATTTTTCGGTTCCAGTTTTATCAGTAAAATATATTCTTTTAATGCTTCTTCCACCTGGCCGAATTTGTAGAAAAGCTGGGCCATGGTCTTGCGGAAATCCGCTTCGGGAATGCTGTGTCCAATAATACCAATCTGGTTCACCGCTTTGAATTCCAGCAATGCCAGTTCCGCCTTGTTCTCCGCCAGATAGGCCCTTCCAAGATGGTAGTGGGCCTCGGGATTGCGGGGCTCCTTCGCAAGGATAATTTTTGCCGTTTTAATGGCTGTCTGAGTTTTGCCGCTTTTAATCAGGTTTACCAGGACTTCGACCTTTTTAGGGGCCACAAAAATTCTCACCAGAATAAACACTAAAATACCAATACCCACGGCCAGTATGCCGATAATTACAATAATAATGGCCATAACTCTTCCCGTTTTAATATTCTTTATACTATTATTAGTAGAGTAATTACTTTAGGCCTTCATGTCAAACCATGGATGATGTATCCATCCCGGCGGTCCGGATGTTTTTACAAATAAGGGATATATCCATCCAGGAAAAGTGCCGGATTTTGGAATCGGTCTTTTATACCGATACCTATAGAGAGTTTTTTACACGGTCCGCCGGACTGAAATGTCCGGGATTTTGAAAAAGCACTATTTTGTTTAAAGATAAAGAAATAGTGGCTTTCTGCAAAGCATTTTTCAGAACTAACCTGTTTTGAAAAATGCTCTATTATGGAGTGATATATGAATAAGCGGGTCCTGCCCTTCGGTTTATGTTTTTTTATCCTGGGAAGTTTTCTTTTTGCCCAGGCTTCCTTCACCAGGGGTGAAGAACTTTTTCTGCAGAATAAACCCGCAGAAGCCGTTCCCTATCTGGAAAAAGCCGTATCCGAGGATCCCGCCCATGTGAAGGCGGCCCTTTACCTGGGAATAGCCTACCAGCAGCTTAGCAAGTTTGATGAGGCCATAGCAATTTACCGGAAGATCCTGCCCAGGGCAGGAAACCAGACCGCATTAATTTCTTACAACCTGGGCAATGTGTACTTCAGCAAGGGCAATGCTTCATTTGCTGAACAGTACTATACCCAGGCAATCACCACCGATCCATCCTACGCATCGGCCTATCTGAACCGGGCAAATACCCGGATTAAAAACGGAAAACTCCGGGAGGGCATTTCCGATTATGAACAGTTCCTGTCCCTGGAACCCAATTCTCCAAAAAAACCCCAGATTGAATCATTGATAGCTTTTATTGAAAATGAATTTGTCGCTGAGGAACAGCGTAAACTTATGGCCGAAGCCGAAGCAAAGGCTGAAGCTGAACGGAAGCAAAGGCTCCTGGACGAGGTTTCCGCATCCCTCCAGGCAGCGGCGGAGGACAGCCAGGGTTTGTCCTCCGGAGCGGAAGGTGTAAAGGGATACGACGGCGAATTTGAATTAGAATGAAATAGAGGTCTAGGGAAACACTGATTAATGCCCACAGAGCATTAATCAGTGTATTCTTTAATGTAGAGGTCCCCGGTCCGGTTGGATGGACCGGTTTTTTGTATAAAGGAAACTCCTGAAAACTTCAGTTTTTAGGAGTACCTTAAATAGTGAGGAGAGTCATTTGTACGTTGAAAGAAGAACCATAGTTATTATTAGTATTGCCGCCGCAGTATTGGTGCTGCTTATTGTTGGGGCGGTGCTGCTTTTTTCCGGAAAGAACAAACAGGAAACCATTCATGTTGATCCGGTCCGGGTGAATACCCTTAATCTGGCAAAAGAGTATATCGAAAGGGGAGAGTACCAGCGGGCCCTGGATTTGCTGGATAAACTGCTTATAGAAAACTCCAACGATTCCGAAGCAAGGAGTCTCAGGGATGAGGCTATTGCGGGAAACAAGAATGACCGGGATGCCGCTGCCCAAAGGGCTGCCCAGTCGGGGGGTACCACCATTGTTCAGGTGCCGTCCCCGCTTAGCCAGACCAGATCCTTAACCGCCGAGGAAATAGCCGCCCAGCGCAGGGCCGAGGAAGAACAGCGCCGGCTCGATGAGGACCGCCGGAAAGCCCGGGAGGAAGAACAGGTCCGGCAGGAAGCGGAAGCCGCGGCCAGGGCCCAGCGGGATGCGGATCAGAAAGCCGCCGCCGCAGCGGAAGCGGCCCGGCGCAAGGCCGAGGAGGATGAACTGGCCCGGAAGTCCCAGGCTCTCCAGGCCCAGATGAAGACGGTCAATGATCTGATCTCCCAGGGTAAAACCGCCCTGGGTAAAAATGATTATAACGGTGCCTCATCCTCGTTTAAGGAAGCCTTGACCAGGGTTCCCCCCGGGGAAAACCGTTTTGAAGCCCAGAAGCTGGCGGATATCGGCAAGGCTTATTACGAAAATTATTCCAAAAATCCTAACACAGCCCAGGGGGAGGATGCGCTTAAACAGGCAATCAGCTATTCCAGGGATGCTATAAATAAGGATTCCTCCCAGGCTTTGCCCCGGTATACCCTGGGGATGATTTACGGTGATCTGAAACAGTGGGACAATGCCATTGCGGAATTAAAAGAAGCGGTCCGCCTGGACCCCAACGAATTTATGTACAGTCTGAACCTGGGAAGAATTTATTTCAACGCGGGAAAATATGCCGATGCAAGACAATCCTTTGAATCGGTAACCCATCTGAATCCCAATTATGAACCGGGTTGGTATAACCTGGGGGGAACTCTCCGGGTGCTAGGCAGGCAGGATGAAGCCCTGGCGGCATACAGAAAAGCCGTCGCCATAAAACCGGATTATGCGGTGGCCCACAGGGAAATCGGACGGATCCTTTCGGCCAAGGGTGATTATAAAGGCGCCATAGATTCCTTCAATAAGGCCCTGCAGTATGCTCCGAATGATGCGGCGTCCCTCCGGGAACTTGGGGCAGCCCAGAGCGCCTCCGGGGATTACAAATCCGCGGAGGTATCCTTTAACAAATCCCTGCAGATTGCCCCGAACGACTACCAGACCAACTATAACCTGGCCACGGTCAAACTGGCTTTACATAAGGGTGCCGAAGCGGTGACCTATGCCCAAAAAGCCGCGGAGGGTGTTCCCTCCAATGCGGTATATAACTACACCCTGGGTCTTGCCTATGAAGACACCGGAAATACCGATGGGGCTATTACCAGCTACATGAAGGCAGCGTCCCTGGATAAACGGTATGTCCATCCCAGGAACAATCTGGGCAGGATTTACAATACCAACGGGTTCCCTGACCAGGCATTGCCCTATCTTCTGGAAGCATACGCCATTGATCCTTCCACATATGAAGTTAACAACAACCTGGGTGCTTCCTATGCCCTGAAGGAAAACTGGGCAAAAAGCATTGAACATTATGAAAAAGCCCTTTCCCTGCAGTCCAACAATACCACGGTCCGGTTAAACCTGGCCAAGGCGTATGCCGGGGCGGGTAACCTTAATTCCGCCAGAGATGCCTACCTGGGGGTGGTAAAACTTGAACCGGATAACTGGGATGCGGTTTTTGAACTGGGCAAGGTTTATGCTGCCCTGAATGATTCAACCAACGCAAAGAAATACCTTTCGGATTTGCTGAAGCGGAATCCCAATTACTCCAAAAAAGCGGAGGCGGAAAAATTATTAGGAGCCCTGTAACCCATGCAGCCTAGGTCCATCCAAAATTGGGTGTTCGGAATAATCCTGGTTTTACTGTTTCTTATAGTATGCCGGGTATTCTCCCCATTCTTCTCGGTTTTACTTTGGTCGACATTGCTGTATGTATTGTTCAGTCCCCTGCACCAGCGGATAACCGGAAAAATAAAACCCGATACCATCCGGGGACGGATCGCCAGGACAGTCCTGGCGGCCCTGTTTTCCGTTTTTACGGTTATCCTTATTGTGGTTCCCCTGTCATTTATCGTTTATCAGTTTTTCAGCCAGATCAGGGATCTGTTCCGCTATGCCAAGGCCATGTTTGATGAAAACCCCGGGGTCATTTCAAATATATACAGGTATGCCTCAAATTTTATTTCCCGGGTAACCGCAGGACAAATAACGATCCTGCCCGAGCAGATCGACAGCCAACTTAAATCAATTATTGGCCAGGGGCTGCAGTGGTCCGTTTATGCCGGATCGGGGATCATAAAAAATGTGGGGAACTTCCTGGTTAACCTCGTTTTTATGGTTTTCTGTCTTTTCTTTTTTTACCTGGACGGTGCATACCTGAGCAAACTCGTTCAGAATATTATCCCCATCCGGAAGGATTATATGCAGCAGCTGGTTTCCAAATTCAAGGATACCACCCGCAGCCTGTTCCTGGGATATATCATGGTGGCCTTCATCCAGGGGGTGGTGGCTTTTATCATCTTTATTATTTTCCAGGTAAAGGGTTCCCTGGTTTTTGGTATATTAACTATCATCTGTGCTTTTATTCCTATGCTTGGCGCAGCCGCGATTTGGCTGCCCCTGGGAATTTTTATGCTGGTAAACGGTGAATATCTCCGGGGGATTATCTTCATGCTTTTGTGCGGCGGGATTGTTTCATCCCTGGATAATTTCCTCCGGCCCCTGTTTTTAAAGGACCGGGTCAAGCTCCATCCCCTGGTGATTTTTTTCTCTATCCTTGGGGGAATCATTTCTTTCGGGTTTAATGGATTAATCCTGGGCCCCATGCTTGTAATAATTTTTTTGACGGTATTGGATTTATTCCTAAATGAGCATAAAATACAGGCATGAATGATAATGGACATCAAAGCACCATACTCACCGTACAAAACCTTTCGTTTAAGTATCCGGGTAAAGATAAACCTGTCCTGGATGATCTGAGTTTTACGGTAAAAAAAGGGGAATTTATATCTGTTCTGGGTGCAAACGGTTCCGGAAAAAGTACCCTGCTCTCATGTTTAAATGGGAGCAGGAAAGATTACACCGGAACCATCCAGGTAGTTATTGATTCAGAAAAAATTATTTCGCCGGATAATCAGCAGGATATTCTTGAACTCCGGCAATTTATTGGTACCATTCTGCAGAACCCGGATGACCAGATCATCAGTTCCGTGGTGGAGGAGGACGTGGCCTTTGGCCCGGAAAACCTGGGTCTGCCTAAAGCCGAGATTAAGCAGCGGGTAAAAGAGGCTCTGCAATTTGTGGAGCTGGAACACAAGGCTTCCATGCCTCCCCAGTATTTGTCCGGCGGGGAGCTGCAGCGTTTATGCATCGCCGGGGTCCTGGCCATGAAATCGAAGGTGCTGCTGCTGGACGAAGCCTCATCCATGCTGGACAAAAAATACCGGAGCCTCCTCCATTCTCTGTTAAAAGATTATATTAATGAGGGCAACACGGTTATTCAGGTGACCCATTCCCTGGAAGAGGCTATAGATTCGGACCGGTGTATTGTCCTGGACCAGGGAAAAAAGGTTTTTGATGACAGTCCCGCCGGGTTGTTGTCAAATCCCCATCTGCATTCCTGGGGGTTCCGCCTGCCCGAGTCGGTCAGGATGATGCAAAGGTGCAGCCGGGAGCTGCCGGGATTTTCCTTTCCCTGGACTTCCTCCTTTGATCCTGTCCAATTTGCGGACTATCTTTATGATTATATAACCACCCATAAAAACATAAAACTGGATTTTTCCCGGGATTTTAAAATTCCGGACCGGGATCAGGAATTTGAAAACGGTCCCTTCCCGGTGGTGTTTCAGGGCGCGTCCCATGAATATAACAGGGATTCCAGCTTTGCCGCCAGGGGCATGGAAAAGGTCAGTCTGAGAATCCCGGAAAAAGCTAAAATTGCGGTGATTGGCCATTCCGGTTCCGGAAAATCAACCCTGCTGAAACATATCAATGCCCTGCTGCTCCCTACGGAAGGGGATGTGTATTTACTGGGGAATGATGTATTTGATAAAAATGTAACCCTTAAAAGTTTAAGGAAGAAAATTGCCCTGGGAATACAGAACCCGGAGGTTGCGCTTTTTGAAAGGGAAGTTGCCGGGGATGTGGGCTACGGACCCGCAAATAATGGTATCACCGGGGACCGGTTAACCGAAGCGGTTACCCGGGCTTTAAAAATGGTGGATCTTCCCTATGATGAATTTGCTTCCCGGGAGATCAGTACCCTTTCGGGCGGGGAAAAACGCCGGGTTGCCCTGGCGGGGGTCTTTGCCCTGGAAAGTGAAATCATTGTCCTGGATGAACCCGGGGAATCCCTGGACGGCAGGGGCAAGGATCAGGTTTTTTTGATCCTGGAGGAATTCCGCAGCCAGGGAAAAACCGTAATTTTTACGACCCATTCCATTGATGATGTCCGGGACTGTGATTTTGTGGCTGTTATGGACCAGGGAAAATTGATCCATTTTGCTCCTCCCCGGGAACTGTTCAACTGCGCCAGTCCGGAGGAAAATCCGGTTTACCCCTGTCCCTGGGTATCCCGGGTATACCGGCAAATGCTGGTCCGGGGATTTTCCGGCGGCCAGGTTCCCCTGTCCGCGGAGGAAATGTTTTATGTAGTCGGCAACTATATTAATGGAACGGAACCAACCCTGGGATTTATTTCCGGCAGCGGGGAATCCAATCCTTATACCCTGTTCAATAAAATTGAATCGGATATTCCTTCGAAAAAGAAACGGAAAAAAACCGGCCTGGAATATTTCAGCGGTGCAACCTTTGGCCAGTTCGTAAACAAATCCTCCCCGCTGCGGAACCTGAATGCGGGGATCAAGATTCTGGGGTTGATTTTACTGTCGGTCCTGGCATTGATCTGCCCAAGCCCGGTGATTCTCGGTGTTTCCATTGTTTGTATCCTGGTATTGTCGTATCTGACCACCCGGATAAAGCCCTCCTATCTTCTGCATGGTTTCGTCCGGGCTATTCCCTTTATCCTGCTGATAATTCTTTTCCAGTTTGTTTTTTCCTGGCCCAATGACAACAGCCGGGTGCTTTTGGTAATAGGACCGGTGGATATCACCGTACAAGAAATAATCCGCTCCCTCATGCTGGTGCTCCGGCTGATAACGATTATGGTGCTGCTGACCCTTTATACCGCGGTTACTCCCTTGAGGGAAACCCTGAAATCCGTGAAGAAGGGACTTGCCCCGCTAAGATTTATCGGTTTTCCGGTAAAGGATTTTTCCCTTTCCCTGGGGATATCCCTCCGGTTTGTTCCGGTATTAACCGATGAAGCCCAGCGGGTGGTCAGCGCCCAGCTGTCCCGGGGCGGCGGGTACGAAGGGAAAGGCAGGATTGCCGCGGGAATTCCCCTGATTGTTCCCCTCTTTATCCGGTCCCTGGAACGGTGTACCAAACTTGCCCTGGCCATGGAAATGAGGTTATATGCCCTGGACGCCGGGGGATACGAAAAGATCCGCAAGATCGCCGCCGGGGGAATGCTCTCCGCGGTGGTCATTGTGCTGGGTATTACCCGTCTGGGGCTTATCCCCTGGTTTGCCGGGGTTTCCCTGACCATCCTGCATGTGCCGGTGATTATTGGGGCCATCCTGGAAGGCCCTGTGGTAGGACTCTTTATTGGATTTATTTTTGGCGTGTCCACTTTAATCCAATCCGCCATATCCCCCGCGGGACCCATGGATGCGCTGTTTGTGAATCCTCTTATCTCGATACTTCCCAGGCTTTTTATCGGTCCCGTAACATGGTTGTTTTACATCCTTTTTTCCGGTCAGATCGGGAAAAAAAGCAGGGCTAAAAAACTTTCGGTAATCCGGGAAACCCCCGGGATTATTGTGGGTTCCCTGGCGGGTTCCCTGACAAATACGATTCTGGTTTTGTCTTCCATAGCTGTTTTCGGGTATATGCCCTGGTCTTTGGTATATCTTGCGTTGGTTGCCAACGGTCTGCCCGAAGCCGCCGCTGCTGCGGTTATTGTACTGGCGGTGGTGACCGCATGGAAAAGAATCCCCCGACGGAAGAAAAGGAATAAAAAAACATGAAATACCCCGTATGGATTGACTGTGATCCCGGTCTGGATGATTTTCTTGCTATCACCGGGGCCATTAATTCCCCGGAGCTGGAAATAGCCGGGTTCAGCAGTGTTTCCGGGAATGTGAATGCCGAAATGACCACCAGGAACCTGGGGGATATTTTATCGTTCTACGGCTGCAGTATTCCCTTTGCCCAGGGGGCTCTGAAACCCCTGAAAAGGGAATTTGTTGATGCATCCTACATGCATGGAAAGAGCGGCCTGGGTTCCCTGGTTTTGCCAGACGCCGGCGGTAAACCGGTCCCTGAGGGTGCCCCCCGGGCAATATATGACTGCGCAAAAAAAATGAACGGCGAATTAATCCTGATTACCATCGGCCCGCTGACAAATATTGCCCATCTTCTTCTGGAGTATCCCGACGCAGCCTCCCGGATTAAACGGATCGTGATGATGGGCGGGGGCTGCGGGAAAGGCAATATCACCTCCCATGCGGAGTTCAATATCTACGCGGACCCGGAATCTGCGGGAATTGTTTTTCAATCGGGTATTCCAATCACCATGGTCGGGTTAAATGCTACCGAGGAAGCTTTCTTAACGGAGGATGAAATCGAGCAGCATTTTAACGGGGGAAATGAACGCAGAAAAGCCATATATACGGCTTTGATTAATCTGTGCCGGGCAAATGAAAAATTTACCGGCAAACCCCGGGCGTGTATCCACGATCTGCTGACGGTATTTGCGGTATTCAATGAATCATTGCTTGACTTGAAACCCGGCCTGGTTGAGGTGGAAACCACGGATAAAGAAAAATATGGCATGACGAAATGTGATTTTCCCCAACAGGATAAATCCGCCAATACCAGGATTGCCCTTCATTGCAGCCGGGATGATTTCCTAAGGGAAGCCCTGAAAAGGCTTTATTGAAAGAACGCTTGCTGTTTACATAATTTTTTTAGAACCCATGTCATAAATAGTTTACCAAAGCATATTTTCCCCGCGGGTAGTTTCGGGAGCCTCAACCACCGGGAATCTCCGGTCCCTGGGGCTGCTTGTGATGAAGCATCGAAGGGATCTGAGAAAAAATGGATATTTATGAAATGACCTCTAATCATTGTTTTGCCATTTTACCTTTAATCATTTTTGTCCTATAATTAAATGTACCTTTAGAAACTTCAGTTTTTGGGGTACATGTATTTATATGTAAAAATATTGAGGTAAAAATGATTCCCAACCAGTGGTATGCTATTCTGCCTTCGAAGAAGGTTTCCCCGAATAAAGTGTATGGCTTAAAACGGCTTAACCTCAATTTAGTCCTGTTCAGGGACAGCCTTGGGACATTAGGATGCATCAGCAGCCGTTGTGTACACCGGGGTACGGACCTTGCCCAGGGAAAGATCATCCAGGGCAGCCTGGCTTGTCCGTTTCATGGTATCAGGTACGACATAGAAGGGAGGTGTACATTCATTCCTTCCATGGGAAAATACGGATTAAAGGAATTAACCCGGTTTAATATCGAATACTACCATGTTAAGGAAAAACACGGAATCATTTTTATATGGAACGGAACCGGAGATCCCCAGGGGGATATTTCATTTTTTGATGAGGAGATCAGTGAAAAATCGGTGTATTCCGAAATAGAGGATCTCTGGCATACCTTTTATTCCCGGTGTATTGAGAACCAACTGGATGTGATGCATCTTCCTTTTGTATATTTCAATACCATTGGTATAGGAAACAAGACGCTGGTCAACGGTCCCAGGGTGCTGTTTGAAAATAATACAATTCAGCTCAGTGCGGATAATGAGGTTGATACAGGGCAGGAACCGAGGAAAGCCGAAGATTGTGTTATTAAAGAAACATATTTAAAATTTAAATTCCCGAATATATGGCTGAATCATATTAGCAACAATTCCAAGGTGCTTATTTTTTTTGCCCCGGTGGATGATGAACATACTGTTTTATATATCCGCTTTTATTCGGATATATCAAAATCAGAAATGATCAACAATATTACAGCCCTGCTGGGAAGCATCGGAAACAGGATTATCGAAAAACAGGATAAAAGGGTGGTGGTTACCCAAATACCAAAAAAGATAGAATACAGATCCGGTGAAAGGCTGCTTCCGGGAGACAACCCGGTTATATTGTACAGGAAAATAAGGGAAAAGATGATAGAAAATCCATAATGTAGAGGCTTTTTCAAAATGTCAAATTTTGAAAAAGCAACCTTAGATGTAAGTGCAGAAAGAATACTATTTTATGTATGGGTAAGGAAATAGCATTCTTTCTGCAAAAGCCTTTTTCAAAACTAACCGAGTTTTGAAAAAGG